>DASWRY010000022.1:0-134422 GCA_036402915.1 Mycobacteriales bacterium
CGGCACCGGCCCCGGCGGCACCGTCCTCGGCGGTGTGGCCCGTCAGCGTGAGGAACACGTCGTCCAGCGTCGGCCGCCGCACCGCGAGGTCGGCGATCGCGATCCCGGCCCCGTCCAGCTCCCGGACGACGTCCGGCAGGACGCCCGCGCCCCGGCGGACCGGGACCGTCAGCTCGCCGGTCTCCTCGTCGGCGTCCGGCTCGCCGTCGGCGAGCGGCCGCAGCAGGTCCAGCGCGAGGCCGAGCTGCGCGCGGTCGGCGACGGTGACGTGCAGCCGCTCGCCGCCGACGGACTCCTTGAGCTCGTCGGCCGTCCCTCCCGCGATCACCCGACCGTGGTCGACCACCGCGATCCGGTGCGCGAGCTGGTCCGCCTCCTCGAGGTACTGCGTGGTGAGCAGCATCGTGGTCCCGTCCCGGACCAGGTCGGCGATCACGTGCCACATCCCGATCCGGCTGCGCGGGTCGAGGCCCGTCGTCGGCTCGTCGAGGAACAGCACCCGGGGCCGGGCGACCAGGCTCGCCGCGATGTCGAGGCGCCGCCGCATCCCGCCCGAGTACGTCTTGGCGGTCCGCCCGGCGGCCTCGGTGAGCTCGAACCGCTCGAGCAGCTCGTCGGCGCGCTGCCGTGCCGCCCTCCGGCCGAGGCGGAACAGCCGCCCCACCATCTCGAGGTTCTCCCACCCGGTGAGGTACTCGTCCACGGCCGCGTACTGCCCGGTCAGCCCGATCATCTGCCGCACGCGCACGGGGTCGGCCAGCACGTCCACCCCGAACACGCTCGCGTGCCCCGAGTCGGGCCGCAGCAGCGTGGCGAGCACTCGCACCGCGGTGGTCTTGCCGGCCCCGTTGGGACCCAGCACGCCCAGCACGGTCCCCTCCGCCACGGTCAGGTCGAGACCGTCGAGCGCCTGGGTGGTCCCGTACCGTTTGCGCAGGTCTTCCACGACGATCGCGTCGTCTCTCGGCATGAGGCCAACGGTAACCACGGGCGCGACAGTTTTTTCGCCGCCCGGCCGATACCCGACAGATCTACCCGAAGTGGGGCCGGTACCCGGCGTTCCGCAGCGCCCCGACGAGCCGCTCGGAGTGCTCGGCGCCCTGCGTCTCGACGTTCAGCGCCACGTGGACCTCGCCGAGCAGCAGGCCGGGGTCGCGGCGGGCGTGGGACACGTCGAGGACGTTCGCGCCCTGCTCGGCGACCAGCGCGAGCATCGCGGCGAGCGACCCGGGCCTGTCCTCGAACGTCACGGTGAACGACAGGTACCGCCGCGCCGCCGCCATCCCGTGCTCGATGACCCGGAGCAGCAGCAGCGGGTCGATGTTGCCCCCGGACAGCACCGCGACCACCGGCGGCTCGAGCTCCACCGTCCCGGCCAGCACGGCGGCGAACGCCACCGCCCCGGCGGGCTCGACGACGAGCTTGGCCCGTTCCAGCAGGTACAGCAGCGCACGGGAGATGTCCTCCTCGGACACCGTGACGACCCCGTCGGCGAGCGCGGCGACGTGCCTCAGGGTGACCTCGCCCGGCGCGCCGACCGCGATGCCGTCCGCGATCGTCGCCATGCCCGGCAGCGGCACCGGGTGCCCGGCGGCGAGCGAGGCCGGGAACGCCGCCGCGCCCTCCGCCTGGACGCCGAGCACCCGCGCCTCCGGCCGGAGGGCCTTCACGGCCGCGGCGACGCCCGACAGCAGCCCGCCGCCACCGGTACAGACGAGGACGGTCCGCACGTCGGGGCACTGCTCGACGATCTCGAGCCCGACCGTGCCCTGCCCCGCGACGACGTCCGGGTGGTCGAACGGGTGGATGAACACCGCGCCGGTCTCCGCGGCGAACTCGCGGGCCGCCCGGAGACACTCGTCCACGGTGTCCCCGCCGAACCGGACGGTCGCGCCGTACGCCCGCGTCGCGGCGAGCTTCGGCAGCGGTGCCCCGACCGGCATGAACACCGTCGCCGCGAGGCCCAGGCGCTGGGCGGCGAGCGCGACGCCCTGCGCGTGGTTGCCCGCGCTGGCGGCGACGACTCCCCTGGCCCGGTCGGCCGCGGGCAGCCGGGCCATCCGCGTGTACGCGCCACGGATCTTGAACGACCCGGTGCGCTGCAGGTTCTCGCACTTGTACAGCACCGGGCCACCGATCCGCCCGGCCAGCTCGCGCGAACGCTCCATGGGCGTCACGCGCACGACGTCCGCGAGCAGCGCGCGGGCGGCGCGCACGTCGTCGAGCGTGACCAGCTCCGTCGCGAGGGGCATGCCCCGATCGTGCCACCACGGCCGTGTCGTGGACCGCGGACCGCCCCCACCGCGGGGCGCGGGAGGAGGAGCATCGGGCCCATGACGACCCAGACCCTGCGGGACCCGCGGGCGCGCCCGCCCGGCCCGCGCCTCGGCGTCCTCGGCAGCCTGCGGCGGATCCGCCGGATGCAGCTGACGGGCTTCCTCGACGACCTGCGGGCGTCGTACCCGCGGCTGACGTACGCCCGGCTCGGTGACGAGCACGCGTACCTGCTGTTCGAGCCGGACCTCGCCCGGGCGCTGTTCGCGGAGCTCGGCCGCAGCACGACCAAGGGCCGCGGCCTCGAGCGGGCCCGGGAGATCCTCGGCCAGGGGCTGCTCACCAGCGAGGGCGCGCTCCACCGGCGGCAGCGGCGGCTGGTGCAGCCGGCGTTCCACGGCGACCGGATCGCCGCGTACGCGCGGATCATGCGCGAGGAGGCCGAGCGGACGTCGGCGGGCTGGGCCGACGGCCGCCGCGTGCGCATGGCCGACGAGCTGGGCGCGCTGACGCTGCGGATCGTGGGCCGGTCGCTGTTCGGGTCCGACCTCTCCGAGGCGGACATCCGGTGCGTGGGCGACGCGGTGAACACGCTGTTCGGCAGCTTCGCGCGGCTGATGATGCCGTGGGCCGGCCTGCTGAACCGCCTGCCGACCCGGCGGAACGCACGGCTGCTCGCCGCCCGGAACGACCTCGACGCCCTGGTGTACCGCCTGATCGCCGAGCACCGCGAGGCCGGGGACACCGGGGACCTGCTGTCGATGCTCCTGCTCGCGCGGGACGAGGCCGGGGAGCCGATGCCGGACACCCAGGTCCGCGACGAGGTGCTGACGCTGCTGCTGGCCGGGCACGAGACGACCGCGATGGCTCTCACCTGGACGTTCCTGCACCTCGGCCGCGCGCCGGAGGTGGCCGCGCGGCTGCACGCCTCGCTCGACACGGACCTCCCCCGGGCCGTCGTGGCCGAGTCGATGCGGCTGCACCCGCCCGCGTGGATCATCGGGCGCCGCACCGCCGAGGACGTGACGCTGGACGGCTGGACGATCCCGCGCGGCACGCTCGTCACCACCAGCCCGTGGGTCCTGCACCGCGACGACCGGTGGTGGGGCGACGCGGCCGCCTTCCGGCCGGAACGGTGGCTCACGCCGGACGGGCGGTTCGACGAGCAGGCGCCCGGGCAGCCCCGCGGCGCGTACTTCCCGTTCGGCGCCGGGCGGCGCGTGTGCATCGGGGAGTCGTTCGCCTGGACGGAGGCGGCGCTGGTCCTCGCCGTCCTCGCCCGGGACTGGGCGCCGGAGCCGCTTCCCGAGACCTCCGACGCGGTGTACCCGGCGATCACGCTGCGTCCCGCCGACGGCACACCGATGGTGCTGCGTCGCCGCCCCGACGTACTGTCGGGCGGGTGACGGTTCCTTTCGACACCAGCCGACGGCCCGAGCCCACCACCCTCGGGGCCCTTCGCGACTCCGGCCACGTCCATCGCACGGTCAAGGCGGAGCTCCGCGAGAACCTCATCGCCCGCCTCGCCGCGGGCGAGCCGACCGTGCCGGGGATCGTCGGGTTCGACGACACGGTCCTGCCCGAGGTCGAGCGCGCGCTGCTCGCCGGACACGACATGGTCCTGCTCGGGGAGCGCGGCCAGGGCAAGACCCGCCTCATCCGCACGCTCGTCGGCCTGCTCGACGAGTGGACGCCCGTCGTCGCCGGCAGCGAGGTCAACGACCATCCGTTCGCACCGGTCAGCGTGTACGCCCGCCGGCTCGTCGCGGAGCGCGGCGACGACACCCCGGTCGAGTGGCTGCACCGGTCCCACCGGTACGGCGAGAAGCTCGCCACCCCCGACACCAGCGTCGGCGACCTCATCGGCGACGTGGACCCGATCAAGGTCGCCGAGGGCCGCAGCCTGGGCGACCCCGAGACGATCCACTTCGGCCTCGTCCCGAGGACCAACCGCGGCATCGTCGCGGTCAACGAGCTCCCCGACCTGGCCGAGCGCATCCAGGTGGCGCTGCTCAACGTGCTCGAGGAGCGGGACATCCAGATCCGGGGGTACACGCTCCGCCTGCCGCTGGACCTCCTCGTGGTGGCCAGCGCGAACCCCGAGGACTACACGAACCGCGGCCGCATCATCACGCCGCTGAAGGACCGCTTCGGCGCGGAGATCCGCACGCACTACCCGCTCGAGCTCGCCGACGAGGTCGCGCTCGTCGAGCAGGAGGCGGCACTGGCCTGGGACGGCACGCACGGCGAGCCCGTGGTGCCGCGGCACCTCGTCCAGGTCCTCGCGCGGTACGCCCGCGCCGTCCGCGAGGCACCGCAGGTCGACAGCCGCTCGGGCGTCAGCGCACGCTTCGCGATCGCGGCCGTGGAGACGGTGGCGGCCTCGGCCGTACGCCGTGCCGCGATCACCGGCGAGGCGCCGGTGGCCCGCGTCTGCGACCTGCCGTCCGTGGTGCCCGCCAGCCGCGGCAAGGTCGAGTTCGAGGACACCGAGGAGGGGCGGGAGCTCGAGGTGCTCGACCACCTGCTGCGGCGGGCGGTCGCGCAGACGTTCCGGGCGACGCTCGCCGGCGTGGACCTCTCGGGCCTACAGGAGAAGTTCACCGACGGCCGGACGGTGTCGGCCGGTGACGCGGTGTCCGCCGCCGAGCTGCTGCGGCAGGTCGGCACGGTGCCCGGGCTCGCGACGATCCTCGAGCGGCTCGACGTCCCGGACGGCGCGGAGTCGCCCGGCCTCGCCGCCGCGGCGATCGAGTTCGCGCTCGAGGGGCTGCACCTCAATCGCCGGCTGGCGAAGGACGCCGACGGCGGCCAGACGGTCTACGGAGGCTGACATGGCGCGGGCATACCGGTACGGGCCCTGGCACGGCGGGCCGGATCCGCTCGCCCCGCCGTACGACGTGGCCGAGGCGCTGGACGCGATCGGCGACGAGGTGCTCGCCGGCGGTACGCCGGAGGAGGCCCTGCGTCAGCTGCTCCAGCGGGGCGCCGACGGCCTGCGTGGCCTCGAGGAGCTGCGGCGGCAGGCCCGGCGCCGCCGCGAGCAGCTGCGCCGGTCCGGACGGCTCGACGGGACGCTCGAGCAGGTCCGCGAGCTGCTCGACCGGGCGCTGGCCGCGGAGCGGCGCGAGCTGTTCGCCGACCCCGACGACGGCGCCCGCCTCGAGGAGGCCGAGCTCGACACGCTGCCCGACGACACGGCGAGCGCCGTGCGGGCGCTCGCCGACCGGCAGTGGCGCAGCGACGAGGCGCGCCGGGCGTACGAGCAGATCACCGACCTGCTGCGGCGCGAGGTGCTGGACAGCCAGTTCGCCGGGATGCGCGACGCGCTCGCGAACGCCTCGCCGGCGGACCTCCAGCGGGTCAGGGACATGATGGCCGACCTCAACGACCTCCTCGCGAAGCACGCCCGCGGCGAGGACACCGACCGCGCCCTCGAACAGTTCCTCGACCGGCACGGCGACTTCTTCCCCGAGCGTCCGTCCAATGTGGACGAACTGATCGACGAGCTCGCGCGGCGTGCCGCGGCCGCCCAGCGGATGATGAGCGGCCTGTCGCAGGCACAGCGCGAGGAGCTCGCCGGGCTCACCGAGTCCGCGCTCGGCGGCGACCTGGGCCTCGCGGCGGAGCTGGAGCGCCTGCGGTCGCAGCTCCGGAACGCCCGTCCGGACCTCGCGTGGGACGGCGATCCGCGGATGTCCGGTGAGGACGGTCTGGGCCTCGGCGACGCCACCACGGCCGTCGCGGAACTGTCCGACCTGGAATCCCTCGAACGCTCCCTCGGCCAGGCGTACGCGGGGGCGAGCATGGACGACGTCGACGAGGAGATGGTGCAGCGCGCCCTCGGGCGGCCGGCCGTGGACGACCTCGAGGCCCTGAAGCGGATCGAGCGCGAGCTGACCCGGCAGGGGTGGCTGACGCGGCGCGACGGGACGTTCGAGCTGTCCCCGCGTGCGGTGCGGCGGATCGGCGCGACGGCCCTGCGCCGGGTGTTCGCGCGGATGACCGGCACGGGCCGCGGTGGCCACGACGTCACCGGCGCCGGCGCAGCGGGCGAGGTCACCGGCGCGAGCCGGCCGTGGGAGTTCGGCGACAGCCAGCCGCTCGACGTCCCCCGTACCGTCCGGAACGCCGTCCACCGCCTCGGCGCCGGCCACAGCGTCCGGCTCGCGGTGGAGGACTTCGAGGTGGTCGAGACCGAGCGCCGTACCCGCGCCGCCGTCGCGCTGCTGGTCGACCTGTCGTACTCGATGGCGCTCAACGGCACCTGGGGCCCGGCCAAGGAGACGGCGCTCGCGCTGCACTCGCTGGTCACCACGCGGTTCCCGCAGGACACCATCGAGATCATCGGGTTCAGCCAGTACGCCCGGGTGCTGCGGCCCGCCGAGCTGGCGGGGCTGGACTTCGACCCGGTGCAGGGCACAAACCTCCAGCACGCGCTGCTGCTCGCCCGCCGGTACCTCGACCGGCACCGCGACGCCGAGCCGGTCGTGCTCGTCGTGACCGACGGCGAGCCCACCGCGCACCTCGGGCGGGACGGCCACGCGGCGTTCTGCTGGCCGCCGCTGCCCGAGACCCTCGCGCTCACGCTCGCGGAGGTCGACCGGGCGACGCGGCGGGGGGTCACCCTCAACGTGTTCATGCTGGGCGAGGAGCCCCGGCTGGTGGACTTCGCCGAGGAGGTGGCGCGGCGCAACGGCGGCCGGCTGTTCACCGCGGACGGCGGGAACCTCGGCGAGTACGTGGTCCGGGACTACCTCGGGAGGCGCGCCGCGCGGTCGCGGACCCGGTGATCACGCCCCTAGAGTGGGCGGCGTGCACACCTTCCTGAAGACCCTCCACGTCATCGCGGCCGTGTTCCTGATCGGTCCGCTGGTCCTCGTCCCCATGACGGGCCTGCGGGCCATCCGGGTGGGCGACCTCGGCGCGGTGCGGAACGCCGCCCGCCAGACCACCCTGTACGGCCTGCTGTCGCTGCTCGTGTTCGCGCTCGGCGCGGCGGTGGTGCCGACCGAGCCGGAGCACTACGACTTCGGGACGCCGTGGGTGACGATCTCGATGACGCTGTTCGTCGTGGCGCTCGCGCTGATCCTCGGCGTCGCGGCCCCGGCGCTCACCAAGGCGGCGAGCCTGCTCGAGGCGCGGACTGCGCCCGCGGCGGCACCGGCTCCCACGGCGGGCGACGCGGGCGACGCGGGCGCCACCGCGACGGCGACCGGTGACCCGGCGCCGCTCACGAACCCCCAGCTCGACAGCGCCCGCGGCCGCGTGGCGGCGAGCTCGGGCGTCGCGTCCCTGCTGCTGGTCGTGATCACCGTGTTCATGGTGGTCAAGCCGTTCGGCTGAGCACTCCCGCCTCGGCGTGGCGCTGCCACGGCAGCGCCGCCTCGAGCCGGGCCGCGACCGCGAGCAGCAGCGCCTCGGACCCCGGCGCGCCGACGAGCTGCACGGCGGCCGGGAGGCCGTCCGACCGGATCCCGGCCGGTACGGACATGGCCGGCACCCCGGCGAGGTTCCACGGCGCCGCGTAGGGAGCGAAGCGCACGTTCGCCGTGACGTTGGCGAGCCAGGACCGCTCCGACCAGCGCAGCGCCGCGGCCGGCGGCCCCGCGAGCGTCGGCGTCATCAGGACGTCGTACCGGGAGAACAGCTCCCCCACCGCGTCCTGCCACGCGGTCCGGTCGGCCTCGCGGATCAGTCCGCGGCTGATCGCCTGCCGGCCGAGGGCGACGTGGCGGCGGGTCCGCGGCTGCAGCAGGGAGGCGTCCTCCAGCTGCTCCGCGTCCATCGCGACGCCGCCGAACCAGCGCGCCAGGGCCGAGCGGGCGACGGTCCGCGTGTACGGCGGGCCGGCGGTGTGCGCGTCGTGGCCCGCGGCGACCAGCGCCCGGACGGCCCGGTGGAGACCCTCGCGCGCGTCACGGTCGGCCAGCACGCCCGGCAACGGGGTGCGGTGCGACACGGCGATGCGGAGCCTGTGGTCCACCGCCTGCAGCGAGGAGCCCTCCGGGCGCCCCGCCATCACGTCGAACGCCAGCACGACGTCGGCGACGGTCGCCGCGAGGGGGCCGTTCTCGGCCATGCCGAACCACTCGTTCGCGCCGATCCCGGCCGGGATCACGCCGGTGCCCGGCTTGATGCCCACCACACCGCAGCAGGCCGCGGGGATGCGGATCGAGCCCATCGCGTCGTTGCCCTGGGCGATCGGCACGAAGCCCGCCGCGACCGCAGCCCCGGCGCCGCCCGACGAGCCTCCGGACGTCCGGCCGAGGTCCCACGGGTTCCGGCTGATCCCGTCGGCGTCGTCCGTCGTGGCGAACGTCGACAGCTCCGGCAGCCGTGTGATCCCGACGACGACCGCGCCCGCCCTGCGCAGCCGGGTGACCACCTCGTGGTCGCGCGTGGCCGGGACGCGGGAGCTCCCGCGCGACCCCTCGAGCGTCGGCTCGCCCGCGACGGCGAGGTTGTCCTTGACCGCGACGGGGACACCGGCGAGCGGCAGCGCGTACCGGTCGGGGCGGCCGTCGACCGCCTCCGCCTCCGCGAGCGCGCGCTCCGCGAGCACGGTCCGGAAGGCGCCCACCGCCCCGTCCCGGGCCGCGATGTGCGCGAGGTGCTCCGCGACCACGTCGCGCGCCGAGACCTCGCCGCTGCGTACCCCGCGGGCGATCTCCACCGCGCTCTGCCCGACGTACCGTGCCGCCACCCGATCCCCTTCCCGCGCCCGTCCGCCGCACCTTAACGGGCGGGTAACGTGCGTCGCATGGCATGGGTCGAACGGGTGTCTGCCGAGGTCACGTACCCCCTGCGGCAGCGGGTCCTCCGTCCCCACCAGCCGGTGCGGACGGTGGGGTTCCCCGGGGAGGCGGGCGCGCGGGCCGGGACGTACGCGGCGCGGGACGACGCCGGCGAGGTCGTCGGGACCGCGACCGTGTACCCGGAGCCGTGCCCGTGGCGGCCCGCGGACCCCGGGGCGTGGCGCCTGCGCGGGATGGCGACCGACCCGGAGCTGCGCGGGCGCGGCGTCGGGACCGCGGTGTTGGACGCCGCGCTGGCGCACGTGGCGGCCGAGGGCGGGACGCTCGTGTGGTGCACCGCCCGGACACCGGCGCGGGCGTTCTACGAGCGGGCCGGCTTCGCGGCACACGGCGAGGTCTTCGAGGAGCCGGAGATCGGCCCGCACGTCAGGATGTGGCGGGCGGTGTCCAGCGGGTCGGGGAGCCCTTGAAGTCGTCGTGCCGCAGGCCCAGCGCCTTCTCGGGCCGGACGCGGACCGTCGCGTTGCCGGCGGGCTCCAGGAACTCCACCGTGTAGTAGTCGCCGTACTTGGCGTTCAGCATCGCGACCAGGGACGTGATGGCCGCCAGGTCCTCGACGATCTCGGCCACGCCCTCGACCACGACCGGGTCGGTGGCGTCCTCCGTCGTCACGCAGCAGTACGGGTTCGCGAGCAGGTTGCGGATCTTGCGCGACTGCACGCCGCTCGCGAACCACAGCGCCTCGCCGTCCCACACGCCCCAGACCGGCATCGCGTGCGGGCGGCCGTCCGGCCGGACCGTGGCGACCCAGTAGTTCCGGGACGCCACGAGCCGCTCCTCCGCCCAGGACCAGGGCAGCAGGTGCTCGCCGGTGATCCCGTACCCCGGCACGTACGGCCTGGACGGCTGCACGCCTACCCCAGCGCCCGCTCGAGGTCCGCGAGCAGGTCGTCTGCCGTCTCGATGCCGACCGACAGCCGCACGAGGTCCGCCGGTACCTCGAGCGGCGAGCCGGCCGCGGAGGCGTGGGTCATCCGGCCGGGGTGCTCGATCAGCGACTCGACGCCCCCGAGGGACTCCCCGAGCGTGAACAGCTCGGCCCGGTTGCACACCGCCACCGCCTCCTCCTCGCCGCCGCGGACCCGGAAGCTCACCATCCCGCCGAACCGCCGCATCTGCTTCGCCGCGACGTCGTGGCCGCGGTGCTCGAGCAGACCCGGGTACAGCACCTCGGTGACCTTCGGGTGTCCGGTGAGGAACTCCACCACCCGCTCGGCGTTGTCGCAATGGCGTTCCATCCGGACGCCGAGGGTCTTCAGCCCGCGCAGGGTGAGCCAGGAGTCGAACGGGCCGGCCACCGCGCCCATCGCGTTCTGGTGGTATGCCAGGCGTGCCGCCAGCTCCTCGTCGCGGGCCACCAGCGCGCCACCGACCACGTCGGAGTGCCCGCCCACGTACTTCGTCGTCGAGTGCACGACGACGTCGGCGCCGAGCGTCAGCGGCTGCTGGAGGTACGGGGACGCGAACGTGTTGTCCACGGCGAGCAGCGCGCCGCGCTCGTGGGCCAGCGACGCCAGCGCCTCGATGTCGGCGATGCCGAGCAGCGGGTTCGTCGGCGTCTCGCACCAGATCGCCTTGGTCTCGGGGCGCATCGCCGCCCGCACCGCGTCGAGGTCACCGAGCGGCGCCGGCGTGAAGCGCAGGCCCCAGCGGTCCAGCACCCCGGAGAACAGCCGGTACGTCCCGCCGTACGCGTCCCCCGGGATCACCACGTGGTCACCGGGCGCGCAGATCGTCCGCAGCAGCGTGTCCTCCGCGGCGAGGCCGGACGCGAACGCCATCCCGCGGGTGCCCTGCTCGAGGGCCGCGAGGCACTCCTGGAGCGCGGTGCGCGTCGGGTTGGCGCTGCGGCTGTACTCGTAGCCGCCGCGCAGGCCGCCGACGCCGTCCTGCTTGTACGTGGACACCTGGTGGATCGGCGTCACCACCGCCCCCGTGGTGGGGTCCGGCTCCTGGCCGGCGTGGATGGCGAGCGTCTCGAAACCGTGCTGACTCATGCCGCGAGGCTACGCCCGCGCGGAATCACCGGGCCGGGCCGATCGTTGTAGGGGCATCTCGCCGAGAGGGGTACGACGTGTTCCTGTTCCGCAAGCCCGAGATGGTCACCGCCGCCGAGGCGCTGCCCGGGCGGCCCACCCCGATGCCGGTGACGGCGGCCCACACCGTGCTCGGCACGCCGCTGACGGGTCCCTGGCCCGACGGTCTGGAGGTGGCCGTGGTGGGGATGGGCTGCTTCTGGGGCGCCGAGCGGATCTTCTGGCGTACGCCCGGCGTGTACTCGACCTCGGCCGGCTACGCGGGCGGGTTCACCCCGAACCCCACCTACGAGGAGACGTGCACCGGCCGCACCGGCCACACCGAGGCGGTACAGATCGTCTTCGACCCGGCGGTGGTCTCGTACGAGGAGATCCTTCGGCTCTTCTGGGAGAACCACGACCCGACCCAGCGCTACGGGCAGGGCAACGACGTCGGCACCCAGTACCGGTCGGCGATCTACACCACGAGCCCCGAGCAGGCGCGGATCGCGGCGGCGTCGCGCGAGGCGTTCCAGCCCGTGGTGACCGCCGCGGGCGGCGGCGAGATCACGACGGAGATCGCCCCGCTGCGGGACTTCTACTACGCCGAGGACTACCACCAGCAGTACCTGTCCGACGCCAAGAACCCGAACGGCTACTGCAACCACGGGCCGAACGGGCTGAGCTGCCCGGTGGGGTTCGCCTCCGCGGGGTGACCGGCCGCGGGCCCATCGTGCACAATCGGCCATCCCGGCGAGAGGTCGATCCGTGCCCGACCCGCTCCTCCCCATCCTGCAGGCGCCCCCCGACCGCGAGGCCCTGCGGTTCGCCGACCGGTCCGTCACCCACCGCGGGCTCGCGTCCGCGGCCTCCGCCGTCGCCGCCCGGCTCCGGGGACGCCGCCGCGTCGCCGTCTGGGCCACCCCGACGGTCGACACCTGCGTCGCCGTTGTCGGCGCCCTGCTCGCCGGGGTCCCCGTGGTGCCGGTGAACCCGAGGCTCGGCACCCGCGAACTGGCGCACGTCGTCACCGACAGCAACCCCGACCTCGTGCTGGCCGAGCCCGGCGCCGAGCTCCCGCCGCCCCTCGACGCGCGGGCACGCCTCGACGTCGACCTCGCACCCGGTCCCGCGGCGGAGCCTCCGGCCGAACCGGCCGGGGACACCCCGGCCCTCATCGTCTACACCTCCGGCACCACCGGCCCGCCCAAGGGCGTGGTCCTCCCCCGCCGCGCGCTCGCCGCCGACCTCGACGCCCTCGCCCGGGCCTGGGGCTGGACCGGGGACGACGTCGTCGTGCACGCACTGCCGCTGTACCACGTCCACGGCCTCGTCGTCGGCGTGCTCGGCCCGCTGCGGCGGGGCGGCAGCGTGCACCACCTCGGCCGGTTCTCCACCGAGGCGGTCGCGGCCGCGGTGACCGAGCGGACCGTCGTGTTGGGCGTCCCGACGATGTACCACCGCCTCGCGTCCGATGTGGAACGGGACGCGGCGCTCGCCGCGGCCGTCGGCCGCGCGCGGCTGCTGGTGTCCGGCTCGGCCGCGCTGCCCGCACGCGACCACGAGCGCATCACCCGCGCGACCGGGCAGCGGATCGTCGAGCGGTACGGCATGACCGAGACCCTGATGAACACGAGCGTCCGCGCGGACGGCGAGCGGCGGCCGGGCACGGTCGGCCCGCCACTGGACATCGTGGACCTCCGCCTGGTGGACGACTCCGGGAACGCGGTCACGGAACCGGGGGCGATGGGCGAGATCCGGGTACGCGGTCCGCACCTGTTCCTCGGCTACCTGAACCGGCCGGACGCGACCGCGGAGGTGCTGCGCGACGGCTGGTTCTCGACCGGCGACCTGGCGACCCTCGAGGCGGACGGCTACGTCCGCATCGTCGGCCGCCGCGCCACCGACCTCATCAAGAGCGGCGGGTACAGGATCGGGGCAGGCGAGATCGAGAACGCCCTGCTGGAGCACCCCGGCGTCGCCGAGGTCGCCGTGACCGGCGAGCCGGATCCCGACCTGGGCGAGCGGATCGTCGCGTGGGTCGTGCCGGCGACCGATCCGCCGCCTGCACCCGCGGCGCTGGCGGACCACGTGGCGAACCTCCTGGCGCCGCACAAGCGCCCGCGCGCCGTCCACTTCGTGGATGCCCTGCCGCGCAACGACCTCGGAAAGGTGACCAAACGCGCGCTCCATGTATAAGTGCACAGTGGACAGCGCAGGCGCCCGTGCCGCGGTCACCGCGGTCGCAGCGGACTTCACCGACTTCGGCGGACACGGCACCCTGACCGGTGAAGGACCACTGGGCTGGCCGGGGTACGCGGCGGAGCGTGCCCGCGCCACCGCCGCGTCCGGTGAGGACGAATCCGTCCTGTGTGGACTCGGCACGGTCGGCGGCGTCAGGGCGGTGCTCGTGGCGTTCGATTTCCGGTACCTCGGTGGCTCGGTCGGCAGCGTCGCGGGCGCGCGGATCTGTGACGCCTTCAGCCACGCGAGGGAGCTCGGGCGGCCGATCGTCTCGCTGATCGCCACCGGCGGCAGCCGTATGCAGGAGGGCATGCTCTCGCTGGCCCAGCTCCAGCGCATCGCCGCCCACGCGGCCCGGACCCGCGCGGCGGGCATCCCCCACGTCGCGGTGCTCCGCGACCCGACCACGGGAGGCCTCTGGGCGTCCCTCGGCGCGGGCGCCGACGTGGTGCTCGGGATCGGCGGCGCGCAGGTGGGCTTCGCCGGGCGGCGCGTCCGGCCCGCGGCGGACGCCGACGACCCCGCGTACACCGCCGAGGGCCAGTACGCCGCCGGCTCCCTCGACGAGGTGACCGCCCTCGTGGAGCTGCCCGGCGTCCTCGGGACCTGGCTGCGGCTGCTCGGGCCCGGCGCGCCCGGGGACACGCCCACCCCTGCCGAGGTGCCCCGCCCGCTCGGGGCCACGACGGACGCCGCCGACGGCTGGACCGCGGTGACCCGCGCCCGCGACCCGCGGCGCCCGCGTGCCGCGGCGTACCTGGCCGACCACTTCGAGACGTACCGGCTGATCAGCGGCGACAGGGCCGGCGGCGTGGACCCCGGCATGCTCTGCGGCATCGGGAGGCGCGGGGGCCGGTCGATCGCGTTCGCCGCGCAGACGGGCACGGCCACCACGCCCGCGGGGTTCCGGACGGCCGCCCGGCTGGTCCGGCTGGCGGACTCCCTCGGACTCCCCGTGCTGACCCTGGTGGACACCCCGGGGGCCGCCGCCGACGCCGCCGCCGAGCGCGCCGGGGTGGGTCCGTCGATCGCGGCGCTGTTCGACGTGATCGCGCGCGCCACGGTCCCGGTGACCACGCTCGTGGTCGGCGAGGGCGGCTCGGGCGGAGCCCTCGCGCTCGCCGCACCGGGCAACACCTGGGTGACCCCGGACGCGTACTTCTCGGTGACCGCGCCCGAGCTCGCCGCCGCGATCCGCAAGCGCGACCCCGCCGACGTGCCGGCCACGGCGGACGACCTCCGGCTGCGTCCGCGGGACCTCGTGGAGCTGGGTGTGGTGCGCGGCGTCGCGGGGGCCGACACGCATCGGTAGTCCGATGTCTGTCTGATCCCTCTTGTGGGGCGCTTTTCTCACGTGTCGTACGTGCACGGGTTCGGCGGGAGCACGGGACGATTTCTGTCAGGAATCCGACAGTCGTTCAGTCGGGTACCCGACAACCGGTGGCGAACCCGGAAGGCCCACGGTAGGAACTGAGGCCTCGAAGCACGATACCGGGGGGTCATCGTGAACAAGAGATATGACGTATCGCTGCGCGCTGAACCCGAGTTCGGCGACGCCATGTCGAATTCCGACCAAGTTTCTGTCGAATTTCCGCTGGACCGCAGGTCGGTGTGGACGAGCCGCTGGCAGTGCGACCTCCGCGGACATCCGAACGCTGCGGTGAACGGCCGGGAAATCCCCTCCCACGTGGAGGAGGAGGACCGGTGATCGAACAGTACGAGCTCTACTGTCTCGCCGACCCGTTCTTCTACGACACCGCCGACCGGCAGCCCGCGGGCCACGCGGAGTTCGACCGCCCGCCCGTGCCGGACGGATGGCGGCACTCGGCGTCGGACACCTGGATGTACTACGCCCCGGAGGGCGTGTCCCTGCCCGCCCAGGGCTGGAAGGTCCACGTCTCGGCCCGCCTGGCCGACGCCGGGCGCGTGATCGCGGCGGTGTGGGACCACTGCGTACGGCGTGGCCTCGCGTTCAAGTTCCTGCGCAGTCCCGCGGTCGTGATGATGCTGAACTCCAAGGCGGCGTTCCGGGGTTCCAGCGGCAAGCTCGTGACGATCTACCCGCCCGACGAGGACAGCCTCCGGACGGTCCTGGATGAGCTGGGTGCCCTGCTGCGCGGCGTGCCGGGTCCGTACATCCTGTCCGACCTGCGGTACGGGGACGGGCCGATGTTCGTCCGGTACGGCGGTTTCACCGAACGGCACTGCCTCAACGCGACGGGCGAGCGCGTGCTCGCCCTCGCGGACGACCGCGGCGACCTCGTCCCGGACGTCCGCGGGCCGGTGTTCTCCCTGCCGCCGTGGGTGGAGCTGCCGGAGTTCCTCGCGCCCCATCTCGCCGCGCGCAACGCCGTGACGACCGCCGGCCTGCCGTACGAGATCGAGAGCGTCGTGCAGTTCTCCAACGGCGGCGGTGTGTACCTCGGACGCGACCTGCGCACGCAGCGGCACGTCATCCTCAAGGAGGCCCGTCCCCACGCCGGCCTCGACGTCGCGGGCCGGGACGCCGTCGCGCGCCTGGGCCACGAGCGCGACATCCTCGCGCGCCTCGCGGGCCTCTCCGCCGTGCCGGCGCTGCTGGACTACTTCACGCTCGGCGAGCACCACTTCCTCGTGGAGGAGTTCGTCGACGGCAACCCGCTCCAGCGCCTGCTGGTGCAGCGGTACCCCCTCACGCACCCGGACGTGTCCGCGGAGACGCTGGCGGAGTACACCGCGTGGGCCCTGTCCATGATCGCCCGCGTGGAGCGGGCCGCCGCGAGCCTGCACGGGCGCGGGGTCGTGTTCGGCGACCTGCACCCGGACAACGTGCTGGTCACGGCCGACGGGCGGTGCGTGCTCATCGACTTCGAGGTGGCGATGCTCGCGGCCGACCACGCCCGGGCGGACCTCGCGCACCCCGGGTACGGCCCGCCGCGCGACCGGCGCGGCGTCGACGTCGACCGGTACGCGCTCGCGTGCCTGCACCTCGGGATGTTCGCGCCGCAGACGACGATCGTGCTCCCGCTCGACCGGGCGAAGGTGGTGCAGCTCGCGGACCTGGTGGCCGAGGCGTTCCCGGTGCCCCGCGCCGCGATGGACCGGGCGGTACGGACGATCCTCGGCGACGACGTGCCCGCGCCGGTCAGGGCCCCGGCCGCGCCGATGCCGGGCGACGCGACCTGGCCCGAGGTCCGCGCGGCCATGTCCCGCGCGATCCTGGCGAGCGCGACGCCGGACCGCGACGACCGGCTGTTCCCCGGGGACATCCGGCAGTTCCGCCCGGGTGGCGGCGTGAACCTGGCACACGGCGCCGCCGGGGTCCTGTACGCCCTGGCCGCGACCGGCGCGGGCCGGTACCCCCGGCACGAGGACTGGCTGCGCAAGCGCGCGCTGTCCCCGGCGTACGAGCTCGGCACCGGCTTCTACGACGGCCGCCACGGGATCGCCCACGTGCTCGAGGCGCTCGGTCACCGGCAGGACGCCCTCGACACCGTCGACCTCGCGCTGCGCGACACCGGTGAGTCGCTCGAGCTCGGGCTGTCCTCCGGCCTGGCCGGCATCGGCCTGAACCTGCTCGACCTCGGCACGCGCACCGGCGAACGCCACCTGATCGACGTCGCGTACCGGATCGTCGACACCGTGGCGGACCGCCTCGGCGGACCGGAGGACGTGCCCGCGATCAGCGGCGGGGACCACCCGCACGCCGGGCTGATGCTGGGGTCGGCGGGCCCGGCACTGCTGTTCCTCCGCGCGTACGAGCACGGCGGCGACGCCACTCTGCTCGACCACGCCGCCACCGCACTGCGGCAGGACCTCCGGCGTTGCGTCCGGGCCGAGGACGGCACGCTCCAGGTGAACCAGGGCTGGCGGACGCTGCCGTATCTGGACGAGGGCTCCGTGGGGATTGCGCTGGTTCTCGCCCGCCACCTCGGTCACCGCGACGACGAGGACCTCGCCGCGGCCCTCGACGACCTGCTCGGGGTCACCCGGGCCGGCTACTTCGTGATGCCGGGGCTGTTCACCGGCCGGGCCGGCATGATCGCCGCCCGGGGCATGACGGCCCGGGCGGCGGGCACCGGCCCCGACCCCGACACGCTCGAGCTGATCCGCTGGCTCCGCTGGCACGCCGTCGCGCACGGCGGCGGCCTCGCGTTCCCCGGCGACCAGCTGCTCCGCCTCTCGATGGACTTCGCCACCGGTACGGCCGGAGTCCTGTTCGCCCTCGGCGCCGCGCTGCACGACCGGCCGGTGTCCCTGCCGTTCCTCGAACCGGCCGATCCCGCGCGCTGAGGGCGCCCCGAACGGCGCATGCGCATCCGCGGTGCGTCCCCGGCGATCGGAGAGAGGAGGTGAACGACCATGACGCTTCTCGACCTGCAGGCCCTCGAGGTCCCCGGCGGCAGCCACGGCGGCCACGGCGGCGGCCAGGGCGGCGGCAGCACGGTGACCGCCCTGACCTGCGCGAGCCAGACGCCGAGCAACCTGAGCCTGGCGCTCTGCCACTTCTGATCCGGTGGTGAGCACGCACGGTGCCGGGGCGGCCACAGAACGGGTGGCCGCCCCGGGCCCCCATGCTAGAAGGAGGACGCGTGCAGGCGACAGAGCGAACGCCCTACCCACCGGCCCTGCGGCAGCCGCTGGTCGAGCACCTCCACGGCCACGCCGTCCACGACCCGTACCGCTGGCTCGAGGACCCGGCGAGCCGGGACACGGTGGCCTGGGTCGCCGCCCAGGACGCGCTGTGGCGGGCCCACGCCGCCGCGCTGCCCGGCCGGGACAGGCTGCACGCGCGGGTCGCGGCGCTGAGCCGCACAGGGGGCCGGACGACCCCGCGATGGCGCGGCGACCGGCAGCTCTTCCTCCGCCGGGAACCGGGCGCCGACCACGCGGTGCTGTACGTCGCGGGGCCGGACGGCCGCGAGCGGTCCCTCGTCGACCCGGCGGCCCTCGATCCTCGTGGGACCACGACGCTCGACCACTGGCAGCCCGACCGCGAGGGCCGGTTGCTCGCGTACCAGCTGTCGCGCGGCGGCGACGAGCGCAGCGACCTGTACGTCCTCGACATCGCCACAGGGGCGATCGTCGACGGACCGATCGACCGCTGCCGCTACTCGCCGGTCGCCTGGGTGACCGGTGGCGGGGCGTTCTACTACGTGCGCGCCGCGCCGACCGGCGCACGGCTCGTCCTGCGGCACCGCGTCGGCACGTCCCCCGCCGAGGACACGGTGGTCGCCGGGGACGGTGACCCCACCACGTCGTACGGCCTGGGACTGGACGCGGGCGGGCGCTGGCTCGTGGTCTCGGCGTCGCGCGGTGCGTCCCACGACCTCTGGCTCGCCGACCTGTCGGTCTCGCACGACCTGCGGCCCGTCCAGGAGGGCCTGGCCGCCCGGACCGTCGCGGACGTGGGCCGGGACGGGCGGCTGTACGTCGTCACCGACCTCGGCGCGCCCCGCGGGCGGCTGTGCGTCGGCGACCCGGCACGGCCGGGCCCGGAGCACTGGGCCGACCTCGTGCCGGAGGACCCGGAGGCGGTTCTCGCCGACTTCGCGGTCCTCGACGGGCCCGAGCCGGACCGCCCCCTCCTGCTGGTCGCCCGCGCGCGGCACGCCCTGGGCGAGATCGTCGTCCACGACCTCGCGACCGGCGCCCGGCTCGGGGACGTCCCGCTGCCCGGGCTCGGGTCGGTGGGGGCGCTGTCCGTGCGCGGCCACGAGCTGTGGTTCACCTACTGCGACAGCGTCACGACGCCGACGGTGTACCACTGGGACGCCCGGACCGGCGAGACCGTCCCCTGGGCCCGCCCACCCGGCGCGGCAGAGGTCCCCGACGTCGTGGCCCGACGGGTCGTCGCCGCGTCGGCCGACGGGACGCCGGTGCAGGTGGTCGTCCTGGGCCCGCGTTCGGGGGGCGGCGGACCGCGGCCGGCGATCCTCTACGCGTACGGCGGTTTCGGCATCCCGCTGACGCCGACGTACTCGAGCTTCGCGCTCGCGTGGGTGGAGGCCGGCGGCGTGTACGCGACGGCCCACGTCCGCGGCGGCGGGGAGGAGGGCGAGGACTGGCACCGCGCCGGCACGGGCGAGGGCAAGCAGCGCTCCTTCGACGATCTCCTCGCCGCCGCCGAGGCCCTGGTCGCCGACGGCACCACCACACCACGGCAACTGGGCGTGGTCGGCGAGTCGAACGGCGGTCTCCTCGCCGCGGCCGCCCTGACCCAGCGGCCGGACCTGTTCGCCGCCGCGGTGTGCTCCGCCCCGGTGCTCGACATGGTGCGGTACGAGCGGTCCGACCTCGGTCCACTGTGGACAGCGGAGTACGGTTCGGCCCGCGACCCCGACCAGTTCCGCACGTTGCTCGCGTACTCGCCGTACCACCGGGTGACCGGCGGGGTCGACTATCCCGCCGTGCTGTTCACCGTGTTCGGCGGGGACTCCCGGGTGGACCCGTTCCACGCGCGGAAGATGTGCGCGGCGCTCCAGGCCGCGACCGCCGGACCCCGGCCCGTCCTGCTCCGTCACGAGGACGGGGTGGGGCACGGCGCCCGTGCGGCCGGCAGTGGCGTGGCGCTGGCCGCGGACATGCTCGCGTTCCTCGCCGTCCACACCGGACTGGATCTCGGGTCGTGACCACGTTCGGCGAGGTGGCGCGGCGCGGCGGGGCCTGGCTCCCCGTGCTGGCGGTCGCCGACCTCGCCGGTACCGCCACGTCGCTGGCCCTGCCCACGGCCCTCGGCCGTGTCGTGGACGGGGTGGTGTCCGGAGAGGATGCCACGCTCCGGATCGCCGTGGTCGCGGCCCTGGTCGCGGTGGCCGTGGTGACCGAACTCGTGAGCACGTTCGCGGAGCCCGCCTGCGTCGCGCGGACGACCGCATGGCTGCGCGTGCGCCTCGTCCGGCACGTGTTCGCGATCGGGCCCCGGGGCGTGCGCGGGTTCGACACCGGCGACCTCGTCACCCGCGTGTCCGGGAACGCGTCCGACGCGGCACGCGCCGGGGCGACCGCCGTGACGGTCGGGACGTCGCTGCTGCCGCCGATCGGCAGCCTCGTGGCGCTCGCGTGGCTCGACGTGTGGCTGGCGGTGGCGTTCCTCGCCGGCGTGGCGCTCGTCGGCCTGATCCTGCGGGGCTTCGCCCGGGGCACCGCGCAGGTCGCCTCGGCGTACCAGCAGATCCAGGGCCGGATCGCGGCCCGGCTCGCCGAGTCGCTCGCGGGAGCGCGGACGATCGCCGCCGCCGGCACCGCCTACCGCGAGGAACGCCGCGTGCTCGAGCCGCTCGCCGCGCTGCACGAGGAGGGCTGGGCGACCTGGCGGCTGCTCTCCCGGGCCGGCGCGCAGGCCGCCGTCGTCGGGCCGCTCGTGCTGGTCGCGGTGCTGGCCGCGGGCGGGTACCAGCTCGTGCACGGGCGTCTGACCCCCGGCGAGCTCTTCGCCGCGAGCCAGTACGCGGTCCTCGGCGCGGGCCTCGGGGGGCTGACCGGGGTGCTCGGGACGCTCGCGCGGGCCCGGTCCGCCGTCCGCCGTGCCGCCGAGGTACTCGCCGTCGACCCGGTACGCCACGGCACCGGCGCACTGCCCGCCGGGCCCGGGCTCCTGGAGTTCCGCGGGGTGACGGTCCGGGAGGACGGCGCGGCCGTGCTGGACCACGTCGACGTCACGATCCCGGGCGGTGCGGCGGCCGCGGTCGTCGGCCCGTCCGGGGCGGGCAAGTCGGTGCTCGCCGCGCTCGCCGCCCGGCTGCGCGATCCCGACGAGGGGCTGGTGCTCCTGGACGACGTACCGCTGCGCGAGCTCCGCCACGACGTCCTGCGTACGGCTGTCGGGTGCGCGTTCGAGCGCCCGGTGCTCGTGGGTGAGACCGTCGCCGACGCCGTCGGGCTCGGGCTCGACCACGCCGCGATCGAGGCGGCCGCGCGGGCCACGCACGCGCACGAGTTCGTCAGCCGGCTCCCGGAGGGGTACGACACGCCACTCGCGAGCGCCCCGATGTCGGGCGGCGAACGTCAGCGGCTCGGGCTCGCCGGGGCCTGGCGCGCGGAGCGTCTCCTGGTGCTCGACGACGCCACCTCGAGCCTCGACATGGTCACCGAGATGCAGATCGCGCGGACCCTCACCGACGACCACGGGACGCGGACGCGGCTGATCGTGACGCACCGTCTCGCCACCGCGGCCCGCGCGGACCTCGTGGTGTGGCTCGACGGCGGGCGCGTCCTGGGGGTGGGGACGCACGAGCGGCTGTGGGAACGTCCCGCGTACCGCGAGGTCTTCGGATGAGGCGCGAGGTGCGGTTCGGGCTCGCCGCGCTCCCCCGGCGGCGGCTGCTCGGGCTCGCGGCGTGGTCGGTCCCGGAGGCACTGCCGACCGCCCTGTTCGGGTACGCGATCGCCCGCGCCGTGGACTCCGGCTTCCTCGCCGGCCGCCCGATGGTCGGGCTGGCGTGGCTGGGGACGCTCGTCCTCGCGGGGATCGCCGGTGCGGCCGGGTCCCGGCAGGTGTACCGGCGCCTGGGCGCGCTGGTGGAGCCCTTCCGCGACGACCTCGTCCGCCGCGTGGTCCGCGGGGCACTGCGCCACGGGGTCGCGGGACGTACCGACGACGGCGCGGTCGCCCGCCTGACGCGGCAGGTGGAGATCGTCCGCGACACGTTCGCGGGGCTGATCGTGGTGCTCCGGCAGTTCGCCGTCACGGTGGTCGGCGCGGTGACCGGCATGCTCGCGGTCGCGCCGGTCCTGGCGGTGCTGATCCTGCCGCCGTTCGTGCTCGGGGTGGCCGCGTTCGCCGCGACCCTGGGCCTCGCCGCCGACCGGTTCCGCGACGCCGTCCGGGCCGACGAGCAGGTCGCGGCGACCGCGGGCCTGGCCCTCGCCGCCACCCGCGACGTCGTGGCCCGCGGCGCGGAGGACCGTGCCACCGCGCTGGTGGCCCGGCCGGTGGCCGCGCAGGCCTCCGCGGAGCGCGCCCTCGGCCGCGTCGCGGCCCTGCGGACGTTGTGCTTCGCGGTGGGCGGCTGGCTGCCGCTGGTGGCCGTGCTCGCCGCCGCGCCGTGGCTGGCCCGCCGGGGCCTCACCGCCGGGGCGATCATGGGCGGGCTGACGTACGTGCTCTTCGGCGTCCAGCCCGCGCTCGGGACACTCACGGGCGGGCTCGGCGGCAGCGGGCTGCGGTACGTGGTGACGCTCGGCCGGATCCTCGACGCGACCGCGACCCCGCTGCCGCCGCCCCGGCCGGACACCGACGTCGACGGGTGCGAGCTACGGCTGCGCGGGGTCACGTTCACGTACGGCCCACACGCCGAACCGGTGCTCCACGACCTCGACCTCACCGTGCCCGAGGGTGACCACCTCGTCGTGGTGGGGGCGAGCGGCATCGGCAAGTCCACGCTGGCCGGGCTGCTCTGCGGGCTGCTGCGCCCCGGCGAGGGGACGGTGTCCCTCGGCGGGTGCCCCGTCGCGGACCTCCCCGCCGACGTGCTCGCCGACACACGGGTGCTGATCCCGCAGGAGGCGTACGTCTTCACCGGGACGGTCCGCGACAACCTCACCTACCTGAACCCGGCCGCGACCGACGCGGACCTGGACACGGCCGTGACGGCGGTGGGCGCGTCGGCGCTCGTCGCGGGCCACGGCGGGTACACCGCCGACCTCGACCCGGCCGCCCTGTCCGCGGGTGAGCGGCAGCTCCTGGCGCTGGCCCGCGCGTACCTCTCGCCCGCGTCGCTGGTCGTGCTGGACGAGGCCACCTGCCACCTCGATCCCGTGGCCGAGCGCCGCGCCGAGGAGGCCTTCGCGGCGCGCGGCGGCACGCTCGTCGTGATCGCCCATCGGCTGAGCTCGGCGCTGCGGGCCCGCCGCGTCCTCGTGCTCGACGGCGTGTCCGCGACGGTCGGCGACCACGAGACCGTGCTCGCCGCGTCGCCGCTGTACCGGGAGCTGCTGGGCGCCTGGAGCACCGCGCCCGCGCCCGAGCCCGTCCCCGAGCCCGTCCCCGAGCCGGCGCCCGTCCCCGCGCCCGAGCCCGCGCCCGCGCCCTGGTCCACCGGTGGTCCCGTACTGGACCTCGCCGGGGTCAGCGCCGGGTACGGGGACCACCCCGTCCTCCGGGACCTCGACCTGGTGCTGGCCGACGGCGACCACGTCGCGGTCGTCGGGCGGCGCGGGGCCGGGAAGTCCACGCTCGCGCGCGTCGCCGCCGGTCTGCTGCCGCCGCAGCGCGGCAAGGTGCTGCTCGGCGATGTTCCGCTCGACGCGTGGGACGCGCGGGACCTCGGCCGGTACCGCGTCGTCGTGCCGTCCGAGCCCGACCTGGCGCCGGGCACGCTGCGCGAGACGCTGACCCGGTACCGGCCCGGGGCCACGGACGCCGAGATCGGCACCGCGGTGGACGCGCTCGGCGCCGGGACGCTGGTCCGCTGGCTCGGCGGCCCGGGCGCCGCGCCGGACCATCACCGCCTCTCCGCGGGCGCGCGCCAGCTGCTCGGCCTCGTCGCCGCGTACGTGTCGGGTGCCCGGCTGGTGATCCTGGACGACGCGACCGGCGCGCTGGACCCGGCGACGGCCGGGCGCGTCGAGCGTGCCTTCGCCGCCCGGCCGGGCGCCCTCCTCGTGCTGTGCCACCGGCCGGCGTCCGTGCCGGGCGCCGGGCGCGTCCTCCTGCTCACCGGCGGGCGGCCGCTGCTCGGCACCCACGACGAGCTGCGCGCGCGGTCGCCGCTGTACCGGGAGCTGGTCGACCGCCCGTAGCGTGTCCGGTCCCGCACCGCGGATCGGGTATGTCCACCGCCCGCCGTCGCCGACCGGGTGAACCGTGGGCGCACCCCTCAACCGCCGCTGCACGGCGGCCGATGCGTCTGGTGTTCTCGTCCTGGGTACCGACACGGGGAAGGGACCGATGACAGGGCACACCGACCACACCGCCGTGGTCGCCGAACGCGACCTCCTCGCGGCGGTGCTGGACAGCGCCGCCACGCTGCTGGTCGTGTTCGACCGTGCCGGGGCCGTCGTGCGCGTCAACCGGTCCTGCGAGGCGATCACGGGCGTGGCCGCGGGCGACGCCGTGGGGATCCCGGCGTGGGAGGTGATCTGCCCCGAGACCGACCCCGCCCTCTTCCGGGCCACCCTCGCCGGCGTACAGCCGGCCGACTTCCCGCTGCACTTCGAGCTGCTCGCGGTGGGCCCGCACGGCAACCGCCGCCGCGTCGCGTGGACGTACACCGGGATCACCGACGACGCGGGCCGGCTGACCCACGTCGTCGGCGCGGGCGTCGACGTCACCGAGCAGCGGCGCGCGGAGGCGGTGCTGCGCCAGCGCGCCGAGACCGACCCGCTCACCGGTGTCCTCAACCGGGCGGCATTCGAGAGCGCCCTCGGCGCCCATCTCGACCCGGCCGTCGGGCTCGGGTGCGGGCTGCTGTTCTGCGACGTGGACCACTTCAAGGCCGTCAACGACACGTACGGCCACATCGCCGGTGACCAGGTGCTCATCGGCATCACGGAGCGGCTCCACGCGACCGTCCGGGACAGCGACATCGTGGCGCGCCTCGGCGGCGACGAGTTCGTGATCCTGCTGCCGGGTGGCGGTGCCCTCGAGGTGCGGGCGCTCGCCACCCGGATCGAGCGGGTCATGCGGCGCCCCCACATGATCGCGGACGAGCTGGTGCGCGTGGGGCTGAGCGTCGGCGTGCGGGTGGCGAACGCCGGAGACGAGCCCGCCACGGTCCTGTCGGCCGCGGACGCGGACATGTACGCGGTGAAGGCCCGCCGCGGCAGCCGCACGCTCACCGTCGCCTGAGGTCCCCTCGGCGCGCCTGCGGGCTTCTGTCGTACCTCCGTGGCACCGTGACAGACGTCCCGGAACGATGGAGGAGGTCGACGGTGACCGTCATCGAGCTCTACTGCGCCGAGTGCGCGACCGACCAGCAGTTCGAGCAGCCGGAGTGCGCGGACGACCACGGGTCCGACTGCCCCGACTGGTCCTGTGTCGTGTGCGGGTTCGCGGTGTTCGCCGGGCCGTTCCCGCTCGAGCTCGCCGGCACGGCCGAGCGCCGGGTGGCCTGAGCAGCAGCACCAGCCGGTACGGTCGCGAGCGTGGCCGGGCCGGAGGCGGACCGGGACGGCGGGGCCCTCAGCGCGCCGCGAGGAACGTGAGCAGGTCCTGCCGGGTCAGCACGCCCCGCGGCTTGCCGTCGTCGAGCACCACGGCCGCGTCCGCCTTCTCGAGCGCCGCCATGACCGCGCTCACCGGCTCGCCCGCCCCGATCGACGGCAGCGGCGGCGACATGTGCTTCTCCAGCGGGTCGGCGAGCGACGCGTGGCCGGTGAACAGGGCGTCCAGCAGGTCGCGCTCCACCACCGCGCCGACGACCTCCCCGGAGGTCACCGGCGGCTCGCCGATGACCACCGGCATCTGTGAGACGCCGTACTCGCGGAACACGTCGATGGCCTCGCGGACGGTCTCGTTCGGGTGCCCGTGCACGAACTCGGGCAGGACCAGGTCCTTGCGCCCCAGCACGTCGCCGACGGTCGTGTCGGTGCCCGTCGTGAGGAAGCCGTAGTCGGCCATCCAGTCGTCGTTGAAGATCTTCGAGAGGTATCCCCGGCCCGAGTCCGGCAGCAGCACGACGACGACGTCGTCCGGTCCGGCCCGCCGCGCCACGTCGAGCGCGGCGACGACGGCCATCCCGCAGCTGCCGCCGACGAGCATCCCCTCCTCGCGCGCGAGCCGCCGGGTCATGAGGAACGAGTCCCTGTCGCTCACCGCGATGATCTCGTCGGGCACCGACGGGTCGTACGCCGTCGGCCAGAAGTCCTCCCCCACGCCCTCGACCAGGTACGGCCGGCCGGTTCCGCCGGAGTACACCGAGCCCTCCGGGTCCGCGCCGACGACCCGGACCGCGCCGCCGGACGCCTCCTTCAGGTACCGCCCGGTGCCGGTGATCGTGCCGCCGGTGCCGATGCCCGCGACGAAGTGGGTGACCCGGCCGTCGGTGTCCGCCCAGATCTCCGGCCCCGTCGAGCGGTAGTGCGACTCCGGGCCCTCCGGGTTCGTGTACTGGTCCGGCTT
Source organism: Mycobacteriales bacterium (assembly GCA_036402915.1). Taxonomy (GTDB): domain Bacteria; phylum Actinomycetota; class Actinomycetes; order Mycobacteriales; family HKI-0501; genus JAVEDU01. The sequence goes on from DASWRY010000022.1 coordinate 26,394, forward strand.
CCAGGCGCCCTCGATCTCGGCGACCAGCCGGTCGGAGACCTGGTAGTACGAGTCCGGGTGGGACGGCGGGACGGCCGTCGGGCAGATCACGACCTCGGCGCCGTACGCCCTGAGCACGTTGATCTTGTCCGACGAGACCTTGTCGGGGCAGACGAACACGCACCGGTACCCGCGGGTCTGCGCGACGATCGCGAGGCCGACGCCCGTGTTGCCGCTGGTGGGCTCCACGATCGTGCCGCCGGGCCGCAGCGCGCCGGACCGCTCGGCGGCCTCGATCATCCGCAGGGCGATGCGGTCCTTCACGCTGCCGCCGGGGTTGAAGTACTCCACCTTCGCGAGCACGGTCGCCGCGATGCCGCCGGTGACGTTCCGCAGCCGGACGAGCGGGGTGTTGCCGACGAGGTCGATCAGGGACTCGTGGTACCGCACGGTGGAAACCTTCCTGCCGGCGCAAGGTCGTCCCTCACATTCAAGCAGCACACCCCAGGTGCGGCAGCGGACGCCACGGTCGGATGTGTTACCACCGGGAGTCCACGGCACGGTGACGCGCTGCGGGCACCGTGAGTCGTACCATCCGGGGTCCGGCGACCCCCAGGAGGTACGTGATGGATCTCGACGAGGCCCGGGCGGTGGTCCGGGAGCAGCACCACGCGGTGCTGGCCACGTTCCGCGCCGATGGCACCCCGCAGATGTCGCCCGTCGCCGCGGGCGTGGACGGCGACGGGCGGATCCTCGTGAGCACCCGGGAGACCGCGTACAAGGTCCGCAACCTGCGGCGCGACCCGCGCGCGTGGCTGTGCGTACTGCCGGACGCGTTCTACGGCCGGTGGATCCAGGTGTCCGGCGACGTCGAGATCGTGTCGCTGCCCGAGGCGATGGAGCCCCTGGTGGAGTACTACCGCGACGTGGCGGGCGAGCACCCGGACTGGGATGCCTACCGTGCGGCGATGGAGTCCGAGCGGCGGTGCCTGCTCCGGATCACCCCCCGCGCCGCGGGGCCCGACCGGTCCGGCTGAGCGGATCGCCCGTTCCGGTCGTTCCGGACGGGAAACGGACAGATGACGTCCGACCGACATTCGTGACTGCTCCGGTCGAGCTACGGTTTCGGCAGACAACCGACTCGAGGAGGCGACGCGCGTGGGCAGGGCGGCGACTGCACGCCGGGTGGCGGCCGCGGCGGCATACGGAGGCGGCGGGCTGGGGCTCGCGGGTGTGGCGGCGTACGGGCTGCTGCTGGGTCAGGCCAAGCTCGCCCGCCGGGCGATCCCGCGAGCGGTGCTGTCACCGCCGGTGTGCGGCGGCCTCTACGGCGCCGACCTCCCCGGTGCGCCGCTCACGCTGGCGGTCCTCGGGGACTCCAGCGCCGCCGGGTACGGGGTCACGTTCGCCCGGGAGACGCCCGGCGCGCGGCTCGCGGCGGGCCTCGCGGAACAGGCCGGGCGCCCCGTCCGGCTGGTGTGCCGCGCGGTGGTCGGCGCCCGGTCCGAGGGCCTCGGCGTCCAGGTGGACGCGGTGCTGCCCGAGCGTCCCGACGTCAGCGTGATCATGATCGGCGGCAACGACGTGACCCACCGGGTCCGCGCGCAGGACGCCGTCCGCGCCCTCGACCGGGCCGTCCGCCGGCTGCGGGCCGCCGGGTGCGAGGTGGTCGTCGGCACCTGCCCCGACCTCGGCACGATCCGCCCGATCCAGCGGCCGCTGCGCTGGGTCGCCCGCCGGCAGAGCCGCATGCTCGCGGCGGCGCAGACGATCGCCGTCGTCGAGGCGGGCGCGCGGTCGGTGTCGCTGGGCGACCTGCTGGGGCCGGAGTTCCTGGCGAGGCCGGGCGAGATGTTCGGCGCCGACCGCTTCCACCCGTCCGCGTCCGGGTACGCCGCGGCGGCGGCCGCGCTGCTGCCGTCGATGACGGCGTCGCTCGGCATCGGGGACGTGGCCGGGGAGCTCGCGGGCCCGGGCAGCCGCGAGGGCGTGCTCCCGCTGGCGCAGGCCGCCGTCGAGGCCGCCGACGCCGCCGGTACCGAGGTGTCGGGCACCGCGCTCGCCGGCCGCGACCGCGGCACGCTGGGCCGGTGGGCACAGCTCCGGTACCGGATCCGCCTGTTCCCGGCCGCCGCCGAGGATCCCGTGGCGCGCGAGGTGCCGCGGGAGACGGCAGGATGACGGCATGACGGTCCGCCGCCTGCTGGCCCGCGCCGGGGTGGGCGTGCTCGCCCTCGGCGCGCTCGGTGGCGCGGTCCTCGGGGCGGAGGCCTTCGCGGCCGCCCACCGCAGTTACGCGTCGAGCGACGACGCGCCCCCGCTGGAGGGGACGTTCGGACGCCCGGGCGACCCCCCGCTGCGTCTCGCCGTGCTCGGCGACTCGACGGCCGCCGGTCTCGGCGTCGACCGTACCGACGAGACCGTCGGGGGGCGGCTCGCCACCATGCTCGCCGCCACCGGCCGGCGGGTGGTCCTCGACGGTGTCGGGGTGTCCGGGTCCCGCGCGGCCGACCTCGGGACCCAGGTGTCCCGCGCGCTGCTGCACGGCCGTCCCGATGTCGCGGTGGTCCTCGTCGGCGCCAACGACGCCGTCCACGCCGGCCGGCTCGGCCGGATGCGGCGGGACCTCGCCGCGGCGGTCCGCCGCCTGCGGGTGGCCGACGTCGCGGTCGTCGTCGGCACCTGCCCCGACATGGGCGCCGTACGGGCGTTCGCTCACCCGCTGCGCGAGATCGTGGCGTGGTCCGGGCGCAGGGTCGCGGACTCGCAGGTGCGGGCGATCCGGGCGGCCGGGGGCGTCCCGGTCGACCTGGCCGTGCGCACCGGGCCGGTGTTCCGCGCCGATCCCGGCACGCTCGCCGAGGACGCGTTCCACCCCTCCGCCGACGGGTACGACCTGTGGGCGCTCGCGCTGTACCCCGCGGTGTACGACGCCGCGAGCCGGGTGCCGGTGTGACATGGACCGCAGCACGCCGTGCCGCGCTCTGCGCTAGCGTCTGAACGTCCGTTCAGTCTTCTGACAGGAGCACGCGCATGGCCGGATCGACCGGACCCGACGCCGTCATCGTCGCCGCAGGCCGCACGCCGTTCGGGCGGGCGTTCAAGGGGTCGCTCAAGGACATCCGGCCGGACGACCTGACCGCGACGATCATCGAGGCCGTCCTCGCGAAGGTCCCCGAGCTCGACCCCCGCGACATCGTCGACCTGCACCTCGGCTGCGGCCTCCCCGGCGGCGAGCAGGGCTTCAACATGGCCCGCTCGGTCGCCGTCCAGCTCGGGTACGACCACCTCCCCGGGGTCACGCTGACCCGGTACTGCTCGTCGAGCCTGCAGACGACGCGGATGGCGTTCCACGCGATCAAGGCCGGCGAGGGCGACGTGTTCCTGTCCGCCGGCGTCGAGACGGTGTCCCGGTTCGTCAAGGGCAACTCCGACTCGCTGCCCGACACGATGAACCCGAAGTTCGCCGAGGCGCAGGCCCGCACCGAGGCGGCCGCGGCCGGCGGCACGACCTGGCACGACCCGCGCGAGGACGGCGACGTCCCGGACATCTACATCGCGATGGGCCAGACCGCCGAGAACGTCGCCCAGCTCGAGGACATCTCCCGCGAGGAGATGGACGCCTTCGGCGTGCGGTCGCAGAACCTCGCCGAGAAGTCCATCGCGAACGGCTTCTGGGAGCGGGAGATCGTCCCCGTCACCACGCCGGACGGCACGGTCGTCTCCACCGACGACGGCCCGCGGCCGGGCGTGACGATGGAGGGCGTGGCCGGGCTGAAGCCGGTGTTCCGCCCCGACGGCCGGGTCACCGCCGCGAACGCGTGCCCGCTCAACGACGGGGCCGCCGCGGTGGTCGTGATGAGCTCCACCAAGGCCGCCCAACTCGGGCTCACCCCGCTCGCGCGCATCGTCGCGACGGGTGTCTCGGGGCTCTCCCCCGAGATCATGGGCCTCGGCCCGGTCGAGGCCACCCGGCGCGCGCTCGCGAACGCGGGCATGACGATCGACGACATCGACCTCGCGGAGATCAACGAGGCGTTCGCCGCGCAGGTCATCCCGTCGGCCCGTCAGCTCGGCATCCCGATGGACAAGCTGAACGTCAACGGCGGCTCCATCGCGGTCGGCCACCCGTTCGGCGCGACCGGCGCCCGCCTGACCGCGACGCTGATCAACTCGCTCCAGACCCACGACAAGCAGTTCGGACTGGAGACGATGTGCGTCGGTGGCGGCCAGGGCATGGCGATGATCCTGGAGCGCCTCGGCTAGGTGTTGCCGTCGTAGGCGGGGTCCGGCGGTGCATCCGCCGGGCCCCGCTGCGTTTCCCGCCGACGGGCTGTCCCGCCGACGGGCCGGTCCCTCGTCCCTCCACCCGGACAGGCCCCGCTCAGGCCACGCCGAGGTAGGCCTCCTTGACCGCCGGGTCGCCGAGGAGGTCCTTCCCGGTCCCCTCCTTGACGATCGTGCCGGTCTCCAGGATGTACGCCCGGTGCGCGACGGACAGCGCCTGCTGGGCGTTCTGCTCCACCAGCAGGACCGTCGTCCCCTGCGCGTTGATCTCCCGGATGATCGTGAAGATCTGCCGGATCAGCATGGGCGCGAGCCCCATCGACGGCTCGTCCAGCAGCAGCAGCCGCGGCCGCGCCATCAGCGCCCGCCCGATCGTGAGCATCTGCTGCTCGCCGCCGGACATCGTCCCCGCGAGCTGCCCCTTCCGCTCGGCCAGCCGAGGGAACAGCCCGAACACCCGCTCGAGGTCGGCGGGGAACGCGCGGCGGTCCCGGCGGGCGTACGTCCCCATCTCGAGGTTCTCCATCACCGTCATGCCCGGGAAGATCCCGCGACCCTCCGGCGCCTGCGAGATCCCCCGCCCGACCCGCAGGTCGGCACGGACGTGCGTCAGGTCCTCGCCGTCGAACCGGATCGACCCGCGCAGCACGGGCCGCAGCCCCGAGACGGCGCGCATCGTCGTCGTCTTCCCGGCCCCGTTGGCGCCGATCAGCGTGACGATCTCGCCCTCGGCCACGGACAGCGAGATGCCGTGCAGGGCCTCGATCCGGCCGTACGCGACGGCGAGGTCACTCAGCTCGAGCAGCATCTTCGGGTACTCCCAGGTAAGCCGCGATCACGGCAGGGTTGTCACGGATCTCGGCGGGCGTGCCCTCGGCGATCTTCCGGCCGAACTCGAGCACCACGATGCGGTCGGTGACCCCCATGACGAGCCGCATGTCGTGCTCGATGAGCAGCACCGTGTACCCCTGGTCGCGGATGTGCCGGATCAGCGCGAGCAGCCGCTCCTTCTCCGCGGGGTTGAAGCCGGCGGCGGGCTCGTCCAGGCAGAGCAGCGTCGGGCCGGTCGCGAGGGCCCGGGCGATCTCGAGCCGCCGCTGGTCGCCGTACGGCAGGTTGCGGGCCGCCTCCCCGGCGCGGTGCTCGATCCCGACCATCCGCAGCAGCTCGAGGCCCGCCGCCCGCCCCTCCCGCTCCTCCCGCCGGTGGCGCGGCAGCCGGAGCAGCGCGGACACCACGCTGGTGCGGTGCCGGGCGTCCGCGCCGACCATGACGTTCTCGAGCGCGGTCATCTCGGGGAACAGCCGGATGTTCTGGAAGGTGCGGGCGATGCCCAGCTGGGTGATCTTGTACCGCTTGCGGCGCCCCAGCTTCGCGCCCTCGAAGTACACGGCCCCGGCGGTCGGCTGGTACACGCCGGTCATCACGTTGAAGCAGGTGGTCTTGCCCGCGCCGTTCGGCCCGATGAGCCCGAGGATCTCCCCTCGCCGGATCTCGAACCCCACCCCGTCGAGGGCCGTCACCCCGCCGAACCGCAGGGTCACGTCGCGCAGCTCGAGCAGCGTCTCGTCAGGCATCGACGGCCTCCCTCCGGACGGCGAGCTCGACCTCGCGGCGCTTGCTCGGCAGCAGGCCCTGCGGCCGGAACACGCTCATCAGGAGCAACGCCAGGCCGAACACGAGGATCCGGTACTCCGCGAGCGCCCGGAACCGCTCCGGGAGGTACGCGACGAGCACCGCCCCGACGACCACGCCGAGCCTGTTGCCCGCCCCGCCGACGACCACCGCGGCGAGGAAGAGGATCGACAGCTGGATCTGGAACGACTCCGGGTTGATGAACCCCTGCTGCCCCGCGAACACCGCCCCGGCCAGCCCGCCCACGGCGGCGCCCATCGCGAACGCCCACAGCTTGAACTTGAACGTCGGCACGCCCATCAGCTCGGCGGCGTCCTCGTCCTCGCGGATCGCGAGCCACGCGCGCCCGACGCGGCTGCGCTCGAGGTTCCGGCTCGCGATCACGATCAGGAAGATCACCACGAGCGCCAGCCAGTAGTACGGCTTGGCGTCCAGCACGCCGAACACCGGGCTGCCGTCCGCGTGGTGCCCCGGCGGCGCCGGGACCTCGGTGATCCCGGCGGCACCGCCCAGCTTCGAGGAGTTCAGCGCCGTGAGCCGCACGATCTCCCCGAAGCCGAGCGTCACGATCGCCAGGTAGTCGCCACGCAGCCGAAGGGTCGGCGAGCCGAGGAGCACCCCGGCCACCATCGACAGCGCGATCGCGATCGGGATGCAGACGAGCCACGGGAAGTGCGTGGCGAGCGCGCTGGACGGCGATCCGAACACCGCGACGGAGTACGCCCCGACGGCGTAGAACCCGACGTACCCGAGGTCGAGCAGCCCGGCGAGGCCGACGACGATGTTCAGGCCGAGCGCCGCGATGCAGTACACGCCGACGATGAACAGCACGGTGGGGAAGTCGCTGTCCGGGGTGCTGAGCAACGGCGGGTTCAGCACCGGCAGCGCGACGAGGAGCGCCGCCAGCACCACCAGCACGACCCAGCGGGCCGGCGTCGGCAGGCTGCCCCACCACTGCCGGGGCAGCGACACGAGCTCCACCCGGCGTGCGTCGAGGCCCCGGAGCCGGTCGGTGACGGTGCTCATGCGCGGGCCCTCCCCAGTGACTCACCGAGGATGCCCGTCGGGCGGAACATGAGCACCACGATGAGGAACACGAACGCGACCACGTCCCGCCACTGCGAACCGATCAGCGCGGAGCCGTAGTTCTCCATCACGCCGAGCAGGAGCCCGCCCAGCAGCGCGCCGCGGAGGTTGCCGATCCCGCCGAGGACAGCGGCCGTGAACGCCTTGATGCCGAGCAGGAACCCGGCGTTGAACCGGGTCACGCCGAACTGCAGGTCGTAGAGGACCGCCGCGCCACCGGCCATCAGGCCCCCGAGCACGAACGTCAGCGCGATCACCCGGTCGGCGTTCACCCCCATCAGCGCCGCGCTGTCCGGGTCCTGGGAGACGGCGCGGATGCCGCGGCCGAGCCGGGTACGGCGGATGAACTGGTCCAGCGCCACCATCATCACCAGCGCCGAGACGACGACGAGGATCTGGCGGTTGCTCACCGCCGCGCCGAAGAGGTGGAACTGCGTCTGCGGCTGGACGAGGTTCGGCACCCGGACCTCGTTGCGGCCCACGAACACGCCGACCGCCTCGGAGATCGCGAACGAGGCGCCGATCGCGCTGATGAGGAACACCAGGGGCGGCGCGTTCCGGCGGCGGAGCGGGCGGTACGCGACCCGCTCGACGACCACCGCGGTGAGCCCGGAGGCGATCATCGCGGCGACCGCGGCCGCGACCATGTAGAGGACGACCAGCCCGGCCGACGGGACCGGGTCGTCGCTGCCGAGGCCCAGCATGTGGAGCACGAGGATCGAGGCGAACGTCCCGGTGACGAACACCTCGGAGTGGGCGAAGTTGATCAACCTGAGCACGCCGTACACGAGGGTGTATCCGAGCGCGATGAGCGCGTAGATCGCGCCCTGCGCCAGCCCCGTGACGGACAGGTCCCAGAAGTTGTCCAGCAGGAAGTGCACGGTGTGCGGGGCCTCTGTTTCCGGTGGGGGCGCGGCCGGGCGCCGTGGTGGCGCCCGGCCGCACTCGATCGGCGTCCGACGGGCAGTGGGGCTACTGGGCGACCTCCTGGTCCTCGACGATGTTGCCGCCGGTGACCTTGTACGCCCAGATGACCTTGTCGGTCACCTCGCCCTTGGCGTCGAACTGGACCGTCTTGGTGACGCCGTCGCCCCGGTACGCGGTGATGAAGGCGTTGACCGCCGCCCGGGTCGTCTTGCCGCCCTCGATCGCCCTGAGGAACACGCTCGCCGCGTCGAACGCCTCACCGGAGTACGTGCCGGGCGCGATCTTGAACGCCTTCTGGTAGTCCGCGGCGAACGTGCCCTTGGTCTTGCTCGGCGGCAGGCACGGGCAGGTGACGATCGTGCCCTCGGCGGCCGCCCGGCCCGCCGCCTGGACGAAGCCGGGGTCCTTCACGCCGTCCGCGGCGACCATCATGATGCCCTTGCCGCCCGCGTCGGAGAGCTGCTTGCGCAGCTTGCCGGCCTCCGCGTAGTACCCGCCGTAGAAGAACGCGGTCGCACCGGACGCCCTGATCTTGGTGACCGTGGCAGAGAAGTCCGTCTGCTTCTGCTGGACGGTGTCCGTGCCGGCGAGTGCCGAGCCGAGCTTCGCCTTGACGAGCGTCGCGAGACCCTTGCCGTACGCGGAGGCGTCGTCGACGACGAACACCTTCTTGGCCTTCAGGGTGCCCGTGATGTATGCCGCGGCCGCGGGGCCCTGGGTGGCGTCGTTGCCGAGGATGCGGTGGAACGTCTTCCAGCCGTGGTCCGCGAGCTTCGGGTTCGTCGCCGAGGCGGTGATCGTCGGGAGCCCCGCCTGCTCGAACGTCGGGTCGGCCACGTCGGACTCACCGGAGAACGCCGGGCCGACGATGCCGAGGACGCGCTTGTCCGTCGCGGCCTTGCGGGCCAGCGGCGGTGCCTGCTCCGGAACACCCTGCGAGTCGAACTCGACGAGCCCGACGCAGTCCTTCGCCTTCGCGTTGTACTGGTCGATCGCGAGCTTCGCGCCGTTGCGGATGTTGATGCCGAGGTTGGCGGCGTCGCCGGTCAGGGCCCCGAAGAACCCGATCTGGTACTTGCAGGAGGCGTAGTCGACCTTGCCGCCGCCGCTGCCGCCGCCACTGGAGCCACCCCCGCCGCAGCCCGCCGCCGCGAGGGCGATCACCGCCGCGGCGATCGTGACACGTGCCATGCGCTGGAACCGCACGAGAAACCTCCACCGGAGCACTGGCGATCAGGCGCGCCGGCGCTCTGTCCGCGGCGTCGCGTACCTGGTCTGGTGGGCAGCACTATAGGAGGGGCTCGGGACGAGGGGGAGAAATCCGGACGCGTCGTGACCTCGCTGTTACCTAGTGTGCGACATGTCCGGGCGAGATCGGTCAAATCCGGCGGGCGACCTCACGCACGGACTCGGCCGCCTCCGCGAGGGTCCCGGGGTCGTCCGCGGCGGCGAGCAGGTCGGTCGCCATCACGGCGAGCTGGTCCGGCAGCGAGACGTCGTGCCCCAGGCGCGGGACCTCGCGGCGGGGGCGCCCCTCGGCGTCGGCCGCCAGGTCGGCGAGGTGCTGGACCAGGGCGTACACGACGTCGGCGCGCGCTCCCCCGCCCCCGGGACACGACGAGGCCCAGCGGGCGGGGGTCCACGTCGCCGTCCGGTCGGTGAGCCGGTCGGTCGCGCCCCGCAGCCGCCGGGCCGCGTCGGGGGTGTCCGCGCCGGTCAGCGGCGCAGGTAGCTCAGGAGCCGCAGGATCTCGAGGTACAGCCACACGAGGCCGACCAGGATCCCGAAGCTCGCGTACCAGCCGAAGCGCCGCTCGACACCGCGGGCCACGCCCTCCTCCACGACCGCGAAGTCCTGGACGAACGTCAGCGCGGCGACGCCGATGCAGATCAGGCTGAACACGATCGCGAGGGTGTTCACCTGACCGGTCGCCGCGGCACGCAGGCCCAGGCCGGTGCCGCCGTTCACGCCGACCAGGGCGAGGACCCAGTTCACGATCATCAGGCCCAGGAGGCCGAGCACCGCACCGGTCAGCCAGCGCGTGAACTTGGGCGTCGCCCGGATCACGCGGAACCGGTAGAGCGCCGCCATGCCGGCGAACACGCAGAACGTCGCGACGACGGCCTGCAGCACGATGCCGCTGTACAGGGACTCGTAGACCTTGCTGACGAGGCCGAGGAGGACGCCCTCCGCCGCCGCGTAGGTGAGGATCACGGCGGGGTTGGTGACCTGCTTGAACGAGATCACGAGGCCCAGGACGAGCCCCACGCCGAGCGCGCCGAACAGCGCCAGGCCGGCCACCGGCGCAGGCAGCAGCGCCCACGCCGCGGCGCCGGTCACGAGGACGACGCCCAGCAGCGTGAGGGTCTTCATGACGACGTCGTCGACCGTCATGCGGTCGGTCGCGGCGGCGACCGGCGCTCCGTAGGACTCCGGCGCCTGCGGGTGCTGCCCGAACTGGCCGCCCTGCCACTGCGCCGGGGAGTACTGACCCTGGTACGGGGACGCCACGGCGTTCCGCCGCCACGGGTCCTGCCCGAGAACCGGGTTGTTGCTCACTGAGCCTCCTCGAGACGTCCCGCGACGCACGCCGCGGAACAGCAAGGGTATCCCGGCGCAGCGAACGGCGTACGCGGCGAGGAGTTCCGCGGCGCAACCGTGCCCGGGGCGGGAGTCGAACCCGCACGCCCTCGCGGGCAGCCGCTTTTAAGGCGGCCGTGCCTGCCGTTACACCACCCGGGCCGTACGGAGCACCGTACGCGAACGGCTCAGCTCGCGGACCCCTGCTTGAGCTTGTCGGTCGGGGTGGCGTACAGCTCGAAGGACTCCCGCGGCTGGTGCAGCTGGCCGAGGGAGACGACCTCGCGCTTGAGGAACAGCGCCAGCGTCCAGTCGGCGATGACCCGCACCTTGCGGTTGAAGGTCGGTACCCGGCTCATGTGGTACGTGCGGTGCATGAACCACGCCGGCAGGCCCTTGAGCTTGATGCCGTAGACCTGCGCCACGCCCTTGTACAGGCCGAGGCTCGCGACGGAACCCGCGTACTTGTGGCGGTACTCCCGCGGCGTGCCGCCGCGGAGGACGGCCGCGATGTTGTCGCCGAGCTGCTTCGCCTGGCGGACCGCGTGCTGGGCGCTGGGCGAGCAGGTGGCGCCCGGGACGTCGCTGGTCAGGTCCGGCACCGCGGAGCAGTCACCGGCCGCCCATGCGCCCTGGACGACCGCGCCGGACGGGTCGACGACCTGCAGCGTCGCCGCGCAGGTGATCCGGCTGCGCTCGTCGAGCGGGAGGTCCGTCTTCTGCAGCAGCGGGTGCGCCTTGACGCCCGCGGTCCACACGACGGTGCTCGCGTCGAACTGCGAGCCGTCGGAGAGCACGACGTGGCCGCCGACGCAGGACTCGAGGCGGGTGTTGAGCCGCAGGTCCATGCCGCGGTCGAGCAGGCGCTGGATGGTGTACGCGCCCATCTCCGGCCCGACCTCGGGAAGGATCCGCTGGGCGGCCTCGACGAGGACCCAGCGCATGTCCTTCTGGTTCAGCTCCGGGTAGTACTCGATCGCGTCGCGCGCCATGTCCTCGAGCTCGGCGAGCGCCTCGATGCCCGCGTACCCGCCGCCCACGAAGACGAACGTCATCAGGCACTGCCGCAGCGCGGGGTCGTCCGCGGTCGCGGCGGCGTCGAGCTGCGCGAGCACGTGGTTGCGGAGGTAGATCGCCTCGCCGATGGTCTTGAAGCCGACCGCCACCTCCCGCAGACCCGGGATGGGCAGCGTGCGCGCCACCGAGCCCGGCGAGAGCACGATGTGGTCGTACGCGATCTCCCGCGGCTCGCCGACGGCGGGCTCGAAGGTCGCGACCTTCCGCGCGTGGTCCACGCTCAGCACCGAGCCGGTGAGGACGCGGCAGTGCCGCAGGACCTTCCGGAGCGGGGCCACCACGTGACGCGGCGACAGGTTGCCGGCCGCGGCCTCCGGGAGGAACGGCTGGTAGGTCATGTGCGGCTGCGGGTCGACGACGGTGATGTCTGCTTCCCGCCGTGCGAGCTTCTTCTGCAACCGCAGGGCGGTGTACATACCGACGTACCCGCCACCGACCACGAGGATGTGCGGACGACTCATGTCCACCAGGGTACGGCTGCCCGGACGGAAGTACCCGACCGAGGTTGCCGGAAACGACATGAGTCGCGCCACAGCGTGATCAGCGGGGCAGCCCGGCGAGCTCCACGGCGCGGGCGAAGACGCTGTCCAGCATGGGTTCGGTGAGCCGTCCGGTGAACGTGTTCTGCTGGCTCACGTGGTAGCAGCCGAGCAGGGTGACGCCGTCGAGGTGCACCTCGGCGCCGTGCCCGAACACCGGCCGCGGCGTCGGCGCGGCGATGCCGAGCTCGGCGAGCGCCGCCCACAGGGCCGTCCAGCCGAACCCGCCCAGCACCACGATCACCCGCGGGCGGACGAGCGCGAGCTCGCGGACCAGCCACGGGCGGCAGGTGTCCCGCTCGGCGGGGGTCGGCTTGTTCGCCGGCGGCGCGCAGCGGACGGCGGCGAGCACGCGGGTCCCGTACAGCTCGAGGCCGTCACCGGCGGACACCGAGGTGGGCTGGTTCGCGAGCCCCGCGCGGTACAGCGCCGCGAACAGCCAGTCCCCGCTGCGGTCACCGGTGAACACCCGCCCGGTGCGGTTCCCGCCGTGTGCGGCCGGGGCAAGGCCCACGACCGCGATGGGGGCGTCCGCCGGGCCGTACCCGGGGATCGGGCGGCCCCAGTACTCCTCGGCGGCGAACGACGCCCGCTTGGTGCGGGCCGCCTCCTCCCGCCACGCGACCAGGCGGGGGCACGCGCGGCAACAGGCGACGGCGTCGTCGACCGCGGCCACGTCGGGCGCCCGGCCGGCGAGCACCCGCACCTGCCGGGCGGTCCGCGCGACCGGCCCGGTGGCGGCGAGGTAGCGCGGCTCCGTCACGACAGCGCCTCCCTCACGACAGCGCCTCCCTCACGACAGCGCCTCCGTCACGAAAGGCGGGTCCGGAACAGCTCGAGCGTGCGCGCCCAGGCCGCCTTCGCGGCGTCCTCGCGATAGGAGGCGGGCCGGTCGTCGTCGAAGAAGCCCTCCGGGGTGCCCGGGTAGTCGTACACCCTGAGCTCGCCCCCGGCGGCCTCGATCGTCTTGTGCGCGAGGTCGCGGGTCCCGGCCGCCGACTCGTCGTCCGCGCAGTGCACGAGGACCGGCGTGCCGGCGTAGCTGCCGGGTTCCGCGTCCACGCGGCCCCACGGGCCCGCCGGGTAGAAGGCGACCGCCGCGTCGAGGTCCTCCGACACCCCGGCGGCCCGCAGCGCCAGCCCGCCGCCGAGGGAGAACCCCAGCACGCCGACCCGGCCGCCGAACTCCTCGCGGAGGTGGCGCGCCGCGGCGGCGACGTCGTGCGCGGCGGTGTCCACGGCGGGGACCATCGCCCGGCGTACGGCCTCGTCAGGGACCTCGGGCACGCGGTACAGGTCCGGCGCGAGCGCCACGAACCCCTCCGCCGCGAGCCGATCACAGACCGACGGGATGTGCCCGAGGGCAGCCCACCACTCGCCGAGCACCACCACGGCCGGCCCCGCGTCCTCCGCGGGCACCGCCAGGTACCCCTCGAGGGCCGCGCCGTCGCCGGTGAACGTGACCCTGCGACCCACGGTGACCGCCTCCTCTGGCCGGAATGGCCGTACCCAACCACAGGTGCCGGACGACCCGGTACCACGAGCGGTGCTCGTCACATCCCCCGACGTGTGACGGCCATCACCGTCCCGCCGTGCGGGATACGGCCCGTCTCCCGCCCTGCCACTGGGATCCTCGTCACGGACGAGGAGGGGATGCCCGGATGGCACAGGAACCGGCCCGGCATACGCGGCCGCCCGAGGTCTGGGCGATGGTCGCGATGATCGTCGTGTCCGCGGCCTCCTGCGCCATGGGTGCCGTCGCACCGATGACCGCCCACTCACCCGTCGGGCTCGACGCCGTGCTGGCCGTGGCGGGCCTCGCGCTCGCGGCGGGGATGTGGCGGTTCGGGAGCGGGCTGTCCCGGCCGTGGTTCCACGCCGCACTGCTGACGTGCGTGGCCGGGTCGACCGGGATCATCGCCGTCGCGTACACGCCCCAGGGCGCGGTGGCGTCCTCGCTGAGCTACCTCTGGGTGACGCTGTACGCGGCGTTCTTCCTGGGCCGGACGACGACCCGGGCGTACGTGGTGCTGGTCGGCGTCGCCCATGCCGCCGCGCTGGTCGTGAACCCGTTCCAGGGCGCCGCGCAGATCTGGGTCCTCATGATGATCACCGTGGCGATCGGCGCGGAAGCCGTGGCCGCGATGATCACGCAGCTCGCGGCCCTCGCGGAGACCGACCGGCTCACCGGCCTGTGGAACCGGGCGGGCCTGGAGCGGGCGGCCACCCGCGTGCTGGCCGACGCCGCCCGGCGCGACACCCCGCTCAGCGTGGCGGTGCTGGACCTGGACGGGTTCAAGCTCGTCAACGACCGCGACGGCCACGCCGCCGGCGACCGGCTGCTCGTGGACCTCGCGACGGCGTGGCGGGGGTGCCTCCGCGTCTCGGACGTGCTGGCCCGCCACGGCGGCGACGAGTTCGTCCTGCTGATGCCCGGGACCGGGGATGCGGAGACCGCGGCCGTGCTGGGGCGCCTGCGGGCGGCCTCGCCGACGCACTGGTCGGCGGGGACGGCCCTCGCCCGGCCGGGCGACGACCTCGACACGTTGCTCGCGCGGGCGGACCGGGACCTGTACGAGGACAAGGCGCGGGGCCGCGCGAGCGCCGTCGAGGGGTTCTGCCCGGCCCCGTGACAGGACGAGGGTCGACCGGGTCGACTCTCGCCGCTGCTGCGACCCCGGGACTCAGTCCCTGGCGAGGTCCGGCACCACGCTGAGCGCGATGCCGTCGAGGATGTCGTGCTCGCTCGCGACCAGCTCGGTGGCGCCGACCTCCTCCATCAGCACGCGCAGCACGAGCGCCCCCGCGCCGATCACGTCCACCCGGCCCGGGTGCATGACCGGCAGTGCCGCGCGCTCGGCGCGCGTCGCCCGCAGCAGCATGCCGGTCACCCGCGCCACCTCGTCGTACGTCACCCGCGCGTGGTGGATCCGCTCCGAGTCGTACGCGGTGAGCCCCAGCGCGAGCGCGGTCACCGTGGTGACCGACCCGGCCAGGCCGATCAGGGTCCGGGCCCGCTCGACCGGCACGACCTCCCGGGCGAGCGCGACCGCGGCCCGGATGTCGGCCTCCGCCGCGGCCACCTGCGCGGCCGTGGGCGGGTCGTCGTGCAGGTGACGCTCGGTGAGCCGGACGCAGCCGATGTCCACCGACCGCGCCGCCTCCACCGTGTCGGTGCCGAGGACGAACTCGGTGGACCCGCCGCCGATGTCCACCACCAGGTACGGGGCCTCGGCCGGCAGGCCGCGGACCGCGCCGGTGAACGACAGCCGCGCCTCCTCGTCCCCGGTGATGACCTCGGGGTCCTGCCCCAGGACGGCCCGGACCATCGCGCGGAAGTCGCCGGCGTTCTCGGCATCGCGGCTGGCGGAGGTCGCGACCATCCGGACCCGCTCCGCGCCCGTCGACGCGATCGTCGCCGCGTACTCCTCGAGCGCGACCCGGGTGCGGTCGATCGCCGCCGGCGACAGCCGGCCGGTGCGGTCCACGCCCTCGCCCAGCCGGACGATCCGCATCGTCCGGAGGACCTCGGCGAGCCCGTCACCGGTCACGTCGGCCACCAGCAGGCGGATCGAGTTCGTCCCGCAGTCGATCCCGGCGACGCGGGTCACCCGGCACCGCCCACGCAGGGCCCGGCCCGCCACCACTCCGGCAGCGCGGCGAGCGCCTCGTCGCCGAGCGGGTTCACGCCCGGCCCGGCCGCGAGCGCGTGGCCGACCAGCACGTGCAGGCACTTGACGCGGGTCGGCATCCCGCCGGCCGACGTCCCGGCGATCTCGGGGACGTCGAGGCCCTCCTCGCGGGCGATCTCGTCCCGGCGGGCGAGGTAGCTGTCGTGCGCGCCCCGGTACCGCTCCGCCAGCTCGGGGTCGTCGGCGAGCCGCTGGGTCATCTCGCGCATGAGGCCGTTCGCCTCGAGCGTCCCGACGGCGGAGCAGGCCCGCGGGCAGGTCAGGTAGTACGTGGTGGGGAACGGCGTCCCGTCCGGCAGCCGCGGGGTCGTCTCGACGACGTCCGGCAGGCCGCACGGGCACCGGTGCGCCACCGCCCGGGTACCCCGCGGCACGCGGCCGAGCTGCTCGGCGACGGCGGCGAGGTCCGCGGGCGTGGCCGGTTCGGGTGCGGCCGGTCCGGGGGCGGCCGGTCCGGCGGCGGTCACGGCGTGACGCCCGGCACGGCCGGGACGGTGCGGGGGCTGTCCGCCGCGCGGATGCCGGACCAGAGCTTGCCGTACCAGGGACCGTCGAGGCGGGCCCGGCCGATCCGCGGATCCTGCCGGAGTGCCTCCGCCTTCGCCGACGACTTGTCGAGGATCACGTACGCCACCTCACCCGGGCGGACCCACTGCAGCCGTGCCCGGGCCTGCGCCCGGACGTACGCCGGGTCGTCCCACTTCTGCCTCGTCTCCTCGAGCTGCGCGATGCGCTCCCGCTGCGCGGCGTGCGCCTGCTCGAGCGCGGCGATCTGCGCCTGCTGCGCCAGGTACCGCTGCGCCGGGTACGCGAGCGTCAGCACCAGCGCGGACACGACCAGCCCCAGGACCGCCGCGCGGCCCGTGAGCCCGCCGCGGCGGCGTGCCCGGCGGCCGGAGCCGGCGGCCGGGGTACGCCGCTGCGGCACCGGCCGGCTGGACCGCGCCACACCCCGCCCCGCGGCGGGGCGCCGTGCGGTGCCACCGGGCGTACGGCGGGGTGTGGCGGGCACGTCAGCTCGCGGCTGTGTAGCGGGGGAAGGCGCCGAGGCCCGCGTACGTCGCCGCGTCGTCCAGCTCCTCCTCGATGCGGAGGAGCTGGTTGTACTTCGCGACCCGCTCGGACCGCGCCGGGGCGCCCGTCTTGATCTGCCCGCAGTCGGTGGCGACCGCGAGGTCCGCGATCGTCGTGTCCTCGGTCTCGCCGGAACGGTGGCTCATCATGCAGCGGTACCCGGAGCGGTGGGCGAGCGCGACCGCGTCGAGCGTCTCGGTGAGCGAGCCGATCTGGTTGACCTTGACGAGCAGGGCGTTCGCGGCGCCGGTCGCGATGCCGCGGGCCAGCCGCTCGGGGTTGGTGACGAACAGGTCGTCGCCGACGAGCTGCGTGCGGGCGCCGATGGCCTGCGTGAGCGTGGTCCAGCCGTCCCAGTCGTTCTCGTCCAGCGGGTCCTCGATCGACACGATCGGGTAGTCGTCCACCAGGGACTCGTAGTACGCCGCCATCTCCTGCGCGGTCTTCTGCGAGCCCTCGAACGTGTACCCCCCGCCCGAGTGGAACTCCGTCGCCGCGACGTCGAGCGCGAGCACGATGTCGGTGCCGAGCGTGTACCCGGCCTTCTCGACCGCCTCGGCGATGAGGTCCAGCGCCGCGCGGTTGTTGTCGAGGTTCGGGGCGAAGCCGCCCTCGTCACCGAGGCCGGTGGACAGCCCCTTGGCCTTCAGCACGGACTTCAGCGCGTGGTACGTCTCGGCGCCCCACCGCAGCGACTCGCGGAACGTCGGCGCGCCCACCGGGGCGATCATGAACTCCTGGATGTCCACGTTGGAGTCCGCGTGCGCCCCGCCGTTGAGGATGTTCATCATCGGCACCGGGAGGACGTGCGCGTTCGGGCCTCCGACGTACCGGAACAGCGGCAGTCCCGCGGAGTCCGCGGCCGCCCGCGCGACGGCGAGCGAGACGCCGAGGATCGCGTTGGCGCCGAGCCGGCTCTTGTCGGCGGTGCCGTCGAGGTCCAGCATCGCCGCGTCGACGAGCCGCTGCTCGCTGGCTTCGAAGCCCACGAGCTCGGGGCCGATCACGTCGACGACGGCCTGGACCGCCTTCTCGACGCCCTTGCCGGCGTACCGGTCGCCGCCGTCACGCAGCTCGACGGCCTCGAACGCGCCCGTGGAGGCGCCGGAGGGCACGGCCGCCCGGGCGAGGGTGCCGTCGTCGAGGGCGACCTCGACCTCGACGGTGGGGTTGCCGCGCGAGTCGAGGATCTCGCGGGCGACAACGGCCTCGATGCTGGCCACTCGTGTCGCTCCTTCGCTGGGGGTCGGTGGGCCCGAGCCTAGTCGCCACGCGCCCGGAGCCCCCGCTGCCCCGCCGTGGACCTCGCCCCGGTCGGTGCCGCCCCGAACGACCGCCACCGGCCCGTCCCGGTTGCGGGGCGGGTCCGCCGGGGCCACCCTCGCGTCGTGACCGACATCGAGATCCCGCGCCCCACCGACGGCGACGTCGTCGACCTGATCCTCGCCGACCACCGGCTCTTCGAGGACCTCCTCCACCAGCTCCGGGACGTCACCTGCGACCGCGCCGCCGTGCGGAAGGCGCTCGCGGACGTCGTGGCCGCGCATGCCGAGGCCGAGGAGAAGCACGTCTACCCGACGCTCGTCCGCAAGGACGCCGTCGAGGAGGAGGACGTGGAGCACAGCACCCACGAGCACCTCGAGGGCAACGAGAAGCTCCTCGCGCTGCTCGAGGTCTCCGACGTGTCCTCGGAGGAGTTCGGCCAGGCGGTCGAGGACCTCACCAAGGCGCTCGCGCACCACCTCGACGAGGAGGAGCGCGAGATCCTCAACCCGGCACGCACCGACGTGACGGACGACGTCCGGCGGGACCTCGGCGGGAAGTTCGCCGCGGAACGCAACGACCAGCTCGACCGCGGCGCGGGCGATCCGGACAACCTCCGGAAGCTCATCGCGGCCGAACGGGAGCGCTCCCGCAGCTAGGCCCCGGGCGCGGTCTCCACGAGGTCGGTCGTGTACCAGTTCGTCGCGGTGACCACGTGGAGGCGGTTCCCGCGGCCCACCATCACCGGGTCGTCGGGCAGCGGGATGTCCCCCGGCAACCGCAGCGTCAGCTCGCGGTGCGGGACGAACGACCGGTCGTCCAGCGTGCCGACGACGTACCGGTCGTGCTCGTGGTCGTACCCGCCCGCGAGCGCGACCGTGTTGCCGGCGATCACGATGGCCGTCGCTCCCTTGACCCGGGTACGCCACGCGCGGATCCCCTCCGGACCGAACCGCACCAGCGGGAAGCCGGGGTCGAAGTACGCCCACACGCCGGCGTCGGTCACGTTGAGCGCGTAGCAGTCGTCGATGGGCGGCTGGCCGTCGTGCGGCTCGTACCGCCACACCTGGTCCACGCCGGGTCCGAACCGCACCAGGCCCGGCTCCCCGACCGGCGGCGGCGCGCCGAGCTCGCCCCAGCCGAGGTTGCCGGCGACACCCTGCTCGGAGTACCCGACCCACACGCGGCCCCAGCCGTCGGTGAGCACGTGCTGGGCGCCGTCCCCGAACGTGGCCTCGGTGAGCAGCCGCCCGCGTCCGTCGTACACCGCGGCGTTCCGCTCCGGTCCGCCCGGACGCCACTCGCAGGCCGCGCCGACGAGGAGGATCCGGCCGCCGGGCAGCAGCTGCGGCGCCGGGAAGCTGAGGGCGACGTCGGCGAGCGGGATCACCTGCACCCAGTCGTCCACGTGGACGGTCACCCGGACCCTCACACCCGGCGTGCGGGCGGCGCCGCGGGCACCGGTCCGCTGGGCCACCTCACCGGCCATCAGCGCGTCGCGGACGTCGGGTGCCGCCCACAGCACGATCAGCTCCCCGCGCGGGCCGGTCGACGCCTCGACCAGCACGTCACCCGGCTCCGGCGGCCTCAGCTCGGCCCGGTGCCGCAGCACCTCGACCCCGCGTTCGACCCGGCGCCGCCCCCACGCGATTCCACTCAGCACGGGCCACATGATGCCGGACATCGTCGGTGCTGGGACGACCCTCCGGTGTGGATCGCACTGGGTACTTCTCAGCTCACGCCGAGCAATGACGCCAGATGCCGCGGCGACGGTGAACCGTGCGCCAGCATCGCGTCGTGCCACGCACGGAGCGTGGTCCCCTGTGGACGCAACGCTGCGATCGCGGAGACCTCGGTGTACCCGACGAAGTAGGTCGACAGCTGCGTCGAGGTGAGCAACGCTCGGCGCCACTTGCCGGCGGCCTCGCCCTCCTCCTGGAAGCCCCGGCCGCGCATCAGCGCCATGCCGTCCACTTCGGACAGCTCCCCGCAGTGCACGAGCCGGTCCAGGACCGCGTTGATCGTCATGCGGAGCTGCATCTTGAGCTGTTGGAGCCGCACCGGCAGACCGCCGTACCCGTGGTCCGCCATGAGCTCCTCCGCGTACACGGCCCAGCCCTCCACGAAGGACCCCGACCGGCACACCGCCCGCACCCGGCTCGACCCGCGGAACCGCCGGGCGTGGGACAGCTGCACGTGGTGACCGGGCATCGCCTCGTGGACGGTGAGCCCGTGGAGCATGTGGTCGTTGTACTCCCGGTAGAACGACTCCACCCGTTCCGGCGACCAGTCCGACGGGGTCGGGGAGATCGCGAAGAACGTCGGCACCGGCGCGGGCTCGAGAGGCCCGGGTGCGTCGCAGTACGCCACCGCGACACCGCGCGCGAACTCGGGCATCTCCACGATCTCGCACGGGTCCCCGACGAGCGTGACGAGGTCCTGCGTGCGCACGAAGTCGGTCGTCGCGGCGAGCGCCACCGCGGCCTTGCCCACGATCGTGGTGTCGTCGGGCCTGTCGGCGGCGAGCAGGTCCAGCGCCTCGCGGACCGACCCGCCGCCGGTGAGCTCCGCCGCGACCTCGGTGATCTCCTCCGACAGCCGGTCGAGCGCCGCCTCGGCGCGGGGGTGCAGCTCCGCGGCGGTGAGGTCGGAGTCCAGGGCGTGCCAGAGCTTGGCCTCCCACAGCCGGGCGCCGATCCGGGGATCGCGGCCCGGCTCGGCGAGCATCGACGCGAGCCGGTCGCGGTGGCGCGCGACGGCGGCGAGCGCGTCCTCCACAGGCAGCTCCGGCGCACCCGGGACCTGCGCGGCGAGCGCGGGGATCTCGTCCCGGATGAGCCGCGCGGTGCCGTCCCACTGCGACAGTGCGGTCTCCACGTGGACGGCGGGGCAGTCGGTCAGGACCCGGTCCGCGGTCGCGAGCGCATCCGGCAGCGCCGCGAGCCGGGCGGCGAGGGCCGTGAGCCGCTCCTCGACCGGCGCGGTCTGCCGGGCCAGCAGGCCGTGCAGCAGGAAGCCGGGGTTGTGGACGAGCGGGTTCCACTCGTGCTCGCGCAGCTCGGTGAGGGCGAACAGCCGGGCGTCCACCGCCGCGGCGAGCAGTTCCAGGTCGACGGCGTCCTCGGGGTCCAGGAGGTCGGGATCCACCTCGGCGAGCACGTCGCCCGCCTGCCGCAGCGCGGCCACCCGCGCGCGGACGGCCGACGGGGACCAGTCCGGCAGCCGGTCGTCCACCCGGTGGTCACCGACGTCGCGGGCCAGCTCCGGTTCGGCGGTCAGCAGGTCGTCGACGATCTGCTCGGCGACCGGTGCGAACTCCCTCGGCACCCCTCAGCGCTCCGCGGCGCGGACGGCGCCCGCGAAGCGGAGCGCCTCGGCCCGCAGGGCAGCCTCGGCGTCCAGACCCCGGGAGCGTGCGGCCGCCACCAGGCCGAAGAGCGTACGGCCGAGCTCGTCGGCGGACGAGACGGCGGACGGCGAGACGTTGGCGTGCGGCGTCCCGGCGTCGATCCCGGCCCGCTCGGCGCGGGACAGGTACTTCGCGGCGAGCGACAGGGCGGGCTGCGAGAGCGCCACGCCCTCGACGGCCGAGCTTCGGCCCTTCTCGGCCTGCTTGATGTCGTGCCAGTTCGCGTTGACCTCGTCCGCGCCGGACACGTCCACGTCCGCGAACACGTGCGGGTGCCGGCGGACGAGCTTCGCGACCAGTTCCCCCGCGACGTCGTCGATCGACCAGCGCTCGTCGTCGGGCAGCTCCTCGGCGAGCCGGGCGTGGAACGCCACCTGCAGCAGCACGTCCCCCAGCTCCTCGCGGAGCGCGTCGAGGTCGTCGTCCACGAGCGCGTCGTGCGCCTCGTACGCCTCCTCGAGCAGGTACGGGGTCAGGCTCGCGTGGGTCTGCTCGGCGTCCCACGGGCAGCCGCCCGGCGAACGGAGCCGGTCCATCACCGCGACGACGTCGAGCAGGCGCCCGCCCGGCGGGTCCCACGAGCCGAACACGACCTCCACCTCGGCGCCGCCCGGCGCGCCCGTGAGCGCGGTGGTGAGGCCGGCGTCGCCCTCGGGACCGGCGAGCCACACCGTGGTGCCGCCGCCGAGCAGCAGGTCCACGATCTCGTCCGCGCCGCGGTCGCCGACCGTGGTCACGTCGACGCCGGACGCGCGGATCGCCTCGACCGTGGCGGTCTCGCCCTGCGCGTACACGGGCGCGGACCGGAGCAGGTCCCACGCCTGGGCGGTCAGCAGGCCGGCGGGCAGCCGTGGGGAGGTGACGAGGAGGACGACGTGCGCGGTCACGGCTGCGGTGCCGCCTGCTGGGTCACGGGCTTGATGCCGGGCTCGACCGCGGGCGTGACGGCGACGCGCTGCGGGTCGAAGGCGCCGTACCGCGGGTTGACGCGCACGTGCGCGTCCTTCGCGGCCTGGGCCCGGAGCCCGCTGACCCGGTCCTGGACCGCGGTCACCTGCTCCGGCGTCAGCTGCCCGCTGCCCGCGAGCTGCTGCGCGAGGTGGCGCTGCACGGTGAGCAGGTACGCGGCGAACTCGGCGAACGCCTCCGGCCGTACGCCGAACTGCGCCGCCTGCGAGCGGATGTCCGCGTCCTCACGGGCCTGGGCGATGACGGCCGGGGTGACGTCGGCGCCCATGTCGCGGGCGACCGTGCGCAGCAGCGCGGTCTGGACGAGGACGTTGAGCGAGTTGAGCGTGGCGTCCCGCCGCGACCCGGCCGCCGCGTCCAGGGCGACGACGTGGTCGACCTGCGCGGTGGAGATCTGCTGGCGGCCGATGTACGCCGCCGTCGCGGGATCGCTCTGGCATCCGGCGAGCGATCCGGCGGCGAGGACGGCGAGCACGGCGACGACGAGGGGGCGCGGTCTGGTCACGGCGCTCACCCTGCCACACGCTCGGGCGCGAGGGCGTCGATCACGCCCGAGGCCCAGTCCAGCAGCTCGGTGTCACGCAGGGGCCGGCCACCGATACGGGCCGTGGTCGGCTGGGGGATCACCACGGTGTGGACCGTCGACTTGTACGCGGCCCCGGGGTACAGCCGGGTCAGCCGCATGACCCTGCTCTCCGGGAGCTGCAGCGGCGTGAACCGGACGCCCTTGCCCTGCAGCGACACCTCGGTGAGCCCGGCCTCGCGCGCCTTGACCCGGAACGCGGCGACCGCGAACAGGTTCAGCACCGGCTGCGGCAGCACCCCGTACCGGTCCAGGACCTCCTCGCGGACCGCCTCGAGGTCGGCCGTCTCGGTGACCGCCGCGAGCTTGCGGTAGATCTCGAGCCGCAGCCGCTCCCCCGGCACGTAGTCGTGCGGGAGGTGCGCGTCGACGGGCAGGTCGACCTTGACCTCCGCCTGCTCCTCCGGCTTCTCGCCCTTGTACTCGGCGACGGCCTCGCCGACGAGCCGCACGTACAGGTCGAAGCCGACGTTCGCGATGTGCCCGGACTGCTCGCCGCCGAGCAGGTTGCCCGCGCCGCGGATCTCGAGGTCCTTCATGGCGACCGCCATGCCGGAGCCGAGGTCGGTGTTCTGCGCGAGCGTCGCGAGCCGGTCGTGGGCCGTCTCGGTGAGCGGCTTCTCCGGGGGGTACAGGAAGTACGCGTACGCGCGCTCCCGGGCCCGGCCGACCCGCCCGCGGATCTGGTGCAGCTGCGACAGCCCGAACGCGTCGGCCCGCTCGACGACGAGCGTGTTCGCGTTGGGGATGTCCAGTCCGGACTCGACGATCGTCGTGGAGACGAGGACGTCGAACTCCTTCTCGTCGAAGCCGACCATCACCTTCTCGAGCACGTCCTCGTGCATCTGCCCGTGGGCGACGGCGACGCGGGCCTCGGGCACCAGGTCCCGGATGCGCTGCGCCGCGCGCTCGATCGACTCGACGCGGTTGTGCAGGTAGTACACCTGGCCGTCGCGCAGCAGCTCGCGCCGGATGGCCGCGGCGATCTGCCGCTCCTCGTACGGCCCGACGTAGGTGAGCACCGGGTGGCGCTCCTCCGGCGGGGTGAGGATGGTCGACATCTCGCGGATCCCGGTCATGCTCATCTCGAGCGTGCGCGGGATCGGGGTCGCGGACATCGTCAGCACGTCCACCGACGCGCGGACCTGCTTGAGGTGCTCCTTGTGCTCGACACCGAACCGCTGCTCCTCGTCGACGACGACGAGGCCGAGGTCCTTGAACCGGGTGGAGTCCTGGAGCAGCCGGTGCGTGCCCACGACGATGTCGACCGAGCCCTCGGCGAGTCCACGTTGGACCTCCGCCGCCTCGGAGTCGGTCTGGAACCGGGACAGCTGCCGGATCGCCACCGGGAACTGCGCCATCCGGTCGGAGAAGGTCTGGAAGTGCTGCTTGGCGAGCAGCGTCGTCGGCACCAGCACGGCGACCTGCTTGCCGTCCTGCACGGCCTTGAACGCGGCCCGCACGGCGATCTCGGTCTTGCCGTAGCCGACGTCACCGGCGATGATCCGGTCCATCGGGTACGGCTTGCGCATGTCCGCCTTGACCTCGTCGATGGCGGTGAGCTGGTCGGGCGTCTCGGTGAACGGGAAGGCGTCCTCGAGCTCGCGCTGCCACGGCGTGTCCGGGCCGAACGCGTACCCCGGCGTGGAGGTCCGCGCCGCGTACAGGCGGATCAGCTCGCCCGCGATCTCCTTGACGGCCTTCCGCGCGCGGCCCTTGCTCTTCTGCCAGTCGGCGCCGCCCATGCGGTGCAACGCCGGGGCCTCGCCGCCGACGTACCGCGTGAGCTGGTCGAGCGCGTCGGTCGGCACGAACAGCCGGTCGCCGGGCTGGCCGCGCTTGCCGGGCGCGTACTCGAGGATCAGGTACTCGCGCTCGCCGCCGTTGATGGTGCGGCGGACCATCTCGACGTACCGGCCGACGCCGTGCTGCTCGTGCACCACGTAGTCGCCGGGCTGGAGCTGCAGCGGGTCGACGGCGTTGCGGCGGCGGGACGGCAGCCGCACCTCGCGGGTCCCCGCGACCCGGGCGCCGGTGATGTCGGCCTCGCCGAGCAGCGCGAGCCGCGGGCCCGCGAGCGTGAAGCCGCGGTCCAGGCGGCCCGTGGTGATGGTGACCGAGCCGGGCTTCGGGGCCTCGTCGAGCGCAGGGACCAGTACGGCGCCGAGGTCGTGCTCCGCGAGGACCTCGAGCGCACGCTGGGCGGTGCCGTGCCCGGCGAACACGAGCACGGTCGCCCAGCCCTGGGCCGCCCACCCGCGGACGTCGGCGACCGCGCGCTCGGTCTCGCCGCGGTAGCTGTCAGCGGCCTTCGCGTCCACGGTCAGCTCGTCCGGGTCGCCGCCGAACGGGCTCACCGACCACCACGGGATCCCCAGCTCCGCCGCCGTGGCGCGGACGTCGGCGAGCGCGCGGAACGCCGCCGCGCCGAGGTCGACGGGCGCGGTCCCGCCCCCGGCGGCCGCGGCCCACGAGGCCCCGAGGAACTCCGCGCTCGTCGCGACGAGGTCGTGGGCACGGGTACGGATCCGCTCGGGGTCGCAGAGCAGCACGTGGGTGCCGGCCGGCAGCGCGTGCAGCAGCAGGTCGAGGTGGTCCGCGCCGAGCAGGGCGGGCGTGAGGGACTCCATGCCCTCGACCGGCGTCCCGTCGGCGAGCTTGTCGAGCATCTCGCGGAGCTCGGGGAACTGGTGCGCGAGGTCCGCGGCGCGCTGCCGTACCTCCGGGGTCAGCAGCAGCTCGCGGCACGGCGGCGCCCACAGGCCGTGGGTCGCGATCTCCAGGGAGCGCTGGTCCGCGACCGCGAAGTACCGGACCTCCTCGACCTCGTCGCCCCAGAACTCCACCCGGACCGGGTGCTCGTCGGTGGGCGGGAAGACGTCGAGGATGCCGCCGCGTACCGCGAACTGGCCGCGCTTCTCGACCAGGTCGACGCGCTCGTACGCGATCTCGACCAGCCGCTCGACGACCTGCTCCAGCGGAGCGGAGACGCCCTGGGCCAGCTCGACCGGCTGGAGGTCGCCGAGCCCGCGGGGCATCGGCTGGAGCAGGCTGCGGACCGGCGCGACCACGACCTGCACGGGGCCGGTCGTCGGATCGTCCGCACTGGGGTGGGCCAGCCGCCGCAGCACCGCCAGGCGGCGGCCGACGGTGTCCGCACGCGGCGACAGCCGCTCGTGCGGCAGCGTCTCCCAGGACGGGAACGTCACGACCCCGTCCGGCGGCAGCAGGCACGTCAGCGCCGCGGCGAGGTCGTCGGCCTCCCGGCTCGTGGCGGTGACCGCGAGCACCGGCCGGCCCGCGCCGCCCCGAGCGGGGTCCGCGGCGAGCGCCGCGACGGCGAACGGCCGCAGCGCCTCGGGGGCGGTCAGGTCGAGGACGTCGGTACCCGCCGCCTGGACCGCCGAGGCCAGCGCGGCATCGGCGAGAACCGCATCGAGGAGACCGACGAGGGACATGGGCTAGAGCCTCCGGACACGCACGAGTGCCCCCGGCCTGGGTGGACAGGGGGTGTGGACAAGCCTACGCCGCGGGCCGGGGTGCGCTACCGCGCCACTACGCTGCGGCGAACGCACCCGCGCACCCGGAGGTCCCCGATGTCCGACCCCCAGCTCGACACCGACGACACCGGGCAACCGGCCGACGACTCCGGCCTGCGTGCCGACATCCGGCGGCTCGGCAACCTCCTGGGCGAGTCCCTCGTCCGCCAGGAGGGCCAGGAGCTGCTCGACCTGGTGGAACGCGTCCGGCGGCTCACCCGCGACGACAGCGCGGCCGCGGCGGACCTGCTCCGGGACGTCGACGTGCCCACGGCGATCCGGCTGGTCCGCGCGTTCTCGGCGTACTTCCACCTCGCGAACGTCACGGAGCAGGCACACCGCGGCCGCGAGCTCCGGCAGCGGCGGGCCACCTCGGGCGGATGGCTGGACGAGTTCGCCCGCCTCGTCCGGGAGCGCGAGGTCCCGGCCGCGGAGATCGCGGAGGCCGCCGAGCACCTCGCGGTCCGGCCGGTGTTCACGGCCCACCCGACGGAGGCCGCCCGCCGGTCGATCCTGTCCAAGCTCCGGGCAGTGGCCGATCTGCTCGACGAGGAGGCGGCGACGTTCAGCGTCGTCGGCGGCGCGGTGAGCTCCCGCACGAACCGCCGGCTCGCCGAGGTGATCGACGTGCTCTGGCAGACCGACGAGCTGCGGCTCGAGCGGCCGGAGCCCGCGGACGAGGCGCGCAACGCGGTGTACTACCTCGCCGACCTGTACGCGGACGCGGCGCCCGATGTCCTCGCCGACCTCCGCGACACGCTCGCCGACCTCGGCGCGGAGCTCCCGGCGACCGCGCGGCCGCTGACGTTCGGCACCTGGATCGGCGGCGACCGGGACGGGAACCCGTACGTGTCCGCCGACGTCACGATGCAGGTGCTCACGATCCAGCACGAGCACGGCATCCGCGGCGCCGAGCGGGCGGTCACGCGGCTCGCCGAGGAGCTCAGCGTCTCGGGCAGGGTCGCCGCCGTGTCGCAGGAGCTCACCGACAGCGTGGCCGCGGACCTCGGGCGGCTGCCGGAGGTGGAGTCCCGGTACCTCCGGGTGAACGCCGAGGAGCCGTACCGGCTCAAGATCCGCTGCATCCAGGCGAAGCTCGCGAACACCCGGGCGCGGCTCGCCCGCGGGGTCGCGCACGAGCCGGGGCGGGACTACCTCGGCGCCCGCGACCTCGTCGGGGACCTCGAGATCATGTGGCGGTCGTTGCGCGAGCACCGCGGCGAGCTCATCGCCGAGGGCCGCGTCGGCGACCTCATCCGGGCGGTGTCCGCGTTCGGGCTGCAACTGGCCACGATGGACATCCGCGAGCACGCCGACAAGCACCACGCCGTGCTCGCGGTGCTGTTCGACCGGCTCGGCGAGTCGCCGGAGCCGTACGCGTCCCTCGACCGCGCCGCCCGCGGCGAGCTGCTGGTCCGGGAGCTGTCCGGCCACCGTCCGCTCACCGGCGTCGACCCGGCGCTGGACGACGACACGGCGAAGACGTTCGGGGTGTTCACGACGATCCGTGCGGCGTTCGAACGGTTCGGCCCCGACGTGGTCGAGTCGTACATCGTCTCGATGACCCGCGGCGTCGACGACCTGCTCGCCGCCGTCGTGCTGGCGCGCGAGGCCGGCCTGGTGGACGTCCACGGTGGACAGGCACGGATCGGGTTCGTCCCGCTGCTCGAGGAGGTCGCCGAGCTGCGCAACGCCGGTCCCATCCTGGACGAGCTGCTGTCGATCCCCGCGTACCGGTCGATCGTCACCGCACGCGGGGACGTGCAGGAGGTCATGCTCGGGTACTCGGACTCCAACAAGGACGCCGGGATCGCGACCAGCCAGTGGGAGATCCACCGGGCGCAGCGCTCGCTGCGCGACGTGGCGGCGCGGCACGGGGTGCGGCTGCGGTTGTTCCACGGTCGCGGTGGGACGGTCGGCCGCGGCGGGGGCCCCACGCACGACGCGATCCTCGCCCAGCCGTGGGGCACGCTCGACGGCGCGATCAAGGTCACCGAGCAGGGTGAGGTCATCAGCGACAAGTACTCGCTGCCGACCCTCGCCCGCGAGAACCTCGAGCTGACCGTCGCGGCGGTCCTGCGCGCCACCGTGCTGCACACCGCCCCGCGGCAGCCGGCCGAGGCGCTCGCGCGGTGGGACTCGGTCATGGACCGGGTGAGCGACGCGGCGCACGCGGCGTACCGGGAGCTCGTGGAGACCGAGGACCTGCCGCGGTACTTCTGGGCCTCGACCCCGACCGAGCTGCTCGGGGCGCTGAACATCGGATCCCGCCCGTCGAAGCGGCCCGACGCCGACGCGGGGCTCGAGGGGCTGCGGGCGATCCCCTGGGTGTTCGGGTGGACGCAGTCGCGGCAGATCGTGCCCGGCTGGTACGGCGTCGGCTCCGGCCTCGCGGCCGCCCGTGCCGCCGGGCTCGAGGAGACGCTCGGGGAGATGTACGCCGAGTGGCACTTCTTCCGGACGTTCATGTCGAACGTGGAGATGACGCTCGCGAAGACCGACCTGTCGATCGCCCAGCGGTACGTGGACCGGCTGGTCGACCCGCAGCTCAAGGCCGTGTTCGACCAGGTGCGCGGCGAGCACGACCGGACCGTCGCGGAGATCCTCCGGCTCACCGGGGAGCCGGCTCTGCTCGAGGCGCAGCCGCTGCTGCGGCGCACCCTTGCCGTGCGGGACCTGTACCTCTCGCCGCTGCACCAGGTGCAGGTGGAGCTGCTCGCGCGGCACCGGGCCGGGGAGACGGAGGACAACCCCTCGCTGCTCCGGGCGTTGCTGCTCACGGTGAACGGGGTCGCGGCGGGGCTGCGCAACACCGGCTGAGGGGCGCGGGGGGCCGGGGTGCCCCCGCCGGCCGTCCCCCCGCCGGCCGTCCGCCCCGGCCTGGTCTGCCCGGCGGTGCCCGCGCCCGGGCCCGCCCCGGCCCGGTCTGACCGGCGGCGTCCGCGCCCGGGTCCGCCCGCGACTCCCGCCCGGCTACAGCTCCCGGCGCAGCACCGGCAGCAGCTCCTTGCCGGCCCAGTCGAGGAACTCCTGCTGCCGGTCCCCGCCGACCTGTATCAGCGCCACGTCGGTGAATCCGGCCTCGGCGAAGGGCTTCAACAACTCCACCCACCGGCCGACGTCCGGGCCGCACGGCATCGAGGACGCCACGTCCTCCGGCCGCACGAACTGGGACGCGGCCGCGAAGGACTTCGGGCCGGGTAGCTCCGAGTTGACCTTCCAGCCGCCGCCGAACCAGCGGAACTGCTCGTGCGCGCGGGCCACCGCCGCGTCGGTGTCGGTGTCGTAGCTGCCCGGGAGCTGACCGACGCGTGGCTTCCCGCTGCCGCCGAACTCGTCGAACCAGTCGGTGAGCTCCTTCTTCGGCTCGACCGCGACCAGGACGTCGGCGTGCTCCCCCGCGAGCTCGCACGACTGCCGGCCCGAGACGGCGATGCCGATGGGCACCGGCGTGTCGGGGAGGTCCCACAGCTTCGCGGACTCGACGTCGAAGTGCGTGCCGCGCCGGTTCACGTACCCGCCGTCGAAGAGCTGCCGAATGATCTCGACGGCCTCGGCCAGCATCTCGTGCCGGATGTCCACGGGCGGCCAGCCGCCGCCGACGACGTGTTCGTTGAGGTTTTCTCCGGCGCCCAGGCCGAGCGTGAACCGGCCCTCGGAGAGGATCTGCACGGTCGCGGCCTTCTGCGCGACGACCGCCGGGTGGTACCGGCGGGTCGGGCAGGTCACGTACGTCATGAGCGGGATCCGCTCGGTCGCCTGGGCGGCGGCGCCGAGGACGCTCCACGCATACGGTGAGTGGCCCTGCTCGTCCAGCCACGGGAAGTAGTGGTCGCTGATCACCGCGAACTCGAAGCCGACCTGCTCGGCCCGGACGACGTCCCGCACGAGTTCGCGGGGACCCGTGTGCTCGCACATCATCGTGTATCCGATCCGCATGACCAGACCCTGCTCGGGTCGGCGGGCATCGTCAACACGAGATCATCTGCCGGGCTCCCGCGGCGGACAGGCCCCACAGGTGCACGGTCGGGCGGAGCCGCGCGACTGGCGCGGCGCGGAGGTGCGGCGCGGAGGCGCAGCGTGGAGGCGCGGGCGGAGCCGCGCGACTGGTGTGGAGGCGCGGCGCGCGGAGGTGCCGCACCGCCGGCGACTCGGCGCGGAGATCGCCCGAGGAGGTCGGGCACCGGGGCCGGCGCGTGGCGGCACGCACCGGCTCGAGCCCTTCCGGGATCAGCGCTGCGGGTTGATCACCACCGTGAACGCCGCCGTGGCATCGGCCGGCGCCGCGTCCAGCCCGCCGTACCGGCCTCCCGGCACGGGACCACCCGAGTCCGCGGCCAGCGACCCCGCCGCGCTCCCGCGGGACGTCAGCCCCTGCGGCGCAGCCCCGGCCGACCCACCGGCCCAGTACGACACGACCCACGCCCCGGGCCCGGCCACGTCCACGCTCGGCGTCGTCGTGCCGGACGCGGACGTCACCTGCGGATCCGAGCCGTCCGTCCCGGCGTACGCGAGGAGCAGACCGCCGGCCCCGGCGGGCAGCGACACCGCGGAACCGGCGTCCGCGGCCACGGCCACCCGGTGGTAGACGGCGGTCGTGCCACTGTGGTCCAGCTGCCGCCACCCCGTCACGTCGGCGACCGGGTCCGCGGTCAGGAACAGCAGCAGGCTGTCGCCCGGCCGCACCGTGTCCGGAACGGTGACGTGCGCCGTGGTGCCGCCGTCGTCGGCAGCCACCGGGGCGACGTCCCGGAACGCCACCGCGCCGGTCGGGGACTCGACCACCACGTCCTTGCCGACCGTGCCGGTGAGTCCGCCCGCGTCCGTGACGGTGAGGCGGACCGGGAAGGTGCCGTCTGCCGGGAACGTGTGCTCGGCGCCCGCGCCCGTCCCGGTCGACCCGTCGCCGAAGTCCCAGGTGTACGTCTCGAGCGGTCCCGACCCGGTGGACGACGTCGCGTCGAACCGGCACGCCCGGCCGGTGCAGTCCGCGGAGAACGCCGCGACCGGTGCGCGACCGGGCGCCACCTCGACCTGCCGGGTCGCCGACCCGGAACGGCCCTCGCCGTCGGTGGCGCGGAGGGTCACGGTGTACGTCCCCGCGGCCGTGTAGGTGTGGGTCGCCTGCGGGGTGGCCGCCGTGCCGCCGTCCCCGAAGTCCCACCGGTACGACCGCCCCGCGGCCCCTGCCGCGTCGGCAGCCCTGCCCGAGGCGTCGGCCGTGAACCGGCACTCGAGGGCAGCACAGTCCGCGCCCAGCGCCACGTCGAGCGGCGACACGCCCGCCGCCGCGGCGGACCGGACGAACAGCGCCCGCGCGCGCCAGTCCCTGCCGTCGACGGCAGGACCGGACAGCACGGTGGCCACCCCGGTGGCCCGGAACGGCGCCGCGCGCAGCGTGCCGGTGTCGTCGGCCCACAGCACCTGGTCACCCGCGCGCGTGAGGCCGGCGACGTGGTCCCAGTCCACACCGGCGACGTCGGCCGTGAACCGCTCGGCGCCGACAACGCCGCTCTCGGGCGTGAAGTAGCGGTAGTACAGGTTCGAGTCGCCCGAGCGGGTGTAGTAGAGACGGCCCGCATCGAAGAACATCCCCGTGGCGTCGCGCAGCTCCGTCGCGAAGTCCGTGAGCCCGTGCAGGTCGACCGTCTCCACCGCGCCGAGCGTGCGGCCGTCGAAGGACCGCTTCCGCAGCGTGCCGTCCGCGTTCCCGGTCCACAGGATGTCGTCGGTCATGAAGGCGCCCCGCACGCCCTCGAACCCGCCGACCGGCAGGCTGACGTCCGGCCCCGTCCCCGGGGTCCGGGCCGCGTCCACGTGCCGGTACAGCAGGCCGTCGCCGTTCGCGCCCGGGGCGAGCGGACCGGCGGCGAACACGTCGTTCGGCAGGGCCGCGACGGCGTCGGCGGGCAGCGCGGAGACGAGCGGCACGAACGCCAGCCGGTTGCGGCCGCCCGAGCTGTCGGCGCCGACCCACAGGCCGGTCGCCGTCGGGTACAGCACGCGTGCCGCGGCACCACGGGTGGCGGGCGGGCTCCACGAGAGCGGCAGGCCGTTGCGCGGGTCCAGGGCCGCGACACCCGGACGGGACACCGCGCCGGGCCCGGCCGTGCCCTCTCCCGCCGGGTTGTCGAGCCACCGCTGACGGCCCCCGACGTACACCGCGGACCCGGTGACCGTGACGGCCTGCAGGGCGTCGCCACCGGTGCGGGCGACCCAGGTGGGGCCGCGCGCCGCCCGAGCGGGATCCCAGCGGGCTGCCGTGCCGCACAGCGTGTCCGGGGCGGTACCGCCGCCGGTCACGACCGTGAAGTACGTGCCGTCGGGCGCGTACGCCACGTCCTGCACCGACGACTCGCCCGCACAGCGGGCCCCGTACCGATCCGTCGACCACGGCAGCACCGAGGCGGACGGGCCGGACAGGTCGATCAGCGCGACGCGCGTGCGGGAGGCACCGCCGACCGAGGTGAAGTCACCGACCGCCGCCAGGCTGCCGCCGTCCGGCGCGACGTCCAGCGCCGTGACCCCCGCGGCGCCGCCACCGCCGCCGAAGGACAGGCCGAAGAACGGGTCGGCCGCGCCCGTGTCGGGATCCAGCGACATCATCCCGCCGGTGAAGTCGCCGCCGAGGTACAGGCGCTTCCCCGCCATTCCCACGTCGTTCACGTCGCCGTCGAGGACCGGCGCGGTGAAGCCGGGGACGGCCTTCCCGGTGGCGAGGTCCAGCCGCGCGAGGCCGCGGGAGGCCTCGCCGTTGACCGTGCCGAAGGCGCCCGCCGCGTACACCGACCTGCCGTCCGGGGACGGGAGCAGTGCCGACACGGCACCGTCGAGGACCGGCGCGAAACCGGGATCGACCGCACCGGTCCTCGCGTCGAACGCCATGAGGTTGTCGCGGTGGTACGTCAGCGACTCGTCGGGTGACGCGGCCGACCGGAAGCTGCCGCCCACGAGGACGACCGAACCGATCTGGGCGAGCGCCAGCACGTTGCCGTCCGCGATGCGGGGCGTGACGGGCTGCACCTCGCCGGTCTGGGTGGCCTGGACGGACACGACGCCGGACCACGTCAGGGTGCCGGCACACGCGAGCACCAGCGCGGCGACGCCCACTGCCCACCGGATGCTTTTCACGTGAACCCTCCCTTGGGTTCGCATGTGCCCTTCGGAGACGGCGTTGACCAGCATGGTGATCCGGGTCGCCCGCTCACAAGGGGCTAGCCCACTCCCGATGGCGGCGGCGCTCTCAGCCGGGGCTCGCCGACGAGGGCCCGGAAGGCGTGCAGCGCGTCCGGCGAGGAGTCGACCGCGAAGTCGTACCCGGCCGGCCCGTCCTGCCGCGCGCTGAAGTACACGAGCGCCCTGATCTGCGGGTACGCCGGCACGTACGCGTGGGCCTCGCGGAACCACGCGGCCTTCTCGCCCGGGTACCCCTCGCGGACCCCGAACTCGCCCAGCATCACCGGCCGGGGGTGGCTCGCGGCCCACCGCATGAACGGGGTCATCACGCGGGAGAACCCGAGCATCTGGGATCCCGCGTATGCGTCGGCGCAGATCCAGTCGACCTGACCGTCGCCGGGGTAGTAACGCTGGGCGCGTCCGTCGGCGAACCCCGTCGCGAGCGGGCACCACACCCAACCGGCGTTGGTGGCACCTGCCGCGCCGAAGATCGCCCGGACGTGCTTCCACGCCGCGACGAAGTCCTCCGGGGAGTGCACCGTGTCCTGGAGGTTCGGCCGGTCCATCTCCCAGCGGAACCGCAGCAGGATCGGGACGCGGAGCGCGCGCACCGCGTCCGCGCGGGCGCGGATCAGCGGGTCGTACACGCCGCGGGCGATCGCGCGGGTGTCCGCGCCGGACCAGGACAGGAGCAGCAGCTTCCCCTGCCGGACGAACGTCAGGTCGACCCCGTCCGGGAACGGGTCCTCCCACCGGTGGAACACGTGCGCGATCGTGAGCGGGCGGCCGATCAGCTGCTCGAAGTCGCCGACCGCGGTCACGCGCCCGTCCGGCGTCTGGTCACCGGAATTCACCCAGGCGCCGATCCAGGCGCCGTCGGCCGGAGGGGCGGGACCCCGGCCGGTCGTGCCGACCGGGCCGGTACGGGCGGGTGCGCTCGTGTCGGCGGGGACCGGCGTGCCGCCACCCGTGGGAGCAGCGCGCCCGTGGCCGCCGCCGGTGCACGCGGTCAGCAGGGCACACACCAGCAGGATCGCCGTTGCGCCGCCAAGGGTCTGAACCCTCATCGCCACTCCCCGGTGTCCGCCCGCACGGAGCCTTGCACACACGGCCCGCGCTCCGAGGCGGTACGCGGCAACTGCTCCGCGTGATGTCGTCGGGGGAAGGGCCTGCGGAGAACGCTAGGGGGCGGGGGCAAAAAGGGGGGCGGGGGACGGAGGATCTGTGGACGAGAGTGGGAGGTGTGGACAGCGTTGACGGGGTGCCGCGGTGGGTGTAGATGAGGGCGACTCAGGTCCTCCGCCGCAGTGCGCGCAGCGCCGACAGGCGGAGCGCGTCCCGGGCCGCCCACAGCCCCGCCGCGTACAGCACCCCACCGGCCACCGTGCTCCCCACCAGGACGGGCAGCGACCGTCCGAGCACGAGCGCGGCCGCTCCGGGTACCGCCCCGAACGCCAGTACCGCCAGCACCCCGGCCGCCGCCGTCCCGCGCCCGAACGGGTGCAGGCCGAGCGACCAGCCGAGCTGCGCCAGTGGCACGAGGTTGTTCACCGCGATCGCCGCCGCCCACGCGACCGCGGCCCCGAGGATGCCGAGCCGGGGTATCAGCAGCAGGTTCAGCACCACGTTCACCACCAGGGCTCCCGCGGCGTTGCCCAGTGTCCACGTCGTGCGGCCCGCCATGTTGAGGACGATGTCGACCATCCCGCACCCGGTCGCGACGAGCATCGTCAACGCGAGCAGCACCATCACCGGCTCACCCGCGCCGTAGCCGCGACCGAAGATCGCGAGGACGTACGGCGAGTACAGCGCGAACAACAGGTACAGCGGCCAGGTGAGCAGCATCAGCCACGCCGTCGCGGTCCGGTACAGCTCCCCCGCCGCCGCGCGGTCCCCCAGTGCGAACAGGGTGCCGAACCGGTGCTGGACGCCGGTCCCGAGCGCCTGCCCGCCGAGCTGGCCGAAGACGAGGAACCGCGTGGCCGCCGTGTAGACCCCCGCCGCGGCGGGGCCGGCGAGCGCCGCCAGGAGCACGATGTCGAGGCGCTGCAACGCGAGCTGGGCGACGCTCCCGAGCGCCCGGGGAGCGGTGAACGTCCAGAAACCGTCACCCCCCTCCGCCCGGGGAGCGGTGAACGCCCGGAAACCGTCACCCCCCTCCCCGGCACCTCGCGCGACCGGCATCAGCCGCCGCAGCCACACCACCGCCACGACCACGGCCACGAGGTACGGCCCGGCCCAGGCCAGCGGCAGCGTCACCGACACGGCCCACCCCGCGCCGAGCGCCACCACCCCGCCGAGCACCTGGAGGGCCGGCCGGCCGATCCTGTCCACCACGACGAGGGGCCGCACCCGCCCGCACCCCCACGCCGCCGCGAGGAACAGGTCGGACAGCGCCGCCGGCGGCACGAACACCGCCAGCACCCGGAGCGGCGCCACCCCTGCCGTGCCGGCGCCGATCACCGCCGCGACGCGGGGCGCGGCCACGAACAGGGCCGTCCCGAGCGCCACCGCCACCGTCGCGACCGGGACCGTCGCCGTCCGCAGCGTCGGCCACAGCAGCTCCGGCGAGCCCAGGGCCCGGTGCCGGGAGAAGAAGTACACGACACCGGTACCCGTGCCGAGCCGTGCGACCGTGTACAGCAGCACGAACACCGACGTGGCCGCGAAGAAGACCCCCGCGGTGTCCCGGTCGACGCCCCGCGTGACGAGCACGGTGAACGCCGCACCCAGCACCGCGGAGGCCACCGCGCCCACGACGCCCAGCGTGCTGCTGCGTGCGGCGTTCCCGAGGTCGGTCCCGGTCAGCGCTCCCGCCGCCACGACGGTGTCCTCCCCCACCAGGCGGCGAGCCGGTCGTCGTACGGCCGGAAGTGCTCCTCGAGCTCCGCGCGGAGCTCCGCGGGCATCGGGCTCCGCGGCCGGGCGTTGTGCCGCGTGAAGCGCACACCGTCCACAGAGGACAGTTCCAGGAACGCCAGCACGTCCGCGAAGGCGGGTCCCGGGTCGTCGAAGAAGTCCTGGCTGTCCACAACGCACAGCCGGTCCCGGCCGAACAGGGACTCGAGGTGCTCGAGCTGGTCGACGTACTGTCCGCGCGTCACGTAGGCGTTGTGCCGCCAGTGGTGGCTGTCGTACGACGGGTCGGCGACCATGCGCTCGGCCTCCCCCGCGAGCCGGACAGGCTCCAGGGCGAGCGCGCGGGCGAACGTCTCCCGCTCGAACCCGCGCGCCCGCTCGTGGGTGTACGCCGAGTACGCACGCTCCACCGGGTCGCGCAGCAGGACGACCAGCCGCACGTCCGGCAGGTCGGCCGCGATCCGTTCCGGCGCGAGCGGGTGGAACATGTAGTACGGGCTCGACTCCCCGGTGATCGCGACCCGGCGCACGCTCGGGAAGTGCCCGGCGTACCACGCCATCCCCTGGTGGTAGTTCACGTCGAAGTAGTGGACTCCCTTGTGGAGCACCGCGGGCGCCACCCCCGGGTGCTGCGCGAGGGTCTTCATCATCGAGGTGGTGCCGCACCGCTGGGCGCCGACGACGAGGAATCCGGGGCGGAGCCGCCACCGGTGTGTCCAGCGTCCGACGGTCCGCGTCACCGCGCGAGCCGTCCGACCGGCCCGTGCCCTCATCGCCGGCGGCCGCACCGGCGGCGCCCCCACCGCCGGCAGACCCGCCGTCCTCGGCTCGCTCATACCCCCGACCCCCTCAGCGCCGGCGCCATCCACTCGTGGATCCTCCCGAGCCGCGCGCCCGCCTCCGCCTGTCCGTCCGCGAGATAGCGGACCCCCAGCTCGACGAGGTACAACGTCGCGACGACCGGCGCGTCGGCGGCCGCGACGCCGAACGGCGCCAGCAGCGCGGCCGCGCGTCGGCACGTCGACGCCGCGGCGGCGGGCGCCCCGACATGCCGCACGGTGATCGCCGTCAGCAGGTCGTGGTGCAGGGCGTCGAAGCCGAGGGGTACGCCGTCGTCGAACCGTTCCCAGTCCCACACGAGGACGCGGCCGTCGCGCGCGGCGGTGTTGCCGGCGTTCCAGTCCCCGTGCCAGCAGCCGATCCGCAGCCGGGCACCGGTGGACAGCGCCTCGGCCAGCGCGTCCCCGAGGACCGCCGCGCCGGGCTTCCCCGCGACCTCGGCGACGCGCTCGGCCAGCCGGGCGCCGTACGCCCCGTCGACCGGTTCGCCGCGGACCCCACCGGAGACGGCGACCTCCACCATGGCGCCGACGAGCCGCCCCGCGCCGATCCGGCGGCGCCGGACGGGGAGGGCCGACTGGACGAGTACCTCGCACCCGTGCCACCGCCCGTGGTGCAGCACGGCGGCCACCTCCACCTGCCGGAGCGGGCGTTCCGCGAGCACCGCGAGCGCGCGTGCCTCGTCGCGGACGAGCCGCCGGGTCAGGTCGTCGACGCCGACCTTCGCGAAGCCCAGCGGCTGACCGCGCGGCCCGAGCACCGCGAACACCGGCTTCCGGTTGGCCCGCGCGGGTCCGATGTGGAGGGACAGCAGCACGGGCGCGCCGAGGACCGTGGCGAGGTGCTCCTCGATCGTGCCCCGGTCCGGTACCGAGAGCCGGGACCGGAACACCCGTTCTCCGGCGCCGGTACGGAACAGCGCCGACAGCGCGGCCGTCCGCGCCCGCGCCCGCAGGGTCCCGTGCGCCGTGGAGCGGCGCACCGCCGCCGCCGCGGCGCGGGGGAACCCGGCGGGGACGAGCAGCCGCGGCGCCGCGAGCGACGGGACGGCCACATAGGACACCGCGTGACGCGGCGGCCCGGGCGGTCCGGGCGGCCCGGGCGGCCCGGGCGGTCCGGGCGGCCCAGGCGGCCCGGGCGGTCGCGGCCCGGACGGCCACACCGTGTGCTCCCGCGTCCCGGACGGCCACACCGCGGGTGCGATCTCGTCGAGGTACGTCACGGCGCGGCCCGCCGCGCGAGGTCGTTGCGCCACAGCAGCCCGACCGCGACGAGGGACACCGTGAGCGGCATCCCGATCGCCGGGTACACGAGCATGTAGAACAGCGGCAGGAGCACCGTCAGCCCACCGGCCATCCCGATCGCCGTGAAGTCCCGCCGGTACCTCCACGCCACGGCGAGGAAGAACGCGATGTAGCAGAACGCGCCGACGAACCCGTTCTGCAGCAACAGGTTCCAGAGCTGACCGGTGCTGCCCACGTCCCGGTTGCCGCACTGCGGGCAGTTGTCGGTGGCGCCGAGGGCGATCGAACGGTCGTTGCCGACCGTCTGCCGGGTGCCGCCGTAGCCGAGCACCGGGGAGCGCAGCGCCGCCCGGAACGCGACGCCGTTCTGGTAGCTCCGCGTCTCGT
Organism: Mycobacteriales bacterium; assembly: GCA_036402915.1. Lineage (GTDB taxonomy): Bacteria > Actinomycetota > Actinomycetes > Mycobacteriales > HKI-0501 > JAVEDU01. The sequence continues at coordinate 65,539 of DASWRY010000022.1, forward strand.
TGCTGTGCGGGTTGTGGAGCCGGTAGCCCACGACCGTGCGGAGCGGCGACAGCGCGAACACCGCCGCCAGCACCAGCACCACCACCGACACCAGCGCGACGAGGGTCAGCCGCCCGCGCACGGCGAACCGTGCCCCCAGGTACGCCACCGACAGCCCGAGCCCGATCCACAGTCCCCGGTTCAGCGAGTACACCACCGGGTACAGCGACACCGCCACCACGGCGAGCGCGAAGAGCCTCCGCGGGGGGGAGGCCCGGACGATCCAACCGACGGCGAACCACGGCAGCAGGAGGCTGTAGCAGTAGCCCCAGGTGTTCGTGTACAGATACGGCGCCGCCGGCCGGCTGATCCCGCCGAGGACCTCGTGGACCTGGGCGAACTTCACCGTCGTGTTGCGGCCGACGAACGCGTTGTCCAGCAGCGCTCGCGGCAGGACGTGGGACAGCGGGGTCGCGAATCCCGCCTGCGGGTACAGCGCGCCGAGCAGTCCACCCGCGACGGTCCACAGGAACAGCACGCCCAGCAGTGAGACGACGAACCGGCGGGGGACCTCGCGCTCCGACATCGTCCCGGCCCAGAGCATGATCACGGTGATCGCCACGTACTGGAGGACGCGGAGCGCGAACGCCGCGAGCTTCCCGGACCCGGTCGGCGGCATCGTGCCCGGCGCGGTCACGCCCAGCATCACCGCGCCGAGCACCACCCACACCAGCAGGAGGGCCCACAGCCCGAAGCCGGGCGGGAAGCGCAGACGGCCCCGCCGCGTGAGCTGCACGGCCATCGGCACGGCCGAGCCGATGAACGCGAACTCCGTCAGGCCGAGCGCCCACCAGACCGGGTATCCGGCCAGCAGCACCACGAGCGGCCACCCCGCCGGGATGCGGATCCCGCCGAGTCCGCGGGGCGCGGGCACGCGGCGCGCGGCACGCCCGGCGACCGTGTCCGTGCCGGTCCACCCGCGCAGCGGTGGCGAGGTGGGGGCGTGTGTCGCGGACACGGCGTCGGCCGCTCAGCGCGAACGGATGCGGTCGTCGGGGGTACGGCCTGCCGTGGTGCCGTCGGGAGGCGCCTCCGCCTCCGGGAGCACGACCTCCGGCGGGTCCGTGGCCGGCTCGCCGAGGTCCTGGGTGTCGTCGTCCTGCAGAGGCGGCACGGGGTTGCCCGCGGCGTCGACGACCGCGGACGTGCCCACGGCACCCGCCGGCCCGGCGGCGGAAGGATTCGGCGCGGAGACGGGGGCCTGCGGGGTCGGCGGCACGGGGCCCTGCGGCGACACCGGGCCCTGCGGCGACACCGGGCCCTGCGGCGGCACCGGGGCCTGCGGCGGCACCACGCCCCCGTCCAGCACCCGCACCGCGACACCCGCCGGAACCGCCCGCTCGGCAGGCCGGGCGCGCCGCGTACGGGAGCGGCGGCGCGACCTGCCGAGCTGGCCGACGACGACCGCGGCGACGAGCCGCGCCCGTACCTCCGCGAGACTCCGGACCGCCTCCTCGAGCGCGGGCAGCCGGGCCCGCTTGGTCTCCACGACGACCAGCACCGCGTCGGCGTGGGGAGCGAGCACCTGCGCGTCCACGGAGACCTCCGGGGGCGGGGCCTCGAACAGCGCGTACCCCGAGCCCATGTGGAGCCGCGCCACCAGGTCCCGCACCCGGTCCTCGCGCATCTCCCGGGACGGCAGGCCGTCGCCGTCGCCGTCGGGGTCGCCGGGGCCGAGCAGCCGGACCCCCGGGGACACCGCGACCGCCGCGTCCGCGATCGCGACCTCGCCGCGCAGTACCTCGGCGAGTCCGCGTCCGGGCGGCACGTCGAACGCACGCAGCGTCCACGATCCCGGGTCCGCACACACGATCAGCACCGGGATGCCGAACCGGTCCAGCGCCGCGGCCAGGTTCGCCGTCACGAGCCCCGCGGCCTGGCCCGGCGCCGCCCCGCACGTCACGACGATCCGCGCCCGGTTGGCCGGCAGCCCGGCCGCGTCGAGGGCGGACGCGAGCGACCCACGCAAGCGGCTGAAGTCCCGGGCGGCCGGACTCTGCGGTGTCGCGAGCGCCGGAGGTCCACCGCGCCGGAGGTCCAGCAGCACCGGGATCCCGGTCCGGTCCGCCACCTCGTCCGCGCGGTGGACCCGCGTGTCCCTGCGGTCGAGGAGCAGCGCGAGCAGCAGTCCGAGCAGGAGGCCCCCGCCGAGCCCCGTTCCCCCGGCGAGCACCGGGTCCGGCGAGCTCGGACGGGTGGGGAGCGCGGCGGCGGTGATGACCGAGCCGGGGTTCGGCTCGCCGGCCCGCAGGGTGGAGAGGCGCGCGCTGATCTGGCCGAGGTTGCTCTCGGCCACGTTGAGCTGCGCCTGCCCGCGGCGGGCGTCGGCGGAGGACGGCGGGAGGCCCGCGATCGTGTCGGACAGCTGCTGCAGCTGCCCCAGCAGGGTGCGCTGCTGGCTCTCCAGCGCCGTGACCTGCGCGGCGATGTCGTCGTGGACCTTCGCGGCGCGCTGGTCCAGGTATGCGGTGGCGAACGCCTGCGACCCCGCCCGCGCCGTCGCGGGCTGTCCCGCGGAGTACGCGATGTCGAGCACCTGCGTGTTCGGGGGCACGCTCACCGCGACGCGCGCGGCGAGGTCGGCCGCGGAGAGCCCGGTCGTGATCGCGTGGCGCGCACGGTCCGCGACGACGAGGGACCGGACCAGCTGCGCCTCGGTGTCCATGTTGAGGCCGGAGATGGTGCGGGCACCGGACTGCGGCTGGTCCGCGGTGGTGCCGGTCGCCTGGACGAGGACCGAGGTCGTCGCTGTGTACACACGGTGCTGACGCACCGTGACCGCCGCCGTGACGGCCAGCGCCAGCAGGACCACCGCCACGATCACCCACCACCGGCGACGGATCCAGCCGGTGTAGTCGGCGATCGTGCGCGAGCCCTCGTCGTTCAACGATTCCATGTGGCCTCGTTCCGCGGGGCGAAGAGCGGGGCGAAGTACAGCCTCGGGTCAGCATAGGCGCGCGGCTCCACTCTCCCGGGGCACTTGTCACAAGTGGTACGGAGCGCCTCGCGCGCGGTTAGCCTGGCGCGGTGCGCGTCGGGTACCTCGTGCAGAGCCACCGCGATCCGGAGCAGGTCGCGCGGCTCGTCCGGACGCTGCGCCGCGGGAGCCCGGACGGTGTCGTCCACGTCAGCCACGACTTCTCGTCGTCACCACTGGATCTCACCGGTGTACCGGGAGTGATCGTCCGCCCCGCGAAGGGCGGCTATGCCGACTTCAGCCACGTGCGGCGGTACCTCGACGCGGTGGACGACCTCGCCGCCGACCCGCCCGCCTGGGTCGTCGTCCTCACCGGCCAGGACTACCCGATCCGGCCGCTCGCCGAGGCGGAGGAGGACCTCGCCACCGGGGACGCGGACGGGTACCTCGAGTACTTCCCCGCCCTCGACGCGGCCCGCAGCACGTGGCCGGTGCGCCGCGCCCGCTCGCGGTACCTGTTCCGCCACCGGCGCCTGATGCCGCTGTCGCCGGCGGCGCAACGCCGGCTGCGTGCGGTGCAGGCCCTCAACTACGTGCAGCCGCTGGTACGCGTCCACGTCACGCCCGCGCTGACCGTCGGGATCCGGCGGCGGTCACCGTTCGGGCCGGGCTTCGAGCTGTACGGCGGCAGCGCGTACCACTCGCTGTCCTGGCCGTGCGTGGCGTACCTCCGGCAGTTCTGCGCCGCGCACCCGGAGATCCCGCGGTACTACGCCTCGACCCTGTCACCGGTGGAATCCATCGTGCAGACGATCCTGGTGAACAGCGGCCGTTTCCGGCTCGTCGACGACTGCCGGCGGTACTTCGACTTCCGCGGCAGCACGTTCAACCACCCGCGCGTCCTCGGCGTGGAGGACCTCCCCCGGGCACTCGCGAGCGGCGCCGACTTCGCCCGGAAGATCGACGACCCGGCCGTGCTCGACGCCCTGGACGCGCTGGTGCACCGGTGACCCGCCGGCCCGCGGATCCGCGTCATCGCGGGCGGATCCGCGCGTCTCCTGGGTACGGCGTGGCCGGGGGACGGCGTGCTCTTCCTCCCGGTCCCGCCGACAGCGCTCGGCGTAGGGTCCCGGCACGGAGCAGGGAGGCGGCGACGTGGTCATGCTCTTCGTCGGTTCGAGCGGCGGCCACCTGGCGCAACTGCTGGCCCTCCGCCCGTGGTGGGAGGACCGGGAACGGTACTGGGTCACGTTCCGGACCCCGGACGCCGAGTCGCTCCTCGCGGGCGAGCACGTCGACTGGGCGTACCACCCCACCACCCGCAACGTCCACAACCTGCTGCGCAACACCGTCCTGGCGCGCAGGGTCCTCCGCCGCCGGCATCCCGACGCGATCGTCTCGACGGGCGCGGCGGTGGCGCTGCCGTTCTTCGTGCTGGGCCGCCTGGCCCGCATCCCCACCGTGTACCTCGAGGTCTGCGACCGGATCGAGACGCCGACGCTGACGGCCCGGCTCTGCCGTCCGTTCACCACCGCGATGCTGGTGCAGTGGGAGGAGCAGCAGGCGCTGTACCCCGGGTCCACCGTCGTCGGACGGCTGCTGTGACCGCCCCGCTGGTCGTCGTGACGGCCGGCACCGACGTCCACCCGTTCGACCGGCTCGTCGCCTGGGCAGACCGGTGGTGCGCCGAGTCGGGCGCGCGTTGCGTCGTGCAGTACGGGACCTCGGCGCCGCCGTCCGTCGCGGCAGGCGAGGCGTACGTCGACCACGCGCGGCTGCAGGAACTCCTCGCCGAGGCGGCGGTGGTCGTCTGCCACGGCGGCCCGGCGACGATCGCCGAGGCCCGGCGCGGCGGCCACGTCCCGCTGGTCGTCCCCCGGGACCCGGCCCTGCGCGAGCACGTGGACGACCACCAGCAGCGCTTCGCGCGCCGCCTCGCCGCCGACGGCCTGATCCGGATGTGCCCCACCGAGGAGTCCCTGCGTGCCGCGCTCGGGGCCGCGCTGGCCGACCCCGAGGCGTACCACGCGCCGACACCACGGGAGATCGCCGAGGGCGCCGCCCCGGTCGGTGAGGCGGTGCTCGCCGTGGGTGCGATCGTGGATGCGCTCGTCGCGCCGCGGCGACGGCGCGACCTGCGCGTGCTGTTCGTCGGCGGGCTCGGCCGGAGCGGCTCGACGCTGGTGGACCGGATGCTCGCCCAGATGCCGGACGTGTGCTCGGTCGGCGAGCTGGTGCACGTCTGGGAGCGATCGGTCCGCGACAACGAGCTGTGCGGGTGTGGCGAGACGTTCGCCGCGTGCCCGTTCTGGCAGAAGGTCGGCAAGCTCGCCTTCGGCGGCTGGGACGCCGTGGACGTCGACGAGGTCCTGCGCCTGCGGGCGCGCGCCGACCGCACGCGCTTCGTCCCCGCGCTCGCGCTGCCCCGGCTGTCGGCCCGGCGGCGCGCGGATGTCGCCGCGTACACCTCCTACTACACCGCGATCTACGCGGCGGTCCGCGAGATCACCGGCTGCCGGGTCGTCGTGGACTCGAGCAAGCACGCCTCGCTCGCCTTCGCGCTGCGGTGGGCGGACGAGGCCGACATCCGGGTGCTGCACCTCGTCCGGGACGCGCGCGGCGTCGCGTACTCGTGGTCGAAACGGCTGCTGCGGCCGGAGGTGGTCGGGGGCGGGCAGTACATGCCGCAGTACTCCCCGGCCGAGGTCAGCGCGCTGTGGACCGCGCAGAACATGGCGTTCGGCCTCCTCGGCGCGACGGGCGTCCCGGTGCTCCGTCTCCGGTACGAGGACGTGCTCGCCGATCCGGCGGGCACGCTGGGGCGTCTCCGGGAGCTGGCCGGGCTGCCGCCGCGGGACGCCGACTTCCTCGCCGGGGACGGCGTGCGCCTCGACGTCGACCACACCGTCGCGGGGAACCCGATGCGGTTCCGGACCGGGCACGTCCCGCTCCGGCCGGACGAGGAGTGGCGGACCGGCCTGCCCCGGCGCGACCGGCGTCTCGTCGCCGCGCTCACCCTCCCGCTGCGGCTGCGGTACGGGTACCTGCCGTGAACTGCCCGCCGGTCGACGTCGTCGTACCGACGCGGGACCGGCCGGAGCTGCTGCGCGAGGCGGTCGACGCGGCGCTCGCGCAGGACTATCCGGGAACCGTCGCGGTGTACGTCGTGGACGACCGCAGCGAGCGGCCGCCGTCCGCCGATCCCCGCGTGGTGACCCTGGCGAACACCCGCACGCCCGGTCTCGCCGGCGCCCGGAACACCGGGATCCTCGCCGGGAACGGGGAGTTCGTGGCCTTCTGCGACGACGACGACGTGTGGCTGCCGGGCAAGCTCCGCAGGCAGGTGGAGGCGCTGACGGTCAGCGGGGCGGACGTCGCGTGCTGCGGAATCCGGATCTCCTGCGGCGGCGGGACCGTGGACCGCACCCTGCGCGCCGAGCGCATCACGCTGCCCGACCTTCTCCGGTCACGGCTGACCGAGCTGCACCCGTCCACCTTCGTCCTGCGGCGTGCCGCGCTGGCGGGCGGGCTCGGCCTCGTCGACGAGGAGATCCCCGGCAGCTACGGCGAGGACTACGAGCTGTTGCTCCGCGCGGCCCGGCGGGGGGCGATCCTCAACGTCCCCGAGGTGCTCGCCGAGGTGCGCTGGCACCCGCGGTCGTACTTCGGCGGTCGCTGGGACACGATCTCGACCGCGCTGCAGTGGCTGCTGGAACGGTACCCCGAGTTCGCGGCCGAGCCCCGGGGACGGGCGCGGGTGACCGGGCAGATCGCGTTCGCGCGGGCCGCCGCGGGCGCGCGGGGCGACGCCGTGCGCTGGGCCGGCCGGACGCTGCGGGGCAACGCGCGCGAGCCCCGCGCGTACCTCGCGCTGGCGGTGGCCTCGGGGGCGGTGAGCGCCGAGGGGGTCCTCGCGAGGCTCCACACCCGGGGACGGGGTCTCTAACCCCCATGTCATACTGGTTGAGTAGGAAACCACCGCCCCGAGGAGTCCCGCTTGTCCGACGTCACGCTCGACGGTGCCGCCCTGGACGACCTCGAACTGCTCCTCGGCGGCGCGTACGCGCCCCTGGACCGGTACCTCTCCGACGCGGAGGCAGCGGCCGGCACGCTGCCCGACGGGACCCCCGTCCCGCTCCGGCTGACGCGCCCGGCCGAGGGCGAGGCCGTCCTGCGAGACCCGGAGGGCGCGCCGGTGGCCCGGCTCTGCGCGGACGGCCGCGTCGAGGCGGTCGCGCCGCGGGAGGTCGTCACGTTCGGCCGGCTGCGGCGTCCCGCCCGGGAGGTCGCGGCGGAGGTCACCGGCCCCGTGCTCGGGGTACCGGTCGACGGGCCGCTCTCCCGCCGCGCGCTGGACCGGATCACGGCGGCCGGACTGCCGGTGCTGCTGCTCCCGCTCGTCGGCGCCGACCGGCACGGCGACCCCGACGCGCTGATCCGGATGACGCTCGCCGCCGCCGGGGAGCTGCCGGAGGGCACGCGCGTCGTCGCGGTGCCCCTGTCCCGGCGCCCCGAGCCGGTCGAGTCCCTGCTGCGCGCGCACGTGGCCGCGGCGTACGGCGCGACCGAGGTGCTGTCCCCCGCCGGTGACGACCCGTCCCCCGACTACCCCGCCGCGATCGCCGCGGAGCTCGCGCGTCCGCGCGGGCTGACCGTGTTCTTCACCGGCCTCTCGGGCTCCGGCAAGTCCACCGTCGCCCGCGCGCTGGCCGGGCGTCTCGCCGAGCGCGGCGACCGCACGGTGAGCCTGCTCGACGGTGACGTGGTCCGCCGCAGCCTGTCCGCGGGCCTCGGGTTCTCCCGGGAGGACCGGGACCGCAACGTCACCCGCATCGGCTGGGTGGCCGCCGAGGTCACCCGGCACGGCGGGCTCGCGATCTGCGCGCCGATCGCCCCGTACGCGTCGGTGCGCGCGGAGGTCCGGCGCCTCGTCGAGCGGTACGGCGACTTCGTGCTGGTCCACGTGGCGACTCCGCTCGAGGAGTGCGAGCGGCGGGACCGCAAGGGCCTGTACGCGAAGGCCCGGGCCGGCGAGATCCCCGCGTTCACCGGCATCTCCGATCCGTACGAGGTACCGGACGACGCGGACCTCGCGATCGACACCACCCACCTGACCGTTGCCGAGGCGACCGAGGCCGTGCTGCGGCTGCTCGTCGACCGCGGCCTGCTGCGGGAGAGCTGACCGTGGACTGGACGATGGCCGTGGCAGGCTTCGTCGTCGGCATCGTCGTGGGGCTGACGGGCATGGGCGGCGGCGCGCTGATGACGCCGATGCTCGTGCTCGTGTTCGGCATCCAGCCGCTCGCCGCGGTGTCGTCGGACCTCCTGGCGTCGTTCGTCATGAAGCCCGTCGGCAGCCTCGTGCACCTCCGCCGCGGCACGGTGCACCTGAAGATGGTCGGCTGGCTCATGCTCGGCTCGGTGCCGTCGGCCTTCGTGGGCGTGCTGATCCTCAAGACGCTCGGCGACAGCGCCGGGGTGCAGTCCGCCGTGAAGATCGCCCTCGGCGTCGCCCTGCTGCTGGCGACGGCCGGGCTGATCGGCAAGGCGTACCTGCAGATGCGCGACACGGCCCGGCGCCGCCGCGGGGAGCTGCCGCCCGCGCCCCCCGCGAACGCTCCCGTGCCAGTCCGCCCGCTCGCGACCGTGCTCGTCGGCGTCCTCGGCGGCCTGGTCGTCGGCATGACGTCGGTCGGCTCCGGGTCGCTGATGATCATCGCGCTGATGGCGCTGTACCCCGCGCTCTCCGCGTCGCGCCTCGTCGGGACGGACCTGGTCCAGGCCGTGCCGCTGGTGGGCGCGGCCGCGTTCGGGCACGCGATGTTCGGCGACCTGCAGCTCGACGTCACCGGGGCGCTGCTCGTCGGTGCGATCCCGGGCGTGTACCTGGGCTCGCGGATCTCCTCCCGCGCGCCGCAGGGCGTCGTCCGGCGGGCCCTGACCCTCGTGCTGATCGCCTCGGGCCTCAAGCTCCTCGGCGTCGGCACGGTCGCGCTCGGCTGGGCGCTCCTCGCGGTGTGCGTGGCCGGGCCGCTGCTGTGGGGCTGGGCACGCACGCGCCAGGGCCTGGCGCCGCTGGCCCGCCTCGAGCGGCGCGGACCCGTGGGCGCGGCACACTCCAGAGACGACCAGGCCCCGGTCACCACACGGTGACCGGGGCCCCGGACGTACCGGGGGTCAGCCCGCCTGGACCACGATCGCCGCGGCGACGGTGCGGTTGGTGGCCTCGTCCACGAGGATGAAGCCGCCCGTGGAGCGGTTCCGGCGGTACTCGTCCACGAACAGCGGCTGGGTGGTGCGCAGGGTCACCCGGCCGATCTCGTTGAGCCGCAGTGCGCCGGGGTGCTCGTCCCGGTGCAGGGTGTTGACGTCCAGCCGGTACGCGATGTCGCGGACGACCGTGCGCACGGTCCGGGTGGTGTGCTTGAGGGTGTACTTGCGGCCGGGCTCGAGCGCGGCCTGCTCGTCCATCCAGCAGATCATCGCCTCGACGTCCTGCGCGGAGTGCGGGGCGTTGTGCGGGCGGCAGATCATGTCCCCCCGGGACACGTCGAGCTCGTCGGCGAGGCGTACCACGACCGACATCGGCGGGAACGCCTCGTCCACCGGCCCGTCCGCGGTGTCGATGGCCTCGATCCGGGTGGTGAACCCGGACGGGAGCACCATCACCTCGTCGCCCGGCTTCATCACGCCACCGGCGACCGTGCCGGCGTACCCGCGGTAGTCCGGGTGGGCCGCCGACTGCGGCCGGATGACGTACTGGACCGGGAACCGGACGTCGACCAGGTTCCGGTCGGAGGCGACGTGGACGTTCTCCAGGTGGTGCAGCAGGGACGGCCCGTCGTACCAGGGCATGTTGTCCGACCGGCTGACGATGTTGTCCCCGTGGAGCGCCGAGATCGGCAGGACCGTCAGGTCGGGCACGTCCAGCTTGGTGGCGAACGCGGTGAACTCGTCCTTGATGGCCTCGAACACGTCCTGGGAGTAGTCGACCAGGTCCATCTTGTTCACGGCCAGCACCAGGTGCGGCACCCGCAGCAGGGTGACCAGGAACGCGTGCCGCCGCGACTGCTCCACCAGCCCCTTGCGGGCGTCCACCAGCACGATGGCGAGGTCCGCGGTGGAGGCGCCGGTGACCATGTTGCGGGTGTACTGGATGTGCCCCGGGGTGTCGGCGATGACGAACTTGCGCCGCGGGGTGGCGAAGTACCGGTACGCCACGTCGATCGTGATGCCCTGCTCCCGCTCGGCCCGCAGGCCGTCGGTGAGCAACGCCAGGTTCGTGTACTCGTCGCCGCGGTCGCGGCTGGTCCGCTCCACCGCGTCCAGCTGGTCGGTGAAGATCGACTTCGAGTCGTACAGCAGACGCCCGATGAGGGTCGACTTGCCGTCGTCGACCGAGCCCGCCGTGGCGAACCGCAACATGTCCATGTCGTGAGCCATGCCTAGAAGTACCCCTCGCGCTTGCGGTCCTCCATGGCGGACTCGCTGACCTTGTCGTCCCCGCGGGTGGCCCCGCGTTCGGTGAGCCGGGTCGCGGCGATCTCCGCGATGACCTTCTCGGTGGTGTCCGCGTCCGAGGCCACCGCCGCGGTGAGCGTCGCGTCCCCGACCGTGCGGTAGCGCACCGACGCGGTGAACACCTCGTCACCCTCACCCGGGACCGCGAACTCGTTGGCGGCCATCAGCATCCCGTCCCGCCGGAACACCTCCCGGGTGTGCGCGAAGTAGATCGACGGGATCTCGATCCCCTCGGCGTGGATGTACTCCCAGATGTCGAGCTCGGTCCAGTTCGAGAGCGGGAACACCCGGATGCTCTCGCCCAGGTGCACCCGGCCGTTGTAGAGGTTCCACAGCTCCGGCCGCTGGTTCTTCGGGTCCCACTGGCCGAACTCGTCCCGGAAGGAGAACACCCGCTCCTTCGCCCGCGCCTTCTCCTCGTCGCGGCGCGCACCCCCGAACAGCGCGTCGAACCGGTGCTTCTCGGCGGCCTCGAGCAGCACCGGGGTCTGGATCCGGTTCCGCGACCCGCCCGGCTCCTCCCGCACCAGCCCCCGCTCGAGCGCCTCGGGCACGCTGGCCACGATCAGCTGCACGCCCAGCTCGGCGACCCGCTTGTCGCGGAACTCGAGCACCTCGGGGAAGTTGTGCCCGGTGTCCACGTGCATCACCGGGAACGGGATCGGCGCCGGCGCGAACGCCTTCTCGGCGATCCGCAGCATCACGATCGAGTCCTTGCCGCCGGAGAACAGCAGGCACGGACGCTGCATCTCCGCCGCGACCTCACGGAAGACGTGGACCGCCTCGGCCTCGAGGGTGTCCAGCTGGCTGAGCCGGTAGTTCGATGTCATCGGGGGTACTGGTCTCTCATCCGGTCGAGGAGCGCGTCGGCGACCGGCGCCGCGGCGACGAGCAGGTCGGGCAGGAGCGGGTCGGGCTGGTTGTACCGGAGCGGCGAACCGTCGAGGCGGCAACATCGCAGGCCCGCGGCCACGGCCACGGCGACCGGCGCGGCGGAGTCCCACTCGTACTGGCCGCCGCCGTGCACGTACGCGTCGACCTCGCCGAGGACGACGGCGGACACCTTCACCCCGGCGGACCCCATCGGCACCAGCTCGGCGCCGAGGTCCCCGGCCAGCGCGGCGACGAACTCGGGTGGGCGGGTGCGGCTCACCGCCAGGCGGAGGGGGCCGTCGGCGCGCGGCGGCACCACCGGCGGGGCGTCGGTCGCGAGCGTGGTGCCGCGCGCGGGCATCGCCACGGCGCCGGCGGTCAGCGAGCCGCCGGACCACAGCGCCACGTGGACAGCCCAGTCGCTGCGGCCCTCCTCGGAGAACTCCCGCGTGCCGTCGAGCGGATCCACGATCCACACCCGGTCGGCCGACACCCGGCCCGCCGGGTCGGCGCCCTCCTCGGACAGCACCGCGTCGCCGCGGCACAGCTCCGCGAGCCGGGCCACCAGGTACTCGTGCGCGGCCCGGTCCCCCGCCGCCTTCAGTGCGGCCGGGTCCGCGAAGCCCACGTCGGCCCGCACCCGGAGCAGGAGCGCGCCCGCCTCGTCCGCGAGCCGCCGGGCGAGCGCAGCGTCACCTGCGACACGACCGAGCGGTCGTGTCGTCGGATCGGTCTGCATCAGTAGGCCCCCGAGGTCCTGACCAGGGCGGTGATCGTGCGGAGCAGGATCACCAGGTCGAATGTCAGCGACCAGTTTTCCACGTACCGCAGGTCGAGTCGCACGGAGTCCTCCCACGAGAGGTCCGAACGGCCGCTGACCTGCCACAACCCGGTCAGTCCGGGCTTCACCACGAGCCGCCGGCGGACGTCCTCCGGGTACTGCGCCACCTCGCACGGCAGGGGCGGGCGCGGCCCCACCAGGCTCATCTGGCCGCGCAGGACGTTGAGGAACTGCGGGAGCTCGTCCAGGGAGTAGCGGCGGAGCCACCGGCCCAGAGGCGTGACGCGGGGGTCGTCCCGCATCTTGAACAGCACGCCGTCGGCCTCGTTGTGCCCGTTCAGCTCCTCCTGGTGCTCCTCCGCGCCGGAGTACATCGTCCGGAGCTTGTAGAGCACGAACTCGCGCCCGTCCTTCCCCACCCGGACCTGCCGGAAGAATGCGGGACCCGGGGTCGCCCGCCGTACGACGAGGGCCAGGACGAGGAGCAGCGGCCCGGCGACGAGCAGCGCGAGCGCCGCGAGGACCCGGTCGAACATGCCCTTGAGCAGCCGCCGGCTCCCGGACAGCTCGGCGTGCTCGACGTGCAGCATCGGCAGGCCGTCCACCGGCCGGATCGTGGTCCGGGGCCCCGCGACGTCGAGGAGCGCGGTGGCGACCACGAGGTCGGTACCGGTCCGCTCGAGCGCCCAGGTCAGCCGGCGCAGGGCGTTCGCGTCCATCTCCGGGCAGGCGAGGACCGCCACGGTGTCGGCCCCGGATTCCCGCACCGCCCGGTCCACGTCGTCGAACGTGCCGAACACGGCCACGTCCACGTCCACCATCCGCTCTCGCTGCGGCCGGTGCGGCGGCAGGCACGCGCCCACGATCTCCATGCCGTGGTACCGCTCGTGGCGGAGCTGGCGGCAGAAGTTCGCGGCCGCCCGTTCGTACCCGAGCACGACCACGCGCCGCATGCACTCCCCGCGGTTGCGCAGCCGGAACAGCCGCCGCCGCAGGGCGAAGCGGGCGGCGAGCCCGCCCACCGTGAGCAGCGGCAGCGCGACGAACACGTAGCCGCGGGCGATCTGGAGGTCGGCGGCGTACGACACGATCGCGAACGCCGCGGTCAGCCCGACACCGGCGTTGAGCACCCGGCGGTACTCCTCGTTGCCGACGAAGAGGAAGCGCCGCTCGTACGCGTGCGCGAGCAGCAGCGCCACCGTCCAGCCGAGCGGCAGGAGCAGGCTCACGGCGACGTACGGCTCGCTGGCCGGTGTGATGCGCCAGAACCGGGCGGCGAACGCCACCACGCCCGCGAGGACGCCCGCCCCGACGTCCACGGCGGCGGCCTGCGCGAGGTAGGCCCGTTGCCACGAGCCCCCGGCCCGGGCAGCGTGCCGCGCCAGCGCGCCGACGCGGAGATCCCCCCGCCTGTGCTCCCCCGGCCGTGCCGCCGGTCTCTCCGGTTCCGCGACGCCGAACGTCGTCACAGCGCACCCCCTCCGTGGCGCTGTCCGGTGGGTCCCAGGCCGTGCCACCGCACCGATCGGGAGTCAGACCGTAGGTGCGCCGCCGGTACACGGTCCGTGCTCTGTCGCGGTTCCGACGGAACACTTGACCGATCGGTAGGGGAAACCACGCCGTGGCTCCACTGTGACGCTCTGTAGCGATGGTCGGACCGTTTGTTCAGTTTGGGGACACGATCGAGCCAGCCTAGCCATCCGAACGACGTCCCAGAATGCGCCGAGCGGCCGGAAGATGCGCGCTCGAGACCCAAATCGGACGGAATTACGGAGGGTAGCCACAGCCCGTGCCGTGGAGGTGACGCTCAGCTTCCGTGGAACGCGTTCTGGGCCGCCTCGAGGCCCTGCGCCACGAGCGCCTCGACCGCGTCCGCGGCGTGGTCCACGACCAGCGGCAGGTCCTTGCGCTCGGCCGCGGAGAAGTCCCGGAGAACGAAGTCGGCGGGGTCCTGGCGGCCCGGCGGGCGGCCGATGCCGACACGGACCCGGAGGTACCCGGGCCCGCCGGCGGACCCCGAGATCGACCGGAGGCCGTTGTGGCCGTTGTCGCCGCCGCCGAGCTTCAGGCGGACCGTGCCGTAGGGCAGGTCGAGCTCGTCGTGGACCACGATCACGTGGTCCAGCGGCACCTTGTGGAACTGCCGGAGTCCCGCCACCGGGCCGCCCGAGGAGTTCATGTACGAGCGCGGCTTGGCGAGGACCACGCGACTGCCCGCGAGCCGGCCCTCCACGACGTCCGCGCGCCCCTTGTGGCTCTTGAAGCGCCCCCCGACCCGCTCCGCGAGCAGGTCCGCGACCATCGCACCGGCGTTGTGGCGGTTGCCCGCATACGACGGGCCGGGGTTCCCCAGACCCACGACGAGATACGGCTGCTCGTCGGTCATCAGGGGATCCCCGGCCCGTCGGTGGGAGTGCTACGAGGTCAGGACGCGGTGCCGGCGTCGCCCGCCGCCTGCGGGGCGGTGTGCTCGACGCCCAGACCGGCCTCGGAGGAGGCCAGGTCGGCCTCGACCGCCTCGGCGCTCGGCGCGGCGACGACACCCACGACCAGCGTCTCGGGCTCGGTCACGAGCGTGGTGCCGGCCGGCAGGCGGACATCGGAGGCGGCGATGTGGCTGCCGACCTCGAGGCCCGAGATGTCGACCTCCACCGAGTCGGGGATGTGGGTCGCCTCGGCCTCGACGGTCAGCGTGTTGAGGTCCTGGTTCACCAGGCCGCCCGCGGCGGGCTCGCCGGTGAGGACGATCGGGAGCTCGACGGTGACCTTCTCGCCGCGGCGGACGAGCAGCAGGTCGACGTGGTCGAAGGTGCCCTTGATCGGGTCGCGCTGGATCGCCTTCGGCAGGGCCAGCTCGTCGCCGCCCTCGAGTGCCACGGTGAGCAGCGTGTTGATGCCGCCCCGGATCGCGAAGGCGAAGTCGCGGGCCGGCAGGGCGATGTGCCGCGGCTCGGTGCCGTGGCCGTAGAGGACGGCAGGGATCTTCCCGGCCCGACGGGTACGGCGGGCGCCGCCCTTGCCGAACTCGGTGCGGGGCTCGGCGGAGATACGGACCTCGGACACGGTGGAAACTCCTCGTAGCGCGGGAAATGCGGGGGTCGTCGGCGCACCCGGGCGGGCACGTATGACATGACCACCGCGTCGATCACGGAAGCTCGTGAGCGTCCCTCGCCGGGCAACCCCGCAATACTAGACGATCGGGGTCGCCGCCACCGAACCGGGCCGGTGCCTCCGGCGGGGGCCGCCAGGAGGTGGCTAGGCCGTACCGCCGAACATCGACGTCACCGAGCCGTCCGAGAACACCTCGTGGATCGCGCGCGCGACCAGCGGGGCGATCGAGACGACCGTGAGCTTGTCGAGCTGCTTCTCCGGCGGGACCGGGAGGGTGTTCGTCAGCACGATCTCGCTGATCCGGCTGTTCTTGAGGCGCTCGGTCGCCGGGTCGGAGAGGACGCCGTGCGTGGCCGCCACGACGACGTCGGCGGCACCCGCGTCGAACAGCGCCTCCGCGGCCTTGGTGATCGTGCCGCCGGTGTCGATCATGTCGTCGACCACGACGCAGACACGGCCCTCGACCTCGCCGACGACACGGTTCGCGACGACCTGGTTCGGCGTCAGCGGGTCGCGGGTCTTGTGGATGAACGCCAGCGGGCACCCGCCGAGCAGGTCCGCCCAGCGCTCCGCGACACGGACACGGCCGGAGTCGGGGGCGACGACGGCGAGCTCCCGGCCGGCGTACGCCTGCTGGACGTGCTCGGCCAGCAGCGGCAGCGCGAACAGGTGGTCGACCGGGCCGTTGAAGAAGCCCTGGATCTGCGAGGTGTGCAGGTCGACGGTGAGGATGCGGTTCGCGCCGGCGGTCTTGTACAGGTCGGCGAGGAGCCGCGCCGAGATCGGCTCGCGGCCGCGGTGCTTCTTGTCCTGGCGGGCGTACGGGTAGAACGGCAGGACCACGGTGATCCGCTTCGCGGAGCCGCGCTTGAGCGCGTCCACCATGATCAGCGACTCCATCACCCACTCGTTGATGGGCGTGGTCATGCTCTGCACGACGAAGGCGTCGCTGCCGCGCACCGACTCCTCGTACCGGACGAAGATCTCGCCGTTGGCGAAGGAGTACGCCGAGGTGGGGGTCGGCGCGACGCCGAGGTGCACACCGATCTCGTCGGCCAGCTCGGGGTACGCCCGGCCCGAGAAGAGCATCAGGTTCTTGCGGTTCTCGAGCTGGATGCCGCTCACGGTGTGCCGTTCCCCTCAACCTGGACTGACGGAGTGTCGGAGCTGCGTGCGCGGGCCGCCGCGTCCGCCGCCGGTGTGCCGGGGCGGCGGCTCTCGACCCACCCCTCGATGTTGCGCTGTGCACCGCCGGAGACCGCGAGGGCGCCCGGCGGGACGTCCCTCCTCACGACGGTACCCGCACCTGTGTACGCACCATCACCAACAGTGACCGGTGCCACGAACATGTTGTCCGAGCCCGTCCGGCAGTGGCTGCCGATCGTGGTGTGGTGCTTGTCCACGCCGTCGTAGTTCACGAAGACCGACGCGGCGCCGATGTTGGTCTTCTCGCCGATCGTCGCGTCCCCCACGTACGACAGGTGCGGGACCTTGCTGCCCGCGCCGATCGTGGCGTTCTTGGTCTCGACGAACGTGCCGATCTTGCCGCCGTCGCCCAGGTCCGTGCCCGGGCGCAGGTATGCGAACGGCCCCACGGTCGCACCGGGGCCGACCCGGGCGCCCAGAGCATGGGTACGGATGACGGTCGCGCCGGCCTCGACCACCGTGTCGGTGAGCGTGGAGTCCGGGCCCACCGTCGCGCCCGCGGCGACGACGGTGGTGCCGTGCAGCTGGACGCCGGGCAGCAGCGTCGCGTCGGGCTCGACCGTGGCGGTGACGTCGATCCACACCGTCGCGGGGTCGACCATCGTCACACCGGAGCGCAGGAGGTCGGTCAGGATCCGGTCGTTGAGCAGCCGCCCGAGGGTGGCGAGCTCGTACCGGTCGTTGCAGCCGAGGGTCTCGATGACGTCCGGGGCCGTGTACGCGCCGACCGGCTTCCCGTCGCCGACGAGGATGCCGACCACGTCGGTGAGGTACTCCTCGCCCTGTGCGTTGTCGGTGGAGACGCGGCCGAGGGCGTCGGCGAGCAGCGCGCCGTCGAACGCGTAGATCCCGGCGTTGAACTCGGTGATCTGCCGCTGCTCCGGGGAGCAGTCCTTCTCCTCGACGATGCCGGTCACGGCGCCGGTGTCGTCACGGACCATGCGGCCGAGACCGGTCGGGTCCGGGACCTCGCCGCTCAGCACGGTGGCGGCGCGACCCCGGGCGACGTGGTCGTCGACGAACGCGCGGAGGGTCTCGGTGCTCAGCAGCGGCACATCGCCGTTGAGCACCACGACGGTGCCGGTGGCGCCGTCCGCCAGCGCGTCGAGCGCGACCCGGACGGCGTGGCCGGTCCCGCGCTGCTCGGTCTGCGTGACGGGCCGGGCGTACGGCGCGACCTCGGCGAGGTGGTCCGCGACCCGCCCCGCCTCGTGACCGACGACGACGAGCGTCCGCTCCGCCCCGAGCGGCTCCGCGGCGGCGAGGACGTGGCCCAGCAACGTGCGGCCGCCGATCGCGTGGAGGACCTTCGGCTGCGCGGAGCGCATCCGCGTGCCCTTCCCGGCCGCGAGGACCACGACCGTATCCGGACGGGCCTGGGACACGCGGAACTCCCCTCGGGCGGGTGTGGACGACCCATGGTATCGAGCGCCCCCGTGGCGTCGCGCCGCGCTCCCGGGGTAGGAATCGAACCTACGTCGCTTGTCCAGGTTCAAAGCCTGGCGGCCCCTGCCAACAGAGCAACCCGGGAATGGTGGCTGCCAGGGTACGCGTCGGCCGTGGGGCGCGGGCGGCTCGGACACGTCTCGCCTGGCTACCTACGCGCACGTAGGTTACGGTTGCGTAAGGACGACCGAGTGCGCCTCACAGGCGCCCCGCCCCCGAAGGAAGCCCATGACGCCTCCGCTCACGGACACCCTCGCCGCTCCCGCCCCGCCCGTCACCGAAGACCGGCAGACGTGGATGGAACTGTCCGCGCTGTGGGCGTACGTGCTGCTGCCGTTCCTCGCGCTGCTCGGGGCCGTGCCGTTCGCCTGGGGGTGGGGCCTGTCCTGGACCGACGTCGCGATCGCGGTGCCCTTCTACTACGTGTCGGGGCTCGGCATCACGGTCGGTTTCCACCGGTACTTCACGCACGGGTCGTTCAAGGCCCCGCGCTGGCTCCGCGTCACGCTGGCCGTCGCCGGCTCCCTCGCGATCGAGGGGCCGCCCACCCGCTGGGTCGCCGACCACCGGCGCCACCACGCGTTCAGCGACAAGGACGGCGACCCGCACTCGCCGTGGCGGTACGGGACCTCGCTCCGCGCGCTGACCAAGGGCTTCGTGCACGCGCACATCGGGTGGCTGTTCGACCTCGAGCAGACGTCCAAGACCCGCTTCTGCCCGGACCTGGTCGCCGACCGGGACATCCGCCGCGTCGACTCGCTGTTCGTGCCGATCGTGCTGTTCTCGACGTTCGCGCCCGCGGTGCTCGGCGGCCTGGTGACGATGTCCTGGCACGGGGCGCTCACCGCGTTCTTCTGGGGCTCGCTCGTCCGGATCGGTCTGCTGCACCACGTGACCTGGGCCATCAACTCGGTGTGCCACATCGTCGGCGACCGGCCGTTCAAGTCGACGGACAAGGCGACGAACTTCTGGCCGCTCGCGGTGCTCAGCTTCGGCGAGAGCTGGCACAACCTGCACCACGCCGACCCGACCTGCGCCCGCCACGGCGTCATGCGCGGCCAGCTCGACACGTCCGCCCGGGTGATCTGGGCCTTCGAGAAGCTCGGGTGGGTCGGGGACGTGCGCTGGCCGCGTCCCGAGCGGCTCGCGAAGAAGCGCATCGAGGGCACTCGCGGCACGGTACGCGGTCACGTTGCCACTTCGTGATGCGACGATGACCGGGTGACGGAGCCCACGAAGATTAGCGGCCGCACCGGTACCCGGGTCCGGATGACCGGCAAGGAGCGTCGTGAGCAGCTCCTGGACGTGGGCCGTCGGCTGTTCGCCGAACGCGGGTTCGAGGCGACCTCCATCGAGGAGGTCGCCTCGCGCGCGAACGTGAGCAAGCCCGTCGTGTACGAGCACTTCGGCGGCAAGGAGGGGCTGTACGCGGTCGTCGTCGACCGGGAGATGCAGAACCTCCTCGACCGCGTCACCGGCGCGCTCACCGCCGGGCACCCGCGCGAGCTGCTCGAGCAGGCGGCCCTCGCGCTGCTGGGCTACATCGAGCAGCAGACCGACGGGTTCCGGATCCTGGTGCGCGACTCGCCGGTCACCTCGACGACAGGCAACTTCTCGAGCCTGATCGGGGACATCGCGAGCCAGGTGGAGTACGTCCTCGCGGCGGAGTTCCGGTCCCGGGGCTACGACGCGAAGCTCTCGTCGCTGTACTCGCAGGCGCTGGTGGGCATGGTCGCGCTGACCGGGCAGTGGTGGCTGGAGGCCCGCACGCCGAAGAAGGACGAGGTCGCCGCGCACCTGGTGAACCTGGCGTGGAACGGCCTCTCACACCTGGAGAACAAGCCGAAGCTCCTCGGCCGCGCCCGCTGAGCGGACCCCGCACGAGAGACGCCGCCGCCCTCCCCCGACGGGGAGGACGGCGGCGTCGTCCGTCTGTGGCCGCGGGCGTCAGGCGCGGGCGGTCGCCACCGGCTTGCGCTGGGTGAGCGACGTCCGGCCGTACAGCCCCGCCGCGAGCAGCGCCGTGCCGATCAGGAACGACACGTTGACGTTGGTGATCGAGAAGGCGAGGACGTTGAGGTCCGTGCGCAGCACGCACAGCATGACGCCGCCCGCGAGCAGGAACAGGACCCCGCCGAGCAGGTTGACCGTCGCGTCGATGTTGCGGCCGAGGAAGGCCGCGCCCGCGATGACCGCGCCGGCGACGATGTTGAGCACCGCGAACGCCGGGTTCATCGTGAGGCCGAGGACACGTTCGCCGTGCGTCGCGAAGAAGCCCACGTCACCCGCGGTCTTGATCAGCCCGACGACCCCGATCACCAGCAGCGCGACGCCGATCACGGCGGCGAGCGCGCGGTACAGGCCGCGGAGCGGGTGGTCGACCGGAATGTGCGCCATCGGGGTCCTCTCCCTGGAAAGCTGTCGCTGTAAAATCCTAGCCACCGGTCGCGGACCCGCAGCACGAGGCCCCTAGGAGGCGTCGAGCAGCTCGCCGAGCTCGAGCCACCGCTCCTCGGCGGCCTCCCGCTCCTCGCGGACGGCGCGCAGCTCCGCGTCGAGGGACGCGACCTTCTCGTAGTCGGTGGCGTGCACGGCGAGCTGGTCGTGCAGCTGCGCCTCCCGCGCCTCGAGCTTCGCCACCTGCCGCTCGACCCGCGCCAGCTCCTTCCGGGCCGCCCGCAGGTCCACCGGCGGGGCGGCGGACTCCGCGGGGACCGTGGTGGACACCGCGGACACCGGGCGCGCGGCAGCCTCCCCGCGGGACCGGCGGCGCGACAGGTACTCGTCGATGCCGCCGGTCAGCGGCGTGATCCGCCCGTCGCCGAGCAGTGCGACGACCGTGTCGGTGACCCGCTCGACCAGGTACCGGTCGTGGCTGACCACGACGACCGTCCCGGGGAAGGAGTCCAGCAGGTCCTCGAGCGCCGTCAGGGTGTCGATGTCGAGGTCGTTGGTCGGCTCGTCGAGCAGCAGCACGTTCGGCTCCTGCATGAGCAGCCGCAGCAGCTGGAGCCGCCTCCGCTCACCGCCGGACAGCTCCCCGACGCGCGTCCACTGCCGCGCCGACCCGAACCCGAACATCTCCGCCAGCTGGCCCGCGGACAGGTCCCGGTCGCCCACGCGGAGACGCTGCGCGACCTCCTGGATCGCCTCGAGCACGCGCAGGCCGGCGGGCAGCTCGGCGACCTCCTGGGACAGGTACGCCACCTTCACGGTCTGCCCGACCCGCACCGCGCCGGAGTCCGCCTCGCGCTCCCGGGCCAGCAGGCGCAGCAGCGTGGTCTTGCCGGAGCCGTTGACGCCCACGATGCCGATCCGGTCCCCCGGGCCGAGCCTCCACGTCACGTCGTCCAGCAACGTGCGGTCGCCGACGGCGACGGTGACGTCCTCGACGTCGTACACGCTCTTGCCGAGCCGCGCCGTCGCGAACCGCTGCAGCGCGAGCGTGTCCCGCACGGGGGGCTCGTCGGCGATGAGGGCGTTCGCGGCGTCGATGCGGAACCGGGGCTTGCTCGTCCGGGCCGGCGGGCCGCGGCGCAGCCACGCGAGCTCCTTGCGGAGGAGGTTCTGCCGCCGCGCCTCGGACGCCACCTCGATGCGGGAGCGCTCGGCCCGGGCGAGGACGTACGCGGAGTACCCGCCCTCGTACGCGTGGACCCGGCCCTCGGCGACCTCCCACGTCGTGGTGCACACCTCGTCGAGGAACCAGCGGTCGTGCGTGACGACGAGCAGCGCGCCGCGGCGCCCGGACAGGTGCGCGGCGAGCCAGGCCACCCCCTCGACGTCGAGGTGGTTGGTCGGCTCGTCCAGGACCAGGAGGTCGGTCTCGCGGATCAGCAGCGCGGCGAGGGCCACCCGCCGCCGCTCGCCGCCGGACAGCGGGTCGACCACGGCGTCGAGGCCGATGTCGTGCAGGCCCAGCCCGTCGAGGACCTCGCGGACGCGGGCGTCGCCCGCCCACTCGTGCTCGGCGCCGAAGCCCTGGCCGAGCCACGCGTCGCCCAGCACGATGTCGCGGATCGTCGCGCCCACGGGGAGGCGCACCGTCTGCTCCAGCGCGGCCAGGCGCAGGTCGCCGCGGTGGGCGACCCGGCCGTCGTCGGCGGGCTCGTGGCGCAGGAGGACGTTCAGCAGGGTGCTCTTGCCGGCGCCGTTGGCGCCGACCACGCCCACGCGGTCGCCCGCGCCGATGCCGAGGGAGACGCCGTCGAGGAGGGTGGTGGTGCCGTGCGACTTGGAGACGGCCTCGAGGTTGACCAGGTTGCTCATATGCGTACCGAGACTATCCGCTGACCATGCGTGCGCCGGGGACAGGGCCGTACGCGGTCCGTACCGTGCGGGCCACCCCGTGCCCGGCCAGCCGCGCCGCCACGTCGACCGCGTGCTCCGCGTCCGACGCCAGGAAGAAGCACGTCGGCCCGGATCCGCTGACGATCCCCCCGAGCGCGCCCTCCTCCATCCCCGCGGCAAGTGTGCGCCGGAGCGCCGGGCGGAGCGACAGGGCGGCGGGCTGCAGGTCGTTCGCGAGCGTGCGCCCGAGGACGGCGGGCTGCTCCGCCCGCAGCGCGGCGAGCAGCAGATCGGGTGACCCGGCGGCGAGCAGCGGGCGGCGGGCGGCGCGGAGGCGGTCCAGTTCGCCGTACACCCCGGGGGTGGAGAGCCCGTCGTCCGCGATCGCCACCACCCAGTGCCGCCGCCGGGGCGCGAGGACGGGCGACAGCCGCTCGCCGCGCCCGGTCCCCAGCGCGGTACCGCCCGCGAGCGCGAACGGCACGTCGCTCCCGAGCGTCGCCGCCACCTCCGCGAGCTCGTCGCGGTGCAGCGCGGTGGCCCACAGCGCGTCGCACGCGACCAGGGCGGCGGCCGCGTCGGCACTGCCGCCCGCCATGCCGCCCGCGACCGGGATGCCCTTGTGGATCGTGAGCCGGACGGCGGGGCGCCGGCCGGTGCGCTGGGCGAGCGCGTGGACGGCCCGCACCGCGAGGTTGTCGCCGTCCGTCGGCAGCTCGGCGGCGCCCTCGCCGGTGATCTTCACCGTGGTGTCGTCGGCGGGGATCGCGGTCAGCTCGTCGTACAGCGAGATCGCCTGGAACACGGTCGCGAGCTCGTGGAACCCGTCCCCCCGCACATCCCCCACCGAGAGGTGCAGGTTGATCTTGGCGGGCACCCGCACGCGGACCGGGGCCGGCGCGCCGGGCAGGGGGCGGTCGCGCTCCTCGGCCTCGCTGATCGCCGTGGGGTCCACTCAGGCCTCCGTCCGCGCCGCGGCCGCGACCGCGACGTACTGCTCGACCGTGAGGGCCTCGCCGCGGGTCCTCGGGTCCACGCCGGCGGCGCGGAGCACCCGCTCGGCCCGGTCCGGCGACCCGGCCCAGCCGGCGAGAGCGGCGCGCAGGGTCTTCCGGCGCTGCGCGAACGCGGCGTCCACCACGGCGAACACCTCCGCCCGGTCGGCGTCGGCCGGCGGGTCCCGGCGCGTCATCGCGACGAGCCCGGAGTCCACGTTCGGGGCGGGCCAGAACACCGTCCGCCCGATGGCCCCGGCACGGCGCACGTCGGCGTACCAGGCGGCCTTCACGCTGGGCACACCGTACGTCCGCGACCCCGGCCCCGCCGCCAGGCGGTCCGCGACCTCGGCCTGCACCATCACCAGCACCCTGCGCAGGCTCGGCAGCCTCTCGAGCAGGTGCAGCACCACGGGGACGGCGACGTTGTACGGCAGGTTCGCCACCAGCGCGGTGGGCGCGGGACCCGCGATCGTGTCCAGCCGGAGCGCGTCCGCCCGGACGACCTCGAGCCGGTCGGCGTACGCCGGCAGCCGGTCGGCCACCGTGCCGGGCAGCGCGGCGGCGAGCACCGGATCGATCTCGACGGCGACGACCCCGGCGACCGCGGGCAGCAGCCCGAGCGTCAGCGAGCCGAGCCCCGGCCCGACCTCGACCACGACGTCGTCCGGCGACAGCTCGGCGGTACGGACGATGCGGCGGATCGTGTTCGGGTCGTGGAGGAAGTTCTGCCCGAGCGACTTCGTGGGCCGGATGCCGAGGGACGCCGCCAGGCTCCGGACCTCCGCCGGGCCGAGGAGGCCATCGTTCACAGGTACCGCCCGCAGTTCGGCCACTGGCCCGCACCGGACCGCTTGTAGAGCAGGATCGCGCGATACGTCTGTTCCCGCGGCGTCGCCTCGCTCGGCAGCCCGATCCCGCCCATCCGCCGCCACGTGTCGACGCTGAACTGGTACAGCCCGTGGTAGGCGCCGTTCGCACTCACCGCGCCGGGGCGGCCGCCGGACTCGCACCGCGCGAGGGCGGCCCAGTTCCGGCCGGTGTCGTCCGGCGGGTACGGCGTGGAGCCCTGCGACCGCACCTCGGTCCGCGGGGCGGCCGTGACGCGCGAGGACAGCACGCGGGTGCCGAGGAGCGTCCCGTCGGCGTACGTGTACTCGACGGTCCGCTGCTGCGTACCGTCCCGTCCCGCCTGCACGACCGAGGTCTGGTCGAGCATGAGGGCGGGGTCCTCCCGCACCTCGACGGACGCGGGGACGCGGACGGTCAGCGTCCGGGTACGCCGCTCGATGCGGGCGACGAGCACCTCGGCGTCCGCGGCGAGCGGGGCGCCCGCCGGCGGGTCCGTCTCGTCGCCGGCGCCGAGGGTCACGTGCCGCTCGCCGAGGAGCTCGCCGACGGTCGCGGCGTACGTCGTCACCGTGCTGCGGGCGCCGTGCACGTCCAGCGTGACGCGCTTCTCGGTCCGGACCTCGAACCGCATGCCCGCGAGCGGGACCCGCGAGGACCGGGACGCCGACACCAGGAGGCGGCCGTCGCGCATGCCGAGGTCACCCAGCGCCGCGTCGACGCTCCGCGCGGTGGTCCAGAACGTCCGCGTCCGGCCGTCGACGACCGCGGTGACCTGGCGCCCGTGGTCGAGGAAGATCTGGGCGCCGTCGGCGACGGCCGCGTCCGCGTGCGGCGCCAGGACGTCCCGCGGTCCGAGGTCGATGCCGGCGTGCGCGAGCACTCCCGCCACGTCCCCCGCGTGGGTGTGCAGCGTGCGGGACACGCCGTCCACCGTGAGCGTCACCGTCCGGGTCGTGGCAGCCCACGCCCCGGCACCGCCGAGCAGGACGAGGCCGGCGAGGGCGGACACCAGCATGCGGAGCGCCCGGCCCCGGGACGGCGGGGCGTGGTGGCTCACCACGGGCCGAACACCCGTTCCGCGGTGGCGGACACGGCGTCGCACAGCGTGGCGACGTCCACGCCCTTCACCTCGGCGAGGCGGCGCGCGGTGTGCGGCACGAGGTACGGCTCGTTCGGCCGTCCCCGGTACGGGTCGGGGGTGAGGAACGGCGCGTCCGTCTCCACGAGCAGCTGTCCGAGCGGCACCACCGCAGCAGCCTCCCGCAACCCGCCGCCGTTGCGGAAGGTCAGCGGACCGGCGAACGACAGCACGTACCCGGCGTCGGCGCACCGGCGCGCCATGTCGGCGTCGCCCGAGAAGCAGTGGAACACCACCGTCTCGGGGGCGCCCTCGGAGTCGAGCACGCGCAGCACGTCGTCGTGCGCGTCCCGGTCGTGGATCATCAGCGGCTTGCCGATCCGCTTGGCGAGGTCGATGTGCCAGCGGAACGCTCGTTCTTGCGCGTCGTGGGGCGAGTGGTCCCAGTAGTGGTCGAGCCCGGTCTCCCCGATCGCCCGTACCCGGGGGCGGGCCGCCAGCTCCTCGAGCGCGGCCTGCACGTCGGCCCCGAACTCCGACGTGCGCGTGGGGTGCAGCGCCACCGCCGCGACCACCCCGTCGTGCCAGGTCGCGGCCTCGGCGGCCCACCGGGCGGAGTCGAGGTCGTCGGCCACGGTCACGACCCGGGTGACGCCGACCGCCGCGGCGCGGTCCATCGCGGCGGCGAGGTCGTCACGACCGGTCACCCCGCACGCGTCGAGGTGCGTGTGGGCGTCCACCACGGGGGCCGGCAGGGGCTCGGGCGCCGGCGGGGGCGTCGTGCGCCGGTTGCTCACTGCGCGATCGGGGCCCACTCGGGGCCCGTCTCGGCGAGCTTCGGGTCGAGCTTGGGAAACAGCGGGGAGGGCGTGCCGAGCGGCCTGCCGACCTCGAGCTGCCGCGACTCCCAGCGGGCCTGCTCGCTCGCGTACTCGCCCATCAGCACGGGGTACTCCCGGCCGCCCTCCTCGGACACCTCGCGGATCTCCGGCTGGGCCGCCCAGGTGCCCTCGCCGCCGAGGAGCTCGTGGACCTTCTGGGCGGAGTGCGGGAGGAACGGCGTGAGCAGCGTGTTCGCGTCCGACACCACCTGCAGGGCGGTGTGCAGGATCGTGCCCTGGCGCGCCGGGTCGTCCTTGCGCTTCCACGGCTCCTGGTCCGACAGGTACTTGTTCGCCGCCGACACGATCCGCATGGCCTCGCCGACCGCCTGCTTGAAGCGGCTGCGCGCGAGCAGGTCGCCGACCTGGGTGAACGCGGCGCGCGACGTCGCCAGGAGCGCGGCGTCCGCCTCGGTGGGCGCCTCCGGCCGGGGCACCCCGCCGAAGTTCTTCGCCGCCATCGACACCGAGCGGTTGACCAGGTTGCCCCACTCGTTCGCCAGCTCGAAGTTCGTCCGCCGCACGAACTCGTCCCACGTGAAGTCCGCGTCCTGCGTCTCCGGGCCCGCCGCGGAGATGAAGTACCGCAGCGAGTCCGGCCCGAACTCCCGCAGGAAGTCACCGACGTAGATCACGGTGTTCCGCGAGGTCGAGAACTTCGAGCCGCTCATCGTGAGGAACTCGCTCGACACGACCTCGCTCGGGAGGTTCAGCGTGCCGAACGACCCCGGCTTCCCACCACGGTCGCCCTGCCCGTTCTGGCCGAGCAGCAGCGCGGGCCAGATGAGCGAGTGGAAGACGATGTTGTCCTTGCCCATGAAGTAGTACGACTCGGCGTCCGGGTCGGTCCACCACTTCTTCCAGGCATCGGGCTCACCGGTGCGCCGCGCCCACTCCACACTGGCCGACAGGTACCCGATCACCGCGTCGAACCACACGTAGAACCGCTTCATCGGCTGGTCTGCCCAGCCCTCGAGCGGGATCTTCACGCCCCAGTCGAGGTCGCGGGTGATCGCCCGGGGCCGGAGGTCGGAGATGAGGTTCTGGCTGAACTTCAGGACGTTCGGGCGCCAGTCCCTGCGGGTGGAGAGCCAGTTCCCGAGCGCGCCGGCGAACGCGGGCAGGTCCAGGAACAGGTGCTCCGTCTCGACGAACGCCGGGGTCTCCCCGTTGATCCGGCTGACCGGGTTGATCAGGTCCGCCGGGTCGAGCTGGTTGCCGCAGTTGTCGCACTGGTCGCCGCGGGCGCCGTCGTACCCGCAGATCGGGCAGGTCCCCTCGATGTACCGGTCCGGCAGCGTCCGCCCGGTGGAGGGGCTGATCGCGCCCTTCGTGGTCTTCGGGACGACGTACCCGTTCTCGTACAGCCCCCTGAACAGGTCCTGCACGACCCGGGCGTGGTTCTGCGTCGTCGTCCGGGTGAACAGGTCGTACGACAGGCCGAGGCCCTGCAGGTCGCCGACGATGATCCGGTTGTACTTGTCGGCCGCCTCCTGCGGGCTGATGCCCTCGGAGTCGGCGAGGACCTGGATCGGCGTGCCGTACTCGTCGGTGCCGGAGACCATCAGCACCTCGTTGCCCGCCATCCGCGCGTAGCGGCTGAAGACGTCCGACGGGACGCCGAAGCCGGACACGTGCCCGATGTGGCGGGGGCCGTTGGCGTAGGGCCACGCCACGGCGGTGAGGATGCGCTGGCTCATGCCCTCCAGCCTATCGACCCCCTCGCGCGGCCCTGCGGCGCGCCGACGGAGCCCGGGGTCCGGGACCGCGCGGCCCCGCCGGTGTCCAATGGTTCGGTGGCGCAGCATTCCGACGAGACCCCGTCCCCGCACGAACACACCGCGGCTCCCGAGCAGTCCCCCGACGACGCCCTCGCGGCGCTCGCCGGCGAGGCACCCCCGGTCGGGGAGACGTCCGTCGTGGAGCCGCCCCCGGGCACGGAGCCCGAGCCCGCCCCCGGGGCCGAGCCGGCCGCCGCGCCCGAGCCCGAATCCGCGCCGGAGCCCGAGCCCGCCGCCACCGGACACAGCCGCGCCGCCGAGCCCGAGTCCGCGCCCGAGTCCGAGTCCGCCGCCACCGGACGCAGCCGCACCGCCGCCGAGGCCCACACGGCCCGGACGGTGGCGCGCATCGCCGAGGCCGAGGCACGGGTCCAGGCCGACGCCGAGGCCGAGGCCGCCGGACAGACCCTCGCCCGGGAGCAGACCCGCGCCGCCGCCGTCGAGCGCAGCCGCGCCGCGGCCGCCGCGCACGTCGTCCCGGTGTCCCCCGCCGACTCCCTCGGCGAGGACGACACCACGGGCTTCCTGCCTGCCTTCGGCGCGCCCGTCGCGGGACGCGCGGCCCACGCGGACGATTCCGTCCCGGCCCTGCGCCGGACCCGGCGGCCGATCGTCGGGCTGGTCGCGCTGGTGGTGTTCGGGATGGTGGCCGCGTTCTTCGGCTGGGTCAGCGCCGACCCGTTCTGGCTCGCCACCGGGCAGGGCACCACCGGCACGGTCACCGTCACGCGGTGCGACGCCTCGGCGTGCGAGGGGCAGTTCTCGGCCGCGCGGTTCACCGCCGACGGCGTCGCCCTCTCCGGGATCGCCCCCGACAAGCGCCACGCGGGCGCCACCGCACCGGGCCGCATGCTGTCGGGCGACCACACCTGGGCGTACAGCGGGCCGTCCTGGGCCCTGCACCTGCGGTGGGGCCTCGGCCTCGCGATCGTGCTGCTCTGCGGCCTGGTGCTCGGCGCGGTGACGGGGGCCCGCTTCCTCCGGCCGCTGGGCCGGCGTGCGGTGGTCGGTGTCCGGCTGCTGGCCGTCGCCGGGCCGCTGGCACTGTTCGCCGGGATGCTCGGGGTCGCGCTCCTCTAGGACTGTTTGGCCGCGAGCACCGCGTCGTACACCTCGCGGCGCGGGACGCCGTACGCGGCGGCGACCGCGGCCAGGGCCTCCTTGCGGGGCGTCCCCGCCTCGATCGCGGCGGCGACCTCCGCGGCCAGCCGGGCCGGGTCTGCGGGTGCGGCCGCCCGGGCCGGGGCACCGCCGACGACGAGCGTGATCTCGCCCCGCAGTCCGTCCGCCGCCCACTCGGCCAGCTCGGCGAGCGTGCCCCGGCGCACCTCCTCGTACGTCTTGGTCAGCTCCCGGCACACCGCCGCCGGACGGTCGCCGCCGAACGCCGCCGCCAGGTCCGCGAGCGACGCGGCGATCCGGTGCGGCGCCTCGAAGAGCACGAGCGTCCGCGGCTCGTCCGCGAGGGCGGCGTACGCGGCACGGCGCTCGGACGGCTTGCGCGGCGGGAACCCCTCGAAACAGAACCGGTCCACCGGCAGCCCGCTCACGGCGAGGGCCGTGGTGACCGCACTCGGCCCCGGCACCACCTGGACCGGCACGCCGTCGGCGATCGCGGCCACCACGAGGCGGTACCCCGGGTCGGACACGCTGGGCATCCCGCCGTCGGTCACGACCAGCACGGTCGCGCCCTCGCGCAGCTCGGCCGCGAGCTCCGGCGTACGCCGCTCCTCGTTGCCGTCGAAGTACGACACGACCCTCCCCGGCACCTCCGCGCCGAGGTCGGCGGCGAGCCGGCGCAGGCGGCGGGTGTCCTCGGCGGCGACGACGTCGGCCTCGCGCAGCGCGGTCACCAGCCGCGCCGAGGCATCCCCCGGATTGCCCAGCGGCACCCCCGCCAGTACCAGCCGTCCCGTGGTCGTCACCCGGTCATCCTCACCCATGGGGGCACCACGGCAGGCATCGGCGCATACGATCGGGCGCGTGTCCGCCACCGTGACCTCGTCCGCCCCGACGGCCTCCGTCGCCGTGTTCCCCGACGGCGAGGACTCGTCGCGCCCGGTCGGGGACGCCCGGCGCCGCCGTTTCGTGCCCGCGATGCCGTCCGACCGGGCCACCTCCTGGGTGTGGACGCTCGCGGTGACGGTGCTCGCGGGCATCGTCCGGTTCACCGGGCTCACGCACCCGCGGGGGATGATCTTCGACGAGGTGTACTACCGGAAGGACGCCTGGGCGCTCCTCCACCACGGGTACGAGCTGAACGCCCAGGGCAACGGCCCGGGCTTCGTCGCCCACCCGCCGCTCGGCAAGTGGTGCATCGCGCTCGGCCAGTGGCTGTTCGGGAACACCGAGTTCGGCTGGCGGTTCTCCGCCGCGGTGGTGGGGACCCTGTCCGTGCTGCTGGTGGTGCGGATCGGGCGGCGGCTGTTCCGGTCCACGCTCCTGGGCTGCGTCGCCGGGCTCCTCCTGGCGCTCGACGGCCTCGCCGTGGTGCAGAGCCGGGTGGCGCTGCTGGACATCTTCCTCATGTTCTTCGTCCTCGCGGCGTTCGGCTGCCTGCTGCTCGACCGGGACGCCCGGCGGCGTCAGGTCCTGCGGGCCGTCGAGGCGGAGTTCGACACCTCCCGGCGCCTGCCGCGGCGGCGGTGGGCCGAGGTCCCGTGGTGGCGGCTCGCCGCGGGTGTCCTGCTCGGGTGCGCCCTCGGGGTGAAGTGGAGCGCGGTCTGGTATGTGCTCGGGTTCGGGCTGCTGATCCTCGCGTGGGAGGTCGGCGTCCGGCGGTCGGCGGGCGTGCGGCACCGGTTCCTCGAGGCGCAGCGCGAGTTCGGCTGGGTCGCGCTGTTCGGCGTGCTGGCGGTGGTCACGTACCTGGCCACCTGGACGGGCTGGTTCGTCACCGGCGGCGGCTGGGACCGGCACTGGGCCGAGAGCAGCGGTACCCACGTCCCGTTCGTGCCGGACGCGCTGGTGAGCCTGCTGCACTACCACGGCGCCGTGCTGAACTTCCACACCCACCTGTCGGCCCACCACGTCTACCAGTCGACCCCGTGGAGCTGGCTCGTGCTCGGGCGCCCGGTCGCGTACGCGTACTCCGCCGCCGGTGGCTGCGGCGCGGCCCAGTGCTCGGCGGAGACGCTCGCGCTCGGCACGCCGACGCTGTGGTGGTCGTTCCTCCCCGCGCTGCTGGCCGTGGCGTTCTTCTGGATCTCCCGGCGCGACTGGCGGGCCGCCGCCATCCTGGCCGGCGCAGCCGCGGGTCTGGTCCCGTGGGTCGCGTTCCCGTCGCGGACGATGTTCTTCTTCTACACGCTGCCCGCGCTGCCGTTCCTCGTGCTCGCCGTGACGTACGTCCTCGGCGTGGTCCTCGGGCCGTCGACCGCCTCACGCGAG
The DNA here is from genome assembly GCA_036402915.1 of Mycobacteriales bacterium. Taxonomy (GTDB): domain Bacteria; phylum Actinomycetota; class Actinomycetes; order Mycobacteriales; family HKI-0501; genus JAVEDU01. Next base: position 96,700 of record DASWRY010000022.1, read on the forward strand.
CGGCGGCTCACCGGCGCGCTGATCGTCGCGGCGTACGTCGCGGTGGTCGCGGCCACCTTCGCGTACTTCTATCCGATCTACACCTCCGAGCCGCTCACGTACGCCCAGTGGCACGCGAGGATGTGGCTCCAGACCTGGGTCTGACGTCAGCGCACGTACCACGTCGCCTGGCTGCCGCCGATCTTCCCGCGCTGGAGCTGCTCCGGTCCCCGGACGCGGTACGAGTCCGCGAGGACCCCGCCGACGTCGGCGCCCTCGTTCAGCGCGATGCAGGGGCTCCGGTACCGGCAGGTCATGCAGTGGGGCCACGACGGCGTCGGGTACACGCGCAGCCCGGGCTCGACGATGTCCTGCGCGAGGGCGGCGAGCTGCCGGCCGAAGCCCCGCACCTCCGCGCGGCTGCGCGCGATCGTCGTGCGGCGGAAGTGCTCGCTCGTCTGCTGGTCGACGACCTCGGTGGCGGGCCGGGGCGGCGCCTCGGGGCCGAACTCGTCGTACCGCCGGGAGGTCCGCTTCGGCCAGCTGTACGCCTCCTGGTCCGGGATCGGGGGCGGCGCCGGGCGCAGGTCGACGCGGAGCTCGTTGTGGATCGTCCCGGCGACGGTGACCTTCGAGTAGAACTGCTCGCACGCCCAGCACTGCGCGAGCGCCTCCTCGTCGAGCACCAGCCGGTCGACGTCCGCCCAGCCGCCCTCGGACACCCGGTGCGTGACGATCCAGAACAGGTCGTTGTCGTCGACGACGAGCAGCTCGAGCTGGTCCCGGTAGTACATGGAGTCGCCCTCGGGCGTGGTGAGCCCCACGCCGTGGATGACGGGGTCCGGGATGATCACGTCGACGTCGAGCTCGACGTGCAGGGTCTCGAAGTGGTCCACCGTCGGCGCCCACTCGAAGTACGCCCGCACGAGGGCCTCGCCGAGTTCGAGCGACTCCGCCCACTCCCGCTCCTCTTCGGGCGTGAACGGGTGGTGGGCCTCGAACCGCGCGCGCTGGGTGCGCATCGACTTGGCGAAGCCGTCGAGCGCGATGGGGCGCACGATGCCGCGACTCCAGTCCCACATCGCCGGGAAGTAGTACACGGTGAGCGCGTACCGCAGGGCCTCCTCGAGGTCGAAGGGCCGGGGTGGGGCGACGGGCTCGTAGTTCTGCCTCAGGCGCGATCCGAGGTCCCACGCGCGACGGCAGCGCTTGAACGTGGCCCGGTCCCAGCTCGTGATCGTGTACGTCATCGGAGCGGCTCCCCTCGGGGGCCTCCGTGGTGCACGGGTGGTGCGGCTCTCGCAATGGTGGAAAACCGGGCGGGGACTCGTCAACCGGAAGGGGTCCCGCCTCGCGCCCGAGGGAGCGCCCGCGCCCCGGATCGTCACGGTCACGCCGATGACGGTCCCACCCGCGCCCGGGCCCCGGCTCCGGCGCGGCCCTGGCCGTACAGACGCCGAGAGGCCGCCTCCCGGTCATGGGAGACGGCCTCTGATCAGCGGTGGAGCTGAGGGGATTCGAACCCCTGACCCCCTCGATGCGAACGAGGTGCGCTACCGGACTGCGCCACAGCCCCGCCGAACCTCCACAGATTATCAGGACCCGCGTGCAGACTCGCACACCCCTCCGCCTCACATGTTGACGGCGCGCGGGAGGTCGTCCTCCCCCTCGTCCCCGTACGGAGTGGAGGCAGCAGGAGGAGCAGATGGCGCGGCGGCCGGTGCGGCGGCGGCCGGCGGGGCGACGGCCGGCGGGGCGACGGGCGGCGGGGCGGGGGCCCGCGGCGCGGTCACGTACAGCGGCAGCGGGACCTCCCGCGGGTACCACGTCCCGTCGTCGGCCCGGACGACCTCCTGCCCGCCCGCGGCCAGTACCGCCACGACCTCCTCCGACGGCGGCTCCCGCCGCGCCCGGCGCGGCATGGCGAGCCAGTCGGCGACCATCGCCTCGACCTCGGCGGCGACCCCGGCGGCGAGCGCGGCCTCGCGCGCGAGGATCCGGGCCCGGCGGCGGCGCAGGACGAGCCGCTCGCGGCGGCGGCGGTCGGCGGCCGCGAGGCCGCGCAGGTGCAGGACGTACGCACCCAACACCACGGCGGACAGTGCGAACCCCGTCCAGAACCCCGGCCCCACCAGCGCCACGCCGAGCGCCTGCCCGGCGAGCAGGAGCGCCAGCAGGGCGAGGACACGGCGACGGCGGTACCGCCACCAACGCCGCACCCATGCGGGGTCGGCGGACGGACGGCCCGGACCGCGGGAGGCGCGGCGACGGGCGACCCGCCGGGACGCCGACCGCGGGCGCCGGGCCCGCCACCGCGACGCCGTGGCCTCCGCGGCGAGCGCCGCACGGGCGTCGGCGCGCCGGGCGGCGTGGCGTTCCAGGACCTCGGCGACGAGCGCGGCCCGCTCGGCGGCGTCCATCTCGACCGGGGCGGCGTCCACCTCGGCAGCGGACGCGGGCGCCGGCGTGCCGGAGACAGCGGGGCCGGGCACAGCGGAGCCGGAGACAGCGGAGCCGGAGACAGCGGAGCCGGGCACAGCAGGGCGGGGCACACCGGGCCGGCTCTCCCCGGCGATCCGCTCGAGCACCACGGTCGGGGGCGCGACGGGACGCTGGCCGGGCACCGTGCGCCGGCGCCGGCGGCGGCGGAGTACGCGCATCGAGCGGATCTCGTGGTCCGCCCGTTCCGCGCGGTCGGTACGGCGGACCAGCGACGGCAGCAGCGTCACGACGCCCGCGACCACGAGGACGGCGACGAGCACCGAGGCCGGCATCGCGGCCACCTCCCCGCCTCATTCGCCACATCCGTCACAGCAGATTAAGGGCGACACGCCCGCAGGGCCGGGACGCGGCACGGCGTGTCAGGAGCGCGACGACCGATGTGACTCCCGCCACCGCGCCAGCAACCCGTGCGGCAGCACGTCCTCGACGGTCAGCGCGTACCCGACGTGGTCACGCCAGGCCCCGTCGATGTGCAGGTACCGCGGGTGGTACCCCTCCTCGCGGAACCCGAGCTTCTCCACCACGCGGCGGCTCGCGGTGTTCTCGGGCCGGATGTTGACCTCGACGCGGTGCAGCGCGGCGAACCGGAACGCGTGGTCCACGGCCATCGCCAGCGCGGTCGGCACGATGCCGCGGCCCGCGAGCCGCCCGTCGACCCAGTACCCCGCGTATGCCGAGCAGGACGCGCCGCGCACCACGTTCCCGAGGGTGAGCTGCCCCGCGAACCGCCCGTCGTACGTGATCGCCCACGGCAGCAGCTGCCCCGACCGGGCGCCGCGCCGGAGCGAGCGCAGCAGCGGGGCGTACTCGGACACGGCGTGCTGCAACGGCCACGACTGGGGACGGGTGGGCTCCCACGGCTCCAGCCACGCCTGGTTGGCGCGGCGGACCTCGCTCCACGCGTGGGCATCCCTCGACCGATGGGGCCGCAGTCCGACCGCCCCCTCCTCGAGAGTGGCCGGCCAGCCGGGACTACGCACCATGGGGGTCGCCCTCACCGCCTCCTGTCGAACAGCAGCACGTCCACCGTGGCACCCGCGGGCGCCGTGGCGACGCGCTCGCCGAGGACGACGAGGGCGTTCGCGTCGGCGAGCCCGGGCAGCCCCACCGGCAACGCCTCGACGGTGTACCCACCTCCGCGGCGCTCAGCCACCAGCGCGGGCCGGAACTCGCGCAACCCCTCCGGCGACCGGACCGCCCCGGCGAGGTTGGCCTTGACGGACGGGCGGTACACCGGCTCGGCTCCCGCCAGTCGCTGGATCACCGGCCGCGCCAGCACCTCGAACCCGATGACCGCTGACGCGGGGTCGCCCGGCAGGCACACGACGGGCGTGGCCTCCGGCCCGACGCGGCCGAAGCCGAGGACCTCGGTCGGGTACACCGAGACATCGGTGAACTCGACGCCCTCGCGCCCGAGCGTCCGGCGCACCATGTCGCCGGGCCCGGTGCCGGTGCCGCCGGTCGTCACGACGAGGTCGGCGCGGATGAGCTGGTCGTCGAGGAGGGACCGCAGCGCGTCCGGGTCGTCCGGCGTGATGCCGACGCGGAACGCCTGCGCCCCGGCTTCCTCCGCCGCGGCCGCGAGGGCGTGGGAGTTCGCGTCCACGACCTGGCCCGGCGTCCCGAGGCGGCCGGTGGCGACGAGCTCGTCGCCGGTGGACACCACCACGACCCGGGGCCGCGGGCGGACGACGACGTGGTCGACGCCGCACGCGGCGAGCAGCCCCACGAGGGCCGAGCCCACGTACGCCCCGGCCGGCGCGATGACGTCCCCGGCCGCGAGGTCCTGGCCGGCGCGCCGGACGAACGCCCCGCGATTCGGCACGTGCCCGACCTCGATCGCGACCATGCCGGCGTCGGTCCAGCCGACCGGCACGACGGCGTCCGCCCCGGCGGGCAGCGGCGCCCCGGCCGCGACCGAGAAACACGCCCCCGGGGACACCCGGGTCGGCCGCCAGGACGAGGCGATCACGTCGCCGACCACGGAGAGCCGCACAGGCTTGTCCGGGGTGGCGCCCGCCACGTCGTCCGCGCGCACCGCGTACCCGTCCACGGCCGCGGCGTCGAACGCCGGGAGCGCCCCGGCGGACAGCACGCGCTCCGCCAGCACGCCACGGTGCGCGTCGTGCAGGGCCAGGTCGAGCGGTCGGAGCGGGGTGATGGCGGAGAGGACGCCGGTGAGGTACTCGGCGAGACCGGTACGACCAGCCGTCACCTGGCACCGTCCGTGGGGGCGACGAACCCGCCCCCGACGTACGCCGCGAGCCACTCCCGGAAGTCCGGGCCGAGGTCCTCGCGGTCGCACGCCAGCTGGACGACGGCACGGAGGTACGACTGGCGGTCGCCCGTGTCGTACCGGCGCCCGCGGAACAGCACGCCGTGCACCGGCGTCCCCGCGGCGGCCATCGTCGCCATCGCGTCGGTCAGCTGGATCTCGCCGCCCCGGCCCGGCTCCGTCTCCTCGAGCACGTCGAAGATCTCGCCGGGCAGCACGTACCGCCCGATGACCGCGAGGTTGCTCGGCGCGTCCTCGGGGTCCGGCTTCTCCACCATCGAGGAGATCGCGACGACGTCGTCCTCCTCGGTGGGCGAGGCGGTGGCGATGCCGTACAGCGAGACCTTGTGCCGCGGTACCTCGATCAGCCCGACGACGATCCCGCCGGTCCGCGCCTGCAGCTCGAGCATGCGCGGCAGCAGGGGGTCACGCTCGTCCACGAGGTCGTCGCCGAGCATGACCGCGAACGGCTCGTCGCCCACGTGCGCCGCCGCACACAGCACCGCGTGGCCGAGCCCGAGTGGCTCCGGCTGGCGGGAGGTGTGGATCGCCGCGAGGTCGCACGGCCGGCGGATGGCCTCGAGCAGCTCCTTCTTGTCGGCGGCCTCGAGCTGCATCTCGAGGTCCGGCCTGCGGTCGAAGTGGTCCACCATCGAGCTCTTGCCCCGGCCCGTCACGAGCAGGACATCGGTCAGGCCCGCCGCGGCGGCCTCCTCCACGATGTACTGCAGCGCGGGCTTGTCGACGACGGGGAGCAGCTCCTTCGGGACGGCCTTGGTGGCCGGGAGGAAGCGGGTGCCGAGCCCAGCGGCCGGGATGACGGCCTTGGTGGCGACCCCAGCCCTCCGAGCGGCTCGGGCGGACTTGACTCCGGGTGCGGAAGCAGACATGCCGGGAGACTATCCGTAGCGGCGACTGCTCACCGTGTGCGCGGCCCGTCCGAGACCCGCCAGGTGTCGCGTCCGTCCGCCTTCGCCCGGTACAGCGCGTCGTCCGCCGCCTCCATGACCTCGGCGCCCGTCGCCCCGTGGTCGGGGTACACGGCGATGCCGATGGACGCCGTGATGGACGTGACCAGCTCCCCGAACACGGGGTCCTCGGCCGACAGGCGGACCGGCGTGTCCCGGAGCGCCGCGCAGATGCGTTCGGCCGCGTGCCGGGCCCCGGCGAGGTCCGTCTCGGGCAGGAGCAGCACGAACTCCTCGCCGCCCTGCCGGAACACCAGGTCCACCTCCCGTACCTCGCCCCGGAGGCGGTGCGCCACCTCGGAGAGCACCGCGTCACCGGCCGGGTGCCCGTACGTGTCGTTGACCTGCTTGAAGTGGTCGAGATCGAGGGCGAGCACGGAGAGCGGCCGGTCGAACCGGACCGAACGCTCGATCTCGCGGTGCAGCGACACCTGGAGGTACCGGTAGTTCCACAGCCCTGTCAGCGGGTCCGTGAGGGAGAGGCGCTCCGCCTCCTGGTGGAGCAGGACGTTCTCCACCGCCACGGCGGCCTGTCCGGCGAACGTCCGCAGCGTGACCAGGTCCCCGTCGTCGAAGTCGTCCGCGCCCAGGCGGTCGTACAGCGCGAGCACGCCGAGCAGGCGGCCGGACTCCGGCAGTCCCGCCTCGTCGTACCCGGCCTGCCCGGACCCGGAGAACGGGACCGCGATGAACGTCCGGCACTCCGGCTCGCCCGGCGCGAGCTCGGCGCCGTTCTCGCCCACGCGACCGCGGCGCGGCTCGCCGCCCGCGGCGATGCCGCCGAGCAGGCCGTCACCGATCCGCAGCCGGAGGCCGCCCTCGACCGGCGGCAGGCCCCGCGAGGCCTTGCCGAGGAGCAGGCCCGGCCACGACTTCTCGCCGCGCTCGACCAGGAGGACCGCGCCCGCCTGGGCGCCGGTCGCGGCCATCACGGTCTCGAGGATCACCTCGAGGATCCGGTCGAGGTTGTGGGTGCTCGACAGCGTGTCGCCGAGCAGCGCGAGGTTGCCGCGGAGCTGGTCGCGGCTGGCCGTGAGCGCGGTGACGTACGCCTGCATCTCGCGGGTCATCCGGTTGAACGTGCTCGCGAGCCGGCCCACCTCGTCCCGCCCCCGGACCGGGACCCGGGCGTCGAGGTCGCCGTCGGCGACCCGTTCGGCGGCGCGCGCCACCTCGGCGAGCGGCAGGGTGGTCGTGCGGGCGAGGCGCCACGCCACCACGACGGCGAGCACGCCCGCGCCGAGGACGGCGAGGCCGAGCAGCGCGTACAGGGCCTGGAGCGCGGGCCTCGGCGTGCTGAGCGCGAGGTGCAGCGGCTGTCCGGGCAGGGGCCGGACGGTCCGCACCAGGAGCGTGCCGGTGTCCGGGACAGCCGCCGGCCCCGACGCCGTCCCGTGCCGCGGGGCCGCGCCCGCCACCGCGGCGGCCCGCGTGGCGTCGAGCGTCGAGGCCACGACGCGGGTGCCGTCGAGCACGGTCACATCCACCCCGGAGGACCGGGCGAGGTCCGCGACACGCGCCGGATCCACCCGGAACCCCGCGCGCGCCCGGCCGAGCAGCGTCCCGTTCGGGCGGCGGAGCTCCACCACCGCGGTGATGCCGGCCGGTACCGGCGCGCCCGCCTGCGGCGCCGCGGTGCAGTCCGTCCAGGGTCCGGCGCCCAGCGTTCCCGCCGCGGCCCGGACCCGTCCGCTCGCGTCCTCGAGCCGGGCGGCGTCGGCGAGCTGCTGGGCGAGGACCTGGCGGACCTCGGCGGGATGGGTGCCCCCGGCCGACGCTGTCGCCACGACCTGCGCGGCGGCCCGTGCGCGCTGGCACAGGTCGGACACGCTCCGCACGACCGTGACGCTCGCGAGGGAGAGCCGCTCCTTCGCCTGGTTCGACGCGATGTTGCCGACCACGATGCCGACCAGCACCGCGCCGACGAGCACCGGTCCGAGGACGATGGCGAGGAACGCCGCGGTCAGTCGCGCCCGCAGGGTCACCGTCACCTCGTTCCTCGCACCACCGGTACGGCCGGGATTGTTGCAGCGATGCTGACATATCCCGTACACCGGTGTACGCCGCCCGGGCCATCCCGCATCCACCCGGACCGGCAGACTCGGTGCCGTGTACCCTCCCGAACCGGACGCCGAGGCCGCAAAGCGGTTCCTGCGGCAGGAAATGCTCGCCCGCCGCCGGGCCCGTCCGGAGGCCGACCGGGCCGCCGCGGACGCCGCGCTGCTCGACGTGCTGCTCGAGGAGCTGCACGCGGCCCTGCCCGGACAGCCGCCGGGCACCCCGCCGGTGCTCGTCGCCGCGTACGTCCCCGTCGGCACCGAACCCGGTGGCCCCGGCCTCCCCGGCGCCCTGCGCGCCGCGGGCTACGCCGTGCTGCTGCCCGTGCTGCAGCCCGACGGCGACCTCGACTGGGCGCTGCACACGGGCGACCTCGTCCCCGGCCCCCGCGGCCTCCTCGAGCCGGCCGGGCCGCGGCACGGTCCGGGCGCGGTCCGGGACGCCGCGGCCGTCGTCGTCCCCGCCGTCGCGGTCGACCGCCGCGGCGTACGGCTGGGCCGGGGCGGGGGCTCGTACGACCGGGCCCTCGCCCGGGTCCCCCCACCGGGCCGGGTGGTCGCCCTCCTGTACGACGGCGAGGTCCTCGACACGGTCCCGGCCGAGCCCCACGACCGTCGCGTCACCACCGTCGTCACCCCGGCGGGTGTCCACCCCTGTGAGTGATCCCGGCGGCCGTCCACCCCGTGTGGGTCACCCCGGCGGCCGTCCACCACCTGTGAGTGATCCCGGCGGGGCGCCACCACGTGTGGCGGGCACCGGCGGGTGCACACCGCGCTGGAACAGGACGAACAGCCACGCGAGCGACGGGATCAGCAGGACCGCCCCGACCGACAGCGCCGCCAGCGCCGCCCGCAGCACGGCCGGGTCCGCCGCGGCCTGCTGCGCGGTGAGACCCGGCAGCAGGTACGGGTACTGCGCGAGCCCCCACCCCAGGATGATCGACGCCACGGCCAGCGCGGCCGTGACGCGGACGGCCACGTACCGGCGCCGCCACAGCAGCACGAGCGACGCGATCCCGAACACCGCCGACGCGACCAGCTCGGGGAAGCCGTTCCCCGTCAGCCGCTCGGCGAAGTGCGGCGCGTCCGCGAACAGCACGAACGGCCCCACGAGCGCGAGCACCCCCGCCACGACGCCCGAGATCAGCCCGCGGCGGCGGAACTGCTCTGCCACCTCCCGCTCCCCGTCCCGCTCGGCGTCCCGAGTCAGGTACACCGCGGCGAGGTAGGAGGTCGTCACCAGCGCGAGCAGGCCCGCCAGCACCCCGGTGGGGTTCCACCAGCTGTGCACCACGTCGCCCTTCGCGATGCCCGGCGGGACCCGCCCGGACGCCAGCGCACCCGCGATCGCCCCGAGGAAGAACGGCGTCACCACCGACGACAGCGCGAACGCCGCCCCGAACAGCCGCTGCTGCCACAGCTCGGTGCTGGCCTTGCGGAACGCGAACGCCGAGCCCCGCGCGATGATGCCGAACGCGACCAGGGTCAGCGGGATGTACAGCGTGGAGGCGAACGCGGCGAACGCCGGCGGGAACCCGGTCCAGAACAGCGTGATCACGAAGATGAGCCACACGTGGTTGGCCTCCCACACCGGGCCGATCGAGTGCTCGATCCGTGCCCGCGCCGGCGCGCCACTCACGTCGCCGCCCGCGAGCAGGTCCCACAGCCCCGCGCCGAAGTCCGCGCCGGCGAGCAGCGCGTACGCCACCAGGCCGACGCCCAGCAGCGCCAGGAACGCGGTCACGGCCGTCACGCGTCGGCCCTCAGCGGCGAGCCCTCCTGCGGGGCGGCGGGCACGGGTATGCCGGTCTCCGGCTCGTCGGGATCCCGCCCGGCGAGCCGCCGCAGGACGTACACGCTGGCCACGGTCAGCACCGTGTACACGACCAGCACCGCGAAGAACCCCAGCCCGATGCCCGGCGCCGGGTTCACCGCGTCGGCGGTCCGCAGGATCCAGTACACGATCCAGGGCTGCCGCCCCACCTCGGTCGTGATCCAGCCGCACTCCAGCGCCACGACGGCGAGCACGCCGGACACCGCGCCGGCGCGCAGGAACCACCGGGTGGACGGCAGGTCCCGTCGCCGCCGCCACGTCACCGCGGCCCACGCACCGAGCGCGAGCAGGAAGAACCCACAGCCGACCATGACCTGGAAGGCCAGGTGCACCATGTTCACCGGTGGCCGCTCGTCCGGCGGCACCGCGGCGAGCCCCTGGACCTCGGCGTGCGGGTTCAAGTGCGCGAGCAACGACAGCGCGTACGGGATCGGCACGGCGTACCGCAGGCGGTCGTCGAGGTACAGACCACCCAGGTGCAGCGGGACCGACGTCCCCGTCTCGTACAGGCCCTCCATCGCGGCCAGCTTCACCGGTTGCCGGTCCGCGACGACGCGCGCGGCCCAGTCCCCCACCACGAGCTGCACCGGCGTGATCGCCGCGGCGACGGCGAACGGCAGGAGGAAGCCGACCCGGTGGTACCGGTCGCGGCGCCCGCGGAGCATCCCCACCGCGTACACCGACGCCATCAGGAACCCCGCCACCATGAACGCGGCCAGGATCATGTGGACGGTCTGCGCCGGTGTGGCCGGGTTGAACATCGCGGACCACGGGTGCACGTGCACCGCCCGCCCGTCGGGGGCGAGCGTGAAACCGGTGGGCTGGTTCATCCACGCGTTGGCGGTGACGACGAAGAACGCCGACGCCACCCCCGCCACGACGACCGGTACGCCGGACAGCAGGTGCACGCGCGGCGACAGCCGGTCCCACCCGTACAGGTAGATGCCCAGGAAGATCGCCTCGATGAAGAACGCGATGCCCTCCGCCGCGAACGGCAGCCCGATCACGTCCCCGAACCGCCCCATCAGCCCCGGCCAGAGCAGGCCCATCTCGAACGACAGGATCGTGCCGGACACCGCGCCGACCGCGAACAGCACGCCCATGGCCCGCGCCCAGGTGTGCGCGAGGCGGGTGTACAGCGGGTCGCGGGTGCGCATCCCCCGCCACTCCGCGAGCATCGTGATCGCGGGCATGCCCACGCCGAGGCAGGCCACCACGATGTGCCATCCCAGGCTGAACGCCATCTGGCTGCGTGCGGCGACCAGGTCGGCCGGTGCTGCGCCGGTCTGCGCCAGGACGATGAGTACCATCGCGGCCTCCGGGACCTCGTGTTGATCTGGTCCTACCCGGCGGGTGCGACAGAAACCGTACTAGGGCTCGGCGACCTGCGGCAGGTCGCCCGCGGGCACCTCCCCGCCGACCCGGACCTCCTCCGCGCGGGGACGGCTCCGGGCCGTCGCGAGGAACGACCCGAGCAGGATCAGCGGGAACCCGATCGCGATCCCGGCGCTGAACGGCTCGCCCAGCAGCGCGACGCCGAGCAGGACCGCGACGGCCGGGTTGACGTACGTGATGACGGTCGCCCGCGGCGCGCCGACCTCCGCGATGAGCTCGAAGAACAGCAGGAACGCAACCGCGGTGCACACCACCGCGAGCACGACGACGGCACCGGCGGAGGATGCGGACAGCGAGTGTGGCAGGTGGGTGAGCGCGTACGGCGCGTACCCGACCGCGGTGATCGACAGCGCCACGGCGATCACGCCCAGCGACGGCAGGTGGCTCAGCCGGCGGGCGATGACGAGCGGCCCCACGGCGTACCCGACGGCGCACAGCGCGACCTGCGCGACCGCGATGAGGTCGCTGCCGCGCACCTCGATCCCGACGAGCGCCACCACACCGGCGAACCCGACCGCGAGCCCGACCAGCCGCCGCGCGTCGACCCGGTCCTCCGTGTGCCCGGCGAGCAGCCCGATCACCATGCCGATGAGCGGCACCACCGCCACGAGCAGCCCTGCCATCGAGCTGGTCAGCCGCTGCTCCGCGGCGCCGAGCAGCCACCACGGGCCGGCGGTCTCGACGACCGCGAACACCACGAGCATCCGCCAGTGCGGCAGCAGGGCGGGGAGCAGGCCGCGGCGGTACGCGAGCGGCAGCAGGACCAGCGCAGGCAGCGCCGTCCGGGCGAACACCAGCGTGCCGGGGGCCAGGTCCTCGACCGCCACGCGGATCAGCAGGTACGGGATACCCCAGATCACCGACATGGCGACGAACAGCGCCCACCCTCGCCTCGACATCCGCTGTGGCTCCCCTCGGTCACCGGATCCTGTCCGGCGGACGTTGCGTGCGGCAACCGTATTTCGCGGCACGCGCGCCGGGCAGGGCGGGGCGGCCGTCGTCCCCCGTGGCCGACGGCCGCCCCGCGGCGGTGGAGAGCGCCGGGGAGGTGGGCGGGGGTCAGAGCCCGAGCAGGCCCCGCTCCGCCTCGATCAGCGCCCGGCGCACCTCCCGCTTCAGCACCTTGTGGCTCGGGCCGAGGGGCAGCCCGTCCACCACCCGGACATGCCGGGGGTACTTGTGCTTGCCGAGCCGTTCCCGCGCCCACGCGGTCAGGGTGACCGGGTCGAGGTCGCCCGCCGGCACCACGACGGCCCAGATCTCCTCGCCGTACCGGTCGTCCGGCACGCCGACGACCGCGACCTGCGCGACCTGCGGATGCCGGGCGAGGGCCTCCTCGACCTCGCGCGGGTACACGTTGAAGCCGCCGCGGATGATGACGTCCTTCTTGCGGTCCACGATGGACACGAAGCCCTCGGCGTCCTTGGTGCCGAGGTCGCCGGTCCGGAACCAGCCGTCCACGAGGGCCTTCGCGGTCTCCTCGGCACGGCCGAGGTACCCGGCGAAGACGTTGTGCCCGCGGATCACGATCTCGCCGAGCTCGCCGGGCGGCAGCAGCTCGATCCGGTCGTCCACGTCGGCCTGGGCGATCTCGACCTCGACGCCCCAGATGGCGTGCCCGACCGTGCCGGGGCGGGTGCCGAAGTGCGGCTGGTTCACCGAGGCCGTCGGGGAGGTCTCGGACAGGCCGTATCCCTCGTAGACGGTCGTGGCGAACGCGGCGTTGAACCTCTCCAGCACGGCCACCGGCAGCGACGCGCCGCCGGAGATGCAGAGCCGGAGCGCCGGGAGGTCGTCCCGCCCGGCCGCGGCCTCGAGCAGCCCGATGTACATGGTGGGGACGCCGTGGAAGACGTTCACACCCTCGGCCACCATCAGGTCGAGCGCCGCCGCGCCGGAGAACCGCGGGAGCAGGACCAGCGTGCCCCCGGCCCGGAACGTCGAGTTCATCCCCACCGTCTGCCCGAACGTGTGGAACAGCGGCAGGCAGCCGAGCACCACGTCGTCCGGGCGGACGTCGTTCGCGTCGAACGTGTTGACGGTGGCGTTCATGACGAGGTTGAGGTGCGTCAGCACCGCGCCCTTCGGCTCGCCCGTCGTGCCGCTCGTGTAGAAGACGACGGCCGGGTCGCCGGCCTCGCGGGACACATAGGACGGCAGCGGCGCCGCCGTGGTGTCCTCGAGTCGCGGCAGGCCGAGGTCTCCGGGCACGGGGCCGATCGTCACCAGCGGGAGCCCCGCACCGGTTGCCGCGCCCCGTCCCAGCTCGAGCATGCCCGTGTGGCACACCACGAGGTCCGCGCCGCTGTCCTTCAGGACGTACGCGGCCTCGTCCGGAGTGAGCAGCAGGTGCACCGGCACGACGACGGCGCCGAGCGCCGTGATCGCGTAGTACGCCCGGGGGAAGTCCGCCACGTTCGGCGCGATCAGTGCGACCGTGTCACCAGGACCGACGCCGAGCTCCCGGAGCCCGGCCGCGTACCGGCGCGCGTCCTGCCACAGCTCGGCGTAGGTGAGCCGGGCGGCACCGTCCACGACGGCCGTCTTGCCCGGGTACCGGCGTGCGGCCTCCGCCAGCACCGACGCGAGCGAGAGGACCGCGCTCATGCGTAGTACCGCACGACGGACTCGGCCACGCAGACCGGCTTGTCGGTGCCGTCCGCCTCCACCGTGGACCGCAGGACGACCTGGACGCCGCCGCCGACCTCCTCCACCGAGGCGATCTCGGCGGAGAGACGGATCTTCGACCCGACCTTCACCGGAGACGGGAACCGGACCTTGTTGAGGCCGTAGTTGATGCCCAGCCGCACGCCGTCCACCGCGTACAGGTCCTTCATCAGCACCGGCAGCAGCGAGAGGGTCAGGTACCCGTGCGCGATCGTCCCTCCGAACGGTCCCCCGGCCGCCCGCTCCGGGTCGACGTGGATCCACTGGTGGTCACCGGTCGCGTCGGCGAAGGTGTCCACCCGGGACTGGTCCACCTCGAACCACGGACCCGGGCCGAGCGTCGTGCCCACGGCGTCGCGCAGTGACGCGACCGATCCGAACTGCTTCATCCGAGATGTCCTCCGATCATGGTGTAGCCGCGCAGCAGGTCACGGGAGATGATCAGCCGCTGCATCTCGTCGGTGCCCTCGAAGATGCGGAACAGCCGCACCTGCCGGTACCACCGCTCGATGGGCAGTTCCCTGGTGTACCCCATGCCGCCGTGGATCTGCATCACGCGGTCCACGACACGGTTGACCATCCCGGCGCCGTAGAGCTTGGCCATCGAGCTGGCGTGCCGCGCGTCGAGGCCGGCGTCGATCGACCACGCCGCCTTGAGCGTCAGCCACCGCGCGGCCTCGAGCTCGGTCTCGGAGTCGGCGATCATCCACTGGATCGCCTGGTTCGTGCCGATCGGCTTGCCGAACGTCTCCCGGGTCCGGGCGTGCTCGATCGCCATCTGCAGGGCGCGCTCGGCGATGCCGAGGGCGTGCGACGGGATCGTGTACCGGCCCTTGCCGATCCACTGCATGCCGAGGTCGAAGCCCTGGCCGATCTCGCCGAGGATGTTCCGGCTCGGGACGCGGACGTCCTCGAACACCAGCGACGCCGGACCGCCCTCGCCCATCGTCTGGATGAACTCGGACTTCCAGCCCATGTCGCGGTCCACCAGGAATGCCGTCGTGCCGCCGCCGCGGACGCCCTTCTCCCTGTCGGTCACCGCGACCACGATCGCGAAGTCGGCGTCGTTGCCGTTGGTGATGAACGTCTTCTCGCCGCTGAGCACCCAGTCGTCACCGTCCTGCCGGGCGGAGAGCTTGATGTTCGCGGCGTCGGAGCCGGCGCCCGGCTCGGTGATCGCGAAGCACGAGATCCGGTCGCCGGCGATCGTCGGCAGCAGGAACTCCTCGCGCTGCGCGTCGTTCGCGTAGTAGAGGATGTTGTCGGCCTCGCCACCGAAGCGGAACGGCACGAACGAGTGACCGATCTCGGTCCAGATCAGCGACTGCATGACCGCGGGGAGTGCCATGCCGCCGTAGGACTCCGGCGTGGACAGTCCCCAGAAGCCGAACTTCTTCGCCTTCTGCTGGAGCTCCTTCAGCTCGTCCCGCGTCAGCCCGGGCTGGTGGTTGCGCTCACGCCGCAGCACCTCCTGCTCGAACGGCATGACCTCCTTGCGGATGAAGTCCCGGGCGGTGTCCCGGATCGCCTTCTGCTCGTCGTTCAGGGAAAAGTCCACCGTGTACTCCTTCTAGCGTGCGCCACCGTTGACGTACAGGGTCTGTCCACTCACATAGGACGCGTCGTCGCTCGCGAGGAATGCGATCACCGAGGCGATCTCCTCGGGCTGCCCGACGCGGCGCAGCGGGGTGTTCTTCGCCGCCAGTTCCTGGTGCTCCTCGGGCGAGGAGCCGACGCGCGTCGCGGTGGCCGCGGTCATCGAGGTCGCGACGTACCCGGGCGCCACGGCGTTGACGTTGATCCCGAACGGCCCGAGCTCGAGCGCGAGCGTCGCGGTCAGGCCCTGGACACCCGCCTTCGTGGCGGCGTAGTTCACCTGTCCCCGGTTGCCCAGCGCCGAGCGGCTCGAGAGGTTCACGATCTTCCCGTACTGCTGCGCGACCATGTGCTTCTGCGCGGCCTGGCAGCAGAGGAACACTCCGGTCAGGTTGACCGCGAGGACGGCGTCCCAGTCGTCGCGGCTCATCTTGAACAGCAGGTTGTCCTTGGTGACGCCCGCGTTGTTGACGAGCACGTCGAGGCGGCCGAACCGCTCGACCACCGCGTCCACGGTGGACTCGACCGCGGCCTGGTCGGCGACGTTCGCACCGAACGCCGCCGCGACCCCGCCCTTCGCGGTGATCTCGTCCACGACGGGTTGCGCGCGCTCCGCGGTGAGGTCGACGACGGCGACACTCGCCCCCTCCTCCGCCAGCCGGCGCGCCGTGGCGGCCCCGATGCCCTGCGCCGCCCCGGTGACGAGGGCGACCTTGCCGGTGAATCGCACAGGAACTCTCCTCAGAACGCGTTGACGCCCGTGAGGGCGCGGCCGATGAGCAGCTGCTGGATCTGCGACGTGCCCTCGTAGAGAGTCATCACGCGGGCGTCGCGGAGGTACTTGCCGACCGGGTACTCGTCGATGTAGCCGTACCCGCCGAACACCTGCAGCGCGTTGTTCGCCGCCCGGACGGCGGCCTCGCTGGCGTGCAGCTTGGCCATGTTCGCCTCGGTGGCGAACGGCTCGCCCCGGTCGATGAGGTCCGCCACCCGCCAGGTGAGCAGCCGCGAGGCGTCGAGGTCGAGCGCGATCTGCGCGAGGAGCTGCTGCACGAGCTGGTAGGCGGCGATCGGCTTGCCGAACTGCTCGCGCTCGGTCGCGTACCGGACCGCCGCGTCGAGGCACCCCTGCGCGATGCCGACGCAGCCGGCGGCCACCGACATGCGGCCCTTGGCGAGCGCGGACATCGCAATCGAGAAGCCCTTGCCCTCCTCGCCGAGCATCGCCGACGCCGGCACACGGACGCCGTCGAGCGCGAGCTCCGCGGTGGCCTGGCCGCGCAGGCCGAGCTTGCCGTGGATGGTCGAGCGCCCGAACCCGGGCGTGTCGGTCGGCACGAGGAACGCGCTGATCCCCCGGTGCCCCGGCCCGCCCGTCCGCGCGAACACGAGCGCGACCTCGGCCCAGGTGCCGTTGGTGATGAACATCTTCGAGCCGGTGAGCACGTAGTCGTCGCCGTCGCGCACGGCGCGGGTCTCGAGCGACGCGGCGTCGGATCCGGTGCCCGGCTCGGTGAGGGCGAAGCACGCGAGCGCGTCGCCGGAGCACATGCGGGGCAGCCACTCCTGCCTCTGCTCCTCGGTCCCGTACGCGGCGATCGTCTTGCCGACGAGACCGAGGGACACCGAGACGATGCCGCGCACCGAGGAGTCGCCGCGGCCGAGCTGCTCGAGCACGAGCACATAGCTGAGGTGGTCGCCGCCGGAGCCCCCGTACTCCTCCGGAATGGTCAGCCCGAGGAACCCGAGCGAGCCGAGCTTCGTCACGATCCCCGGGTCGACGGACTCGGCGCGGTCCCAGTCACGGGCGTACGGGACGACGTCGCGGTCCACGAACTCCGCGGCGAGGGCGCGGACGGCGGACTGCTCGTCGGAGAGCGACAGGTCCATGATCTCCCCGGGCATCGAGCGGAGTGGGGTGCGCTACTAAACTACCGCCGGAAGTTTTGTTGCGTCCAGCACCACACGCCCGTGACCCGTCCGGCCGGTACCTGGCTACAGTGCCGTGCCGGACGGCACCCGAGGAGGAGCAATGGTCAAGGCGCTCGTGGCCCGCGCGGCCGGTCAGGACCTGCGGGTCGAGGACATCGAGCTCCCCGCGCCCGGACCGGGGCAGGTGCGGGTGCGGATCCGCGCCGCCGGGGTGTGCCACTCCGACCTGTCGATGGCCAACGGCACGCTTGCGGCACCGTTCCCGCTGGTACTCGGGCACGAGGCCGCCGGAGTCGTGGCCGAGGTCGGCCCGGGCGTGGACCGCGCCGCCGTCGGGGACCACGTGGTGCTCAACTGGTCCCCGGCGTGCCGCGCGTGCTGGTACTGCACGCACGGCGAGCCGTGGCTCTGCGAGACCGGCGGCACGCCCGCGGTACAGCGCGGCACCACGGCCGAGGGCGAGCCGCTGTACGTCACGCTGGGGCTCGGCGCGCTGGCCGAGGAGGTCGTGGTCGACCAGTCGGCCGTGATCGGAGTGGGCGGCGACGTCCCGCTCGAGGAGTCCGCGCTGCTGGGCTGCGCCGTGCTCACCGGCGTCGGGGCGGTCCGGAACACGGCCCGGGTCGCCGCGGGCGAGTCCGTGCTCGTGATCGGGCTCGGCGGCGTCGGGCTGTCCGTCGTGACCGCCGCGCGGGCCGCCGGTGCGAGTCCGGTCATCGCCGTCGACGTCACCGAGGCCAAGAGGGACCTGGCGCTCGCGGCCGGTGCGACGGACTTCCTCGTCTCCGACGACACGCTGTCGAAGGGCGTCCGGAAGCTGACCGGCGGCCGCGGCGCCGACCACGCGTTCGAGTGCGTGGGCCGTGCCGCGACGATCCGCGCCGCGTGGCGCGCCACCCGCCGCGGCGGTGAGGTCGTCGTCGTCGGGATGGGCGCCAAGGACGACGTCGTCCAGCTCTCGGCGCTCGACATCTTCAGCTCGGCGCGCACGCTGCACTCGTCCGTGTACGGGTCCTCGGACCCGGACCGGGAGGTGCCGCAGCTCGCCGCGTCCGTGGTCGACGGCACGCTCGACCTCACGCCGCTCATCACCGACCGCATCACCCTCGACGAGGCGCCGGAGGCGTTCGCGCGGATGGCCCGCGGGGAGGGCGCGCGGTCGCTCGTGGTGTTCCACTGACGAGATGCTGTTCTCGATCGGCTACGAGGGCCGCAGCGCGGAGGAACTCCTCCACGCGCTCACCGAGGCCGGCGTCGAGGTGCTGGCCGACGTCCGGCTGAACCCGCTGTCCCGCAAGCCCGGGCTGTCGAAGAAGCGCCTCGCCGCGACGCTCGCCGAGGCGGGCATCGACTACGTCCACCTGCCGCAGCTCGGCAACCCGCGGGAGAACCGGCCCGGCTTCGCGCGCCGGGAGCAGGCGGCGTGGGACCGGTACCGGGCGGGGCTCGCCGATCCGGCCGCGGACGACGCGCTCGAGGAGCTGGGCGAGCTGGCGCGGACCCGGCCGCTCGCCGTGCTGTGTTACGAGCGCGACCACGACGGGTGCCACCGGTCGCTCGTGCTCGCGGAGCTTGCCCGCCGGGACCCGTCGCTGCCCCCGCCGGCGCACCTCTAGGTCCCGCTGGAGATCGCCGGTTCCCCGCCGTCCCGCAGCAGCCGGCGCCAGCGCTCGACGTCGAACTCCGCGGGCGCGGTCGTCGCGACGAACTCCCGTACCAGGGCCACGAACCGCTCCGGCTCGTCCTCGTGGGGGAAGTGCCCGGCCTCCGGGAAGAACACGAGCCGGCTCCCCGGCATCGCCTCGCACGCGCGGGCGCCGTGCGTCAGCGGGATCACCGTGTCCCGGCCACCCCACAGGATCCACGTCGGCAGCCCGGCCGCGAGGTAACACCGATCCAGCATGGTCACGACCTGCCCCCGGCCGTCCACGACGGACCGGAGGGTCCGCAGGTACGCCGTGCGGGCCTCCGCCGTGGACAGCGACGCCAGCTGGGCGGGCACCCGGTTCCCGTCCACCCCCGCCGTGAGGTGGAGCAGCGAGCCCAGGCGGCCGGCCAGCCGCCGGGCCGGTGCGCGGGTGGCGAGGCGGAGGACGCGGTCCCCGTACGGGCTCGCGAGCAGGCGCAGCACCGGGTGCACCTGCGGACCGACCCCGCCGCTGCTCACCAGCAGCAGCCGGGCACAGCGCTCCGGGAACTGGTACGCGAACTGCATCGCGACCCCGCCGCCGAGCGAGTGGCCGACGACGGTCGGTCGCTCGATGTCGAGCACGCTGAGCAGGTCCCGCATCCCGCACGCGTACGCGCCGACCGCGTAGTCCGCCCGCGGCTTGTCCGAGTGCCCGTGGCCGAGCAGGTCCGGGGCGAGGACGTCGAAGTGCTCGGCCAGGGCGGGCAGCACGGGTAGCCACGTGTCCGAGCTGACGCCGATCCCGTGGACGAGCAGCAGCGGTGGCCCGCTGCCCGCGCGGCGGAAGGCGCGCCGGTACCCGTGGACGAGCCGGTACTGGACCTCCACCCGTCCACCGTCTCAGGTGGACGTTGCCGGGCCGTTACGGCGCGTCCAGGATCTCCACGGGAAAGGGCGGCGCCGTCTCGCCGCGGACGTGCCAGTGGCCCCACAGGTCCCGCTCGGTGAGCCTCGCGGTGGCCTCGCCGTGGGGGGTACGCAGCCGCACGTCCGTACCGCCGGAGAGGTCCGCCGGGGCGCCCTCGAGGCGGCCGTGCCAGACCACCCGTCCCGCGAGCGGGTCGAACCGCGCGCCGAGCACCGCGCGCACGGGGTGCTCCGCGGGCCCGTCGGCGAGGACCGCCGCGCCCTCGAAGCCCTCGTCGTCGTGCTCGCTCACGCCTGCTCCCCGGGGTCGCGCGGGAGTACGCCGCCCAGGCCCTGCCAGGCCAGCGCGCACAGGTAGTCGACGAGCGCCTCGGCCGACATCGTCGGGTGGTCCACCCAGCGGTGGGACGCGAGCTGCACCATGCCGACCACGGCGTACGCCCACGGCTCCGCGCCGCCGGAGTCCGCCCCCGCCTGGCGGAGCCGGTCCGCCATCAGGGCGCTCAGCGCCTGCGCGATCGCGTCCTCCATCGTCGCGACGAAGTCGCCCTGGCGCCCCAGTCCGCTGTGCGTGAACACGAACCGGTACAGCTCCGGCTCCTGCACCACGAGCCCCACGTAGGACGAGACGGCGGCGCGCAGCAGGTCCTGGTCGTCCTGGTCCACGACGAGCGCGGCGGCGACGCGCGGCAGGAACAGGTCGCTCGCGATCCGGTCGAGCACGGCGCGGAACACGTCGGCCTTGTCGTGGAAGTGGCGGTACAGCACGGACTTGCTGACGCCCGCCTCGGCCGCGATGTCGTCGAGGGAGGCGTGGGCACCGTGCTCGCGGATCGCACGCAGGGCCGCGGCGACGAACTCCTCGCGCCGCGCGCGCTTGTGTTCCTCCCAGCGACGGCGCCGGCCGTCGCCGGGCGTGGCCAGCTCGTCTGCGTGGGGTGACTTCTGCACCCCCGGATTGTGCACCGCCCGCAGACTGCGCTTGACGGTGACGTGGTTCATGTGAATCATAGTACCAGTAACGATGCATCACACATACTCACGACGAGGAGACGCACGGTCATGAGCGCACCCGTCCAGGAGCGGCCCACCCGGCGCGCCCTCCGGCCCACCGACCGCACCGCCATCGCCAACCGGCTGCTGTCGTCCTCCGCCAAGGCGTCGTACGACCCGCTGGTGGAGATCGACTGGGACGCCCCGGTCCCCGCGGACCTGTATGGCATGACGCCCGAGTGGTCGTCGCTGTACGGCACGCCGCTGTGGGACGCGATGAGCGAGGAGCAGCGGATCCTGCTCACCAAGCACGAGTTCGCGTCGATCTCGGGCGTCGGCATCTGGTTCGAGATGATCCTCATGCACCTCGTGCTGCGGGACATCTACGACCAGGACCCCGCCACCCCGCACGTCCAGTACGCGCTCACCGAGATCGCGGACGAGTGCCGCCACTCGGTGATGTTCGCGCGTGCCGCCGAGAAGTTCGGGGCCCCGTCGTACGGCCCGACGAAGGCCGTGAACCACCTCGGCCGGCTCTTCAAGACGGTGACGTTCGGCCCCAACATGTACGCCGGCATCCTGGTCGCCGAGGAGATCCTCGACATCTTCCAGCGGGACATGATCAACGACGAGCGCGTGCAGCCGATCACCCGGACGGCGAGCCGGATCCACGTGGTCGAGGAGGCCCGCCACATGCGGTTCGCCCGCGAGGAGATCGTGCGGCGGACGCAGCGGATGAACGCGTTCGAGCGCCGCGAGCAGCGCACGATCCTCGCGCTCGTCGCGTACTACATCGCCACGAGCCTGGTGCACCGCGACGTGTACGTCGCCGCAGGGCTGGACCCGAAGGTCGCGAAGCACGCGGCGCGCACCAACGAGCACTACGCCGCGAAGCTCCGGGGCGCCGCGGCCGGGCTCACCGACTTCCTGTCGGACGTGGGTCTCGTCGGCGGCCCGTCGATGCGGCTGTGGAGGAAGGCCAACCTCCTCTAGCGGCTACGCGAGGAGCCGGGCCCGCGCCACGAACGCCTCGCCCGACTCCCCGGACCACTCGAGCGCACCCCGGGCCCGCCAGAGCCCGGGGTCGCCGCGTCCGGCGAGGAGCAGCACGAGGGCGGCGGGCGTGGCGGTCACCGTGCCGTCGGTGGCGGGCCGGCCGTCGCCGTGCCGTGACGGCAGTGCCGCCACCTCCTCGTGGCCCCCCGGGACGCCGAGCCGGAGCGTGTCACCGGCGCGGGCACCCGCACGGACGGTGAACAGCTTCGGCGCCAGGTCCAGCACGTACCGGTACGCCTCCCGGACCGCGGCCGAGTCCTCCTCGAGGTCGACCGGCACGCCGAGCGCGCTCGCGAGGTCGTGCGAGTGGACGTACAGGTCCAGGCACGCCGCCCCCAGCGCGCGGTCGTGCCCGTGGTGACGGTGGTGGCCGTGCGCATGCCCGTGCAGGTGGCGCTCCGCCGCGGCGAGATGGGCGAGGTACGCCTCCCGCGCCCGGTGCAGCTCCTCGAGCAGTTGCGCCGGCGAGCGGGTCGGCGGCGCGACCGCGACATGGGACACGACGCCCCGTACGTCCAGGCCCGGGTCCGGTGTGGGGCGTGACCAGTCCGCGGGCGAGACCTGCTCGGCCAGCGCGATGACCCGGTCCCACAGCGGCAGGACGGCCCGGACGGAGTCGGTCATCGGCGCACCTGCCCTCGCGGAGTGGTCTCGGCGCAGCGGTCACGCTATCTCCGCGTGTACTCGCCCGTCCACGGCCGAACCGCCACAATCGGAGCATGGACTACGTGAAGCTGGGCCGGACCGGTCTCGAGGTGTCCCGCATCTGCCTGGGCTGCATGACCTACGGCGAGCCCGAACGCGGCAACCACACCTGGACGCTGCCGGAGAAGGACAGCCGGACCTTCATCCGGAAGGCCCTCGGCCTCGGTATCAACTTCTTCGACACCGCCAACGTGTACTCCGACGGCTCCAGCGAGGAGATCCTCGGGCGCGCGCTGCACGACTTCACGGTCCGGGAGGAGGTCGTCGTCGCCACGAAGGTGCACGGCCGCATGCACGCGGGCCCGAACGGCGCAGGGCTGTCCCGCAAGGCGATCATGGCCGAGATCGACGGGAGCCTGCGCCGGCTGCGCACCGACTACGTCGACCTCTACCAGATCCACCGCTTCGACCCCACCACGCCGATCGAGGAGACGGTCGAGGCGCTGCACGACGTGGTCAGGGCCGGCAAGGCCCGGTACGTCGGTGCGTCCTCGATGTACGCGTGGCAGTTCAGCAAGATGCTGTACACGGCGGACCTGCACGGATGGACGCGGTTCGTGTCCATGCAGGACCACTACAACCTCCTCAACCGCGAGGAGGAACGCGAGATGTTCCCGCTGTGCGCGGACCAGGGCATCGGCGTGCTGCCGTGGAGTCCCCTCGCGCGCGGCCGCCTGACGCGGGACTGGGACGCCTCGACGGCGCGGTCCGAGACGGACGAGTTCGGCCGTAGCCTGTACGACACCGCGTCCTCGGACCGCGTGGTGGTGGAACGCGTGGCGAAGCTCGCGCAGGACCGCGGGGTGTCCCGCGCGCAGGTCGCCCTCGCGTGGGTGCTGTCCAAGCCCGAGGTCACCGCGCCGGTCGTCGGTGCCAGCAAACCGCACCACCTCGACGACGCCGTGGCGGCGCTCGAGCTCAGGCTGACACCGGAGGAGATCGCGGCGCTCGAGGAGCCGTACGTGCCGCATCCCGTGGTCGGGTTCTGACCCGCGGCTCTACTATGGAGGTTGCTTTCACCGTCCGTCCACTGTGATACTGCGCAGTGTGTATCCCGCCCGTGAGCCCGCGCTGTACAGCCGCCGGCACATCGACCACGGACGCGTGACCAGCACCTCCTGTTCGGCGTAACCGCCGCCCCTCCCGCTCTCCCTCTCCCTGCGGCACGCGCCACGCGCGTGCCGCTCCGCTGTGCCCTTTTCCCGACGGAAGGCAGTCATGAGCTCTCCCGAGTCCACCTCCTGGTCGTTCGAGACCACGCAGATCCACGCCGGCGCCGCGCCCGACCCGACCACGGGCGCCCGTGCGACGCCGATCTACCAGACGACGTCGTACGCGTTCCGCGACAGCGAGCACGCGGCGAACCTGTTCAGCCTGGCCGAGCCCGGCAACATCTACACGCGGATCATGAACCCGACGCAGGACGTGCTCGAGCAGCGCGTCGCCGCGCTCGAGGGCGGCCTGGCCGCCGTCGCGCTGGCGTCCGGCCAGGCCGCGGAGACCCTCGCCGTGCTCACGATCGCGGGCGCCGGTGACCACTTCGTGTCGAGCGCGAGCCTCTACGGGGGCACGTACAACCTGTTCCGGTACACCCTGCGGCGCCTCGGCATCGAGGTGACGTTCGTCGAGGACCCCGACGACCTGGACGAGTGGCGGCGCGCGGTCCGGCCGAACACCAAGCTGTTCTTCGCCGAGACGATCGGCAACCCGCGCAGCAACGTGCTCGACGTCCGCGGGGTGGCCGACGTGGCGCACGAGGCGGGCGTCCCGCTGGTCGTGGACAACACGATCGCGACGCCGTACCTGCTGCGGCCGTTCGAGCACGGCGCCGACATCGTCGTCCACTCGGCCACCAAGTACCTCGGCGGGCACGGCACCACGGTCGCCGGGGTCGTCGTCGACGGCGGGACGTTCGACTTCGGGGCCGACCCGCAGCGCTTCCGCGACTTCAACGAGCCGGACCCGAGCTACCACGGCCTGCAGTACTGGCCCGCGCTCGGCGCGGGCGCGTTCGCCGCGAAGCTCCGCGTGCAGCTGCTCCGCGACGTCGGCCCGGCCATCTCGCCGTTCTCGGCGTTCCTCATCCTGCAGGGCATCGAGACGCTGTCGCTGCGGATGGAGCGGCACGTCGAGAACACCCAGGCACTCGCCGAGTGGCTGTCCGAGCGGGACGAGGTCGAGACCGTCCACTATGCAGGGCTGCCCTCGAGCCGCTGGCACGGCGCCGCGTCGACCTACCTGCCGCGCGGTACCGGCGCGGTGCTGTCGTTCGAGCTGCGCGGCGGCGTCGAGGCGGGCAAGCGGTTCGTGGACGCGCTCGAGCTGTTCAGCCACCTCGCGAACATCGGCGACGTCCGCAGCCTCGTGATCCACCCCGCGAGCACGACCCACTCGCAGCTCACGGCGGCGGAGCAGCTCGCCGCCGGCGTGACGCCGGGCCTGATCCGGCTCGCCGTCGGGCTCGAGGGCCTCGAGGACCTGAAGGCCGACCTCGAGGCCGGGTTCCGCGCAGCGAAGGGCGCGTGACGGCACCCGCAGGTCGCCCGCCCGCCGCCGCAGGGTGGCGGGCGGGCGACCCGGTCGGGCGCCGGCGGTTCGTCGACCTCCCCGGTCCCCTGCCGCTCGAGGCGGGCGGCACGCTGCCCGCCGTCCGGCTCGCGTACGAGACCTGGGGAGCCCTCTCCCCGTCCCGCGACAACGCGGTCCTGATCTGTCACGCGCTCACCGGAGACAGCCACGTGGCCGGTCCGGCGGGACCGGGACATCCGACCTCCGGCTGGTGGGACGCCGTTGTGGGACCCGGCAAGGCCCTCGACACCGACCGCTGGTTCGTCGTCGCCCCGAACGTCCTCGGGGGCTGCCAGGGCAGCACCGGCCCGTCGTCGGCCGCGCCGGACGGCCGGCCGTGGGGCAGCCGCTTCCCGTTCCTCACCATCCGTGACCAGGTGGCGGCCGAGGCGTCGCTGGCCGACGCGCTCGGTGTCGGCCGGTGGGCCGCCGTCCTCGGCGGCTCGATGGGCGGGATGCGCGCGCTCGAGTGGGCGGCGACGTATCCGTCCCGCGTCGCGGCGCTCCTGGTGCTCGCCGCGCCCGCGCAGGCCTCCGCGGAGCAGATCGCCTGGTCGTCCCCGCAACTGCACGCGGTCCGGAGCGACCCGTGCTGGCACGGCGGGGACTACGCGGCCACGGGGCGCGCGCCCGAGCACGGCCTCGGCACAGCGCGGCGGATCGCGCACGTCACGTACCGCAGCGAACCGGAGCTCGCGACCCGGTTCGGCCGTGCGGCGCAGCGCGGGGAGGACCCGTGGCGCGGCGGCCGGTACGCCGTCGAGTCGTACCTCGACCACCACGCGGACAAGCTGGTGCGGCGGTTCGACGCGGGCAGCTACGTCACGCTCGTCGAGGCGATGAACAGCCACGACGTCGGCCGCGACCGGGGCGGCGTCGCCGCGGCGCTCTCCAGCGTCACCGCGCGCGCGGTCGTCGCGGGGGTGGACAGCGACCGCCTGTACCCGCTGTCGCAGCAGGCGGAGCTGGCACGGGGGCTCGGCGTACCGCTACGGACGGTCACCTCGCCGTACGGGCACGACGGGTTCCTCCTCGAGGCGGAACAGGTGGGCGACCTCGTTGCCCAGACACTGGCCCACTCCACCTCGGTGTCGCCAGAATGGAAATATTCCAGACAAACGGGCTAGGGCGCCTCGGTTCGCAGGCGAGAGGTCCGACCTCGGGAGGGTGGCGAGAGGGCGGCCCTGGTGATCCACGCCGCCCTCCCGGTGCGTCACACCCGCGTGGGCTCGTGCTCCCGGGCAGGCTCGAGCAGCGCCCGCAGCTTCTCGCCCTCGACGTCCACATCGGGCAGTACCCGGTCGAGCCACCGGGGCAGCCACCAGGCGCCGCGGCCGAGCAACGACATCACGGCCGGCACGATCGTCATGCGCACGACGAACGCGTCGATCGCGACACCGGCCGCCATGGCGAAGCCCATCGACATGATCATCTCCTCGCCGGAGAACACGAACCCGATGAAGACGCTGATCATGATGAGCGCCGCGGCCGTCACCACCCGTGCCCCGTGGCCCAGGCCGCCCACGACCGCCTCCGTCGGGCTCGCGCCGTGGACGAACTCCTCGCGCATCCGGGTCACCAGGAACAGCTCGTAGTCCATCGCGAGCCCGAAGACCACACCGATCATGAAGATCGGCAGCATGCTGAGGATCGGACCGGGAGCGTCCACACCGAACAGTCCCCCGAGCCAGCCCCACTGGAACACCGCGACCACCGCGCCGAACGTCGCGCCGATGGTGAGCAGGAACCCGAGCGTCGCCTTGAGCGGCACCAGGATCGAGCGGAACACCAGCATGAGCAGGATGATCGCGAGACCGATGATGACGGCCAGGTAGGGCAGCAGCGCGCCGGCGAGCTTCTCCGAGATGTCGATCATCATCGCGGTCTGGCCGGTCACCGACACGTCGGCGCCGGTCTGCTCGGCCCAGCCCGCGGCCCGGTGCCGGATCGCGGTCACCAGGTCCTGGGTCGCGCTGTCGCCCGGGCCGGTCTGCGGTACCACCGTCAACAGCGCCGTGTCACCGGCCCGGTTCGGCACGGGCGGCGTGACCGCGGCGACACCGTCCAGCCCGGACAGTCCCGCCGCGACCGTCGCGGCCGCACCCGGCTGCGCGTGTGCGGTGTCCACCACCACCAGCAGGGGGCCGTTGGACCCGGGGCCGAAGCCCTTAGCCACCAGGTCGTACGCCTGCCGCTGGGTGGTGTGCGCCGCGGCCGACCCGTCGTCGGGCATGCCGAGCTGCAGGTCGGCGACCGGGATCGCGAGGATGCCGAGCGCGAGGACCGAGGCCACCAGCACCGGGACCCGGTGCCGTGTGACGAACCGGCCCCAGCGGGCGCCCGCGGCCGCCTTCTCCGCGTCCTTCGCGCGCCGGCCCAGGACCCGCCGTCCCGCGAACCCGAGCATCGCCGGGATCACCGTGAGCGCGACCAGCACCGCCACGGCCACCGCGCCGGCGGCCGCGAGGCCCATCGCGGTGAGGAAGGGGATGCCGACCACCGCGAGCGCCGACAGGGCGATCACCACGGTGGCGCCCGCGAACACGACCGCGCTGCCGGCGGTGCCGACCGCCCGGCCCGCGGCCTCCTCGCCGGACCGGCCCTCGGCCACCTCGTGGCGGTACCGCGACACGATGAACAGCGAGTAGTCGATCGCGACCGCGAGGCCCAGCATCATCGCGAGGACCGGTGCCGTCGACGAGAGGTCCACGACGGCCGTCGCGGCGGTGATGCCGGCAATGCTGAGCCCGATGGCGAGGAACGCCGTGAGCAGCGGCAGCCCGGCCGCGATCAGCGAGCCGAACGTGATCACCAGGACGATGCCCGCCACCAGTACGCCGAGGGCCTCGGTGGCGCTCTGCTGGGGCGGGGCCTGCAGTGCGTCCCCGCCGATCTCGACCCGGACGCCGGCCTTCTCGGCCGCGTCACCCACCGACGAGAGCGCATGCAGCGCGGCGTCGGTCAGCTCCGGCGACTGGACGCCGTACTGCACCTGTGCGTACCCGATCGTGCCGTCGCGGGAGAGGGCGTGCGCCTGGTACGGGTCGGTGACCGCCACGACCTGCGGCGCCTCGCGCAGCGTGGCCACCGTCTGCTGTACCGCCGCCTTCGCGGCGGGATCGGCGAGCGTGCCGTGCCCGGCGGCGAAGACGACCCGGGCCGTGGCACCGCCCGCCGACATCTCGGGGAACCGGTCGCCGAGCAGGTCGAGGGCGGACTGCGACTCGGTCCCCGGAATGGAGAACTCGTCCGACGTCGGCTGGCCGAAGGTGCCGGCGGCCGTGCCGACGGCGACGAGGATCGCGAGCCACAGGGCCACGACCCAGCGGCGGCGGCGGAACGACAACCGGCCGAGCCGGTACAGACGGGTGGCCATGACTCTCCTGGATCAGCGGTTCAGTGGTCGCGGACGGGCGCGGTGAGCCCCGCGTCGAGGTGTGCGAAGGCGTCGTCCACCAGGTCTGGCAGCGGGGCCGCGAAGTCACCGGTCCGCCACAGGTGCAGGGCCGTCCGCAGTGCGGCGGTCGCGACGGCGGCGAGCAGCATCGGGTACGCGTCGCGGTCGACGTCGGTGCCGGTGCGGTGCGCGACGGCGACGGCGAGGGCTCGTTCCGCGGCGGCGAAGGAGCCCACCAGCCGCGGCAGGAGCACCGGGTTGGGCTCGACGACGGACATGCACAGCCGGAGGAGGTCGAGGTCCGGGGCGTCCTCGCGGAGCCGGCCGACGAGCACCGCGCGGAGGGCCTCGAGCGGCGCCTCGCCCGCGGGGCGGGCCAGCAGGCGGCCGGTGAGCTGCTCGATGCCCTGCTGGTCGGTCGCGACGAGCGCGTCCTCCTTGGACGCGAAGTAGTTGAAGAACGTCCGCGGCGACATGTCGGCGGCGGCGGCGATGTCCTCGACGGTCACGTGCTCGAGCCCGCGCTCGGCCGTGAGCTCGAGCGCGGCGCGCTGGAGCGTACGGCGGGCGGCGAGTTTCTTGCGCTCGCGCAGGCCCGGAGGCTGATGCGTGATCGTCACGGTACCGAGCGTAGTTATCCGTTGCAGTCTCTGCAACTTTGCTCGGGCTGCACATATGCGCGTGGGCTCTGCCTGACTGATCACAGATGGCTGGACGAAAACCGCTCGATGACGCACCATTGGCACTCGAACCGCGTGAGTGCCAGACCGGAGGGACGTCGTGCCGACCTACCAGTACGCCTGCACCGAGTGTGGTCACGACCTGGAGGCCGTGCAGTCGTTCACCGACGACCCGCTGACCGAGTGCCCCGAGTGCAAGGGGCGACTCCGGAAGGTCTTCTCGCCGGTGGGCGTGGTCTTCAAGGGTTCCGGCTTCTACCGCACCGACTCGCGTGCCGCCTCGAAGAGCGTGGACCCCGCCGGCAGCTCGTCGTCCTCCTCGTCCTCGTCCTCGTCGTCGTCGGCGGACTCCTCGTCGTCGGCGGGCTCGTCGTCGGGCTCCTCGGCCGCCTCGCCGTCCTCGACGTCGGCCGCGAGCTCCTGAGCCGACCGGCACCTGCCGGTCTCCCGGGCGTGAGCGCAGGCCGGTCTCCCGGGCGTGAGCGCAGGCCGGTCTCCGGCGTGAGGGCGGGGCCGGTACGCGTGCCGTTCCCGACCCACACCGCATAGCACACTCCGCGGCCCCGGTCGCGCCTGTCCACAGGTGCCTCCGCCGTCCACAGATCTCCCCCATCCCCTCCTCCCGCGCGGCTGCCCGCCCTACGTTCCCCCCATCGCACGACTCGACGGGGGTGGCCGATGTTCGGCAGATCAGGTGACTCGGAGAGGCTCGGCCGACCGGCGTTCCGGCTCGCCCCACCCCGCGGCGCGACGGTGGTACGCGCCACGGTGGCCGCGACCCTGGTGGCGCTCGCGCTCCTCCTGCTCTCGGCGGGTACACCGGCCTGCCGCGGAGCGGCGGTGGACGGCACCGCCGCACGAGCAGGCCCCACGGGACCGGGCTCGGCCATGGGCGCGCTCGGCTCGGGCGCGCCCGGCTCGGGCGCGCTCGGCTCGGGCGTGACCCCGCCGGGACCCGCTCCCCCGCCGGGACCCGTTCCCCCGCCCGGGACGGTGGGCGTCCCCCTCGTGGTCGCGGTCCCCACGGCCGCCTGGGCCCTCCGCCCGGGCGATCGGGTGGACATCCTCGCGGCTCGTACGGTCCTGGCCGAGGCCGTGCTGGTCCTCGCCGTCCGCCGCGCGGACTCCGCGGTCGGCGAGGGCGCCGAGCTCTACGTGGCCGCGCCGCCCGAGGTCGGCCGGCGCCTCGCCGGAGCCCCGCCGGATGTCCGGCTGACCACTACAGTGCGACCGCCGTGAGCGGACAAGAGGTCCCGCTCGTCACCTACGGGAGGCTTCGTGCTCAAGGGGTTCAAGGACTTCGTCCTGCGCGGGAACGTCATCGACCTGTCGGTGGCCGTCGTGATCGGAGCGGCGTTCGGAGCGCTCGTGACGCAGTTCGGGAAGTCCTTCCTGGAACCGCTCATCGCCGTGGCCTCGGGCGGGGGCGTCAAGGGCGGCGTCCTGACGGTCAACGGCGTGCCGTTCCCGTGGGGGGCGTTCGTGAACGCCTGCATCACGTTCCTCATCACCGCGTCGACGCTGTACTTCCTCGTGGTCCTGCCGATGAACGCGCTGGCCAGGCGACGCAAGCACGGGCAGGAGCCCGAGCCGCAGCGCCCTGCCGAGGACATCCTGCTCCTCCAGCAGATCCGCGACGCGCTGGTGGAGCGCAGCACGAGGGACGCCGGAGCACGGTGAGACGGGGCCAGGGGCGGCCGACCCCACGGCCGCCGCCCGCCTCACCGACCTGGCCGGCCTCACCGACCCGGCCGCCGCCCGCCGACCTGGCCGCCGCCCGCTGACCCGGACGGCCCCACCGACCTGGGCGACCGGGCCGACCCGGCGGCCCCCCCGACCCGGGCGGCCCCGCCGCGGTGCGGGACTCAGCGATCCCAGTGCGGCGGCCGGTCGGCGAGCAGACGCTCCTCCGAGTCCCGGTCGTCGTACCCGTGCCGGTCACCCCACCCCTCGTCCGAGTCGTCCAGGGTCTGGTCGGGCAGGACCACGATGTCGCGCTCCTCGGACATGGGGACCTCGCGGTCCCCGTCACTGCCGTTCACGCTGCGCCTCCTCGCCGGGTACCGGATTCGGTGGAACGTAGCGTGCCTCGCGGGACCGGGCCAGAGACGGCACAGTGGAGTGGGACACCGCGCGCACAGCGGCGCCCCGGCGAGAGGACGCACCCGTGAGCAACATGTTCGACAAGGCAAAGGACCTCCTCCGCGAGCACGGCGACACGGTGGACAAGGCCATCGAGAAGGCCGCGGACCTGGTGGACGAGAAGACCGGTGGCCAGCACCGCGACAAGATCGACCGTGTGGTGGCGGAGGCCGAGAAGCGCACGGGTGACGACAACGGCGCCGCCACGCCCTGACCCGTTCTCCCGGACCGCGGCGCGACAGGTCAGACTCGGCTCATGCTCCCTGGACCGTTCGGCACCCTGCGTACCGCCCGGAACCGCCGCGTCGCCTCGGACGTGCCGCGGAAGTGGCCGTCCTCGTTCGCGGACCGGCTGACCGCCCCGCTCCCCACGGGGCGGGACATGGTGCGCATGATGCGCGAGGGCGGCTTCCGCGCGAGCCGGAACAGCCCCGACGGGAACAGCCCCGGCCACGTCCCGGTCCGGCGCGACGGTCTCCTGCCGATCACGCCCGGACAGGCAGCGCTGACGTGGGTGGGGCACGCGACGTACGTCGTCCGGATCGGCGGGATCACGGTCCTCACCGACCCGATCTGGTCGGACAGCATGCCGGGCGTCCCGCGCCGGGTCACGCCGCCGGGCGTGGCGTGGTCCGAGCTGCCCGCCGTGGACGCCGTGGTGATCAGCCACAACCACTACGACCACCTCGACGCGCCGACGCTGCGGCGGCTGCCACGGGACACGCCGGTCTTCGTTCCCGCCGCACTCGGACGCTGGTTCACCCGCCGCGGCTTCGTGGACGTCACGGAGCTGGACTGGTGGGAGTCCGCGACGCTGGCCGGGGTGACGTTCGACTTCGTCCCCGCGCACCACTGGAGCCGCCGCACGCTCCGGGACACCAACCACACGCTGTGGGGCGGCTGGGTGATCACCGCGGAGGACGGCCGGCGGGTGTACCACGCCGGGGACAGCGGATACGGCCACTGGTTCACCGAGATCGGCGCCCGGTATCCGGGGATCGAGGTCGCGATGATGCCGATCGGGGCGTACTCACCGCGGTGGTTCATGCACGCGTCCCACATGGACCCGGCGGAGGCGGTTCGCGCACTCGACGACCTCGGGGCGGCGCGGCTGGCGTCGATGCACTGGGGGACGTTCGTACTCAGCCGGGAACCGCTCCTCGAGCCGCTCGAGCTGCTCCGCGCGGCGTGGGACGAGGCGGGGCGCGACCACGCCGACCTCTGGGACCTGGCCGTCGGGGAGACGCGGGTGGTCCGAGACGTCCGGCAGGCACCCGCCCGCTGAGGTCACCGTCACGCCCCCCGTGGCCGGGAGGGTGTCCTCGCTGAGGGAGACTGGACGCATGCCGCGCTCCGCCCCCGCCGCTCCCCGCCGTCTCGTCGCCCGCCTGGCGGCCACGACGGTCGTCTCGGTGGCCGCCGCCGTGCTCGCCACGCTCGGTACGGCCGCGCCGGCCTCCGCCCACACGGCCCTCCACTCGTCCTCCCCGGCCGACGGCGCGACGCTGCCGGCGGCCCCCGCGCAGGTCCGCCTGGGCTTCACCGAGGCGCCCTCCGCGGACCCGCTCGACCTGGCGGTGACCCTGGACCGCCAGGTCGTCCCGCCCGCGGGCCCCGTGCGCGTCGAGGGCAACGACGTCGTGGCGCCGGTGAGCCTGCCGGGCCCCGGGACGTACACGGTCGCGTACCGCGTGGTGTCCTCCGACGGCCACCCGGTCACCGGCACGGTGCGCTTCACGGTGACGGGCGCGTCGGCGAGCCCCGCCGCGGACGCCGCCGGGGGCACGGCCCCGAGCCCCGCCA
Organism: Mycobacteriales bacterium; assembly: GCA_036402915.1. Taxonomy (GTDB): domain Bacteria; phylum Actinomycetota; class Actinomycetes; order Mycobacteriales; family HKI-0501; genus JAVEDU01. The sequence goes on from DASWRY010000022.1 coordinate 129,806, forward strand.
CGAGCGCGAAGCCGTCCCCGAGCACGAGTGCCGCCGCCCCCGTACAGCCGCCGCACGACGCCTCGCGCTGGCCCCTCGTGGTCATCGCGCTGGTGCTGCTGGTGCTCGTCGGCATCGCGGTGGTCCTCGTCACGGGTCCGAAGCCGCCCAAGAGGAACCGGTTCTGACGTGGTCACGACCCAGGCGGAACAGACACCGGCGGTACGCAGGGAGCCCGCCGCCGGGGTCCGGGCCGCCGCGGTCCTGAGCGCGGCCCTCGTCGCGGCGCTCCTGGTCGCCGCCGGGGCGCTCTGGACCGGCGGGGCGATCGACGCCCGCACCCTGCCGGGTCTCCCGGACGCCGGCACGGTCACCCCGTGGGCACTCCCGCTGGTCCGCGTCCTCGCCGACCTGGCCGCCGCGGTGACCGTCGGCTGCCTGCTGGCGGCGGCGTTCGCGGTGCCCGGCCGCATCGACGGGCGGGGCCGCAGGCGCGTGTCGCCGTACGGGTACCGGTGGCTCCGCGCCGCCGCCGCAGCCGCCGCGACGTGGGCGGTGGCCACCGCCGCGGCGCTCGTCTACACACTGTCCGACATCCTCGGGCGGCCGGTCGGCACGGTGGTGAGCCCCACGTCGCTGTGGAGTTTCACGACCGAGATCGCGCAGGGACGCGCGCTGCTGCTGGTCCTCGCGGGAGCGGTCGTCCTCGCCGTGCTGTGCTGGACTGTCCTCTCGCCCACGTCCGCGGCCGCCCTGGCGGTGCTCGCGATCGCGACGGCCCTGCCGCCGGTGTTCACCGGCCACGCCGCCTCGGCCGGCAACCACCAGATCGCGGTGTCGACGATGCTGCTGCACGTCACCGGCGTCCTGGTGTGGACGGGCGGGCTGGCGGCCCTCGTCCTCGGCAGCCGCATGCCGACCGCGGAACTGTCCGCCGCCGCGCACCGGTACTCCCGCGTCGCCGTCTGGTGCTTCGTCGTCGTGGCGCTCAGCGGGATCGCGAACAGCTGGATCCGGATCCCGGTGGCGGCGGACCTGTTCTCCACCGGGTACGGCCGCCTGGTGCTGGTCAAGACCGGCGCGCTCCTCGCTCTCGGTGGCCTCGGCTGGCTGCACCGCCGGTACACGCTTCCCTCGCTCGCCGCCGGGCGGCGCCGCGTGTTCCTGCGGCTCGCGGCCGTCGAGGTGCTGCTCATGGCCGCGACCGTCGGCGTCGCGGTGGCCCTGTCACGCACGCCCACCGCGGGCGGCGGTCCTGCCGAGGACCGGGTGGCCGGGTTGCTCGGCTACCCGATGCCCGGCCCGGTCAGCCCGAAGGCGCTGTTGCTGGACTGGCTGGTGGAGCCCCTGTACGCGACGCTGGTCGTGGTCGCGATCGGTGCGTACCTCGCCGGCGTGTTGCGGCTGCACCGGCGCGGCGACCGCTGGCCGCCCCTTCGGACCGTCACCTGGATCGCGGGCTGGCTGGTCGTGCTGTTCGTGACGAGCAGCGGACTCGCCCGGTACGGCCCCGTCATGTTCAGCGTCCACATGATCCAGCACATGGCGCTCACCATGCTCGCGCCGATCCTGCTGGTACTGGGCGGACCGATCACGCTGGCGCTGCGGGCGATCCACCCCTCCGCCGACCCCGCGCTCCGCGGCCCGCGGGAGTGGATCCTCGCGATCGTGCACAGCCGCGTCTCCCGGCTGCTCACGCACCCGATCGTGGCGCTCGCGGTGTACGTCTCGAGCCTGTACGCGATGTATTTCACCGGCATCTACGAGGTGACGCTGCGGTCGCACCTCGGGCACCTGCTGATGATCACCCACTTCCTGCTGGCCGGGTGGCTGTTCTTCTGGATCCTCATCGGCATCGACCCGGCGCCGCGCCAGCTGCCGTACCCGGTGCGGATCCCGCTGCTGTTCGCGTCGATGGTGTTCCACGCGTTCTTCGGCGTGGCGATCATGCAGTCCCAGACCGTCCTCGCGGCGGACTGGTACGCCGCGCTGCACCGCACGTGGGGCGGCACCCCGCTCCAGGACCAGAACGTCGGCGGCGGCATCGCCTGGGCGTTCGGGGAGGGCCCGAGCCTGCTCGTGATGGGCGCCCTGTTCTTCCAGTGGGCGAAGTCGGACGAGCGCGAGCAGCGCCGTGTGGACCGGGCCGCGGACCGTGCCGAGGCTCGTGCGGCGGTGCGTGCCGCCGCCCGCGCGGTCGACGGGGACGTCGCCGACTCGGAGCCGGACGACCCGGGCGACGCCCTCGCGGCGTACAACCGGCAGCTCCGCGCACTGGCGGACGCCGACGCCGCCCAGGCGCGGGCGGAGCGTGCCCGCCGGCGGGCCGCCGCGGCTCGGCAGCGCCCGCAGGGCTGAGGCGGGGTCTCGCGGCCGGTTGGTCAGGCGGCGCGCGATGCGCCGATCGTGTGCCGCAGGTCGGCGGTGACGGTCGCCTTCCCGGCGGCGAGGCCCTGCTCGTTCTGGGCGTAGTGGTGAGCGCACCAGAGCAGTTCGTGGCCGGAGCTCATGGTCGTGCGCACGAATGCCTGGGCTCCACAGCGGTCGCAGCGATCGGCGGCGGTGAGACGACCGGGCGCTGCGGTGGTGACGACACTCACGGGGCGATCCTTTCGGTACGTCGGTCATTCGGGACACCGGTGCGCCTGGCTGGCAGTCGCCGGACTGCGGTCTGCTTCCGCACCACCCGTAGCGGGCGGCGTACCACCGGTAGCCCCCAATGTAAGGCGGCCCGGTCGGATGCGCCCCCGGACGGCTCAGGCCCCGGGATGCCCCTTTACGGCGGCCCGCAGGGCGATCTCGCCCGCGGCGTCCTCCCCAGTGTCGACGCCCAGCGCGTTCGCGCGCTCGAGGACCCCCTGAGCAGTCCCGACGGGTGCCCTGGTCGGGTGTGCTCGGCTGCTGCTCGCGCGGTCCGCGCCCATACCCGTCGGGCCCGCTCAGCGCTCCCCCACGGTCCGCTAGGCTCGGTTCGGCGGCGGCATCGACGGCCTCGAGGCAGCACGGCAGCTCTGGCGGCCGGTTCTCTCGACCGTTCTCTCGTTGCCCCCGCCCTCGTAGCTCAGGGGATAGAGCAACCGCCTCCTAAGCGGTAGGTCGCAGGTTCGAATCCTGCCGGGGGCACCACGTAGACCTATTCGAACCAAGTCAGCCGCGGCGGGTATCGGCGGCGAAGGCGGCGATCCAGCGCTGCGCACCGGGCTGGCACGGTCAGTCCCACCGGCGCTGCTTGTCGGTGATGAGCGGCTCGGCCACCCAGATGCGCGCGCCGATCTCGCGCTCGATGGCTTTCCTGCTGAGCTCGCGGTGCCTGCCAGCCCGACTGAAGTGGGCCAGGTTCGGGGCTACGACGTCGCGGACGCCGGTCTGCTCGATCATCTCCACCAGCGCGTCGAGGGCGGACGTGGCGGAGAGCCAAGGACGCTCGACGAAGAACTCGGCGACCGTGAAGCCCTCTTGGTGGGCGTAGGCGGTCAGTTGGTGCCTGATGTCGGCGTCCTCCCGGGCGGATGCGGGCTGCCGGCTGCGCAGGTAGGCGTAGATCAGGGGTCGTACGGTTGCCACGCCGATGCTCCGCGCAGGATTGGGGGCCGGACCGGCGACGGTCGAGGGGGCGACGGCATCACCGGTCCGGCCGCTCGGAGGGCGCATCGCGCTAAAGGAACGCCAGGTTGTGCTCCGCCAGCTCGGCGCGCGCGCACGGCCAGGCGCAGCCGCAGACCGCGCACAGGTCGTGGTCGTTGGTGTGTTCGTTCAGGACCCGGGTGGCCATGGCGCACAGCTGCACCAGCTCGGGCGGGAAGTGGTCGTTTTCGGCGACGATGTCGCCCGCGTGGCCGGTCGTCGTGGTCCGCCGGGTTCACCGCGTCGCCTGGGTCAGTCGCGTCGGACACGGGTAAGGCCAGTGACAGTTGACGCACTGCACCCGCCCGAGGAGGGCCGTCGGCCGGTGGCGCGACAGCCACGGGTCCTGGCCGACCGGCGCATGCGCTGACAGCCGCTGCGTACCCATCGCCGGCATGGCTTGGGGCCTGCCGTTCATCGACATCATCACCTTCAGCGGCCTGGTATCGGTGACACCGGAACAAGTGGGGTCGAATGCGGGGTCAGCCATTTGCATTCATCCGGAGCCCGGCACTTGTCCCGGTGCCGTGCCGCTTACTTTGCCGCACCTGCCGTGACGGCCTCACCCCGCGTAGACGCCCATTCCCCGGAGAATTACCCACCGGGTGGGGAGGCCCTCCGGGGCCGGTTTCCAGGGGCGGCGCGCAGGGGTACCGTCCGACCTGCGCAAAGACCGGTCGCCGGGGACGGCGCACGTGACCAATAGGGGCTGTCATGGCAGTGCCGCAGAGTCAGAAACAGGAACGTGAATGGCTGTCTCGACTGCTGCGTGCGCAGGGCAAGTCGTGGGTGGAAATCGCTGCGGTCTTCCGCCGGCGGTACCGAATGAACCCACGACTGGCTTTCCGGCTGGCGCACGGCTGGAGCCAAGGGGAGGTTGTCGACCAGTGGAACAGCCGCTGGCCCGACCAACTCAAGACCTTCAAGAACATCTCGTACTGGGAGTTGTGGCCGGGCGGGACCGGCCATGCTCCATCATTCGACAGCCTCGGCAAGCTGGCGGAGCTCTACCAG
>DASWRY010000023.1:0-23927 GCA_036402915.1 Mycobacteriales bacterium
TCCGCGCGCCGGGCGAGGAGCGGGAGGAGGCCTCCCTCGCGGAGCCCCAGCCCGAGACGGTGGACCTCCGCGACCCGAGCGAGACCGGCCAGAGCACCCGCGGCCATCGCCGCTGAGCCCGGTCCGCCGAGCCCGGTCCGCCGAGCCCGTTCCGCTGAGCCCGGTCCGCTCTGCTCCGCCGCCGAGCCCGGCCCGGCCCACGCCGCCGCCCCTGTCCCGTGCCGGCGGGGCCGGCGGGCCAGAGCAGCCAGCACAGCCAGCACAGCCAGCGCAGCGCAGAGCCGAGCCCGCCGCCGAGCCCCCCACCCGCTCGAGGCAGTCTCGTGGACAAGACCGGAAGAACCCGACCAGGAGGTACCCGTGGACAAGCGCACACTCGGAGGATCCCTCACCGTCTCCGCCCTCGGCCTCGGCTGTATGGGGATGAGCGAGTTCTACGGAACCGGCGACGAGAACGAGGCCGTGGCGACGATCGACCGCGCCCTCGAGCTGGGCATCACCCTCCTCGACACGGCGGACATGTACGGGCCGTTCACCAACGAGGTCCTCGTGGGCCGCGCGATCCGTGGCCGGCGGGACGAGGTGGTCCTCGCGACGAAGTTCGGCAACGAGCGGCGCGAGGACGGCAGCTACGTCGGCATCAACGGGCGCCCCGAGTACGTGCGTGCCGCCTGCGACGCCTCCCTCCAGCGGCTCGGGGTCGACGTGATCGACCTGTACTACCAGCACCGCGTCGACCCGAACACACCCGTCGAGGAGACCTGGGGCGCGATGAAGGAGCTCGTCGACGCCGGCAAGGTCCGCCACCTCGGCATCTCCGAGGCGGCGCCCGGCACCATCCGCCGCGCCCACGCCGTCCACCCGGTGACCGCCGTGCAGACGGAGTACTCGCTGTGGACGCGCGACCCCGAGGAGAACGGGGTCCTCGCGACCACGCGCGAGCTCGGCATCGGGTTCGTGGCGTACTCGCCGCTGGGCCGCGGCTTCCTGTCCGGTCAGATCCGCACGGTGGACGACCTCCCCGAGGACGACTTCCGGCGGCGCAACCCGCGGTTCCAGGGCGAGAACTTCGCCAAGAACCTCGAGCTGGTCGACCGCGTCCGCGAGATCGCCGCCGAGAAGGGCGTGACCGCCAGCCAGCTCGCCCTCGCCTGGGTGCTGCACCAGGGCGACGACATCGTGCCGATCCCGGGCACCAAGCGGGTGCGCTACCTGGAGGAGAACGCCGCCGCGGCGTTCGTCGAGCTGAGCCCGGCGGACCTCGCCCGCATCGACGGGGCGGCACCCCGGGGCGCCACGGCGGGCGACCGGTACCCCGACATGTCCACCGTGAACCGCTGATCACGTGCGTTTCCACGACGCCCGCCCGTAGGAGGCGAGGAGCCACTCGAGCGTCTCCGCGCGGCACTCCGGGATCTCGGACCGGAGGTGCTGCGCCCACTCGTGCAGCATCTCGACGTACGCCTCGTACGCGCCCGCCCGGGTGCGCCGCCCGGCCGAGACGACGGAGGGCGGCACGCCCATGACGTCCAGGGCGAGCCGGACGTGCGCGTCGAGGATCAGCGGCTGCCACGGGCGTCCGGCGACGCGGCCGGCGAGCGCGAACCACCGCGTGGCGAACGACTGTCCGATCCCCGGCAGCCGGAACCCCCGGTAGGCGCCGACGATGTCGTCGGCGCGCAGCCGCTCGATCGCGCCGGCCAGCTCCCCGGACGCCCGGTACGGGTCGGCGAGGGCCTGCGGCGTGTACCGGAGGCTGCGGGTGTTCGTCGTGCCCGCGCCCCAGGCGACGACGAGGGTGAACGACGACAGCACGACCGTACGGTCGGTGAGGTCGATCGTGGCGAGGTGATCGGTCAGCGCGGAACGCTCCACCGTGCGGTCGAGCTCCGAGCCCTCCACCTCGCCGGTGAGCGTGACGTCGCGCAGCAGCGCGCACGCCTCCGGGACGAACGCCAGCGCGCGCTCCCACGACCTCGGCCGGAACCGGGTCACCTGCGCCGGCGGCACCCCCGCCCGCGCCGCTCGCTCCCGCAACTCCACCGGCACCGGTACCCGCACGTCCCCCGTCATCTCCGCGCCTCCCCGTCTGTCCCGGCGCGCCGGGCGGCGCGTCCGGGATCAGGGTCGGCGGGAGGGGCGGGGTGTGGCGGGGGCGCGGGCGGATCTGTGGACGGGGGACGGGAGTGTGGACGGGGCCGGAAAATGTCGTACGGGTGTGCTGGTCAGGGCGGTGCGCCGAGTGCCCGGAGGAGCTCGCCCGCCACGTCGGCGGCCGGCTCGTGCTCCCAGTACCGGAGGACCGTCCAGCCGCGGGCGGCGAGCTCCGCGTCGGTCCGGCGGTCGCGGGCGACGTTCCCGGCGAGCTTGGCGCGCCACCAGTCGGCGTTCGCCTTCGGCTGGGTGGCGTGCTCCGGGCAGCCGTGCCAGAAGCAGCCGTCCACGAAGACCACGACCTTGCGTCCCCGCCACACGATGTCGCCGCGGACGCGCAGGTCGGGCTCGGGCTTCACGTCGACGCGGAAGCGGACACCCGCGGCGTGCAGCAGGCGCCGCACCTCCACCTCGGGCTTGGTGTCGCGGCGGCGCTGCCGCTGCATCCGGGCACGGACGACCGGCGACGAGGCGCCGGGCCGCGCGGTCCCGGCCCCCGGCGAGGGAGCCGCGGGCGCGGTCCCGGCCCCCGGCGAGGGAGCCGCGGGTACCCCGTCCGGGGAGCCAGCCGGGCGCCCGCCCGGGTCACGCGCGGCCTGCTCCGCGCCGCCTGCGGGAACCTGGTCGTCGGGCATACCGTCACGGTATCCACCTCGCCCGAGGGCCCCTATTCCTAGTTGGTCGGTAGGGATATCGTCATGGGCATGAGAGCCTCCCGCTCCCGCCCCACGGTCGCGATCGTGGGGGCCGGTGCCGCGGGGACGCTGACCGCCGCGCACCTCGCCGCGTCCGCGACCCGGGATCTCGACCTCCTCCTCGTCGACCCGCGACCCTCGACCGGGCGCGGCGCCGCGTACTCGACGCGAGACCCCCGTCATCGCCTCAACATCCCCGCCACGAAGATGTCGGCGTGGCCGGCCGATCCGGACCACTTCGGACGGTGGCTCCGCGAGCCGGTGGAGTTCCCGCCGCGGGCCGACTACGGGACGTACCTCGGGGCCGTGCTCGGCGAGGCCCTCGCCGGCGCGGCAGGTCACGTCGCGCTCGAGCGCCGGTACGAGCGGGCCACCGGACTGTCGCGGCACGGTTCGCGGCTGCGGCTGCGCCTCGGCACGACCGGCGCCTGCCCGGTGGACGCGGTGGTGCTCGCGACCGGCACCCCGCCGCCGGGTACGCGCTGGGCTCCGGTCGCGCTCGCGCGCTCACCGCGGTTCGTCGCCGACCCCTGGTCTCCGGGAGCGCTCGACCGGATCCCGCCGACCGCGACCGTTGTCCTGGTGGGAACCGGACTGACGGCAGTCGACGCCGTGCTGTCGCTCGACCGACCGGGCCGCGTCGTCCACGCCGTGTCCCGCCACGGGATGCTCCCCACGGTCCACGCGGCGTCTCCGCTGGCCTCGTACCCACCGCCGGACCTCCCGCCGGGGGACCTGTGCCTGGCGGCGCTGCGCGCCCTGGTCCGCCGGCACGTCGCCGCGGCCGTCGCCGAGGTCGGCGACTGGCGCCCCGCGATCGACTCCCTCCGCCCGGTGACCGCGGAGCTGTGGGGACGGCTGCCCGAGGCGGACAGGGCCGAGTTCCTGCGGGACGACGTCCGCGCCTGGGAGGTCCACCGGCACCGGATGCCGCCCGACGTCGGGGCGCGGATCGCGGCGTACCGCGCGGCCGGGCGGCTGGTGGTCCACACGGCGTCCGTGGTCGGCGCGACGCGGGACGGCGAGGTGACGCTGTCCGACGGTACCCGGCTGCGTGACGCGATCGTGGTCAACTGCACCGGCCCGGACCTGGACCTCCGCGGCTCGCAGGACCCGCTGCTGCTCGAGCTGTTCGCGAGCGGGTGTGCCCGGCCGGGCCCGCTCGGGCTGGGCCTCGAGACCGACGACGACGGCCGGGTGGCCGGTGCCGCCGCGCCGTTCGTCTGGACGCTCGGCGCGACGCGCCGGGGCCGGCTCTGGGAGACGACCGCCGTCCCGGAGATCCGCGAGCAGGCCGCGCAGGTGGCGGCGGGGATCCTCGCCGGACTGCGGTCGCGGCGGCGCGCCCCGCGCCCGCGGGACCCGTACGGCCTGCCGCTGTCCACCACGACGGACGCCGCGGAGGCGTACGGCGAGGCCCTGCACCGGGTCCTGTGTCTCCGGTCCGGCGCGGACGCCGCGATGACGGACGCGGTGGACCGGGATCCCGGCTTCGCGCTCGGCCACGCGGGTCTCGCCCTGCTGGGCCACGAGTGGGAACTGGACCTCGACGTCGACGCGAGCCTCGACCGGGCCGCCCGGGCGGTGGTACGGCGGGGCGACGAGCGGGAGCGGGGCTTCGTGCGGGCCGTGATCGCCCGTGTCCGCGGGGACGACCCGACGTCGTCGGCCCTGGTGCGGCACATCGACGCGTACCCCGAGGACGCTCTCGCGGTGAGCGTTGCCGTACCGACGATCGCGTTCCACGGCGCCGCGGTGCCCCCGGAGGAGACCTGGGCGCTCGTCGAGGGGCTCGCGCCCGCGTACGGCCGCGACTGGTGGTACTCGGGGCTGCTGGCGTTCGTCCGCCAGGAGCAGGAGCGGTGGGACGAGGCGGCGGGCCTCGCGGAGCAGGCGCTCGACGTCGAGCCGCGCTCCGGTCACGCGGTCCACGCCCGTGCGCACGTGTACTACGAGACCGGCGCGCACGAGCACGGCCTCGCGTTCCTCGACGCGTGGATCGGCTCCTGTGGCGAGTCGGTGAGCCACCGTGCGCACTTCTCGTGGCACGCGGCGCTGCACGAGCTCGCGCTGGGCGACGACGACGCGGTCCGGCGGCGGTACGCGCGGCAGCTCGCACCGCCGCATGTGCACGGCGTCCGGGCCCTGGTGGACTCGACCTCCCTGCTGTGGCGCTGCGCGCTGGCGGGGATGTGGGACGGGCCGCCCGTCCGCGACGTCCTGTCCACGGTGGACCCGGAGCTGCTCGCAAGGCCCCCGACGGCGTTCGTGGCGGTCCACGCCGCGATGGCGCTCACCGCGGTGGCGGACGCGGCCGGGCTCTCCCGGCTGCGTGCACACGCGGCCGGGCGGGCGGACCTGCGCGATGTCGTCGAGCCGATCACCGGCGCGCTCGTGGACCTGGTGGAGGGTCGTTGCGCCGCGGCGGCCGCGACGCTGTGGAGCCTGCAGGACCGCGTGCCGCGGCTCGGCGGGAGTGCGGCGCAGCGCGAGATCGTCGAGGAGACCCTGCTGTACGCCCTGGTCCAGGCGGGCCGGAACGACGACGCGCGACGGCTGCTCCGGCGGCGGCTCGACCGGCGGCCGTCCACACGCGACAGGACGTGGCTGCGGCGGTTGCAGTCGTCGGCGCCGAGCCGGGAGAACCGTCAGTAGAGCAGGGCCCCGTCGTCCTCCCCGACCGCGTCGGCGACCGCGTCGGCCACCGGCACGGAGCCCGGCGGCGGCGTCCACTCGGGATCGTCGGCGGCGAAACGTTCGTCGCCACGTGCGCCGCCGTTGCGGAGCGAGACCTCGTCCACCATGACGGCCACCAGCTCGCCGAGGGAGAGGGTGTCGCGCGGCGGCTGGTTGCGCGGCGGGGCCTGCGCCACGTCGAAGAACCGCACGTGACCGTGCTCGTCGTACAGGCCGACGAAGACGCGCTCGAACAGGTCGTACCGCGCGGAGTCCGGCCGCGCCCGCCCGCCCCTCTTGCGGAGGGTGAACACCGCCTGCGCGAACGACGAGTGCGAGCGGTCGCCGTCCCAGCACGCGTCCTCGGGGAGGAAGAACAGCGCGAACAGCACCGCGTACGGCTGGCGCCGGTGGAGGACGTCGGCCTCGTCGCGGAGCTCCATGTCGTTGCGCTTGACGTTCTTGCTGTACCGGCCGACCACGCGCCGCGCCGGGATCCAGTCGCGGAACGAGTACGTCTTGATCGACACGCCGAGGATCAGGCCGGCCGCGTCGTCCCAGACGCCGACGTCGGTCTTCTTGCGGTCGAGCGCGCCGCCGACGACGTACTCCTGGCCGGAGCCGTCCGGCCAGGGGGTGACGCGGGCCTTCGGGAAGTGGGTGCGCACGCGGTCGCCGACGAGCTGGGCGAGGGCGCGGGAGAGACGTTCGGCGTAGTTCTTCTTCGGGCCCGCCCCCGCCGCGGCCGGAGGCTTGGCGCCGGCCGCGGAGAGCGGGCCGGTCAGCTCGCCGACGAGTTCTGCCACGGGGCCCACGCTAGTGCGCGCGGCGGGCGGGACGCGCGCCCGGGCCCGGGACCGTGGACCTCAGCAGGTACGGGTCCCCGGGAACCTCGTCTCCGACGCCCGCCACACCCCGTCCTTCCCGCGGTGGAACGTCACGGACACCGGATTGGTCGCCACGCCCCGGGTCAGCTTGCGCCCCGTCTTGCTGTCGGCGATGCCGCTCTGGCTCGAGTCGAGACAGCCCGTGACCACGGCGGTGGCGCCCGTCAGCGTCACGGTCTGGCGCAACGGGACGTCGCTGCCGTACGCCCGCCTGCCCCGCCTGTCCATCGCGGCGAGGCGGTCGAGCGCGTTGCCCAGCTCGGGGTCGGTCAGCGTCGTGGACAGGATGTCCTTCCGCTCGCCCGGCGCCGCGGACATGGCCGCGGGCAGCGTCTCGGACCAGAGCTTGCGGTACTGGTCGAGGATCTGCGTTTCGGTCGACGCCGACTGTGCCGCGGCGGGCTTCTGCCCACCGGAACACGCGGGGACGGTCAGGACCGCCAGAGCCGCCCAAACCAGGACCAAACTACGGGACCATCCGGACACGCCGCACACTGTAGGCCCCCTTGCCCCGGTGTGGGCAAGGGTGTCAGCACCGCGGATCCTTCGGGAAGTACGTCCCGTACACGCGCCACACGCCGTCGGCGTCACGCTTCAGCGTGACCAGCACGGCCTCGCGCGCGAGCCCCCGGCTCAGGACGTTGCCGGTCCGGGCGTCGGCCTTGCCGACCCGGCTCGAGTCGAGGCACCCCCTGACGAGCGCGGCGCCGCCCTCCTGCTGGACGAGCTCGGCCACCGGCAGGGCGTGCCCGTAGACGCGCTGGCCCGCCCGGTCGAGCGCCAGGATCCACGCGAGCGTCGCGCTGAGGGCCGGCTCCGTCATCGCGGCCGCCAGGATCCGGCGGCGGTCGGCCGGTGGCGCGGCCGCGGCCGCCGGCAGGACGTCGGTCCACAACGCACGGTATCGGGCGAGGATCCGCTTCTCCACGGTGTCATCGGCCGCCACCCGCGAGGGCGAGGGCTCGCCGGTGGGGATCCGCCGGGCCGGCGTGGGCGTGGGCGTGGGCGACCCTCCGCACGCCGGGAGACCGAGCAGCGCCAGGGTCCCCACGACGGCGGCAACCCGCTGGAACCGTCGGCTCACGGCGGACACTCTAGGGCCCGTGGTGGCCCCCCGGGGGCCTCGTCAGGCGGTGGCGACCCGGGGCGGTGCGACGGAGGACTGCGCCATTCGGGTGATGGCGATGTGCTCCGAAATATCCGCGCGGAAACCGGGGTGACGCCCCAGATTTCCCCGCTCGAGCCGGGTCGCGAAGCCGGCGACCGCGCGATGGCTCAGCGCCGCCGAGCCGCGGGACACCACCGACATCAGCGGCTGGTACGGCCGCAGTAGCGGGTATTCACTCATCGTCACCGCGTACCGCCGGCCGCGCTGGCCCCAGGCCGCGGTCGGCCACGCGGCCCCGTCGTACAGCACACCGGTGGTCAGCGGCTCGCCCGGCGACGCGATCCGTCCGGCCACCCACTCCGCGACGCCGACGGTCACCGCGTTGCCGACGAGCTTCCACCGCGCTCCGTCGCGGCGGCCGTCCGCCGCCGCGGCGGTCCACCCGCGCGGGAAGCCCTGGAGTGCCTCCGCGTCCTCCACCCCCGGCACGAGCACCTTGCGGCCCGGCTCGGCCCCGGGCAGCCACACCGCAGGTGGGGACGGGATGCCGATCGTGGAACCCCCCTTGAGCGTCGGGGTGGCGTCCTGCGCCCAGCCGAGCCCGCGGTGGCCCTCGGTCCAGTAGAAGCCGTACGCCTCCTCGCCGTACCGCTCGGGTGACGGCTCCCCCGCCTCGTCCGCGAACAGCACCCCGCGCGGGTCCACCGTCGCCGACGCCACCAGCAGGACCCGGCGGCGGCGCTGCGGCACGCCGGTGAAGCGGGAGTCGACCACGCGGTACGCCCACCGGTACCCGAGGCGCTCGAGCTCCCCCACGAGGTAGGCCATCGCGTGGCCGCGGTCGAGGGCGAGCATGTTCGGGACGTTCTCGATGAGCAGGGTCGGCAGCGCCCGGCGACGGCGCTTCAGCACCCGCAGGACGTCGAACACGTGGCCGACCAGGCCGGACTGCGCGCCGCGGATGCCCGCGGTGCGGCCCGCCTGGGACAGGTCCGTGCAGGGGAACCCCGCCGCCAGCACGTCGAGCCCGGACGGCAGGTCGCGCAGCTCGCGGACATCCGGGTGCAGCTCCGCGTCGGGGAACCGGTCCCGGAGGACCGTCTGCGCGGGCCCCCACCACTCGCACAGCAGCGCGGTCTCGACCTCGCCGCCGAGCGCCCGGTGGAACCCCTGCTCGATGCCCCCGATGCCGGCGAACAGTCCGGCGATCGTGAGCATGCGGGTGGTCCTCCTCTACGGCGTGTGTGCGTGACGGGACGGAGGTTAGTCGTCCGGTAGGACAAACTCGAGCCGCCGGGCCGGGCCCCGAGGTGTGAAACGTTCTCCGGGCAAGATCGATCCCGCGGCCATAGGGTGTGACCATGTCTGTGCACCCGCGCGCCGGGCAGCCCGCAGAGCCGTCCGACCTCGTCGACGTCCCGCGCCTCGTGACCGCGTACTTCACCGGCCACCCCGACGCGGAGATCCCCGAGCAGCGGGTCGCGTTCGGCACGTCGGGGCACCGGGGGTCGTCGCTGGACACCGCGTTCAACGAGGACCACATCGCGGCGACGAGCCAGGCGATCTGCGAGTACCGGTCGGCCAACGGGATCGACGGCCCGCTGTTCCTCGGGCGGGACACCCACGCGCTGTCGGAGCCGGCATGGGTGACGGCGCTCGAGGTGTTCGCCGCGAACGGCGTCACCGTGCTCGTGGACAGCGCCGACCGGTACACCCCGACCCCGGCCGTGAGCCACGCGATCCTCACCCACAACAGCACGAGGACCGGCGCCCGCGCCGACGGCGTCGTGGTCACGCCGTCGCACAACCCGCCGCGGGACGGCGGCTTCAAGTACAACCCGCCGGACGGCGGGCCCGCGGGCAGTGACATCACCAAGTGGATCCAGGACACGGCGAACAGCTACCTCGGCGACGGGCTGCGCGGCGTACGGCGCGTGCCGTTCGCCCGGGCCCGTGCCGCCGCGGGGTCGTACGACTACGTCCGGGCCTATGCGGACGACCTGCCGTCCGTCGTGGACATCGACGCGATCCGCGACGCGGGCATCCACATCGGAGCGGACCCGCTCGGCGGCGCGAGCGTGGAGTTCTGGGCCGCGATCGCGGAACGGCACCGGCTCGACCTCACGGTCGTCAACCCGCTGGTCGACCCCACCTGGCGGTTCATGACGCTCGACTGGGACGGCAGGATCCGGATGGACTGCTCGTCGCCGTACGCGATGGCGTCGCTCATCGCGCGCCGCGAGGAGTACCAGATCGCCACGGGCAACGACGCCGACGCCGACCGGCACGGGATCGTGACCCCCGACGGCGGCCTGATGAACCCGAACCACTACCTCGCGGTGGCGATCGAGTACCTGTTCGGGCACCGCCCGGACTGGCCGGAGACCGCCGCGGTCGGGAAGACCCTGGTGAGCTCGTCCATGATCGACCGCGTGGCCGCGTCGCTCGGCCGGCGGCTGGTCGAGGTGCCGGTGGGCTTCAAGTGGTTCGTACCGGGGCTGCTGGACGGGACGATCGGCTTCGGGGGCGAGGAGAGCGCCGGGGCGTCGTTCCTGCGGCGCGACGGCCGGGTGTGGACCACCGACAAGGACGGCATCCTGCTGTGCCTGCTCGCCTCCGAGATCCAGGCCGTGACGGGTGAGTCGCCGAGCCGTCGGTACGCCCGCCTGGTGGAACGGTTCGGCGACCCCGCGTACGCCCGCGTCGACGCCCCGGCGACCCGCGACGAGAAGGCGCGCCTCGCGGCCCTGTCCCCGGAGCGGGTGACCGCCGCCGAGCTGGCCGGGGAGCCGATCACCGCGAAGCTCACGAGCGCGCCAGGGAACGCCGCCGCGATCGGCGGGCTCAAGGTCACCACGGAGTCGGGGTGGTTCGCGGCGCGGCCGTCCGGTACCGAGGACGTGTACAAGATCTACGCCGAGAGCTTCCGCGGTGCCGACCACCTCGCGCAGCTCCAGGACGAGGCGCGCACGCTGGTGTCGTCGGTGCTCCACGACGGGACGGCATGAGGCGGAAGCAGGCCCGTTTCGAACGGGTCAAGGAGCGGTACGACGAGCAGCTCGCCGCCGGGCACCTGACCGCGGCGGAGGTGCTGCTGCGCCAGATGCTCGCCCGGGCGCCGGAGTGGGCCGCGGGGTGGTTCGAGCTGGGCCTGATCGCCAAGCTGCGGCACGACTGGGAGGCGTGCCGGGACGCGAACGCGCGTGCACTCGCCCTCGGCGACGGCCGCCCCGGCGACCCCGCGGCCTGGAACCTCGGCATCGCGGCGACCGCGCTCGGCGACGAGGAGACCGCGGCCCGCGCGTGGGCCACGTACGGCGCCGGGGTCCCGTCCGGCGACCGGTCGCTGGTCCCGGTCCGCCTCAACCCGGCCCCGCGCTACCCGGGGCAGCGGCCACTGCTCGTCGACGGTACGGAGCACCGCCCCGAGATCGTGTGGACCGAGCGGCTCGGCCCGGCGCACGGCGTCGTCACCACGGTGCCCATGCCGGGGTCCGGGCACCGGTACGGCGACGTGGTGCTGCACGACGGGGAGCCGTCCGGTGCGCACGCGGCGCCGGACGGGGCGTCCGTCCCGCTGTTCGACGAGGTCGCACGCCTGTCGGCGGGCCCGCATCCGACGATCCCCGTGCTCGTCACGGTGCCGGGGGAGGGCGACCTCGCCGCGCTGCTCGGCGCGCTCACCGAGGTGGGCCTGCCGGCGGAGGACTGGACCGCGTCGGTGCGGGAGGTGTGCGACGAGTGCGCCGACGGGGCGCCGGAGGCCGTGCGTGCGCCCGGGGAGGCGGCCCGGCCCCCGAGCGAGCGCGCAGCCGGGGAGGCAGCCGGGGAGGGCACCCGCCCCCCGAGCGAGCGTGCGTTCGGGATCGCGGGACAGCCCGACGCGGCCGCGGCCGTGCTGGACGGGTGGGCCGCGGCCGGGAGCGGCCGGGAGTGGCGGCGGTCACCGGGCCGCACCCCGGCGGGGACCGGCTCCACCGGAACCGGCTGACCGCTACCCGCCGGCCTGCACCGGCGCGTCCGAGTCCAGCTCCGCGTGTCGCGTGGACAGCAGCGCGATCACGATCAGCGCGGCGGCCACCATGATCACGGCCCCGACGACGAACGCCGCCGTGTAGCCCGCCGTCTGCGCCTCCAGGAGCGCCCGGTTCACGGCCGCCTGCGCCTGTCCGGGGAGCAGCTGCCCGGTCGCGAGCTGCTCGCGGAGCGTCCGCGCGAGCTCCCGCCCGCGCGCGGAGGCCGCCGAGCCGGCCACCGTGCTGAGCGTCGCGAGCCCGAGGGCGCCGCCGACCTGCTGTGTCGTGTTGAGCACGGCCGAGGCGACGCCCGCGTCGTCCGTCGCGACGCCGTGGACGGCGGTCAACGTCAGCGGGACGAACGTCAGGCCCAGCCCCACCGACAGCACGAGCATCGGCGGGAGCAGGCCGGTGAGGTACCGGGAGTCGACGTCGAGCCGGGAGAGCCAGAGCATCCCGCCGGCCGACAGCAGGCCGCCCGCACCCGCGATCCACCGCGGGTCGATCCGCGCGACGAGGACCGAGGCGAGCTGCGCCGCGGCCACCACCCCGGCACTGAACGGCAGGAACGCGAGCCCCGCCTGGATCGGCTTCAGGCCCATCGGGCCCTGCACGTACAGGCTGAGGAAGTAGAACATCGCGAACAGCGCCGCCCCGGTGGCGAGCATCGCCACGTACGTCACCGCGCGGTTCCGGTCGGCCAGGATGCGCGGCGGCATCAGCGCATGCGGCGACGACGCCTCGATCGCGAGGAAGACGACGAGCAGCGCCGCCCCGCCGAGCAGCGCGGTCAGCGTGACGTCGTCCGTCCAGCCGTGCGTCGCGGCATGGGTCAGTCCGTACACGACCGATGCGAGACCCGTCGTGCCGGTGAGAGCGCCCGGGATGTCGAACATCCCGCGCTGCCGCGCCGACTCCCCGAGCACGCGCGGACCCAGCAGGAGGACGGTGAGGCCGATCGGCACGTTGATGAAGAACGTCCACCGCCACGAGATCTCGGTGAGGGCGCCGCCGAGGATGAGGCCGATCGCGGCGCCGGCACCGGACATCGCGGCGTACACGCCGAAGGCCCTGTTCCGCCCCGGCCCCGCCGGGAACGTCGTCGTGATCAGCGACAGCGCCGTCGGCGACGCGATCGCGGCCCCGGCGCCCTGGAACGCGCGCGCGACGATCATCCCCGTGTCGGTGGTGACCACGCCGCCCACGAGCGACGCCGCGGTGAACACGCCCACGCCCACGAGGAACACCTTCCGGCGGCCGAGCAGGTCACCGGCGCGGCCGCCGAGCAGCAGCAGGCCACCGAACGCCAGCGTGTACGCGTTGACCACCCACGACAGCTCCGAGAGGCCGAAGTGGAGGTCATGGGCGAGGTGGGGCAGGGCGATGTTCACGATCGTGCTGTCGAGGACCACCATCAGCTGCGCGACGCTGATCACGACCAGCGCGAGTCCCAGACTGCGGTGGCCATGGGTCTCCGGCTCGTGACGTACGGTCGCCCGCTCGGTCATGGACCCAGCAGAACGCCGGGCCGCTCCCCCCGCAACCTCAGATCCGGCGGTGGGGTCCCAGCGTGACGCCACATGCCATCGTCGCGAGCCCGATCAGCGCGAGCACCAGGAACGGGACGCGGTACCCGCCCACCGCGTCGTGCAGCGCCCCGGCGAGCACCGGGCCGGCCGACGCGACGAGGAAGCCGACCCCCAGGGCCATGCCCGAGAGCCTGGCCGCGTCGGCGGGCGTTGCCGCGAGGTCCGCCAGCAGCGTGAGCCCCAGGGCGAGCTGCCCGCCCGCGGCCAGCCCGAGCACGCCGGTCCACAACCACGGCGACGCGAGCGGGACCAGGCCGAGGCAGAGCAGCATCGCGATGTTGACGGTCATGCACCCGGCGATCCACGGGCGGCGGTCCCCACCTGCCCGGTCGGCGAGCACGGGGACGCCGAACGCCGTGAACAGCTGCGTCAGGCTGAACAGCCCCAGCAGCAGCCCGCCGTCCCGCGCGGTCCAGCCGGAATCGGTGTACATCGGCGACAGCCAGGTCAGCTCGGTGTAGAAGAGGAGCGACTGGCCTCCCATGTACAGCGTGACGAGCCACGCCGTGCGGCTGCGCCACGGGAGCGGCCCCCGGTCCGGGACGGGGCCGTCGTGCGCGGAGCGGGTGACCGGCCACCACACCAGCAGCGCCGCCACGGCGGGCGTCGCCCACACCGCGAGGGCCCAGGTCCAGCGGGCGCCGAACGCGTCGTGCAGCGGCACGGACACCACCGCGCCGGCCATCGCGCCGCCGACGAGCCCGGCGGTGTACAGCCCGGTCGCCGCGCCGGCCCGGTCCGGGAACCACGCCTTCACCAGGCCCGGCAGCAGCGTGCCGCCGATCGCGATGCCGATCCCCGCGACCGTGCTCCCGGCGTACAGCGGGAACACGCCGTCGACGGCGCGCAGCAGCGATCCCACCGCGACGAGGACCAGGGCGGCGGCGAGGGCGCGTTCCCGGCCGATCCGGCGCGCCACCGCGGTGCCGGCCGGCGCGAAGATCCCCATGCACACCACCGGCAACGCGGTGAGCGCGCCGGCCGCGGCGCCGGAGAGACCGAGCTGGGTCCGGATGCCGTCGAGCAGTGGCGGTACCGCGGCGATCGCGGGGCGCAGGTTGAGCGCGACGATCACGATGGCCGCGAGGAGCACGGCCGCGGAACCGGGACGTTCGCGCACCGGCGGAGCCAGGGACGGTGCGGCGCTCATGGCAGGCATCTTCCCCCGCGATCCGCGGACCCTACGCGGGGCTTCCATCCAGCGGAAGGTTCCGCTCCCGCGCCGGGTCTACGGTCACGCACGCTGGGGTGGAGTCCACGTTGGAGGAGGAGACCGCCGTGCGTACCCAGGTCGGAATCGTCGGGGCCGGGCCGGCCGGTCTGCTGCTCTCGCACCTGCTCCACCTCCGGGGCATCGAGTCCGTCGTGCTGGAGGCGCGGAGCCGCGAGTACGTCGAGGCGCGGATCCGCGCGGGCGTGCTGGAGCACGGGACGGTGGAGCTGCTGAAGGAGGCGGGGCTCGGCGACCGGCTGCTCCGCGAGGGGCTGCGGCACGACGGCATCGAGCTGCGGTTCGACGGCGAGGGCCATCGCATCGACTTCGCCGAGCTGACCGACGCCCGGTCGATCACCGTGTACGGGCAGCAGGAGGTCGTGAAGGACCTCATCGCCGCGCGGGTCGCGGCCGGCGGTGCGGTGCTGTTCGAGGTGTCCTCTGTGGAGGTGCACGGGGTCGACACCGACCGGCCCTCGATCTCCTGTGTGGACGCCGACGGGGTGGCCCGGACGCTGGAGTGCGACGTGATCGCGGGGTGCGACGGGTTCCACGGGATCTGTCGCCGGTCGGTGCCCGCGGAGGCGTTCCGGGTCCTCGAGCGGGTGTACCCGTTCGCGTGGCTCGGGATCCTCGCCGAGACCGCACCCTCGTCGGAGGAGCTGATCTACACCGCCACTTCCCGGGGCTTCGCGCTGCACTCGATGCGCTCGCCGCGGGTCACGCGGAATTACCTGCAGGTCCCGCCGGACACCCGGCTCGAGGACTGGCCGGACGACCGCGTCTGGGAGGAGCTCCAGACGCGGATGCAGCTGCGCGACGGCAGCTTCACCCTCGGCACCGGCCCGCTGCTCGAGAAGAGCGTCACGGCGATGCGCAGCTTCGTGGTCGAGCCGATGCGGTACGGGCGGCTGTTCCTCGCCGGGGACTCCGCCCACATCGTGCCGCCGACGGGCGCGAAGGGGCTGAACCTCGCGGTGGCGGACGTGCGCGCGCTGTCACTCGCGGTGGAGGCGTTCTACGCCTCGGGGTCGGAGGAGCTGCTGGACGCGTACTCCGAGACGTGCCTGCGGAGGGTGTGGCGAGTGCAGCACTTCTCGTGGTGGATGACGTCGATGCTGCACACGTTCCCGGACGACGACGGGTTCCAGCGGGGGATCCAGCGGTCGCAGCTGCGGTACACGGTGACCTCGCGCGCGGCCGCGACGACGCTGGCGGAGAACTACGTGGGACTGCCGTTCGAGTGAGCCGGTTTCTCGTCGGACCGCCCCCCTACGGTGCGGCCCGTGACGCTGCACGCGTACGTCGACGAGAGCCACTTCGCCGGGCCTCCGAGCTTCTACCTGCTCGCCGCGGTGCTGGTGGATTCGGACGCTGCTCCGGACGTCCGAGCGGCACTGGTGGGTCTGCTGGCCGGGAAGGACCGGGTGCACTGGCATGTGGAGGGACGGGCGCGGCGGCTCCTTCTCTCGGCTGCGGTGGCGCGCCTCGAGCTGCGGGCCGCTGTTGTCATCGGCACACCGGTGGATCACCGTCGGCAGGAGCGAGCCCGGCGCCAGTGCCTCGCACAGCTGATCTGGCAGCTCGGGGAATGCAGAACCGAGCGGATCTGCCTGGAGAGCCGCGGCCCGGCGGGCGACGGACACGACCGGCGCGCGCTCGACGGTTTCCGGGCCGCGGGCATCCTGCGCTCGGGCCTCTACGCGGAACACGCGGTTCCACGGCGCGAGCCGATCCTCTGGGCGTCCGATGTCGTAGCGGGAGCGACTGCGGAGGCAGAGCGCGGTGATCCCGGTTACCTGGAGCTCCTGGCCGACGTCGTCCGTGTTCACCGGTTTCGGCCGAAGTAGGGGCCGACAGCGCGGAAGCCGGGCTCCCGTCATCCGGCGGGGCGTCCCGGCTCCACTTCCAAGGCCTCAGCGGGGCCCGGCTGCCGCCAAGGTTCCTCCCACACGCGCAGGCCGTCAAGGCACATGTGCGGGCCCGGCCCGCGACGCGCGCGAGCCGGGCGCCGCCGTACCACCTAGAACGGGTACTGCGTGATCTCACGCTGCAGCGTGATCCACTGTCCCTCGGTGAACGCCTCGATGTTCGCCGCCGCGCCCCCGAACCGGGACCCCGTGCCCGAGTCCTTCACGCCCCCGAACGGCGCGTGGGCCTCGTCGCCCACCGTCTGGTCGTTGATGTGCACGATGCCGGACGGGATGCGCTCCGCCAGCTCCATCCCCGCGAGCACATCGCTGGTGAGGATCCCGAGCGACAGCCCGTACGACGTGGCCGTCGCCAGCTCCGCCGCCTCGTCCAGCGTCGAGAAGCGGGCCACCGGCGCGACGGGCCCGAAGACCTCCTCCGCGTACGCGGGCATCTCCGGCGTTACGTCGTCGAGGACCGTGGGGCGGTAGAACAACCCCTCGTACGTGCCGCCCGCGGCCAGCCGCGCGCCGGCGGCGACCGACGCCTCCACCAGTGCGTGCACCCTGTCCCGCTGCCCCTCGTCGATCAGCGGACCGAGCGCCACCTGCGAGGTCGCCGGGTTGCCCACCGGCAGCGCAGCCGCCTTCTCGGCGAGCCGCGAGACGTACTCGTCGGCGATCGAGGCGTGGACCAGGTGCCGGCCGGTGGTCATGCAGATCTGGCCCTGGTGCATGAACGAGCCGAACGCCGCCGCCGACAGCGCCCGGTCGAGGTCCGCGTCGTCCAGCACGATCAGCGCGTTGTTGCCGCCCAGCTCGAGGTGCGCCCGCTTGAGGTGCCGCCCGGCCGCCTCGCCGACCCTGCGGCCCGCGGCGGTCGAACCGGTGAACGAGATGACCCGTGTGTGCGGGTCCGCGACCAGCGCCTCGCCGGCGTCGGCACCGCCGGGGAGCACGTGGAGCACGCCGGGCGGCAGCCCGGCCTCCTCGAACACCCGCGCGATGCAGAAGCCGCCGCTGATCGGCGTCCGCAGGTCGGGCTTCAGGACGACGGCGTTGCCGAGCGCGAGCGCCGGGGCGACCGAGCGGATCGAGAGGATGAGCGGGAAGTTGAACGGCGAGATCACGCCGACGACGCCCACCGGCACGCGGCGCGCGAGGGACAGGCGGCCGGTCGGCGACGGGAGGATGTCGCCGAGGCTGTGCGAGGGGAGCGCCGACGCCTCGAAGCACTCGCCCGCGGCGATGTGGGTCTCGAGCTGCGCCTTGGGCGGGATGGCGCCGGTCTCGCGGACGATCCACTCCTCGATCTCCGCGGCGTACCGCTCGAACAGCAACCCGGCGCGCCGCAGCACGGCCGCACGCTCCTCGAACGGGGTACGGGCCCACTCGAGCTGCGCCTTGGCCGCGGCGGCGCCCGCGTTCGCGACGTCGGTGGCGTCGGCCAGGCCGACACGGCCGAGCTCGTCACCCGTGGCGGGCTCACGGACGGCCACGTCGCCGCCGGACGACGGGATCCACCCTCCGGAGTGGACGGACGAGGTCCAGATGCTGGGGTCGAGAAGGGACACGGGCGCTCCTCAGGGTCGGAAGGTGGGATCGGCGACGACGGACACGTCGAGCAGGAGCGGGGTCTCGCGAGTGGCCAGCCCCGGGACGACCTCGTCCAGCGTGGACAGCAGTTCGGCGTACGTATCGATGCGGCGGGCGGGGCAGCCGAGCGCGGTCGCCAGCCCGGAGAGCGAGACGTCCTCGAAGGACGGCCACGGCGCCTTCCCGCCGGCTCCCTCGGCGAGACGGTCCATGATCGCGTACCGCCCGTTCGCGAGGACGACGAACAGCACGCCGGCGCCGTACCGGGCGGCGCTCCACAGTGCCTGGACGCCGTACAGCGAGGATCCGTCCCCGACCAGCGCCACGACGGGCCGGTCGGGAGCGGCGAGGCGGACGCCCGCCGCCGCGGGCAGCGCGAACCCGAGCCCGCCCATCGCCGCGGACAGGAAGCCCAGCGGCGCCCGCGCGGGGATCAGCGCGTGCAGGTCGGGCCGGCTGGACGGCGACTCCTCCACGATCACGGCGTCCGCGGGGAGCCGGGCGGCGAGCGCCGCGAACACGTGCGCCGCCCGCATCGGCTCGGAACCCGTGGGCGGCGCGGGCGGGACCCGGCGCGGCGGGACGGCCGCCGTGCCGGAGCGGGGGGCCACCGACGAGGCGAGCAGCGCGCACACCGGGGCCAGCGGCGCGACGACCGCGAGGTCCACGGGGCTGTGGTGGGCCTCGGCCGGGTCGTCGGTCAGCACGGCGATGCGCGTACCGGGCTCGACCAGCGACCCCGGCTCGTACGGGTACTGCCGGAACGCCGGCGCCCCGACCGCGAGCACCACGTCGTGCCCGGCCAGGGCCGCCCGCAGGCGCGACCGCCCCGCGGGCAGGTGCCCCGCGAACAGCGGGTGGTCCTGCGGGAACCCGGCCCGCGCCCCGAACGACTCCTGCCACACCGGACATCCGAGCCGCTCGGCGAGCGTGACCAGCGCCTCCCATGTCGCGCGGGAGTCGGCCCCGGCGCCGACCACGAGTGCGGGCGACACCGCCGCACCCACCATCGAGACCAACCCCGCCACCTCGGCGCCCGCCACCCCCGTGGCGCGGGAGACCGAGGTGGGGGCGGCGAGGACCTCCGAGTCCGGGAACGGAACGGCCCAGTCGTCCATCGGCACGATCACCACCGCGGGCCCGCGCTGCGCCTCCGCCTCGAAGAACGCCCGGGACACCGCCGACGGGACGTCCTGCGCCCGCAGCGGGGTCGACGTCCACACCGGATAGTCGCCGGCCAGCCCCTCGAGGCGGCCCGTGAGGAACGGCTCCAGCGCCAGGTGCCTCCGGTCCTGCTGCCCGACCAGGACCACGAGCGGGGCCCGGTTCACCCGCGCGGTCGCGAGCGCCCCCACCGCGTTGCCGAGACCGGCCGTCGTGTGCAGCTGCACGAACGCGGGGCGACCCGACGCGATCGCGTACCCGGTGGCCATGCCGACGACCGAGCCCTCGTGCAGCGCCAGCACGAACCGCAGGTCCTCCGGCAGGCCGGTGAGGAACGAGACCTCGGTCGACCCCGGGTTCGCGAACACCGTCGTCATCCCGTGGTGACGCATGACGTCGAACGTCGCGTCCCGAACGGTCCTCATCGTGCCTCCGCCAGCTCGTGAGCCTCGGGGGTCAGCCGCCGCGCCACCCCGGTGGCCGCCCGCTGCAGCGCCGGCACCCACCGGCCGAGATCCCGCCGGACGCTGTGGACGACCAACCCGAGCGCCGCACCGGTACCGGGCACGGTGACCGCCACCGAGCACGAGCCGAGCGACATCTCCTCCGAGGTCCGCGCCCAGCCGCGCCGCCGGACCACGTCGAGCTCACGGGCCAGGCGCGCGGGCTCCACCAGCGTGTACGGCGTCACGCGCAGCAGCGGGCGGCGCAGGTACGCGGTCCGGAACGCGGGCGACGCCGACGCGAGCAGTGCCTTGCCGACGCCGGTCGCGTGCAGCGGCAACCGCCCGCCGACCCGGGACAGGATCGGCACCGCGCGGTGGCCGGTGAGCTTCTCGACGTAGACCGCCTCGTCCCCGTCGCGGACGGCGAGGTGCACGTTCTCGCGGGTCAGCTCGTACAGGTCCTGCATGAACGGCATCGCCGCCTCGCGGATGCCGCCGTTGACGGGGGCGAGCCGGCCGAGCTCCCACACGCGGAAGCCCACCGTGTACCGGCCGTCCGGCCCGCGGTCCAGCGCACGCCACTGCTCGAGCTCGGCCACGAGCCGGAACGTGGTGGACAGCGGCAGGCCGCTCCGCCGCGCGAGGTCCGACAGCGACAGTCGCATGTGGTCGGCGTCGAACGCCGCGAGGACCGCGAGGGCGCGCCCGGTCACCGATCGGGTCATCGGGTCGAAGCCGGGACGGATCCCCGCTTCGCCGCCTGGATCTCGGCGTAGACCTTGGCGCGCAGCTCGATGAACCGCGGGTCGGACCGGGTGGTGAGCTGGTCGCGCTCGGCGGGCAGGTCCACGGTGAGGTCGTCCTGCACGACGGTCGGCGAGTTGGACAGGACGAGCACGCGCTGTCCCAGGTAGACGGCCTCGTCGATGTCGTGCGTGACGAACAGGATCGTGACGTCGAAGCGCTGCCACACCGACCGGATGAGGTCCTCGAGGTCCGCCCGCGTCTGCGCGTCGACGGCCGCGAACGGCTCGTCCATCAGCAGGACCTTCGGCTCGTACGCGACGGCGCGCGCGATCGCCACGCGCTGCTGCATGCCGCCGGAGAGCTGCCACGGGTACCGGC
Organism: Mycobacteriales bacterium; assembly: GCA_036402915.1. Taxonomy (GTDB): domain Bacteria; phylum Actinomycetota; class Actinomycetes; order Mycobacteriales; family HKI-0501; genus JAVEDU01. The sequence goes on from DASWRY010000023.1 coordinate 20,580, forward strand.
CCGCCGCGTCGGTGAGGCCCACCGCCGTGAGCGCCTCGTCCACCAGGGTCGTCCGCCGCGCCCTGGGGAGCTTCTTCTCCTTCAGCGGCAGCTCGACGTTCTGCCGCACGGTCATCCACGGGAACAGGCTGCGGCCGTACTCCTGGAACACCACGGCCATGTCCTCCGGCGGCCCCGAGACCTGCACACCGGCGAGCGACGCCGTCCCGGCGGTCGGCGTCATCAGTCCGGCGATGCACTTCAGCAACGTGGTCTTGCCGCAGCCGGACGGCCCCACCAGGCACACCAACTCGCCTTCCTCGAGCCGGAACGTCAGGTCGCGGACGGCCTCCACCCCGCGCCCCCCGGCGTCGTAGATCTTCTGCAGCCCGGTGACCTCGAGCATCTGGACGACCCTTCAGTCGGACCCGCGGGCAGTGCGCCGCAGGCCGTGGTACCAGGACAGGACGCGCCGCTCGACGACGCCGAAGAGCATCGCGAGGGCGAACCCGAGCAGGCCGAGCAGCACGATGCCGGTCCACATCTCGGGGATGGCGAAGCTCCGCTGGAACTGCACGATCGTGAAACCGAGGCCGCTCGACGCCGCGAACATCTCGCTGATGACCATGAGGATGATCGCGATCGACAGCGCCTGCCGGAGCCCGGCCATGATCTGCGGGCTGGCCGAGCGCAGCACGAGCGTGCGGAGCCGGGTGGTGCCGCGGATGCCGTAGCTGCGGCACGTGTCCGCGAGCACGGGGTCGACCGCGCGGACCCCCTCGACCGTGTTGAGCAGGATCGGCCAGACACAGCCGGAGACGATGACGGCGACCTTCATCGTCCCGTCGATCCCGGCGAACAGGATCAGCACCGGGACGAGCACCGGCGGGGGGATCGCCCGGAAGAACTCGAGCACCGGCTCGGTGAGCGCCCGCAGCCGGGGAGACGAGCCGATCGGCACGCCCAGCGCCACGCCGAGGACCCCCGCGAGCGCGAAGCCCGTGAGGAGCCGGACCACGCTGGGCAGCGCGTCCGTCGTCAGCCGGTCGGCGGTCCAGACGTGGCCGAACGTGGACGCGATGACGCCGGGCGTCGGCAGGTAGTAGTTCTGGCTGGTGACGCTCGCGTACCACCACACGAGCACGAGCACGACCGGCAGCCCGAGCACCTGCCCGGCGCGCAGGGCGACGCGGGTCATGCCGCGACCTCCCCGCGGACGGACGGGTGCCAGCGCAGCAGCCGGCGCTCGGCGAGGCGGACCACGACGTTCACCGCGACCCCGAGCGCGCCGGTCGCGATGACCAGCGCGTACACGACGGACGTGGCGCCGCTGGACTCGGCGACGGCGATCTCCTGGCCGAGGCCGGGAGAGCCGATGACGAGCTCCGCGGTGACGGCGAGGATCAGCGCGACCGCGGCCCCGAGGCGCAGACCGGTGAGCACGTACGGCAGCGCGGTCGGCCACGTCACGTGCCGCACGCGCGACCACCGGGACAGCCCGTACGAGCGGGCGGTGTCCTCCGCGACCGGGTCGACGTCGACGACGCCGTACAGCACCTGGACGTACACCTGCCAGAAGGCCGCGTACACGACCAGGAGGAGTGTCGAGCGGATGTCGGTGGCGAACAGCAGGGCGGCGAGCGGGATCAGGGCGACCGAGGGGATCGGCCGGAGGAACTCCACCGTCGAGGCGGTGAAGTCCCGGAGCACGGGGACCGCACCCACGACGAAGCCGAGCACGACGGCCGCGCCGAACGCGATCGCCAGGCCGAGGGCCCACGCGACCACCGTGTCACCCATCGCGGTCCAGAACCCGGCGCGCCCCGCCTCGCGGGCGAGCGTGCGGAGGACCTCGGACGCGGGCGGCAGGTACGTGGCCCGGACGAGCCCGGCGCGGGGTACCACCTCCCACACCGCGAGGAACGCCAGCACGCCGAGCACCCCGAGGGCCACGCCCGGCACCTCGCGGCGGCGCGCCGCCGGGGTGGCCGCCGGTCCGGCCACGGCGGGTGCCGTGGCCGGGCCCGCCGGAGTGGTGGGTGCGGTCACCGTGGTCACTTCAGATCGGACAGCAGCGCGTCGACATCGGGCGCGGAGGAGACGAGACCGTCCTGCTTCGCGAGCGTCGCGAGGGTCTCGATCGACGCGCGGTTGACCTCGGAGGGGAACTTCGGGAGCGTCATCCTCGCGATGACGTCCGCGGGGATCTTCGTGTAGGTCTTCAGGATGTTCCGCACCGCGTCCGGGTGGGACTGCGCGTACGCGAGGGATTCGTTCATCGCCTCGGTGAAGCGCTTCACCAGGTCCGGCTCGGTGGCGATCATCTTCTCGGACGTGAAGTACGTGGCGACCGTGAGGTTCGGGGCGGCATCCACGAAGTTCCAGGCCACCGGCCGGGCGCCCTGGCTGGTCGCCTGGGTCAGGAACGGCTCGACGACCCACGCGGCGTCGATGCGCTTGCCGGCCAGCGCGGCGGGCATGTCCGGGAAGGGCAGCTCGACGAACTGGACCTTCGACGGGTCGCCGCCGGCCTTGCGGACCGACGCGCGGACGGTGGTGTCGCCGATGTTCTTCAGGTTGTTGACCGAGACCCTCTTGCCCGCGAGGTCCTTCGCGGTCTTGATCGGGCTGTCGGACCGGACGACGACGGCGCCGAAGTCCTTGCCCTGGACGCCGACCGACGAGACGCCGTTGGTGAGGACCTCGAGGGGCAGCTTCTTGTCGCGGGCGACGAGCAGCGACGTGACGTTGCCGAACGCGAACTGGTACTGCCCGCTCACCACGCCCGGCACGCTGGCGGCACCGCCGGAGCCCGTCTGCAGGGTCAGGTCGATCTTCCGCTTCGCGAAGAAGCCCTGCTCCTTGCCGAGGTAGATCGGTGCCACGTCGACGATCGGGATGACGCCCACCGTGACCTTGTCCGTACCGCCGCCCGCGGCGGAACCGGAGCCGGAGCCGGAGCCGCACGCGGCGGTCGCGAAGAGGGCGGCTGCGGAGAGCAGCGCGAGCAGTGGTCGGCGCATCGGGGCTCCTGTCGGATTCGGCGCTGTTCGCATGACGAACGGATGTGCTGGGTGCGAACCGTAAAGCGTGACCCCCGTCACGGTCAAGCACTTGTCGCATGGCGTCCGGGACGCCGGACATCCTGCGGAAGAGCATGATTTCCGGCGTCCCGGGCGCCCAGCGCGCGGCCGTGCCCGGGCGCCCGCGCGTGGCCGTGCCCGGGTGCCGGTCCCTACCGTTGACGCGCCCCGCACGGCGTGAGTACCGTTCGCATGCAGAACGCGTGTTCGTCATACGACCGCGCTGCGGAACCGGGAGGACGGATGGCGGACATCGTCTCGCTCGCCGACGGGGTGCGGGAGCTGG
>DASWRY010000024.1:0-59767 GCA_036402915.1 Mycobacteriales bacterium
TCCGCTGCTCTAACCCATTGAGCTAGAGGCCCGGGATCGGGGCGTCGGCCGGGACAACCCGACCGGCCACGAGTCCGCGGCTGACAGGCTACGCGGTCGAGCCCGGACCGACCCCGCCCTCCACCCCGTTCGCACGCTCGCACGCTCGCCTCCGTACGAGTGACCGCCTCAGGGCTGATCCAGCAGGCGTGCCTTCCGCGTCTTCGGTATCCGCGTTGTACGGCTGCCGGGGCGCGTGACCCCGCCGGTGTATCCGGGGATCAGGCAGCGTCAGGCCGCGCATCGGTATCAACTCGGCGCCCGCGATCTCGTCCTGCGTCGCTCCACCGTCCACGTCGGTGACGTCGTACCGACACCACCGGACCGCCATCCTAGGCGGGCGGTGTGGGGCCCCCCGGTGCATGCACATCGGCACCGTCCACACGCGTCACCGCGAGCCACCCCGCGTCCGCCGCCTCGCCGGCCGCCACCAGCATTTTCGCGTCCGGCCGCAGTTCGCCCTTCGCGTTCCGAATCGCCTCCGCCAGCGACGTCAGCGCGTCGACGACGTCCCGCCGCGCCCCGGCGACCTGACCCTCGGCACCACCGCCGGACAGCAGCGACTCCAGCATCGCCTGCCGCTGTCGTACGAACTCGATCGCCCGCGGCACCCGCCGCGTCGCCGCCCGTGGCAGCACGGTCATCGCCACGAGGATCCCCACCGCGCAACCGATGACCGTCTCGGTGAGACGGTCCCCGAGCAGGGCGTGGAGGGGTGTACGGATACCTCCGCTCTCCGCGATGAGCAGCGCGAGCGGCGTCACGAACGAGACCCCGAGCGCGTACATCCGCCCGATGCACACCTCCACGACGAACTGCAGCAGCCCGACGATCACCACGACGAGCACGGGGGACGGGTGCAGCGCGAACACCCCGGCCGCGATCAGCACGCCGACGACCGTTCCGGCGATCCGGTGCACCGCGCGCGTCATGGTCAGCCGGGCGGACGTGGCCTGGAGGACCACGACCGCGGCCGCCGGCGCCCAGTACGTGTGCGGCAGCCCCACGGCCGCCGCGACACCGGCGGCAAGGAGAGCCGCCACGAACACCCGCACCCCGGCGGGTACGGCCAGACTGTGCGGTCCGAGGTGCCACCGGCTGGAAAGCATGAGGTGCTCGTCGGGACACGCCGCAGGATCAACCGCGGTGGGACGTCCCGAACGTAGGGCAGCCGCGACCGCTGCGAACTCGGCCGGGTCGCCCCCGCCCAGGAACGCCCTTCGCGCGTACCCGTGCAGCGCCCGCAGCCGCCCGGCGTCCCCGGAGTGCGGTCCCGCCGCCACGAGGTGGTCACCGGCAACCCGCAGTGCAGCCGCGGCCGCGTGCCGCGCGAGCGGGGAGGGCGCGCGGAGCAGCGCGGCGACGGCGTCGTACGCGGCGGCGAGCGCGCGTGTCTGTGGCACCGCCGGCCGCACGAGCGCACCCGACATCACGACGCACCAGGCGAAGGCGGCGCCGAGCGCCACGTACCCGGCCCTTGTCCACAGGCCACCGGCGGGGAGCGGCAGGTATGTGGACACCGCCGCGACCAGCGTGAGCATGTACGCGCCCGGCGGACCGAGAGCGGTGCTCTGCGCCGCCCAGGTGGACACCGCACCCACCACTGCGATGGCCAGTGCCGCCGTCCAGGCGGAACCGGCGGCCACCGAGCCCAGTACGGTCGCCGCGACCAGACCGACCGCCACCCCGCCGACGAGCACGGCCCGACGGCGGTACGGCTCCTGCCGGCCGTACAGCGCCGCGAACGCCCCCAGGCTCATCGTGAGCCCCGCGTGCAGGTCACCGGCGGCGACCGCGGCCCCGAGCGGCACGACCATCGCGACGGTCGCCCGGGCGGCGGGTGCCCATTCGGCGCGCAGCCACGTCCGGGCTGTGGTGAGGAGATTCGCCACCGGTCCCGTCCTCGCCACCTCCCGAGCCTAGGCCCCGGGGTCGGTCCCGCTCGCGGCGCGTACCGCGAGACGCGCGGTGCCGCGGTGCCGCGTCACCTCGCAGACCGTCATCCCGGCCCCGAGCGTGTACCGGAGATCCTGGCGTGTACCGGAGATCCTGGCCCACAACTGCCGCACGTAGCTGCGCAACCGCCCCGGCGGCGCGTCGGGACAGGTCCTGCGCACGAGGTCGCGAAGATCGTCCAGGGTGGACACCCGACCGAGGTCGTGCAGCTCCGGCCACCCGAGCGCGATCAGCCCGGCGTCGAGCGCCAGCATCTCGTTCTCCCCGTACCGCCCGCCCCGGACCAGCCACGCGCGACTCATCCCGCGGAGGGGTGCCGCGCGGCCGGACCCTGTCCGACCGCGCCGCATCCCTCCGGCTCCGGGACTCAGAGCAGCGGGCCCCGGAAGGGTTCGGTCCCGAGCGCCAGTCGCAGCCCGGCGATGCCGCCGGCCCGCTGCGCGTACGCGAGCTCGTGCGGCAGGTCACCCACGCCGTTGCTGCCCGGCAGCGGCGCGATGGCCAATGTGGACAGGATCCCGAGCGCACGACCGCGGGCGTCGAGGAAAGCGCTGCCCGAGTCACCGGGCACACCCGGCGTCAGCGTGAGGACCGTGTGGCTCCAGCCGCCTGCCGCGTCACCGAGGCCGACGCCCTGCTTGGGCCCGAGCAGCGCGATGCCGCCGCGCAGCGGGGAGTTGCCGTACGACAGGACCGTGTCGCCCCGGGCGGTGGAACCGCTGCCGAGCCCGACCGGGCCGCCCCAGAACGGGACGCTCGGGTTCACGCGCGAGACGTCCGCGGGGTCGAGCTTCACCAGCGCCAGGTCGTTGTACGCGCAGGTGTCCGGATCGGACTCTCCGCGTGCCTGCATGGTCAGCCACGAGCTGTACACGAGCGTGCCCGGCTTGCTCGCGCCGTCGATCGTCACGGGCGTGCCGAGGGGGAGAGAGTCCGACCGGCAACCGTCCACTTCGGTCGAGGCCCCGGTGCCGGCGCAGTGTGCGGCCTGGCCCAGGTACACGGCGCCATCCGAATCGGTGAACACGAAGTCCGAGGTGCACTGTCCCCCCTGGGTGTCGGTCACGACACCGGGGTGGACGGTGGCGGTCGCGGCCGGCGCCCAGGTGGGTGCGGCGGAGGCCGGTGCCGGCATCGCGCCGGAGAGCGTGACCGCCGAGGCGAGGGCCGCGGCCGTCGCCAGCAGTCTGCGGAGGGGGTTGCGCACGTTCTGCTCCGTTCGTCCGGCGCCGCAGGGGGTGACGGCGCTCACCGGCCGAACTGTGGCATATCGACCACTCTCAGTGGGGCCCCCCGACGAGTGACTGCTGGACGAGCTGCCGCAGATAGGTGCGCACCGGCAGCGTGCTGGACGGGAGCAGCTGGGTCATGAAGACGACGGTCAGATCCTCGGCGGGGTCGATCCAGAACGCTGTGCTGGCGGCACCTCCCCACCCGTACTCCCCAGCGCTGCTGAGCACGCGGTACGTGGCCGGGTCCTGCACGACCGAGAAGCCGAGCCCGAAGCCGACGCCGGCGAACGACGTCTCCGCGTACAGCGGCCGCCCGAACGCCTCGAGGTCGGCGCCGCCGGGCAGGTGGTTGCGGGTCATGTACGCGACCGTGCGCGGCCCCAGCAACCGCACGCCGTCGAGCTCACCGCCGCGCAGCAGCATCTGTGTGAAGCGGTGGTAGTCGCCCGCGGTGCTGACCAGCCCGGCGCCGCCCGACAGGAACGCGGGCCGTCCGAGCACGGCGGTGCCGAGCTGGTCGCCGATCACCATCCCGCCGGCCGGTGACGCGAGGTAGAGCCGCGCCAGCCGGTCCGCCGCGTCCGTCGCCACGGCGAACGACGTCTCGTCCATCCCGAGTGGACCGAGGATGCGCTCGGCGAAGAACTCCTCGAGCGTCCGGCCGGACGCGACCTCGACGACGCGGCCGAGGACGTCGGTGGCGACGGAGTAGTTCCACTCGCTCCCGGGTTGGAACAGCAGCGGCTCTGCCGCCCACGCCTCGCACGCCTGCGCGAGGTCGGCTCCGGGCGGGGTGGCCCACTCGTACCCCGCGGCGCGGTACCGGGCGTCCACCGGATGGTTGCGGTGGAAGCCGTACGTCAGCCCGGCGGTGTGCGTCAGCAGGTGCCACATCCGGATGGGTTCGGTGGCGGGCACGGTGGCCGGCTTCAGATCCGTACCCCCGGCCCACACCCGTGCGCCGGCGAACGCGGGGACGAAGCGGCTCACCGGATCGGTGAGCTCGAAAGCCCCCTCCTCGTACAGCATCATCGCCGCGACGGAGGTGATCGGCTTCGTCATCGAGTAGATGCGGAACAGCGTGTCCACCTCGACCGGCAGCCCGTCCTCGACGTGGCGGTGGCCGTACGTGGACAGGTGCACGACCTTCCCACCCCGCGACACGAGCACCAGCCAGCCCGGCAGGCTGCCCTCGTCGACGTACCGCGCGAGGAAGTCGTCCACCCGGGACAGCCGCGCGCCATCCATCCCGGCCTCGGCGGGCTCGACCTCGATCTGCAGCTTCCCCACGGTGCCTCCCGTCAGAGCCGGTCCGCATGCACCGTAACGGGAGAACGCTCAGGCCGGGGGACCGTCCACGTTGACCGTCGGCGGCCCCTCGCCGGCACGGGCGATGACCGCCGTGGACACGGCGTCGTCCGGATTGGACTCACGGTGGACGGTGCCCGCCGGGACGTGCAGGAAGTCGCCCGGCCCCGCGTCCACGACGTGCTCGCCGCCCGGGCCGAACTCGAGGCGCAGCCGGCCCGAGACGACGTACAGGCTGGTCTCGTGCTCGCCGTGGTGGTGCCAGCCGGACGTCGCCCCCGGCTCGGTGTGGACGACGCCCGCCCAGAGGCCCGGCGCGGTGAACGCCTGCCGCCGGTGCATCCCGGACGTCGGGTCCGCATCGGTGAGCTCGTCCGCGCGCACCACGCGCACCGGCTCGGACATGTGCACCACCCCTTGCTCGAGAGGCCTCCACGCGAGTACAGCGGGGGAGACGGAGAGGAGTCCCCGTGACCACCGCCCACGATCCTGCCCGACCGCACCCCGACCCCGCACGACCCGACCCGACACCGCCGGGCCCGATCAGCCCGACGGAGCCCGGGCCGCCGGAGCCGGACTCGGACCCACAGGTGCCCACGCCGTTCGACCCGGTGCCGCTGCCCCCCGACTAGCGGCCCGCCAGCCGCTCCGGCCCCGCCAGCCGCTCCCGCCCCGCCTCCGTGATCACCCGGTCCTGCTGGTCCGTGGCGAGCAGCGGCGGCTCCGCGGTGTACAGCCCGGCGAGCGCCGCACGATCCAGCCCGACCTCCCGGGCCGCCTGGTGCGCCTCGAGCTTGTGCAGCCGGCCGCCCGGCGCTGCCGCGACCCGTTCCAGCAGGGCCAGCGACGCGTCCTGGACCGGCGGGGCCACGGGTGGCGCTGCCGGGACCTGCGCCAGCGCGGCCTCGACCTGCCGGACGATGCCGCGGAGCGCCGCGCGGAGCATGGTGGCCTCGTCCACCTCCGGACCATCCGCGGCGGTCCCCTGCCAGGTGCGCTTCGGGTGCCTCCGGAGGTACTCCTGCTCGAGCTCGAGCATCCGCTCGGTGTGCCGCGCGAACTGCTCGGCCGTCCCATGGAGGAAGACCCAGTTCCGCGTGGCGTGTGCGTGCGTCCCCTGGCGCTCGAGCTCCTCGTCGGAGAGCTCGGCAGCGGGGCGTCCCAGGGGCTCCATCTCGGCTCCTCTCGTGCGTCGGGGTCCGTCAGAACAGGGGTTCCGCCAGAGCAGGGGTTCCGTCAGAGCAGGGGTTCCGTCAGAGCAGGGTTCCGTCAGAGCAGGCGCAGGCCGCCCCGGTAGCGGGCGGCGTTCTTGCGGTACATGCCGACGCCGTAGGAGATCCGCTCCCGGTGTGCCTCCGCGTCCAGCGGCCGGACCTTCACCGGTACGCCGAGCGCCATGTGCCCCGCCGGTACCGGGAAGTCCTGCGGCACCAGGGCCGACGCGCCGACGAGGCTGCCCTCCCCGACGGTGGCCCGGTTGAGGACGACCGATCCGGAGCCGATCAGGCACCTGTCCGCGATGACGCAGCCCTCGAGGTGCACGTTGTGCCCCACCACGCAGTCCGCACCGACGGTCGTGTGCCACTTCTCGGTGGTGTGGAGCACCGTTCCGTCCTGGATGGACGTCCGGTCCCCGATCACGATCCGGCCGTAGTCGGCCCGCAGCACGGCGCCGGGCCAGACCGACGCCTCGTCGCCGAGCACGACGGCCCCGATCAGCACGGCGTCGGGGTGGACGTACGCGGTGGGACTGATCTCCGGGACCAGGTCGTCGAGGGCGTAGACGGGCATCAGCTCACCAATCCGTGGTAGACGCGCAGGGCGTTGCCGCCGAGGACCAGCGGGACGACGTCCTCCGGCAGGCCGAGGTCCATGATCGCCCGCGCGTTGGCCGCCACGCCGGGGACACCAGGCCAGTCGGTCGCGTAGATCCAGCGGCGGGCGAGCCGACCGAGGTCGAACTTGGCGTAGTACTGGGGCAGCCGCTTCGGCGGCAGCCCGGACAGTTCCAGCCACACCGTCTCGTGAGACAGCGCGAGGAACGCCGCCGCGTCGTACCACCAGCCGCGTCCGCCGTGCGCCAGCACGATCTTCAGGCCGGGGAAGTCCCGCAGCACCGGCGTGAGCAGCTGGGGATCCGCGTACGCGTTGGTCGAGCCCGGGAACGTCGACGTCCCACAGTGGACGACCACCGGCACACCGAGCTCCTCGAGCAGCGAGTACGCGGGGTACAGCGCCGCGTCGTCCATCCGGAACCCGCCGTGCACCGGGTGCAGCTTGAGGGCCGCCGCACCGAGGTCGAGCTGGCGCCGCACCTCCGCCCGGATGGGAAAGTGGAGGTGCGGGTTGACGTTCGCGACCGGGCGGAACCGCCGGGGATTCTGCTCCACGAGCGGCAGCAGGTCCTCGAAGGGCTGCACGCCGGTGGCCTTCGGGCTGTACTCGCAGAACAGCAGCGCATGGTCGACGCCCTCCGCGTCGAACAGCGCGTCCAGCCGCTCCGGGCGCGGTACGCCGTCGGCGTCCCACACGTCCGTGAGGATCCCGGTCGGGCCGAACTGCTCGGCCCACGCCACCCACGCCGGTTTGAGCGTGGGCAGGCGCGGCACGTGGACGTGGGCGTCGACGAAGGGGTGACCGTCTATCACGGCTGCAAGCCTCTCAGCGCCCGCTCACCAGCTCGGTGTCGGCCCCCACCGGTCCGACCTTGTGGGCGCCGCCCGGGGCGCCGAGCGGCGCGTCCCGTCCGGGCAGCGGCTCGGCGAAGAAGCGGGCGTTGTCCGCGACGAAGTCTTCCTGGCCGTCCGGTACGCGGCGGTCCTGGCTGATCGCCTCCACCGGGCACACCGGTTCACAGGCGCCGCAGTCGATGCACTCCCGCGGGTTGATGTAGAGCTTCCGCTCACCCTCGTAGATGCAGTCGACGGGGCACTCCTCGACGCACGACCTGTCGGTCACGTCGATGCACGGCTCCGCGATGACGTACGGCACTTCGGTCCCCCTGCTCAGGCGACGGCGGGTACGGGTTGATCGGAGGAGTGCCCCGGGAACAGCTGCGCCGCCGGGTCGACGTGGGTCGCCGCGTTGTTCACGGCCGTGGCCACCTCGCCGAACCCCACCGAGATCAGCCGCACCTTGCCGTCGTAGTCGGTGATGTCCCCGGCGGCGAACACGCCGGGCAGGTTCGTGCGCATCGCGGAGTCCACGACGACGTGCCGGTTGTCGTGCAGAGCGAGCCCCCACTCGCGCAGCGGTCCGAGGTTCGCGGTGAACCCCAGTGCGGCCACCAGGCCCTGGCACGGCAGAGAACGTTTCGCGGTCGGCTCGCTCACGACCACGGAGTCCAGCCAGCCGACACCGGCGGCCGCCGTGACCTGCGCGTTCGTCACGATCTCCACCGTCGAACGGCGGAGGGACTCGAGGGTCGCCTCGTGCGCTCGAAACGTTTCGCGGCGGTGCACCAGCGTCACGGACCGCGCGATCGGCTCGAGTGTCAGCGCCCAGTCGCAGGCGCTGTCCCCGCCGCCGACGACCACCACGTCGCGCCCGGCGTGGTCGGCGGGCCGCGGGACGACGTAGTCGAGCCCGCGGCCGAGGAACTCCTCCCCGGCCGGCAGCCGACGCGGCGTGAACGTGCCGATCCCGCCGGTGACCACGATCGCCCGGCAGGAGATGCGGCCACCGGAGGATGCCTGGACCGTGAACCCGGTGCCGGTCCGGTCGAGCCCCTGCGCCTCCTGCCCGAACAGGTACACCGGGTCGTACGGCGCCGCCTGCTCCACCAGGTTCGCCACGAGGTCGCGCCCGCGGATCGCGGGGAACCCGGCCACGTCGTAGATCTGCTTCTCCGGGTACATCGCGGTGACCTGACCGCCCGCCTCGGGCAGCGAGTCCAGCACCGCCACGCGCATGCCCCGCACCCCGGCGTAGTACGCCCCGTAGAGCCCAACCGGCCCGGCGCCGACGAGCAGCAGGTCCACATCGGTCACCGGCGACCGCCCGGACACGTCGGTCATCCGGTCCACATCGGCCACCCCGTCCACACCGTCGGTCACCCCACCCACATCGGCCGGGGACCCCGCGCCGCTCATGACGTCAGCCCCGCGCCGGCCGGGACCCCGCTGCCTCCGGCGTCCACGGTGGACGGCGGCGCGACGGTGAGTTCCGGGTACTCGGCGGCGAGCATCTCCCGGACCCGGTACCGCTGCATCTTGCCGGTGGCCGTCTTCGGCAGCGCGTCGACGACCAGCACCGCGCGGGGCCGCTTGAACGCCGCCAGCCCCTCCCGGCAGAACGCCACCAGGACCTCCGGGTCCACCGTCTGCCCCTCGGCGGCCACGACGCACGCGACGGGCTTGTCGAGTCCGTCCGCGTCGGGGACGCCGACCAGCACGACCTCCGCGACCGACGGGTGCTGGAGCAGACGGTCCTCGACCTCGCTGGGCGACACCCAGATCCCGCCGGCCTTGAGCAGGTCGTCGTCCCGCCCGAGGCAGGCGTAGTAACCGTCGTGCGTGCGCACGTACGTGTCGCCGGTGCGCAGCCACTCGCCCTGGAACACCGCGCGCGTCGCGTCGGTGCGGCACCAGTACCCGGACGCGAGCGACGCCCCGCGGACGTACAGCGCGCCGGGCACCTCGGCCTCGGTGATCACGCCACCGGGGCCGCGCAGTTCGACCTCGTACCCCGGCACGGGCCGACCGGAGGTCCCGGCCCGGACGTCCCCGCTCCGGTTGCTGATGAAGATGTGGAGGCACTCGGTCGAGCCGATGCCGTCGAGGATGTCCACCCCGAAACGCGCCGTGAAGCGGCCGTACAGGGCGGGCGGCAGCGCCTCCCCCGCGGACGCGCAGGTGCGTACCGAGACGAACGTGTCCTCCGGCAGACCGGCGCCGAGCAGCGCGGCGAAGAACGTGGGGCCGGCGAAGAACAGCGTCGGCCGGTACCGGGCCATCACCTCGGCCGCGACGGCGGGCGACGGCCGCCGGGGCTCGAGCACCGCGCTCGCCCCGACCGCCAGCGGGAAGAACACCGAGTTGCCGATGCCGTACGCGAAGAACATCTTCGCCACCGAGAAGCAGACGTCGTCCGGCGAGATCTGCAGGACCTGCTTGCCGTACGTCTCCACGACGTGCCGGATGTTGGCGTGCCGGTGCATGGCGGCCTTCGGCGTCCCGGTGGTACCGGAGGTGTAGAGCCAGAGCGCGGGACTGTCCTCCGTGGTCGGTGCGACGGCGCCGGAACCGTCCGCGCCTCCGGCGAGGAACGCGGCCCAGTCCGTCCACGACACCGGGTGGACGGGCTCCCCGGCGATGATCACGTGGGCCACGTCCGGCGCCAGCGCGAGCGCCTCCTCGGCCGCCGCCGCGAACTCCGGCGTCACGACGAGCGTTCGGGCGCCGGAGTCGGCGAGGATGCTCCCCAGCTCGGGCCCGGTGTACATCGTGGACACCGGTACCGCGACGAGCCCCGCCCGGAACGCGCCCAGGATCCCGGCGAGCAGCTCCAGCCCGTCGGACATCACGAACATGACGCGTTCCTCGCGCCGCAGGTCCAGCGCACGGAAGGCGGCGGCCACCCGGGCCGTGAGGTCGCACAGCTCGGCGTACGTGAGCGTGTCGTCACCGCGCCGTACCGCGATCCGGTCCCCGGCGCCCTCGGCGAGGCGCGCGTCGACGAGGTACGTGGTGGCGTTGAAGGGTTCCGCCATGTCACACCCGCCGGGCGTCGAAGTCGGCCCGCTGCCCGGTGCCGAACCTCCGCAGTGCGCCCTCGGGTCCCGAGGCGTTCGGCCGCAGGAAGACCCAGTTCTGCCACGCCGTGAGACGCCCGAAGATCTTGGTCTCCACCGTCTCCGGCCCGACGAACCGGTGGTTCGCCTCCATGCCGGTGAGCGCGTCCGGCGACAGGGACGCCCGCTCCTCGAGCGCGATCCGCAGCTCCTCCTCGAAGTCGATGTCGTCCAGCACCGTCGTCACCAGGCCGAGGTCGTCGGCGGCCCGCGCGTCCAGGCGCTCGCCGAGCCGGCCGCGCACCGCCGCGATCTCCTCGGGGTGGCCCCAGAACCGGGAGTCCAGCCGGGACAGTCCGTTGCCCATCGGGTACGTCCCGAGGTTCGACTCCGTCGCCACGATCGCCGCCGGCTCGGCGTCCGGGTCCACGTCCTCGAAGACCCCCTCGAGCATGTACTGCCGGTCGGCCGCCCACGCCAGCTCGGCGAGGAAACCCGCGAAGCAGCTCCCGGGGTCGACCACCGCGACGAGGCTGCGGCTCGTGACGTCGAGCCGCTTCAGCGTCCGCTTCCAGTACTGCCGGACCTCGTTCGGGAACCACCCCTCGCCGCCGATCGAGGCGTCGTACGCGAGCACGGCCCCGAGGTCGCCGCGGGTGCGGAACACCCACGTGCCGAGGTCGGGCTCGTTCGTCCGCAGCCGGAGGACCAGGTCGTCCAGCGCACGGGTCACGGCGAGCGGCCAGTAGTCGACGCCCTGCTCGCGCGGGTCGTCCGGCGGCGCCCCGGCCGGGCCCTCCACCGTGATGTCCACCCGGCGCGCGGCGCGGTCCAGCGTGGCGCGCACGTACGGATACGCGATCTCGTCGGCCGTCTCGCGACGGTCGAGCGGCGTGAGTTCGACGCCGGGCTCGTCGGGACGGTCGGACGCCTCGACCGCCTGCCGCACCCGCGCGTCCACCGTCTCGGCGAACCGTCCACGCGGGACACTCTCGTCCACCAGCCCCCAGCGGACCGCCGTGGCTCCGCGGAGGCCCTCGGTCTTCGTGGCGAACACGTCGGCACGGTCCCGGCGTACCCGCCGCTTGTCCACGACCCGCGTCAACCCGCCGGTCCCGGGCAGCACACCGAGCAGCGGCACCTCGGGAAGCGACACCGCCGACGAGCCGTCGTCCACGAGGACGATGTGGTCGCACGCGAGCGCGAGCTCGTACCCGCCGCCGGCGGCCGTGCCGTTGAGCGCCGCGATGTACGTCTGCCCACTGAACGCAGTGGCGTCCTCGATGCCGTTGCGGGTCTCGTTGGTGAACTTGCAGAAGTTCACCTTCCACGCGTGCGACGACTGGGCGAGCATCCGGATGTTCGCGCCGGCACAGAACATCCGCTCGAGCCCGCCGGTGATCACGACGGCCTTGACCCCGGGGTGGGAGAAGCGCAGCCGCTGCACCGCGTCGTACAGCTCGATGTCGACACCGAGGTCGTAGCTGTTCATCTTGAGGTCGTAGCCGGGGACGAGGCCGCCCTTCTCGTCCACCGCGAGGGTGAGCGTGGCGCGCGGGCCCTCGACCTCGAGGCGCCAGTGGCGGTAGCGGTCGGGCGCGGTGTCGAAGTCGACACGGGGCTCCCGCCCGGTCTCCGGGACCGCGGGGGCGGACACGTCGCCCTCCGTGGACACATCGCCCTCCGTGGACGGCTCGCTCGTGCTGGTCGTCAGGACGGACATGGGCACCTCTCGAACGAGTCGGGGACCTGAACAAACACACTACGCAATCACGTAGATCCGTCAAGGGGATGTAGTACGTCGGTGTCGGCGATCGGCCCGGCCCGCAGCGTCCCACCTCCGGTGTGTGCTTGGCTGAACCCATGCTGGGAGAAGCTCTGGCCGATGGGAACGCCGCCACGGACCTCGCGGCACCTCTCGCCGGGTCGCGCCGGCGGGAGGTCGCCGCGGAGAGCGCGCGGTCACTGCTGCTGACCGTTCTCGGAGAGTTCGTCTATCCGCGCGGTACGCCGGTGTGGACGTCGGTCCTCGTGGATGCACTGGGCCTCCTCGGCGTCGAGGAGAAGTCCGCCCGCCAGGCCCTCGCCCGTACCGCCGGAGAGGGGCTGCTCGCCCCGTCCCGCCACGGTCGCCGGGCACAGTGGGGGCTGACCGCGCACGGCTCGGGGCTGCTCGAGGAGGGGACCCGGAGGATCTACGGCTTCCTGCGCTCGGAGCCCGAGTGGGACGGGCGCTGGCTCGTCCTCACGGTCGCGATCCCGGAGACACAGCGCAAGCTCCGCCACCGCCTCCGGACCCGGCTCACCTGGGCCGGACTGGGCTCCCCCGCGCCCGGGCTGTGGGTGTCGCCCCACGCGAGCAAGGAACCGGAGATCGCCGCCGTGATAGCGGAACTCGGGGTCGCCGACCACGCGTACGCCTGGGTCGGCCCGACCGCGCCGTTCGCCGACGAGCGCCGGCTCGTCACCGAGGCGTGGTCGCTCGCGGACGTGGAGAGCCGGTACTCGGACTTCCTCGCGCAGTTCTCGGACGCCGTGCCGGAGGACGGCGCCGACACGTTCGTCCGGCAGGTACGGCTGATCCAGCAGTGGCGCAGGTTCCCGTTCCTGGATCCGGCGCTCCCGGCGGCGCTGCTCGACCACGAGTGGCCGGGCCTGCGGGCCGCGGAGGTGTTCCACCGCCGGCACGACGCGTGGCACGCCACCGCGCAGCGGCACTGGGAGTGCCTCGCGTCGCGCTGAGCGGCCCGCCTACGCGAGCGCCTCGTCGCGCAGGTGCACGTAGTCGAACTCCACCGGCTGGTCGTTGATGCCCGCCTGCGGCGGGGCGATCCAGCTCGCGAACCTGCCGTACTCGTACTCGGGCTTCATCAGCTCGGCGACCCGGCGGCGGTCCTCTGCGGTGGGCAGCCACGCGTCGGCGTGCGCGGCCCAGTCCTCTTCGGACAGCACCTCGCCGGTGGGGCTCAGGTGGTGTCCGGCGTACGCGCCGACCCTCCGGTTGAAACCCTCGTGCGGCAGCGTGAGCCGCTGGTCGAGCCCCGCGTCCTCGAGCGCCTGGTTCCAGCGGCGGACGCCGTTCTCGCAGTCGGCGACGTACTCGTCGCGGAGGTCGAGGTTGAGCGCGTTCAGAAGCGGGACCTCCTGCTGTGCGATCACGCCGTCACGCACCACGTTCATCATCCGGGTCTGTCCGATGAGGACGTGGTCGTCCTTCCGGCGCGTCTCCTGCCACCGTCCCTTGAGGCCGGACGTGTAGTAGTTGCCGGCGTTGGTGGACTGTTCCGAGCCGAAGAGGTCCATCGAGACGCTGAACTGGAAGTTCAGGTACTTCTGGATCACGTCCAGCGGGATCCCGCCGTGGGTCCAGATGTCGTCGGTCCCGTGCTCCCGCACGAGCTGGGCGGTGCGCTCCACCGTCCGCTGGACACCGGTGGTGCCCACGAACATGTGGTGCGCCTCCTCCTTCAGCATGAACTCGCAGGTACGCGCCAGCGGATCGAACGCGGACTCCTTGAGCGTGCCGAGCTGGTACTTGCCGTCCCGGTCGGTGAAGTACGTGAACATGAAGAAGCTCAGCCAGTCCGTCGTCGCCTCGTTGAACGCGCCCAGGATCCGCGGGTTGTCGAAGTCGCCGGAGTTCCGCATCAGCAGCTGCTCGGCCTCCTCACGTCCCTCGCGGCCGAAGTACGCGTGCAGGAGGTACACCATCGCCCAGAGGTGCCGGCCCTCCTCGACGTTGACCTGGAACAGGTTCCGCAGGTCGTAGATGCTCGGCGCGGTCATGCCGAGCACGCGCTGCTGCTCGACGGACGCGGGCTCGGTGTCACCCTGGACGACGATGAGCCGCTGGAGCTCCGCGCGGTGCTCGCCGGGGACCTCCTGCCACGCGGGCTCGCCCTTGTGCCGGCCGAACGCGATCGTCCGGTCGGGGTCGCGCTCGGCGAGGAAGATTCCCCAGCGGTACTCCTCCATCGGCACGTGGTCGAAGTGCGCCCAGCCGTCGCGGCCGACGGCGATCGCCGTCCGGAGGTACACGTCCCGGGTGGGCAGCGCCGGGCCCAGTGTCGTCCACCAGTCCAGGAACTTCGGCTGCCAGCTCTCGAGCGCGCGCTGCAGGCGCCGGTCGCTCGCGAGGTCGACGTTGTTCGGGATGCGCTCGCTGTAGTCGATCCGGCTCAGCGGTCCGGTGGGCGCGGGCGCGGGTCCCGTGCGCGTGTCGGTGGCCACGGCGGTCCTCCCTGGACTGACGTTCTACAAGTCATTGACGTTATACGGCGATTGTGTCGCATGTCGTCCCCACGGGCAAGGGGTCAGTCCTCGAGCTCGTACCCGAGTGCAGCCGGATCGGCACCGCGGTCGACTGCCAGGTCGACCAGCAGGCCACGGAGCTCCCCCGCGGCGCGTTCGGCGACCCGGACGGCCTCGACGGCGGCCGTCAGCCGGAGCACGGGGTCCACGTCGGGGACCCGCCCCGGATCGGCGGACTCCCCCGCACGGAGCAGCGTCGCCACCGCCTGCAGTGCGGCGAGGGCATCGGCGCACCGACGTGCCGCGATCCTCTCGGGATGCTCCACGCCGGCTCCTCGGACGCCGGACGGCCGCGTGTGTGGCGCGGCTCACCATCCCCCGCAATTTCCTCCGGCGCGCAGGTGTGTGTCAATGAGCGAGACAGCCGTACACGCACGAGGAGGCACCCGCGATGACCGACGCCCCGAATGCCGACATCCTGGGCGGCTTCGCCGCGTTCCTCGGGCTGGAGTTCGACGAGGCGAACGGCGACCGGGTCGTCATCCGCTGGAAGGCCCGCCCCGAGCTGCACCAGCCGTACGGCATCGTCCACGGCGGCGTGTACTGCTCGGTCGTGGAGACCGCGGCGAGCGTCGGTGCGGCGCTGTGGCTCGCCGAGCGCGGCCAGGTCGTCGGCGTGAGCAACCAGACCGACTTCCTCCGGGCGGTCCGCGACGGTGAGCTGACCGCCGTCGCGACGCCGGTGCACCGCGGCCGGCTCCAGCAGGTGTGGACGGTCGAGATCCGGGACGAGCAGGACCGGCTCGTGTCGAAGGGCCAGGTCCGGCTGCAGAACCTCACCGACGCTGACCGGCTCGGCAACGCCCCGAAGGCCTGACGGCAGCCCCGACGGCAGCCCGCGGCGCGCTGGGGCCGGGCGCGCTGGGGCCGGCGCACTCAGCCGCGGGCGGCGCGCTCCGCGGCCAGCGCCGTGAAGTGGTCCAGCAGCGCGGGGTCGTCCACAGACCCCGGGTTGACGACCTTCTCCGGCGGCGCGCCCTGGAGCAGACGCTTGACCGGTACCTCGAGCTTCTTGCCGGTCCGCGTGTGCGGGACCGCGGGGATCTCGAGGATCTCGTCGGGGACGTGCCGCGGTGACGCCTCCGCGCGGATCTGCGCCTTGATCTCCGCGACCAGCGCCTCGTCGAGGACCGCGCCCTCGGCGAGCACCACGAACAGCGGCATCCAGTACGAGCCGTCCGGCATCTCCGCGCCGATGACCAGCGCCTCCACGACGTCGTCGCGCCTCTCCACCACCGCGTAGATATCGGCACTCCCCATCCGGATGCCGTGCCGGTTCAGCGTCGAGTCCGACCGGCCGTGGACGACGATGCCGCCGTGGTCGGTCACGGTCACCCAGTCACCGTGCCGCCACACACCGGGGTACCTGTCGAAGTACGCGTCGCGGTACCGCTCGCCGTCCGGGTCGTTCCAGAACGCCACCGGCATCGACGGCATCGGCCGCGTGACCACCAGCTCGCCGACCTGGCCCACGACCGGCTTGCCGTCGTCGTCCCATGCGTACAACGCGACACCGAGGCACCGCACGGAGATCTCCCCGCGGTACACCGGGACGGTCGGCGCCCCGCCCGCGAAGCCCGTGACCACGTCCGTCCCGCCCGTGGTGGACACGAGCTGCACGCCGGACCCGACGTGCGAAGCCACCCAGTCGTAGCTCGCCGGCGGCAGCACGGACCCCGTCACGCCGAGGACCCGCAGTCCCCACAGGTTGTGCTCGACGGCCGGTTCGCGGCCGGCACGGGCGCTGCCCTGCAGGTACGCGGGGCTGACCCCGAGCACGCTGACGTCGTGCCGCTCGGCGAGCGCCCACAGCGCGTCGCTCTCGGCGAGCGTCGGGCTGCCGTCGTACGTCACGATCGTCGCGCCGAGGAGGAGCCCGGAGACGAGGTAGTTCCACATCATCCAGCTGGGACTCGTGAACCAGAAGAACCGGTCGCGCGGGCCGAGGTCGAGGTGCAGCCCCATCGTCTTGACATGTTCGAGCACGACGCCGCCGTGGCCGTGCACGATCCCCTTGGGCAGGCCGGTCGTCCCGGACGAGAACAGCACCCACAGTGGGTGGTCGAAGTCCACAGGTACCGGTGCGAGGTCCGCCGTACCGTCCACAGCGTCGGACCACGACACCGCGTCGTCCACAGGAAGACCCAGACGGTGCACCGCGATCACCGACCGGACGGTGGACAACCCGGCGCGGACCTCGGCGAGCGCCTCGCGGCGGTCCTGGTCCTGCCCGGCGAAGCGGTAGCCGTCGGCCGCGATCAGCACGACGGGCTCGAGCTGCGCGAACCGGTCCAGCACCGCGGGCGCCGCGTAGTCCTGTCCGACCGCGGACCACACCGCGCCCAGGCTCGCCGTGGCGAGGAACGCGACGACGGCCTCCGGGATGTTCGGGAGGAAGCCGACCACCCGGTCGCCCCGCCGCACCCCGAGCGACCGCAGCGTCGCGGCGAGCGCGCCGACCTGCCGGCGGAGCTCCGGCCAGCTGAGCTCGACGGCCTCGCCGCCCTCCGAGGCGCCCACGATCGCGACGCCGTCGCGGCCGGGGCGGAACACCTGGTCCACATAGTTCAGTCGTACCTCGGGGAACCACCGCGCGCCGGGCATCTCGTCCCGCGCCAGCACCGGCGACGTGGATCCCGCGAAGGGGAGGTCGAAGTACTCCCGGACCGCCGTCCAGAACCCGGGCAGGTCGTCCACCGACCACTCCCACAAGGTGGTGTAGTCCGGGGGAAGGCCGACGAACGCGGCGAACCGCGAGAGCTGCGAGTCCGCCGCCGCATCGGGGTCCGGAATCCACATCGGCTCGGCCACGGCCGCACCCCTCCCCTGACGGTGTCGGAGGCACGCTACCGCGCGCCCACTAAGGTCACGCGGATGCAACGTGTCGCCCGTCTCCTGCTCCGTCTCGCCGGCTGGCGGGTGGTCGGAGACATCCCGCGCACCGGCGTCCTGGTCGGTGCCCCCCACACGTCCAACTGGGACTTCGTGCTGATGCTGCTCGTGATGTGGCGGGGTGGCGTACCGCCGCGGTTCCTCGCGAAGCAGGAGCTGTTCCGCGGGCCCGCCGGATGGCTGCTGCGGCGGCTCGGCGGCATCCCGGTCGACCGCAGCAACGCGGGAGGGATCGTCCGGGAGCTCGTGTCGCATGCGCGGGCCGACGAGGACTTCCTGCTCATCGTGGCCGCCGAGGGCACCCGCAAGAAGACCGAGTACTGGAAGTCGGGCTTCTACCGGATCGCGCAGCAGTCCGGACTGCCGGTGGTACTCGGCTTCATCGACGGGCCCACGAAGACGGCCGGGTTCGGCCCGACCTTCGCCCCGTCCGGGGACGTCGGCGCCGACATGGAACGGATCCGCGCCTTCTTCGCCGACAAGCACGGCGTGCGGCCGGCGAACCGGACCGAGCCGCGGCTGCGCGACGAGAGCCGCTGATCTCCGGCGGCTGATCTCCGGCGGCTGATCTCCCGCGGCTGATCTCCCGCGGCTGGGCGGCCCCAGCCGCCGCCTACCCCCGCTCGAGGCGCTCCCACAGCGTGCGTGGCCCCATCGTGTCGGCCCCGAGGGCGGTCACGCGCTCCCGCAGGCCCCGGTCCGCCGTCACCACGGTGACCGGGCGGCCCGCGTCGGTGCCCGTCGCCTCGGCGACGATGTCCACGATCTCGTCATCGCCCGACTGCGGGGCATGAACGACGCGTACACCGTCGACGACGCCCGGCTCGGCGCCCTTCCGCGCGGCGCCCTCGAGGACCAGCACGACATCGGTCCCGTCGCCGGACAGCCCGTGGGCGAGCGCCGGGAGGAGGCGCCGTACGGCCGCGGCACGGTCACGCCACCAGCCGTCCGGGCGCGAGCCCATCACGTTGGCGGCGTCCACCACGAGCAGCGGCGGTCCCGGCACGGCCGTCACCGGCCACCCGTCCGCGCGGTGGTCCGCGTCATCGTGACCACCTCCTCCGCGCCCGGCGGGCGGAACCCATCGTTCGCCGCGGACTGCGGGACGGCAAGTTCCGTCCCGGTTCGCCCGCCGATGTTGACGGGTTCGCCGCGGCGGGAGCAGCGTGGATCCCGTGCACATCGCCCTGACCGTCCTGCCGGGGGACCCCGTCCGGCTCGGTGAGGCCCTCCACTTCCTCGAGGACGAGGGCCGCCCCGCGGTCGACGGCGAGGATGGCTGCCTCGGCATGGTGGTGGCGGAGAACGCCGAACTCGGCGTGGCGGTCGTGGAGTCGTTCTGGACCTCGGGTGACACGCTGTGCCGTGCCGAGCGCACGCTGGCACCGCTGCGGGCCGAGGCCGCGCGGCTGGCCGTGGCCACCGAGTCCGTCGAACGGTTCGAGGTCGGCGCCCTGGTCCGCTCCGTCCGGCCCCACCCGGGAGCCGGCGTACGGCTGACCCGGTACGAGACCGACCCCGCGCGGGTCGAGGACGCCGTGACGGCGTACGGGTCGACGGTCGCCGCGGGGCTGCGGGACAGCGACGGCTTCTGCGTCGGGATCCTGTGCGTCGACCGGCTCACCGGGCGATCGGTGGGCGAGACCGTGTGGCGGGACACCAACGCGCTCGCGGCGAGCCGCAGTTCGGCCGCCGTCCGGCGGAGGGACACCGTGGCGGCGAGCGGGAGCGTCGTCCGGGCGGTCGAGGAGTACCGGCTGGTGTTCAGCTCGTTCCCCGCACGGCAGCCCGGAGGCGCTCAGGCCGTCGAGCCGTCCTCCGCCGCACCCTCGTCGGACTGACCCCGGCTGTTCTGCGAGGTCTCCCCGGGTTCCCGTTCCTTCCGCCGGAGCGGGACGGCCGGCACCGTCACAGCAGAAGGTGTATCGAGTACACGGCGGCGAGGCCGATCACGGAGATGAGCGTCTCCATCACCGACCACGTGGCCAGCGTCTGGCCGACCGTGAGCCCGAGGTACTCCTTGACCAGCCAGAAGCCCGCGTCGTTCACGTGGGAGAAGAACAGCGATCCGGCGCCGACCGCGAGGACGACGAGCGCCAGCTGCGCACCGCCGAGCCCCGCGGCGAGCGGCGCGACCAGGCCCGACGCGGTGATCGTGGCGACCGTCGCCGAGCCCGTCGCGACCCGGATGCCCACCGCGACGAGCCAGCCGAGGAGCAACGCCGAGAGGTGTGCCCCCTTGGCGAGGTCGCCGATGAGCGTACCGACACCCGCATCCACGAGTGTCTGCTTGAACCCCCCGCCCGCGGCGACGATGAGCAGGATTCCCGCGATCGGCGGGAGCGACCCGCCCAGCGAGTCCCCGATGGCCCGGCGGTCCAGCCCGGCCCGCGCGCCGAGAGCGACGATGCCGACGAGTACCCCGGCGAGCAGGGCGACGACCGGCGTACCCGCGACGTCGAGCGCGGCGCGGAGGGGGTGGCCGGCCCGCAGCAGCAGCTCGGCGACCGCCCGGGCGAGCATGAGGACCACCGGCAGCAGCACGGTGCCGAGCGCGGCCGCGGACCCGGGCCGCCGGGCCGCCGGACGGCCTTCCCGGTGCGGGACGAGCGC
Source organism: Mycobacteriales bacterium (assembly GCA_036402915.1). GTDB lineage: Bacteria > Actinomycetota > Actinomycetes > Mycobacteriales > HKI-0501 > JAVEDU01. The sequence continues at coordinate 20,083 of DASWRY010000024.1, forward strand.
CGGAGGCGGGCCGACGCGGACGTACCGCGTGACGACCATCGCGAAGAGCGGGCCCGCGACGAGCACGGTGGGCACCGCAACGAGGAGTCCGAGACCCAGCGTCACGCCGACGTCCGCCCCCAGCGCGTCGATGGCGACGAGCGGCCCCGGGTGCGGCGGGACGAGACCGTGGAGCACCGACAGGCCCGCGAGGGCCGGGATGCCGACGAGCAGCACGGGAAGCCGCGACCGCGCCGCGACCAGCAGGATCACCGGTACCAGCAGCACGACGCCGACCTCGAAGAAGAGCGGCAGACCGATGACGGCCGCGACCAGCGCCATGAGCCAGGGGAGGCTGCGGCCGGAGACCTTCGCGAGGAACGCGTCCACGATCGCGTCCGCCCCGCCCGAGTCGGCGAGCAGCCCGCCGATCATGGCGCCGAGCGCGATGAGCAGGCCGACACTGCCCACAGTGGAGCCCACGCCGCCCGTGAAACTCGTGACGGTCCGCGCCGGGCCCAGTCCCGCCACGACGCCGAGCACGGCCGAGCCGAGGATCAGCGCCAGGAAGGGGTGCAGCTTGAGCCAGGTGATGAGCAGCACGACCGTGGCGATACCGAGGACGGCAGCGAGAGCCAGCATCAGGTATCCGTTTCCAGAATCGCCTGGAGTACGCCCTCGGGATCCGCGTCTGCCGGGATCATGACGCCGGGCTCGTCGGGAGCGAGCGGCTCCAGTGTCGCGAGTTGACTGTCCAACAGCGACGCCGGCATGTAGTGCCCGCGGCGGGCCGCCAGCCGCTGCCGCAGCTCGTCGGGGGACACGTCCAGGAGGCAGAACCGTACCGACGGGTGACCGTCGCGGAGCAGGTCCCGGTACGAACGTTTCAGGGCCGAGCAGGTGACGACGAGATCCTCCCCCGCCGCCTCGGCCGCCCCGATCCGGTCGGCGACGGTGCGGAGCCACGGCCAGCGGTCCTCGTCGTCCAGCGGCGTGCCGGAGGCCATCTTCGCCACGTTGGCCGCGGGGTGGAAGTCGTCGCCCTCCAGGTACGTCCAGCCGCGCCGCTCCGCGACGCCCCGCGCGACGGTGGTCTTGCCGGAGCCGGACACGCCCATCACGACGAGCGTGGTGGGCCCTGCGGAGGGAGTCACGGCTGTCACCGTAGGGGGGGTTTTGGAGCGCGGCCACGTGGTCGCGTATGCTGAGCAGGCTCTCGACGGCGCTGCCGGTCGGGCGCGGACCGGCCCGGGTCATGTGCCAACATACTTTTGGTACATGGACCACCGGGACGCCCCCATCGTCTAGCGGCCCAGGACCCCGCCCTTTCAAGGCGGTAGCACGGGTTCGAATCCCGTTGGGGGCACGCAGGTATGCTGTACTTGCACCTTGCACGACCAAGGCCCCGTAGCGCAGTTGGTTAGCGCGCCGCCCTGTCACGGCGGAGGTCGCCGGTTCGAGCCCGGTCGGGGTCGCGCAGGAACGTTCGGGGAGCCCCGATCGGCGGAAGCCGGTCGGGGCTTTCTCGCGAGGCGGCCCCGGCGCGGGAGCCCGGCCCGCGCCGCCGCCCCTCCGTGGGAACCCGGCCCGCGCCGCCGCCCCTCCGGGTCCGCACCGCCCAGGGCAGTCGACCGGGGGCCCGGCCCGGTGCTGTATCGTGAGCACCGGATTCGCGGCGGCAACGGCGCGTCCACGCGGCCAGGTAGCTCAGTTGGTACGAGCGTCCGACTGAAAATCGGAAGGTCGGCGGTTCGACCCCGCCCCTGGCCACCACTCTCGAGCGCACAGCATGAGGCCGAGGACCGCCCCGGCGGCCGCACCCCGCGTACCACGCCGTACCGCCAGGAAGCGGCCCCCGCCCGATCACATCCCGTGCATCATCCCGCCCCCGTCGTCCATCCCCATGACCGTGACGACGAACGGTCGCATCATCTCGGTGTCCTCGTGCTCCAGGACATGGCAGTGGTACACGTACCGTCCCGGCACGTCGAACCGGATCGCCACCCGCACGATCTGCCCGGGGTCGACGCGCAGGACGTCCTTCCACCCGTGGACCTCGACCGGCTCGTACGTGCGGCCGGTGCCGTCCGGCACCAGCGGCGAGGAGGTGGTGCGGGTGTCCGGATCGTAGAGGTTCGCCCCGTTGTCGTCCGCGAAGACCAGCCGGCCCGCCGCCTCGCCCAGCGGCTGGAACAGCGACTGGTGGATGTGGATCGGGTGCGTGTCGCCGGTGGTGTTGACGAACTGCCACACCTGCCACTGGCCGAGCTCCGCGCGCAGCGCGGTCCGGTCGTAGAAGGACACCCGCGTGGACGAGAGGGCGTGGTCGTCGGCCATCCAGCCCTCGACGCGGTACCGCACCGGAGCCGTCGCGGGCGGCAGCTGGAGAGCGATCGTGCCGGCCGGGTCCTCCACGATCTCCTGGAGGAAGAGGTGCCCGGGCGAACGGGTCTCGGCGAGCAGGATCGTGTGGTGTGCGTGTCCCTCGATCGAGAGCTCGGGCGGGCTCGCGTTCGAGTCGGCATCGTGGACCAGCCGCCGGAACGCGGGGTTGAGCTCCGCCGCCGCGATCGCGCTGACGAGCGACGCCGGACGGCCGGGCGTCGGCGCGTCCCGGTCGACGTCGAGGCGCAGCACCCACGGGTACGGGTTGCGGCCGGGCCTGTCCCCGTGCGCGAGCAGGTCGTCCAGCGGCGGCGGCCCGTCCCCGCCGAAGGGGGCCTGCGCCGAGTTGACCAGGTACAGCCGGGTGCCCTCCGCCAGTCCGCTGAGGTCGGCGAGGACGTCGAGACGTTCCGCCGGCGCGAGGGTGAGCGCCTCCTCGTCGCCGAGCTGCCACGCGCGCCACAGCAGCCCGCCGTCGTTCCCGATCACCAGGATGCGGTCGTGGTGCGGCGTGACCGTCCCGGCGGCGTCGATCGCGACCAGGTGCAGGCGGTACGCCCGGGCGTTGGACCCGTTGAGCAGCCGGAGCCGGTACACCTCCGGACGCAGCGGGAGCCGCGGCCACAGCTTGCCGTCCACAAGGGTCAGTGGACCGAAGAACTCCTTGGTGTCCGGGGTGGTCTTGTGCAGCAGCCGGAGCTCGCCGTCCGCGACGCCGAGGTTGCGGTCCTGGAGGATCAGCGAGATCTCGCCCTCGTCGGCGCACACCGGGAGGTCCAGCTCCGCCTCGCGGGGGTCGCGCACGACGTACGCGCCGCAGAGGCCGGTGTACACGTGGTGGCGCGTGCCGTTCATCGCGTGGTCGTGGTACCAGAGGGACCTGCCGACCTTGGTGAGGCCGAGGTCCGCGTTGTCGTCGGTGTTGTCGTACCCGCACAGCTGTCGCCCGCCCGCCGCGGCCATGTTGTCCGGCCAGCCGTCGGCATCGGAGCGGGAGTGCGCGCCGTGCAGGTGGACCGACGTCCATCCGATCGGGACACCCCCGAGGTCCTCCGGCACGCCGCCCTCGGCGCCGAGCCGGTTCTGGACGGAGTCCGTGTCGCCGTCGGGATCGTCCACCACGGCGGTCGCGATCGGGAGCGCGGCTGCGGGCGCTCCCGGGTCGTGCGGCATGGCGGACGCGGGGAGCCGGTTGCGCCAGTGGACGAGGGTGTGCTCGCTCGCGGCCGCCTCGAGCACCGGACCGGGGGACGTGACGTGGCCGTGGCGGCCGTAACCCCACGCCGGGACCGGAGGCAGGTCCGGGTGCAGGTGCATCCGGGTCGGCGCGATGTCGAGGTCGTGGGCGGCGCCGGGGTGCAGCCAGTGCGCCCGGGGCGGGGCGAGCACGGCGCGGAACGGCTCCAGCACTTCCCCGGGCCGCACCGGGTTCTCCGGGGGCTGCAGCCCCGCGGGTGTCCGGTGGCCGGGCGCCACGGTGTCGGTCAGGGCCATGGTGGTGCCTCCTCGGGTGCGGGGTCGGGGAGCCATCGGGTGACGAAGTTCCGGACCGCGACGTCGTTCGCGCGGTGGAGCAGGAGCCCCGCCAGCAGGCGGAGCGTCGAGGCGAGCGCGAGGTCGTGCTGGTGGAGCCGGATGCCGAGCTCCTCCTCGATCGTGACGCCGATCGCGACGAGGTCGAGGGAGTCGAGCCGTCGCTGCCCGAGCAGCGCGCCGTGCGGCGCGAAGACGTCCGCGTCGAGGTCGATGTGGCCGGCGTCGTCCTCGAACAGTTCCGCGAGGCGGCCGGCGAGTGCCCTCGCGAGGGCATCCCGGGTTGTCACGGTGTCGCCCGCAGCTCGATCCGGGCGGCGAGGGGAAGGCTGCCGGCGGCGAGCCGGTCCCGGACACGGTGACGGGCGACCTTGCCGCTCGCGGTCTTCGGGAGCGTGCCGGGCTCCGCGACCGCGATGGCGTCGGGGCCGATGCCGAGGCCCGTGACGATCCGCGCGTCGAGGTCCCTGGCCAGCGTGCGGTACGCCGTCGACCCCCCGCGAATCTCGAGGACCACGGTGTAGCCGCCACCGGGGTCGGTCACGGTGGCCACCGCACCGACGCGGACGTCGGGGTGGCCCTCGACGAGCAGGTCGACGTCCACGGCGGACAGTTTGCGCCCACGGACCACCAGCACGTCGTCCTCGCGCCCGACCACGTACAGCTCGCCGTCGCGGCAGAACCCGGAGTCGTGGGTGGTGAGCCAGCCGTCCGCGTCGACCGCGTCGCCGCGGTCCGGCACGTACCCGGACATCAGCGAGTCGCCGCGCACCGCGATCGTCCCGGCGTCGCCGATCCGGACCTCCATCCCCGGGACCGGTGCGCCGCAGGACACGAGTTCGCGGCCGACGCGGTCCGGCGTGAACGAGGTGAACGGCGTCCCCGGACGGTGCATCGTGACGGCGACCGCCGCCTCGGCGAGCCCGTACGCGGGGCAGAACGCCCGGTTGTCGAAGCCCGCGGGTGCGGCGGCCGCGGCGAAGCCCCGGAGCACGTCCGGCCGCACCGCCTCCGCGCCGACGATGCACGCGCGCAGGCGGGAGAGGTCCCGCGGTACGCCGCGCCGGAGGCAGGCCGCCGCGACCGCGTACCCGAAGGTGGGCGCGGCCGTGACCGTGGCACCCACCGCGGAGCAGGTCCGCATCCAGGAACCGGGGTCCGCCGCGAAGTCCTCGGTGCGGAGGAGGCACAGGTCCCCGTCGTCGGCGAGGCCGGGGGCGGTGGCGGCCCAGGGCGCGAGGCACATGCCGACGAGGCCGAGGTCGTGCGAGAGCGGGAGCCAGGAGCACGAGACGTCACCCCGGGCGGGAGCGAGGACGTCGAGGACGGCGAGCACGTTGGCGCCGAGCGCGGACATCGAGAGCCGGACGCCCTTCGGCGCACCGGTGCTACCGGAGGTGAACTGCACCAGCTCACCCGGCCCGGCATCGGCGGGACCGGATGCCGACGCGCACGCGGAGTACGGGAGGACGCCGACCCGCAGCCCCGGCAGCAGGCCCAGGTACCGGTCCTCGCACAGGACCACCTCGGCACCCGTGACGGCACAGCACCGGTCGAGGTGGGCGCGGTACTCGCCGGCGTCCGTGCCGCGGGAGGGCATCGGGAGCGAGACGACGGTCTGGCCGGCACGCCACGCGCCGACGAGGGTCGTCAGGCTCGCCTCCGACGCCGTCAGCAACAGCGCCACCGGCCCGCCGGCCCGCCCGCGGAACCAGCGGGCCGCCGCCGCGGAGCGTTGCCACAGCGTGGCGATGTCGACCGGCGGGGCGTCGTCCGACCGGAAGTGCACCCGGCCGTGCCCCGCCGCCGCAGCCTCCAGCAGCGTGAGGAGGTCGGCACCGCCCCCCGGGTGACCGGAGGGCGGCGCCGTGCGCGACTCAGGCCTGGAGTGCATCGGCCACGTGGCGGATGAGCGTGGACAGGTCCGGCACGACCTGCTGGTGCCGGAGCGGGGCGAACAGCCCGCTCGCGTACGCGCGCAGCGACTCGTCGTCGTACTTCACGGTGGACGTACCCACGTCGAACCGCACCGACGGGAGCGGCAGCAGGCGGCCGAGCGAACCGGACTTCACGACCCGCGCGGCCACGGCAGCCGTCGCGCTCGACGGCCCCGGCGTGAGCGGGGGGATCGGGTTGTCCGCCGTGGTGAGGCAGATCTGCGCCCCGTTGCTCGCGACGTCGTCCGTCTTGCTGTAGTGCCGCTGCACGGTCCAGCTGTTGGGGCCCACGGTGAGGATGTCGGCCTGCCCGTTGCAGATGTCGCCGTTCTCGGCGCCCGAGCTGCCGTCGAACCACGCGTTGAGCTCGGGGTCGGTGATCATCTCGGTGAACTCGTGGCTGGTGACCTGGGTCTGGCGCTGCTCCTGCGTCTCGCCGAGGTGGAGGGAGCAGCCACTGTCGCTGCCGCACGAGTTCCGGAGGCACGCGTCGTCGAGTGCCGGGATGACCGCGTAATAGCACTGGTTCCCGCCGGTCGTGGTGAAGAACCCGTGGTACCCGAACGCGGTGTCGCTGGTCGGCTCGCACATCACGATCGGGTCGCCGGGGTTGCCCACCCCGATGCCGTCGGCGAGGTACACCATGACGCAGGTGTTCGACGGGCTGGCGGGCTCCGGGATGGCGCCCGAGTCGATGAGCGACTGGACCGTCGACTGGATGAAGCCGTCGGTGATGTCGCCGGACACGCCGTCCACGAAGGACGACTGGAAGAAGAGGCCGGATCCCGCACCGGACCCGGCGCCGTACTGGCTGACCACGTTCATGTAGTTGCTGGCGACGAGGTCCGTCAGGAACTGGGTGAGCCGGCCGGACCGGGCCTGGTGTCCGGGGTCGGTCTGCCAGGCGGAGCCCCAGAAGCTCGCGTAGATGTTGGCGCAGTGCACGACCGGGCCGCCGTGCCAGCTGAAGTTCGGGAACGCGGCCGCGGTGGGGACGGGGCCGGTGATCTCGGTGAGCGGCAGGAGGCCGCGCGTCGCCGGGCGGTGGGGCACGGGGCTGACGCCGCCGAACCGCACCCCGACGGTGGTGGGGTGGCCGTTGGACTCGACCTGGGTCATGTGGGACTCCCTCTCGATGGACGCCTCTCCGTCGAGGTTCCGCCGGTACGTGCGGGTACAACCACTGCCCCGTCGCGACCCCGACAGTCGGGCACCCGACGGGCGGCACGGTGGCCGCCGAGTCCCGGCCGGGCTCGCGGCGGACCGCACCCCGTGCGAGCGTGGACCCACTCCCCGTCGTACGGAAGGATCCGCCATGTCGTCCCCGTTTCCCGCCCCGGTACGCGAGCTGCTGACCAAGCCCAACCCCGCCGTCATCACCACGGTCCGCCCGGACGGTCAGCCCGTCTCGGTCGCCACGTGGTACGTGCTGGACGACGACGGCCGCATCTTCGTCAACATGGACGAGGGCCGGAAGCGGCTCGACTACCTCCGCAACGACCCCCGCGTCACGCTCACGGTGCTCGACGCGGGCGACTGGTACACCCACGTGAGCATGCAGGGCCGCGTCGTCGACATCCAGGACGACCCGGACCTCTCCGGCATCGACCGGCTGTCCCGCCAGTACACGGGCAACGACTACCCCCAGCGGGACCGCAAGCGGGTCAACGCCTGGATCGAGGTGGACCGCTGGCACGGCTGGGGCTCCGCGCCGCGCAACGAGGGCGACACCGGGGCCGACGCCGGCTGATCTCCTGCCGCGCCCGCGGGGCCCGCCGCCCCTAGCATCCGCAGGGACAGCGCCGACAGAGCGGAGCATGCGATGGCCGACAACACCTACCGGGTCACCGAGATCGTCGGGTCCTCGGGCGCCAGCGTGGACGAGGCGATCCGCAACGGGGTCGCCCGGGCGTCGCAGACCCTGCGCAACCTGGACTGGTTCGAGGTGACGGAGGTACGTGGGCACATCACCGAAGGCCGGATCCAGCACTACCAGGTCGGGATGAAGGTCGGCTTCCGCCTCGAGGACGTCTGAGCGGACTGCCCTTCCGCCCTGCGGAAGGACCCCTTCCACAACGCGAGTGACGCCGGTCACCCTTGTCGGGGACACCGACCCGAGGGGGGCCGCATGACCGCGTTCGTCCGTGACCAGTGGTACGTCGCCGCGTACTCGCACGAGGTGGGCCGCGAGCAGATCCTCGGCCGCACGATCCTCGGCGAGGCGATCGCGTTGTACCGCACGGAGGCGGGCGAGGCCGTGGCCCTGGCCGACCGCTGCGTCCACCGGCGCTTCCCGCTCTCGGAGAGCCGGCTGGACGGCGACACCGTCGTCTGCGGGTACCACGGCTTCACGTACGACCGGACGGGCTCCTGCGTGTCCGTGCCGGGGCAGCAGCGCATCCCGCGGACGGCTCGCGTCACGTCGTACCCGGTGGTGGAGCAGGACTCGTTCGTGTGGGTGTGGATCGGTGACCGCGCGAGGGCGGACGCGGCCCCGATCCCCCGCGCCCCGTGGCTCGCGGACGAGAACTACACGACGGTGTGCGGCATGGAGCCGCTCGGCGCGCGGTACTCGCTGCTCGTCGACAACCTCATGGACCTGTCCCACGAGACGTACCTCCACGGTGGACACATCGGGACACCCGAGGTCGCGGACACCCCCATCACGACCGAGGTGGACGACGACGCCGGGATCGTCTACGTGAGCCGCCACATGGACGACGCGGAGTGCCCGCCGTTCTACGCGGAGTCGACCGGGCTGCGGGGCCGGATCACGCGCTGGCAGGACATCGAGTACCACCCGCCGTGCCTGTACCTGCTGCACAGCCGCATCGCGCCGCAGGGAGTCCTGCCGCCCGCGGACGGGCCGGACGACGGGGCGTTCCACGTGGAGGTCGTCTACGCGATCACACCGTCCACGGAGGACTCCACCTACGACTTCTGGGCCGTCGCACGCGACTTCGCGACCGGCGACCGGCGCGTGTCGGACTTCCTCCGGGAGAGCAACCGCACCGTCGTGCTCCAGGACGTCGGCGCGCTGAACGTGCTCGAGAGGGTCATCGCCGGCGAGCCCCACGGCGTCCGGGAACTGTCCGTCAACATCGACACGGGCGGCCTCGCCGCGCGCCGCATCCTCGCGCGAATGGCCGCCGGCACCGCGGCGGCGGGTACGCCGTGACGACGCGCATGCTCCACGGACCGCGGGTGCGCCGCGTCGAGTGGATGCCGGGCACCGACCGCCTCCTCGGCACCTGTCACTGCGGTACCACCCACACGACGGACGACCCGATCGTGATGTGGGACTGGCTCCTCTCCCACGAGGAGGGGCACGGGGGAGGGGGAGCCGGGCACACCCCGGACGGTCCGGCCCCCTCCGTCCCGGCGAGGGCGCTCACCGGGGCCGCGCGATGACCCAGACCGTGACCGAGGTGGAGCTCGACGTCGTCCTCGAGTCCCGGCGCACCGCCGCGGACGGCGTCGCCGTGCTCCGGCTCCGTGACCCGTCGGGCGCGGACCTCCCGCCGTGGGAGCCGGGCGCCCACGTCGACCTGCTCCTCGGCCCGGAGCTGGTCCGCCAGTACTCGCTCTGCGGCGACCCCGCGGACCGGTCCGTGTACCAGGTCGCCGTACTCCGTGAGCCCGCCGGCCGCGGGGGCTCGCGGTACGTCCACGAGCGACTGTCCGAGCGCGACACCGTCCGGGTTCGGGGGCCGCGCAACCACTTCCCGCTCGAGCCGGCACCGCGCTACCTGTTCCTCGCGGGCGGCATCGGGATCACGCCGCTGCTGCCGATGCTCGCGGCCGCCCAGCGGGCGGGCGCCGACTGGCGGCTCGTCTACGGTGGACGGTCGCGGGCGTCGATGGCGTTCACGGACGCGCTGGCCCGGTACGGCAACAGGGTCACCGTCCACCCTCAGGACACCGGCGGGCTGCTCGACCTGGCGTCGCTCCTGGACAGCCCGCGCGCCGACACGCTGGTGTACTGCTGTGGACCTGAGTCCCTGCTCTCGGCCGTGGAGGAGCGGTGCGCCCGCTGGCCGGCCGGCGCGCTGCACGTCGAACGGTTCGCGCCGAGGGAGTCCGGCGCGCCGGCGCGGACGGGGACGTTCGAGGTGGAGCTCGCGCGGTCCGGGCGCGTGCTCGGGGTCCCACCGGACCGATCGGTCCTCGACGTCCTCGAGGAGGCCGGGGCGGCGATCCTCTCCTCGTGCCGGGAGGGCACCTGCGGCACGTGCGAGACCGGAGTCCTCGACGGCGTGCCGGAACACCGCGACGCCCTGCTCACCGACGCGGAGCGGGCCGCGAACGACACCATGTTCCCCTGCGTGTCACGATCCCGCGGACCGCGGCTGGTCCTCGACCTCTAGACCGAAGGTGCGGATGTCGGCCATCGTCCGGGCGCTGCAGCTGCTGGGAACGTTCTCACCCGAACAGCCGACGCTCACGTTGACCGACCTGGCGCGCCGGTCCGGCCTCCCGCTGACCACCACGCACCGCATCGTCGGCGACCTGCTCGCGTGGGGCGCGCTCGAACGGGACCGCGAGGGCCGGTACCGCATCGGGCTCCGGCTGTGGGAGACGGCGTCCCTCGCCCCGCGCGGGCTGGGGCTGCGCGAGGCGGCGCTGCCGTTCCTCGAGGACCTCTCCCAGGTGACCCAGGAGAACGTGCAGCTGGCCGTGCGCGAGGACCTCGAGGTCGTCTACGTGGAACGGATCGCCGGCCGCACCGCGGTACCCGTCTTCACCCGCGTCGGCGGCCGTTTCCCGATGCCGCCGACGGGCGTCGGGCTGGTGCTGCTGGCCCACTCCCCCGCGGACGTCCAGGAGGAGGTCCTGTCGTCCCCGCTGCAGCGCTTCACCGAGAGGACCATCGTGTCGGCGCGGCAGCTCCGCCAGGTGCTGGCGGAGATCCGGCGCACCGGGGTCGCCCTCAGCGACCGCCAGGTCCAGATGGATGCGGTCTCCGTGGCGGCCCCCGTCTACGGCGCGGGCGATGCGGTCGTGGCGGCGGTCTCGGTCGTGGTCCGAGCCGGGGAGGCCAAGCCGAGCGCGCTCGTCCCCGTCGTCCGGGCGGCGGCCCGCGGCATCTCCCGGGCCCTCGGGATGCCCGTGCGGCCGTAGGCGCAGGCGTCAGCCGCCCGCGAGACGGATGCCCGCGGCAGCGAGGAACCGCGCCGGGTCCACCGCGTTCGCCGACGTCGCGACCGTTCCGCCGACGTGGACCTCGAAATGCAGGTGCGGACCGCTCGAGTTGCCCGACGACCCGACGAAACCGAGGACCTGGCCGCCCTGGACCTCCTCGCCCACGGACACCTCGGGCCGCCGCACCAGGTGGCAGTACCGCGTGACGACGTTCCCCGCGTGCAGGATCTCGACGTACCAGCCGCAGCCCTGCACCGACATGCCGCCGTCGCGGTCGCAGGTACCGCTGCTGGCGTTGCACTCCACCGTGACCACCCGCCCGGCCGCCGCGGCGCGGACCGGGGCGAACCGGGGGGCGAGGATGTCGACGCCGTCGTGGTGCGGCCGGTCGGGGGTGCGGAACCCGGAGCCGATCGGCCCGTCGGCCGGCCGTGTCCACGTCCCGGGTGGGACGAGTACCGAGAGGATCGCCGGTCCGCACGGCGCCGCGGGATAGCCGGCGCCGACGACGTCCACCGAGGACACCCCGGAGATCGCCGCGACGACGGCCCCCGCGTCGGCCTCCCAGCGCTGGTATGCCTCGGGTGTCGCGGAACGCTGGACGAGCTGCGCCGCGTCGGTGAGCCGCATCGCCTCCCAGCCGCCGATGCGCAGCAGTCGCGTGTAGAAGTTCCGCGCCTGGTACGCCGGGTCGGCCAGCTGCGCGGCGGTACCCCAGCCCATCGACGGCCGCTGCTGCAGCACGCCGCGCGAGTCCCGGTCACCGCCCGCCGGGTTGCGCAGGCCCGACTCCTGCATCGCGGCGGCGACGGCGACGACCCAGCCCCTCGGCGGGACGCCCATCGCGCGCCCGACGCCGACGAGCGTGCCGGCGAGGGCAACCTGTCCCGCCGACCAGGTGCCGACGGAGGAGGGCACCACGTCGCCGCCCGGCAGGGCGTACCCGCAGTCGCCCTCGCCCCCGGTCAGCGACGCGGCACCGCCGAACAGCATCAGCACCGTCGCCCCCACGCCGGCTCCGAGGACCGCGAGCGCGACCACGCAGCCGCCGGCCACCGCGGCGATCACCCGCCCCCGGGTCACGGCCGGTCCCGAGGGATCCAGCTGTGGGTGGTCACCTTCCAGACGCCGGTCCCGGACGCGTCGGCGACGGTGACGCGGCACGTGCCGGTGTCGGCCGGTACGTCGATCACGAGCAGGCCCGGCTCGGCCGTGACGACCCGGGCGCTGCCGGTGACACGGGTGGCCGGAACGGTGACCGGGTCGACCGTGCGCAGCAGCCGGGCGTACCCCGGCTCGGCGTACCGCGCGACCCCGTCCCACCACCGTTCGGGTGGGAGCGACGGCCGCGCCCACGCCGTGACGAACCCGGTGGCGACCTCGGTCGCGAGCGCCCGTGCCGACGGCCGGATCGTGGGGGTGTAGAGCCCGCCGGAGTCCTCGCCGCCCGCCGGGTCGGTCGTCCGGATGTCCACCGTGGGCACCACGGGTCCCGGGCGGGCACTCCGGTGGTCCAGCCCGGGCCGGACGACGAACACCACGCCCACGATCGCCGCGACCGCGGCCACGGAGAGGAGCAGCCGGCGCGGCGGACCGCCACCGAGGATGCGCCCTCCCAACACCGGGAGCCCCACTACGCCTCCGTTCCCCTGCGGTACATCGGGGGCGCGCCGTCCGGCGGCGGGGGCTGCCCGGCGGGTTCCTCGGGCAGGAACTGCGGGTGCACGGCGTGGTCGCTGGCGGAGTAGATCGCGTACACCTCGGCGCCGTCCTCGGTCAGCACGGCGGTCGCGGGCCGCAGCGGCGGACCGATGGGGGGTACGTCCGTCCACCCGCCCGGGGACGTCGAGCCCGGGGACCGCGAGCCCGGGGACCGCGAGCCCGGAGACCGCGAGCCCGGAGAGCCCGGGCCGACCGCGGGCCCACCGTCCACGCCGGACGGCAGCGCGGCGGGAACGGCGCCGCCCGCGGGTTCGCGGGTGGAGGGCACGTAGACGGTGCCGGGCGCGGAGGTGACCTCGGGCCGCGCGGGCTGGTGCCGCGACGGGCCCCCGTCGCGGCCGTCCGCCATCTCGGCCACGGTGAGTGCGGTCATGACCGACCCCGCGCCCGCCGCGACCGCGCCCGCAGACGCCGCCCCGCGCGCCGCCGCGGCGGCCGCGTCCCGGATGCCCTCGCCGCTCACCCGGTACCCGGCCCGGTCGATCACGCGGGTGAGGTCCCGGCCCATCCCGGTCAGCCGCCGCCACGGCTTGGTGAGGACCCACAGCGCGACCGTGAGGATCAGCAGCAGCGCCAGCCGGAGCGGCAGATCGAGTCCGGCGCCGTCCGCGAGGAGCGACGCGGCGAGGCGCAGGTACACGGCGGTGGCGAACGTGAAGATCACCGTGTTGACGATCCCTCCGAACAGGACGTTCGCCATCGCCTTCGCGGACCGCGCCATCGCCGGGTGCAGGAACACCGGCCCGAGCGCGGGCGCGAGCGCCACCGTGAGCCGGAACAGCAGCAGGGACCCGAACACCATCCCGAGGCCCCACACCGGGTAGAACGACAGCAGCATCCACAGTGCCGCGGACAGACCCGCCGCCGCGCTGCGGACGACCCAGTCCTTGCCCTGCAGGATCTGGTACGCGCCGGGGTTCTCGCGCCGGAGCCCGTCCGCGAGGGCCGCGAAGTCCGACGCCTTGCCCTTGCGCAGCGCCGCCTGCCGGTCGGCGGGCTGCCGCGCCTCGGCGTAGCTGAAGTGGGTCGCGCGCCACAGGGGGGCGCAGTAGCGGGCGCCCACCCGGGTGTCCGTGCCGACCATCCCCCAGCACCACGTGCGGTAGCTCGCGGACTCGTACAGCCCGCCGATGAGCCTGTCCGCCGCGGCGGGTCCGGCGCCGGCCGCGCCCGGTTCGGACGGCACGCCGTACGCCGTCCCCACGGCCGACCGCATGGCCCCGTCGAAGAAGGACCCCGCCTTCTGCGGGTACCCGATCAGCAGCGCGAAGAACGCCACCGCGCAGACGACGTACACCGTGGCGAGGGTGAGCCGCCGCAGGTCGCCGCGCAGCAGCTGGTACGCCCACCAGACCATCACGAGCAGCCCGACGATCGCGACCGCGTCCGCCCAGACCGCGTCGCGCAGGTCCGCGGACACCTGGCCGAGCGACCGGTCGACCGCCTCGAGGCCGGTCCAGCCGAGCACGCCGTGGGCGAGGGCCGACATGATCGTCCCGCCGATCATGGTGGGTACGGCCTCGAGTCCGTTCGCGAAGAACGTCGTCACGACCGCCGTGGGGTCACGGGACAGCGCGGGGCCGCAGCCCAGGTCGTACGTCGTCCAGCTCGGGACCACGAGGCCGTACTCGCGGTACACGGTCGTCTGCGCCCGGGCGGCGAACGGGTCCCCGCCCGTCGGTCCCTGTGCCGGGTTCCCCCCGATGGGGTTGCCCGGCGCGACCGCGGACGGCGGCTCCTTGCAGTCCGTGCCGAGCGACAGGGCCCCGGCGGTCCCGGCGGTGCCGGTGAGCACGGCGACGACGACGAGCAGCAGCAGCGCCGTGCGCCGCATCATGCGGCCTCACCGCCTCCTCGCGGCAGGGGCTGGGGGCCGTCGAGTGTGGACAGGATGCGACCGCCGGACTCCGCGGGCCGCGGCGTCGTGTCGAGCAGCTCGGCGAGCCCCGGCCGGTGGTCCGCCCGCACCCGGATGCGGTCGACCACCCCGGTGGCGTCACGGTAGATGAAGTCGCGGTACGGCAGCGGGCGCGACGGCTGCGGCCGGGGCAGCCGCGCGATCACGTCGGCGTACGCGGGGTCCGGCTTGACCTTGAGGATGTCCAGGGAGCCCATCGCCGCGTCGTCCGAGTCCGCGACGCCGACGAACGCGGACCCGACGAACGGCAGCAGGCCGAGCCGCGCGATGCCGTGCGGAGTCTGGTCGGCCTTGCCCACGAACGTGTTCAGCTTCCGGGAGTCCCGCGAGAAGCGGGTGAACACCGCGCGGAACGAGCTGAACTGCTCCAGGATCCCCAGCTCGTCGAAGATCGCCAGGTGCCGCTCGTCCTTCGGCTTGCGCGCGACGCGGCGGAACGTCAGCGCGGTGGCGAGGTTCAGCAGCGGCACGGCGATCTGCTCCTCGGTCGTCCACTGTGTCCGGTCGGTGCCGAGCTGCGGGATCACCAGGCCGGAGAACGTCACGACGACGAGCGTCTCGTCGATCGGTTCCACGCGACCGGCGTCGAAGAACAGCCGTGCGCGGGGGTAGTCGGCGAGGTTCCGCAGGTGCCGCCCGACCCGGGAGGCGAGGTCGCCGAGCTTCTCGAGCTCCTCGATGACATCGAACAGGCTCGATCCCGGCACGCCCCCCACCGCGCTCACCGCGTCGGTGAGCATCAGTCGGACGTCACCGGAGTTGGCGAGGTCGGGCGGCAGCAGCGCACGGCACACGTCCTCCGCGAGCACCATGCGCTCGCGCGAGGCCTCGGCACGGGCGTCGTTCCACTGTTCCTCGCCCGGGTTGCCGGGCGGGAAGTGGTCCCGCCGCGGGTCGGCGATGACGGCCCACGGGGACATCGAGCCGGCCTTGCCGTACGCCAGGTCCAGCAGGTGGGCACCGCGCCGCAGGTGTTCGACCTGGGTCAGGCGCGCGAACGCGCCCTGCGACGGATCGAGGATCGTCGTCCCGATGCCCGCGGTGGCGGCCTGCTCGGCGATCAGTCCCAGCAGGAACGACTTCCCGCCGCCGAGGCCCGCGATCACCGGGCAGAGCCCCGGCGCGGACAGCTCCATCGGCCCGTAGTTCGGGTCCACCATGACCGGACGACGTGGACCGACGACGGTGTGGCCGATCACGAAGCCCCGCCGGTCGCCGATGGAGCTCGTGACCTGGGGCAGCGTGGCGGCGTACATCCGCGCCGGCCACTGCCGGACGTACGACCCGTACGCCACCGGTTCGTGCGGGACGAACTCCGCGACCAGCTCCCGGCACTGGGGCTCGCGCACGACGGGGACGTGCCGGCGGGCGAACGCCTTCCGCAGCCGGTCGGCACGGTCGGCGGTCTCCTCCGGAGTGGACCCGGAGACCGCGAAGCGCACCCAGCCGCGCCAGCGTCCCGCGGTCGAGTCCACCGGCGACTCGAGCTCCTCGCCGACGGTGCGGGCGTGGTCGGCGCGGTGGTGCATGCCCGGCGGCGGCGTCATCCGGGCGTCGGAGTAGTCCTCCATCTGGGTGTGGATGCGGGTGATCGTGCGGCGCAGGTTGTGGGACACCGCCTTCCCGGTGAGCAGGCTGCCCGTGATCGACAGCTCGACGGGGAACCCGCACGCCAGTGGCACCGCGAGCAGCGGCAGGTCCACGGGCGGCCACTCCACGGCGTCCACGCGGCCCAGCGTCAGCACGGTGACGTACCGCTCGACATCGCGCGTACCGCGGCGGTCCCGGATCACGACGTACGGGCTGAACGGCGTCTCCTGCACCTCGACGCCGTCGGTGTACGCGTGGAGGTCGCTCGAGGTCCACAGCCCCGACGGGTCCGGCTGTGGCGGCACCACCGGTGGGATTCCGAGGGCGCGGGACCGGTCGAGCAGCCAGTCGAGCTCCTGCGGCGTGACCCGGCGGCCGCCGACGGAGTGCACGACCGCGCGGTCCACCAGCGCGATGTCCTCGCGGAGGCGGCGGACGGTCCGTTCGTGGAGGCCCCAGCGGCGGTACAGGGACTCGGGCCTCAGCCGTGCCGCCAGGCGGTCCACGGGTGCGCGCGCGCCCACCTCGATACCGAGGTAGTGCTCCGCCTCGCTGTTGTCCATCGAGTGCAGCAGTCGCTGGGACTCCGACAGCAGCGCGTCGAACGCCGCCCCGTCGATGGGGCGGGGCGTGCGGTAGTCCATCTGCTCGGCCCACGCGTACGCCGGGTAGGGCCGGAACGTGGTGCGGAGCTTCATCTGCCGGCCCAGCAGGTCGCCGTAGCCCGTGGCCTGTTCCGACAGGATCGCCCGGCGGTCGTCGGTGGTGAGGAAGCTCCACCGCTGCGGGTCGAGGCGGTACCAGGCGAACACGGTCCGGTCGTCCCACGTGAGGAAGTCGTACACCCCGCGCAGCGCGAGCGGTGTCGTCTCCCGCGCGACCGTGGCGGCGAGCGGCCGGTCGGACCCGCCGGTCATTCCCCACCCCCGGGCGGGACCGGGAGCGGCACGGTCAGCAGCTGGACGCGGACGCGGTCCCGGCAGACGCGGGTGGCCGGGCGGCCCCACGTCCGGGAACGGGTGTGCGTGTACAGCTGACGGCTCCACCGCATCAGGTAGACCCCCGCGTGCGCCAGCGTCACCTCGCCGTTGGTCAGGTTGGCGATGCCGTACGTGACGAGGACGGCGATCGACGCGTCGGTGAGCGGCAGGAACGACACGGAGCCGGTGAACAGGTAGTCCACCAGCAGTACCGCGGGGAACACGAACGCGAAGACGACCCACGCGACGTAGCGCGCCTGGACGAACATCGTCTTGCCCTGGGTCGACACCCAGGTCCCCTGGAACTTCGTGATCCAGTCGTCGGACTGGACCACCTGGCGCGGGCCGGCGGCGTACACGGTCGCCATCTAGCTGAAGAAGCCGCGGAACAGCGCCTGTGTCTGGGCCGGATCGATGATGAGGCCGAGGAGGGTGGCCACCACGCCCGCGCCGAGCACGCCCCCGATGATCATGACGACCTTCTTGATGTTGCCGGACACCGCGGACCAGATCACCACGCCGACGACGGCGAGGGAGAGGACGGTCAGTGCTCCGGTGAGCTCGTTGCGGACGGCGCCCCAGTTGATCAGCGCGAGCGTGGGTGCGTAGGTGGACATCGGCACGTCCCTCCCGTCTCTCGGCGCCCGCGACGGCCGGCGCCGGTGCCTCCGACCGCACGCCGCGCACGGCCGGGCCCGCGCCGTTTCCAGCCCCAACCCTCCTTCTGAGACGGCCGGTGCTCAAGACAACGTAGGGGCAGAGATGTCCCGTTGTGAACCATGCGACCAAGTCGGTCCGCGAGATCGAGGCAACGATTTCGTGACAGCCGGGTGAAAGGCGAGCGTGTCGACGCGGAGCGCAATCAGGCGGCGCCTCAGCGCGACGGTACCGGGCATATCGGGCGGCGGGAGGCGCCGGCCCGCGTGGCCTCGGACCGGTGTGGCCTCGGACCGGCATGGCCTCAGATCCCCGTGGCCTCGGACCGGCATGGCCTCGGACCGGCGCGGCCTCAGACCCCCGTGGCCTCGGACCCGCGTGGCCTCAGACCGGCGTGGCCTCCCGGCCCTGCGCGTCCGCCAGCAACGTCCGCAGCTGCTCCGGCGGCATCGGCCGCCCCAGCAGGTACCCCTGCACGAGGTGACAGCCCGCGCTGCGGATCGTCGCCAGCTGCTCCACCGTCTCCACACCCTCGGCGACCACCTCGACGCCGAGCTCCTCGCCGAGCGCGACCACCCCGCGCAGCAGAGCCTCCGACGCGTGGTCCTGCGGCAGCATCGCCGTGAAGCTCCGGTCCACCTTGATCCGGTCCACCGGCAGCCGCTGCAGCCAGCTCAGGGTCGAGAACCCGGTGCCGAAGTCGTCCAGCGCCACCCGTACGCCCAGGTGCCGGATCGCCGCCAGGCGGTCCACCACGCCGGGGAGGTCCACCAGCGAGCGGCTCTCCACGACCTCGAGCTGCAGGCGCTCCGGCGGCAGGCCGGACTCGACCAGCGCCGTGCGCACAGCCTCCACGAGCGCCGGGTCCCCGAGCGTGCGGCCGGAGAGGTTCACCGCGACATGCGGCGCGGGCCCGACCGCGGGAAGCGTCCAGCGCGCCGCCTCCCGGCAGGCCGCGCGCAGCGCCCACAGGTCGAGCGAACCGATCAGGCCGTTCTCCTCCGCGAGCGGCACGAAGCTGCCGGGCGCGAGCAGGCCCAGCCGCGGGTGCTCCCAGCGCAGCAGCGCCTCCGCGCCCACGATGCGGTCCGCCGCGACGTCGACGACCGGCTGGAGCACGAGCCGCAGCTGCCCCGCCTCGACGGCCTCCCCGAGCTCCTCCTCGAGCGACGGCCCCGCGGACAGGCCCCCGCCCACCCCGGCCTCGGTGTACGCGATCTGGTTCCGGCCGCGGCGCTTCGCGACGTACATCGCGGCGTCCGCGGCGCGGAGCAGCCAGTCGGGCCGCCCGTCCGGGCCGTCGTGCACGGCGACGCCGACGCTGGTCGTCACCCGGAGCTGGCGCCCCTCGATCCGGAACGGCTCGTCGAAGCACGACACCACCCGGCGCGCCACCTCGTCGGCGGCCGCCTCGTCGGTGACGCCCGGCAGCAGGACCGCGAACTCGTCGCCGGACAACCGGCCCACCGTGTCACCCGGGCGCAGCGCACCCCGCAGCCGCGCGGCGACCTGCCGGAGCAGCTCGTCCCCCGCGGCGTGCCCGAGGACGTCGTTGACCTGCTTGAACCTGTCGAGGTCACAGAACAGCACCGCCGCGCCCCCGGTGCGGGCGCTGCCCCGCAGCGCCTGCTCGAGCCGATCCGCGAACAGGACCCGGTTCGGCAGCGAGGTGAGCGCGTCGTGGAGGGACTGGTGCCGGACGGCCTCCACCAGGCGGGCCTTCTGGAGCGCGGTCGCGGCCTGGTCGGTGAGGCCGCGCATCCGGACGAGCGCCTCGTGGAGCAGTTCGGCCGGGACCTCCTCGTGGCCCCACGCCGAGACGGTCACCCCCAGCAGGCTTCCGCCCGCGAGCAGCGGCACGACCAGCACGCCGCCGATGCGCAGCGCCCCGAGCAGCGCGCGCAGCCCCTCGGTGACCGTCTCGTGCGCCAGCACGAGCGGCTCGAGGCGCGCCAGCAGGTCCATGAGCTCGGGCGTGTCGGACGGGCTGATCGTCACGGTCATCAGGACCTCGGCCTCCTGCGGCGTCAGCCCGTATACCGCCACGGGCCGCAGCACGCCGTTGTCGGCGTCCCAGAGCAGCACCGCGGACTTGTCGCACCCGACGATGCCCGGCAGCGCGGCGGCGACGAGGTCCGCGACCTGACCGCTCTCGTCCGCGCCCGCGAGCTCGTGGGACAGCGCGAGCAGCGCCCGCGCGCGACTCGCCTCGAGCCGGCTGTCCTCGAGCGCCATGTGCAGGTCGAGGACCGCGGCGGCGTGGCCCGCGTACGCGCCGAGCAGCTGGCGTTCGTCGGCCATCCCGCGGTGCCCCGGCGCGTACAGCGCGGCGAGCCGCCCGTGCCGCCTGCGGCTGGAGGCGACGTCGACCACGACCGCCTCGGGGCCGAGGTCCTCGCCGCGGAGGAGGGCGGCCGCGAGCTCCGCGGCGCGTTCCGGTTCGAGCCCCGCGCTGTGCACGAGGGGTGGCCCGCCGGCGGGCGGGTCGACCGCGAGCAGGTACCCCTGGGCCAGCACGGCCGAGGCCGCGTGCTCGGGGATGCGGGCGAGCACGCCGTCGAGGTCCGCACTGTCGGCGAGGTCCGCGGCGGCCGACTGCAGCGCCTGGAGCTGGCCGCGGAGGGCGACGATCTCCGCGTCGGTCGAGCCCCGCATCCACCGGCGCCGCCACGGCAGCCGGGACCAGCGCGACCACGTGACGTGGAACAGGCACGAGTCGAACCCCTCCGACTGGCACTCGTCGTGGACCACGTGCGCGGTGGGGAGCCCGAACAGCTCGGGCACCGCGGCGAGCAGGCCCTCGGTGTAGGAGCAGTCGAGCCGGTGGGGGGTGTACCCGGGGCGGAGGCGGTACCGGACGAGCGCGTGCGTCGGGCCGGACTCGAGCACGTCCATGACGGCGGCCGAGGAGAACTTCGGCGACGTACGCGGCACCTGCCGGTACACCTGGCGCGGCGAGCCGAGCGCGCGGAGCAGCAGGATGAGGGAGCTGTTCACGCCCTGCCGGAGCGCGGTCGCGCCCATCTCGAACATCGCGCCGGTGTCGCCCAGCACCACGGCGGCGGTCTTGAAGAGCCGGATCTTGTCGTCGTAGCTCGTCCAGTTGACCTCGTTCTCGAGCTCCGCGATCGTGCGGTCCACGCCGGAGCGCCGGACCACCTCGGCCACCGCCTCGTCGCCGGCCTTGCCGCGGACATAGTGGAGGAGGAGCCGGGTGGTGATCCCCGAGGTCTCCCGCTCCGCCATCGTTCCGGCCCCCCTCGAGCCCCGATTCTCCTGTTCCGGGTCTTTCGGCAGCGCCCACAGTGCCCTTGAGCAGGGGATCTCCCGTCCGAGCGGGGCGGTCACCCGATCGGCGGCGCGCGTATCGTCCCACAGCGCGCCGGATCGCACGGCCCCTGTGCGGCCGTGCCCGCGCGGTCGTTTGGTCCCGTCGATCCCGGTATCTGGCCCCGGGTCGGGCACCCCCGGTACGCTCCGCGCGTGCAACGCCGCACGGCGCTCGGCATGGCCTTCTACGCCGGCCTGGGTGTGGTGCTCGCGGCGATCCTGCTCCAGGTGCTCCCCGCGGTGCTCCCCCGGCCGGTCGCCGTACGCGTGGAGCACAACAGCGAGGGCTTCGTCATGGCCCTGCTGGTCGTGCCGTGGATCCAGTGGGTACGGCCGCGGCTCGCCGGCCGGCGCTCCGAGTGGCCGGTGACGCTGGCGTTCGCGGCCCTCTGCGCGGCCGTCGGCGTGCTGCTGATCGCGACGGACCTCCCCGGCCGGTTCCGGACCCTCAACGAGGGCTTCCTCGCCGCGGCCCTCCTCGTCCCGTACGTCCAGCCGCGGCGGCCGCTGCCGCGGTGGGTGCCGTACGCCGTGTCGGCGGCCGCCCTGGCCGTGATCGTCCTCGGACGCCGGGACGTGGAGGTCGTCGACCTCGCCGAGATGCTGGCGGCGGTCGTGCTCGCCCCGCTCGCGTTCGACGTGGTGGACCGCCGCACGCTGGACCCGGACGCGCGCAGCCGGGACCGGCTGCGCTACGCCTGGTACGTCGTCCTCGTCGCCCTGCCGGGGATCTTCGCGGTCACGCGCGGGACCGAGGTGGGCAGGTACGGCTCCCGCTGCACGGAGGCGTTCCTGTTCCTCCTGCTCGCGGAGTGCTACCTCGCCGCCTACAGGTCGACGCCCGTGAGGACGAGCACCCGCTCGTACGTGTAGTCGTCCATCGCGTACCGGACGCCCTCGCGGCCGACGCCGGACTCCTTCACGCCGCCGTACGCCATCTGGTCCGCGCGGTACGACGGCACGTCGCCGATCACCACCCCGCCGACCTCGAGCTCGCGGTGGGCGCGGAACGCGACCTGCACGTCCCGGGTGAACACCCCGGCCTGGAGGCCGAACCTCGAGTCGTTGACGCGCGCGAACGCCTCGTCCACGCCGTCCACCGCCTCGAGGACGACGACCGGTCCGAAGACCTCCTCGCAGGAGAGCTTCGCCGAGGCCGGGACGCCGGTGAGCACGGCCGGGGCCACGGTGGCCCCGGTACGGGTGCCGCCGGTGAGCAGCGTCGCGCCGCCCGCGACCGCCTCGGCGATCCACTCCTCGACGCGGATCGCGTTGGCCTCGTCGATGAGCGGGCCGACCTCGGTCGCGTCGTCCCACGGGTCGCCGGTCCTCAGCGCCTCGACGGCCGCGACGACGCGGGCCGCCAGGGCGTCGTACACCGAGCGGTCGGCGAACACCCGCTGCACGGAGATGCAGGACTGGCCGGCCTGGTAGTTCGCGAACAGGGCGATGCGGGTCGCGGCGACGTCGAGGTCCGCATCGGACGACCAGTCCGGGCAGACGACGGCGGCGGCGTTCCCGCCGAGCTCGAGCGTGACGTGCTTGCGCGGAACGGACGCCTGGATGCCCCAGCCCACCGGCCCGGAGCCGGTGAACGACACGACCGGCAGCCGCGGGTCGGCGACCATCGCGGGCGCCTGGTCGTCGAGCACCGGCAGCACCGACCACATTCCGGCGGGCAGGTCGCACTCGGCGAGGATCCCGCCGAGGAAGAGCGCGGAGAGCGGGGTCTTCGGCGCCGGCTTGATCACGATGGGCGCGCCGACCGCGATCGCGGGCGCGACCTTGTGGGCCACCAGGTTGAGCGGGAAGTTGAACGGCGCGATCGCGAGCACCGGCCCCCGGGGGAACCGCCGCGTGAGCCCCAGACGGCCGGTGGTGGGCGCCTCGGTGTCGAGCCGCTGGACGTCGCCGGACCAGCGGCGCGCCTCCTCGGCGGCCCAGCGGAACGTCGAGACGGCGCGCGCCACCTCGCCGCGCGCCCACTTCAGCGGCTTGCCGTTCTCGGCGGTGATCAGCCGCGCGAGCTCCTCGGCGCGGTCCGCGAGCGCGGCGGCGACGTGCGCGAGGGCGTCGGACCGGACGTACGCGGGCAGCGCCGCGGCCTCTGCCGCGACGGCGGCCGCGGCGGCGACGGCCTCCTCCACCTGGGCGTCGGTCGGCACCGACACCGTGGCGACCTCGCGGGCGTCGTACGGGTGGTGCACCGCGAGCGTCCGCTCGCCGGTCACCAGTCGGCCCGCCAGCCAGAAACCCTGCACGTCGGTCATCGCTGCCGCACTCTCCCTGGAAGAAGATGGAACGCGGCCGGGCCGGAGGGGGAATTCCGGCCCAGCCGCACACTCGAGAAACTAGCGGGCGCCGGTCCGGCTCCGCAGACGGTCGATCACGACCGCGGTGACGAGCAGGACGCCGAGGACGACCTGCTGGGTGTAGCTGGACACCCGGATGAGGTTCATGCCGTTGGACAGCACGACCAGGAACAGCGCGCCGACCGCGACGATCCCCAGCTTGCCCTCGCCGCCGAAGAACGACGTGCCGCCGAGTACCGCGGCCGCGATCGAGAGGATCACGTACTCCGAGCCGAGGTTGGCCTCACCGGACGAGACGCGGGCCGTGAGCAGGATGCCGGCGAGCGAGGTCAGCACGCTGCAGAGGACGAACGCGAGCACCTTGCTGCGGAACACCGGCACACCCACCAGGCGCGCCGCGTTCTCGCCGCCACCGACCGCGTAGAAGTACCGGCCGATCGTGGTCCAGTTCAGCACCAGGTACAGCACGGCGAACACGACGAGCGAGATGACGAACGAGAGCGGCACCGGGCCGAGGGACGTCGCGCCGAGCGTCTCGGTGAACTTCCCCGGCAGGCCGCTGATCGGGCTGCCGTCGGAGAGCATCAGCGCGGAGCCGAAGGCGATCGCGCCGGAGCCGATCGTCACGATGAACGACGGCACCCGGAACCGGGCCACGATGACACCGTTGAACAGGCCGATCACCAGGCCGACGAGGAGCCCGGCGACGACGCCGGCCACGACACCGTGGTCCACCATCACCTTGCTCGACACGACGCTCGTGAGCGCGATCGTGTACCCGACCGACATGTCGATCTCGGCGGTGAGCAGCACCAGCATCTGCGCCATCGTCACGATGAGCAGGAACGACAGCTGCCGGCCGATGTTCGTGCCGTTCACCGACGACAGGAACCGGGGCTCGAGGGACGTGAAGATCACGATCCCCACGACGAGCAGCACCGGCAGCAGGCCGACGCGCAGGAGCGCGGCGGTGAACCGCTGCGAGCCGGACGCGGCGGCCGGGGCCGAGTTGGTGCCGGACACCGCGGCGTCCGGCGCGGACGACCGCTGGTCGACATCAAGCGTCACGGTGCACACTCCCTGAAGAATCGCGCGAGCCGAAGAACGCGCGGACGACGTTTTCCTCGGTGACCTCGTCACCACGCAGGTCGGCGACGACCTGCCCCTCACGTACCGCGTAGATCCGGTGGGACATGCCGAGGATCTCCTCGGTGTCGGAGGAGATGAGCACCACGGCGGCGCCCTCCTCGCAGAGCCGGTTCATGTGGTGGTACACATCCGCCTTCGCGCCGATGTCGATGCCGACGGTCGGCTCGTCGAAGACGTGGACCGGGAAGTTCCGTGCGAAGGACCGTGCGAGCAGCGCCTTCTGCTGGTTGCCCCCGGAGAACCCCATGATGGTGCGGCCCGGGTCGGCCGGCTTGATCGAGAGCGCCTCGACAACCCTGTTCGTGAGCTGGGTGCCGGCCTTGCGGTCGACGATCCCGCCCTTGGCGGTGGAGCCGAGCGCGAGCGAGGGCAGCGTGATGTTCTCCCGCAGCGTGGCCGTGGTGACGAGGCCCTCGACGTGGCGGTCGGCCGGGTAGTAGATCATCCCGTGCCGCATGGCCTTCTTCGGGCTCGGCTTCGCGACGGTCTTGCCGTCGATCTCCACGGTGCCCGCGTCGAGCGGCTCGAGGCCGAAGCACGCGCGGCCGATCTCCGACTTGCCGGAGCCGACCAGGCCCGCGATCCCGACGATCTCGCCGGCGCGGACCTCGAACGAGACGTCCCGCAGGAGCGAGTTGGTGAGGCCCTTGACCTCGAGCCGGACCGCACCCGGGTTGGACTCGATCCGGGGGTACAGCTTCTCGAGCGTCCGGCCGGACATCATCTCGACGAGCGTGTCGTCGGTGACGTCCTCGATCGGGATGGTGCCGATCTCGGCGCCGTCGCGGAGCACGGTGACGCGGTCCGCGAGCTCCTTGATCTCGGCGAGCCGGTGGGAGATGTAGATGATCCCGATCCCGCGGTCGCGGAGCTCGTTGAGCAGCACGAACAGCCGCCGTGTCTCACCGAGGCTCAGCGACGCCGTGGGCTCGTCCATGATGAGGATCGCGGACTCGCGGTGGAGCACCCGGGCGATCTCGACCAGCTGCATCTGGGCGCGGGACAGGCCGGAGACCTTCGTCCGCGGGTCGAGGTCGACCCCGACGCGGGCGAGTGCCTCGCGGGCACCGGCGAGCATGGCCCGCTTGTCGAGCAGGCCACCCTTCCGCTCCTCGCGCCCCAGGTAGATGTTCTCCGTGACGGAGAGGTGCTTGACGAGGCTCATCTCCTGGAAGACGGTGCCGACGCCGTGGGCGGCGGCGGAGGTCGGGGTCAGGACCCCGACCTCGATGCCGTCGATGGAGATCGTGCCCTCGTCGGGCCGCACGGACCCGGCGATCGACTTGATGAGCGTCGACTTGCCGGCGCCGTTCTCCCCGAGGAGGGCGTGGATCTCGCCACGGCGCAGGTCGAACGAGACCGCGTCGAGCGCCTTGACCCCCGAGTACCGCTTGGTGATCCGATCGGCGTGCAGAACCACGCCCTCCTCGTGAACAGTCATCTTCTCTCTCGACTCACTTACCGCGGACGCTGAAGACCGGGGTGAAGCCGGCGGGCGCGAACGTCGTCTCCGGGATGAAGGAGGCGAGGTTGGCGTCGGCACCGGCGCCCGGGCCACACACCAGGATCGGCGCCGGGAAGGCACGGGCGGCCTTCTCGTCCAGCGGGATCTTCTCGAGCAGGCGGACCGCCATGTCGATCGCCATCCGGGCCTGGATCACCGGCTGGTCGGAGACGCCGCAGGTGACCTTGCCCTTCTGGATCTCGGCGAACGTCGACGGGATGAGGTAGTCGGCGATGATCTTGGTGTTCTTGCCGGCCAGACCACCCGCGACGGCGGCCTCGGCCGCGACCGCGTTGCCGGCGATGACGGTGACGTCGTGGTTCGCCTGCATCGTGTCCTCGAGCAGCTTCAGCTGCACTTCCTTCGCGGTGTCGCCGTACTTCGTCTCGGCGACCGTGACCTTGCTGCCCTTCAGGGCGTCCTGTAGACCCGCGGTGGCGTCCTCGGCCCAGCCTGCCCCGGGGGGACCGGGGAACCAGGCGACCTTCTCCGTGGTGCCCTGCTTCGCCAGGTAGTTGCCGGCGGCGGCACCCATCTCACGCCAGTTCAGGACCGCGCGGCCCTGGACCTTCGGGTTCGCGATGCCGTTGAGGCCGTCGATGACGACGATGCCCTGCTTCACGAGCTGGTCGACCTTCGCGTCGAGCCCGTTGAAGCTGATCGCGCCGATGACGACGGCCTGCGCACCCGCGGCGACGCAGTCGTCGATCTGGTTCAGCTGCTTGGAGGGGTTGGTGTAGCCACCGGCCTCGAACACGTCGAGGTCCACGCCGAGGCGCTTGGCCTCCTTCACGGCACCGAAGTCCGCCGCCACCCAGTACGGGTCGGCCACGTGCGGCATCGCGAAGCAGATCTTCCACGTCGTGCTGACGTAGTCGGACGGGATGGCGTTGTAGACGCCCTCCGTGCGCTGCTGCGAGGTGCAGCCCTTCTTGTCCGTCGTCGGGGCGTCACAGTCCACGAACAGGCTGGGGTACCACCAGGCGTCCTTCGCCAGACCGGCGCGGACCTGGTCCGCGGTGGCCTTGAAGGTGCCCTCCGTGGAACCCGCGATCGGCTTGCCTGCCTCGTACTTGCTGACGCGGTCCCCGCTGCTCCCCGCGCCACAGGCGGTGAGCAGGAGCGCGGACACGGCGAGCAGTACTGCTGCCGCTTTCGCCTTACCTCTCGGCATGGTCATCTCCATGGTGATGTCCCGCGGGGCCCGCGGGAGTGCTCATCGGGTGGTGCAGGGCTGAGCTGAGGGGTTCAGGCGGACGGCGTGCGCCGGCCGACCAGCTCGGCACCCTGGTGGGCGGCGACGTTGACCTTCGCCTGCCACGGCCGGGACTTGCCTGCCGCCCAGACCAGCGCGGACCGCACGTCGGTCAGCGGGCGAGGCCAGCGGGTGCCGACCTTCCCGTAGAGGCGGGAGTACTTCTGGGTGGCGTCGGTGACCGGCCGCTGCCGGGCCTCCCAGCCGAGGAGGGCCGACGGGACGTCGGTCACGCCCTCGAGCATCATGGCCAGGCCGTAGCCGTTGGTCATGGCAAGACAGGCCGCCTGGCCGAGGTTCGGGGACATCGCGCTCGCGGCGTCACCCACCAGGGCCACGCGGCCCTTCACCCAGCCGTGGCACCGGACGTCCGAGAAGGAGGCCCAGCGGGAGACGTTCGGGATCCGGGCGAAGAAGTGGCGGAGGTGCGGGAACGACTCGCTCCAGGACTCCACGTCGAACGGACGCTCGCGGCCGGCGAGATCGGTCGACGGGCAGCAGGTGTAGATGTAGACCTGCTCGTCCGAGACCGGCGTGATGCCGACGCGGCGGCCGCCGTTCCAGTACTCGAGCGCGTGGTTCACCGGGTCCTGCGGGAGCCGCGGGACGAGGTGGCGGCTGCAGCCGTCCATCAGGTCCTTCACCACGATGTTCAGGCCGACCGAGTTGCGGACCGCCGAGCCGACGCCGTCGGCGCCGACGATGAGGTCCGCCTTCGACGAGGTGCCGTTCTCGAAGAAGATCTCGCCGTCCTCGGAGGCGCCCGAGACCATCGAGTTCGTCAGGATCTCGACGCCGGCGCGCTTCGCGGCGTTGCCGAGCGCGCGGTGGAGGTCGGTGCGGAGCACGGTGAAGAGGCGGACGTCGTCCGACTTCATCCAGTCGTCCTGGATCGGCCGCTGCCGCTCGTCGAACAGCCGCCAGCTCTCGATACGCTCGGCGCGGTGGAGCGCCTCGTCGAACGCGCCGATCTGTTCGAGCACGCGGACCGCGTTCTCCCACATGAAGATGCCCGCGCCGATCTCACGCAGCTCCGAGCCACGCTCGTGGACGCGGACGCTCCAGCCACGCTGAGCCAGCGCGGTGGCGACGGTCAGACCGCCGAGGCCGCCTCCGGCGATCTCTGCATGACGAACTCCGGACATGAAACGCCCTCCCACGGACCAGACACGGTGTCGAAACGGTGCGAGAGCCGCACCGCGCGTATTCCCGAACAGACTCGGAGTGAGGCCGCCATCACTCTCGGCCTCGTTGGTGTGACCGTAAACAGTCACGTGGATCACTGTCAAGGACCGAAATCGTCGTTGTAGACGCCAGGCTGGCGAGATCTCGGCCGAACGGCTACTTCTGTGGCCGGGAATCGCATCCATCTGCGTTGAGATCGGACACATGCGGTCGCTCGCCCCCGCAATGGGCCGGATTCCGTCGTTGACGCGCTGCGTTCGGCTGGTTACGGTCCTCTGAGCCGCGTTGCGGGGCTGTGAACGGTCACAGACCCCGTCGGCTCGTCGAAGGGCTCACCCGTGCTCGTACAGAACAGCCTGCAGGCCCCCCTGCCCACGCCCGCCCCGGTGCCCACGGCCCTGGTGGGCGCTCCCGAGGCGGCCATCGCCCACACGTTCGACGACGGCAGGCACCAGTTCGGCGTCTGGACGTGTACGCCCGGCGAGTTCGGGTCCGACCACCGCGGGTACGTCGAGTACTCCCAGATCCTCGCCGGCGCGGCCGAGCTGATCGGCGACGACGGCGTGACGTGGAGCGTTCGGGCCGGCGACGCCGTGTTCTTCCCGGACGGCTGGACGGGCCGGTGGCGGATCACCGAGACGATCCGTAAGACGTTCGCGATCGTCCGCGACCTGTAGAAGGAGCCCCCCGACATGCACGCTGACCTGGTCCTGGCGTCGAACCGCGTCATCTGGATGACCGAGGGTGACCCCGTGTCCGCCGGCTTCCTCGCGGTCCGCGACGGCGAGATCGTCGCCACGGGTCCCCGGGGCGCGTACGACGCGTACGTG
Source organism: Mycobacteriales bacterium (assembly GCA_036402915.1). Taxonomy (GTDB): domain Bacteria; phylum Actinomycetota; class Actinomycetes; order Mycobacteriales; family HKI-0501; genus JAVEDU01. The sequence goes on from DASWRY010000024.1 coordinate 49,491, forward strand.
GGGCCGGACACGGTCGTGCGCGACCTCGGCGACGCCCCGGTCATGCCGGGCTTCGTGGACGTCCACGCGCACATGGAGGTCGCGGCACGCACGACGTACCAGACGGTCGACTGCCGCGCGCCGGGCTGCCCCGACGTCCCGGCCGTGCTCGCCAAGCTCCGGTCGCACCTCGGCGACGCGGTCGACGGCTGGCTGGTCGGGCAGGCGAACCTCTTCTTCGACCAGAAGCTCGCCGAGAAGCGGCTGCCGACGCGCGCCGAGCTGGACTCGGTGTCCACCGACGTCGCGATCGTGGTGCGCGCCGGTGGGCACGTCAGCGTGCTGAACTCGAGGGCGCTCGAGCGGGCCGGCATCGACCGGGACTACCGGGCCGCCGACTACAGCATCACCGGGATGCCCACCGTGGAGCGTGACGCCGACGGTGAGCCCAGCGGCGTGGTGAAGGAGATGGACAACCTCCTCCCGCTGCCGAAGCTCTCCGGCGACGGCCTGCGCAACGCGCTCCGCGAGGGTGTCCGCGACCTGTTCACCGCGAACGGCGTCACGACGATCGGCGAGATCTCCGAGACCGTCGAGGGACTCCGCGAGATGGACCGCCTGCACGCGGGTGGCGAGCTGGGCTCGCGCCTGCGCATCTACCTGTGGGCGCCGGGCACGGTGAGCCTCGACGAGGCGTGCGCGTATCGCGACTGGGCGACGTTCCGGTCCGGCGAGGACCTGCTGAAGATCCACGGCGTCAAGATGTTCTCCGACGGCGGGTACTCGGCCGCGAGCGCCGCGGTGAAGAAGCCGTACGTCCACATGGAACATTCGCACTGCGGCGAGGTCGCGCTGTCGGCCGACCAGATCGCCGAGGCCCTCGGGAAGACCGCCGCCGCCGGGCTCCAGCTCGCGATCCACGCGAACGGCGACCGCGCGCAGGAGGAGGTCTGCGAGGCGATCATCGCCGCGGGCGGCCCGCAGCCCGGCGCCCCGGCGCCGCGCGTGGAGCACGCGGGCAACTTCCTCCCCGACGCGTCGCAGACCGCGCTGTGGCGGAAGGCCGGGATCATCCCGGTCCCGCAGCCGGTGTTCCTGTACACGTTCGGGGACTTCTTCCCCACCTACCTCGGCGAGTACGGCACGCTCGGGCGGTTCCCGTTCCGGGGCCTCCTCGACGAGGGCTGGGCGATCACCGGCAGCTCCGACGTCTGGATCGGCTCCGAGCAGAACGCCACGAACCCGTTCTTCAGCATCTGGAACTGCCTCGCGCGGCAGTCCTTCCTCGGCGACACGCTCGACGCCGACCAGGAGATCACCCTGGCGGAGGCGCTGCGCATGCACACGATCAACGCCGCGCACACGCTCGGCGAGGGGTCCCGGTACGGCTCCCTCGAGGCGGGCAAGCTCGCGGACGTGATCGTGCTGGACCGTGATCCCTTCGCGTGCTCGGCGGACGAGCTGCTCGACGTGAAGGTCGACGCGGTGTACCTCGGTGGACGGCTCGTGCACGAGCGAGGTGGACGGCTCGTTCACGAGCGAGGTGGACGGCTCGTGCACGAGCAAGGTGGACGGCTCGTGCAGGGACGGGCCGGCGAAGAGGTGCCCGGCCGTTCCGGTGTCTAGCTCCCGGAACGGCCGGGACCACCCACCGGCTATCTTGGCAGCCATGCGGGGGCCCGAGAACGTCGTGTCCGGATTCCTGCACGCGTCGTTCCCGGCGGGGGACGACGACGGCGCCGTCGTCCTGTCCGAGCTGGACCGAGCGTTGATCCGGCTGCTCCAGACCGACGGCCGGCAGTCGTTCGCCGCGATCTCGCGGGAGCTCTCCGTCCCGGAGAAGACGATCCGGCGGCGCGTCAACGAGCTGCTCGAGAGCCGCGTCATCCAGATCACCACGGTCGCGGACCCGGGGGTGCTCGGCTACACGGTCGCCGCCCTCGTGGGGATCAACGTGGACGGCCGCCGCGGCATCCGCCCGCTCGTGGAGTCCATCGTGGACCTCCCGTCCGTCGACTACGCGGTCATCACCACCGGCCGGTACGACGCGGTGGTCGAGGTGCTCTGCCGCGACACCGGCGAGCTGCTCACCGTGGTGGACGAGTCGATCGTCCGGGCGCCGGGCGTGCGGTCCGCGGAGGTGTTCCCGTACCTGCAGCTCCACTACCAGGAGCCCGTGTGGGAGGCCGCGCAGCAGAAGGGCGACGGCGGTGTCGCCGAGGCTCGTCCCGCGCTCGACGCCACCGACCGCCGGATCGTCGCCGAGCTGTCCGCCGACGGGCGGCTGCCGTTCGGGGTCGTGGGCGACCAGCTCGGCATCTCGGAGTCCCAGGTGCGCAAGCGGGTCACCCGCATGCTCGCGGAGAGGACGATCCGGATCACCGCGATCGCGAACCCGCGCAGCCTCGGCTTCACCGTCCAGATCTGGGTCGCGATCCGGGTTGCCCCCGGGCACAGCATCAACGACCTCGCGCAGACGCTGACCAAGCTGCCCTCGATCACCTACGTCGTCGCCACCGCGGGACGGTTCGACATCTTCGTCGAGGCCGTGTGCCGCAACGCGCAGGACGTCATGCGACTCGTGGACTCCGAGATCCGCACGCTCACCGGCGTGGCACAGACCGAGCTGATGCTGTGCCTCGACCTGTACTACCGGGCCGTGCGGCCCGTCGAACCCAAGGAGCAGAGTGCCCACCCGCCCTCCCCGCGATGACGTGCCGGACGACCTGACGATCACGGCGCCGAAGTCGTACGCCGCAGGCCTGCCGGCGGTCCGCTCGTCGCTCGCGCACGGATACCGGCAGATGGGCGTCGCCCGGACCCTGCTGACGCTCACCGCGGTGAACCAGAAGAAGGGCTTCGACTGCCCGGGCTGCGCGTGGCCGGAGGGCGGCCACCGGCACGCGGCGGAGTTCTGCGAGAACGGCGCCAAGGCCGTCGCCGAGGAGGCGACCCGGCGCCGCGTCGGGCCGGACTTCTTCGCGCGGCACAGCGTGTCCTCGCTCGCGGAGAAGTCGGACTACTGGCTCGGCCAGCAGGGGCGACTCACGCACCCCATGCACAAGCCGGCGGGCGCGGACCACTACACCGCCGTCTCGTGGGAGCGGGCGTTCGAGATCCTCGCCGCCGAGCTGTCCACCCTGGACAGTCCCGACGAGGCGCTGTTCTACACGTCCGGCCGCACGAGCAACGAGGCCGCGTTCGCATACCAGCTGTTCGTCCGGCAGTTCGGGACGAACAACCTGCCGGACTGCTCCAACATGTGCCACGAGTCCAGCGGGTCCGCGCTCACCGAGACCCTCGGCATCGGCAAGGGCACGGTGTCCCTCGAGGACATCCACACCGCCGACCTCGTGATCGTGGCCGGGCAGAACCCGGGGACGAACCATCCCCGCATGCTCTCCGCGCTGGAGAAGACGAAGAAGGCCGGCGGGAAGGTGATCGCCGTCAACCCGCTGCCCGAGGCCGGGCTGATCCGGTTCAAGAACCCGCAGAACGCCTCCGGCGTACTCGGCCGCGGCACCACGCTCGCGGACCAGTACCTCCAGATCCGGCTGAACGGCGATCTGGCGCTGTTCCGGGCGCTGAACCGGCTCCTGCTCGAGGCCGAGGACCGCGCGCCGGGGACCGTGCTGGACGCCGGGTTCGTCGCGGCGCACACGCACGGGTTCGCCGAGTTCGCCGCCGACGTGCGCGCGACCTCGTGGGACGACGTGCTCGAGGCGACCGCGCTCACCCGCGAGGAGATCACCGAGCTGGCCGGGCACGTCCTCGCCGCGAAGTCGGTCGTCGTCTGCTGGGCGATGGGGCTGACCCAGCACAAGAACTCGGTGCCGACCATCCGCGAGGTCGTGAACTTCCTGCTGCTGCGCGGGAACGTCGGGCGCCCGGGCGCGGGCGTGTGCCCCGTCCGCGGGCACAGCAACGTCCAGGGTGACCGGACGATGGGGATCGACGAGAAGCCACCCGCGTGGTTCCTCGACCGGCTCGGGTCGGAGTTCTCCTTCGACCCGCCGCGGGAGCACGGGTACGACGTCGTCGAGGCGATCGAGGCGATGCGGGACGGGCGGGCGACGGTGTTCGTCGGCCTCGGCGGCAACTTCGTCAGCGCCACGCCCGACACCGACGTGACCGCGGAGGCCCTGCGCGGCTGCCGGCTGACCGTCCACATCTCCACCAAGCTCAACAAGTCGCACGCGGTCACCGGCACGCAGGCGCTGATCCTGCCGACGCTCGGCCGGACCGAGCGGGACGAGCAGGCCGGTGGCCGGCAGGTCGTCACGGTCGAGGACTCGATGGGCATGGTGCACGCCTCGCGGGGCTCGCTGCCCCCGGCGTCGTCCGAGCTGCTGAGCGAGGTGGCGATCGTGTCCCGCCTGGGCCGGGCCGTGCTCGGCGCGCGGTCGGGCGTCGACTGGGCGGCGTTCGAGGCGGACTACGGCGTGATCCGCGACCACATCGCGGCGGTGATCCCGGGGTTCGAGGACTTCAACGCGCGCCTGGACACCGGGTTCGCCCTGCCGAACGGGCCTCGCGACGCCCGGACGTTCGCCACCTCGACCGGGCTCGCGCACTTCACCGTCAACCCGCTCGAGGTGCTCCGGGTGCCGGCGGGCCGGCTGATCCTGCAGACCGTGCGCTCGCACGACCAGTACAACACCACCGTGTACGGGCTGGACGATCGGTACCGCGGCATCTCGTCCGGACGGCGCGTCGTGTTCGTGAACCCCGGCGACCTCACCGACCTCGGGCTCACCGACGGCCAGATGGTGGACCTCGTGAGCGAGTGGGCGGGCGACGCGGACCGGCGGGCGCAGGGCTTCCGGATCGTGGCGTACCCGACGGCGCGGGGCTGCTGTGCCGCGTACTTCCCGGAGACGAACGTCCTGGTGCCGCTCGGCAGCACCGCCGAGGTGAGCAACACGCCGACGTCGAAGTCGGTCGTGGTGCGCCTGGAGGCCGCCGCACAACCGGCGGCGACGCCCGGACCTGCGGGATCGGCAACATTCCGGACAGCGTTTCCCCACCGAACGTCGTAACGTGCGGATGACACCCACCCCACGCCGGCGAAGGAGCCGCCGTGACCGATCATGTCGGCCCGGGCGCGCAGCCCGACCTCGTCGACGGAGAGCCGGCGGTCCACGTTGCGGGTGTCGTCACGCTCGTCGAGGGGTCGACGTTCTGCATCTCCGGCCGGACCGGGGACGTCTGGGCCGACTCGCCCCAGGGCCTGTTCTTCCGCGACACCCGGATCCTGTCGCACTGGCGGCTGCGGATCGGGGGCGAGGCCGCGCAGGTGCTCACCGTCGTCCCGGACGAGCCGTACCGCCGGATGTTCGTGGCCCGCGTCGCCTCCCCCGGCTCGGGGTCCGACCTGCTGCTCGAGCGCGTGCGGTTCGTCGGGGACGGCATGCGGGAGGACCTGCGTCTCCGCAACCTCGGCGGGACGCCGGTCACCACCACGGTGAGCCTCGAGGTGGCGGCGGACTTCGCGGACCTGTTCGCGGTCAAGGAAAGCCGGTTCGAGCTCCGTGGCGAGGTCTCGACGTCGTGTGAGGGCGACGCGCTGACGATCGGCTTCCACGACGGCGAGCAGCGGCGGGGTGTCCGTGTCCACGCCGACGGCGCCCACGCGGGACGCGACCGGCTCGAGTTCGCGGTCACGTTGCCCGCCCGCGGGGACTGGCGCACGAGTGTCCTCGTCAACCCCAGCATCGACGGGGTGGAGATCGCGGGGACGTTCCCCGTCGGCATGCCGCTCGAGGAGGCCCAGCCCGCCCGCCGGCTGCGCACGTGGCGCGAGGGCAGCCCGTACGTGGAGACCGACAACGGCCAGCTGCTCCGGACACTCACGCAGAGCCTGGAGGACCTCGGGGCGCTGCGGATCTTCGACCCCGACCACCCCGAGTCCGTCGCGGTGGCCGCGGGCGCCCCGTGGTTCATGGCGCTGTTCGGGCGGGACTCGCTGCTGTCCTCGTACATGGCGCTGCCGCTGGACCAGACGCTCGCCCTCGGCACTCTGGAGGCCCTGGCCCAGAAGCAGGGATCCACAGTGGACGAACGCACCGAGGAGCAGCCGGGCCGCATCCTGCACGAGACCCGCCTCGGCCTCGACTTCCCGCTCTCCCACGGCGGTGGCAGCGTCTACTACGGGACGGCCGACGCGACGCCGCTGTTCGTGGTGGTGCTGGGCGAGCTCCGCCGCTGGGGTCTCGCCCCGGAACGCGTGGACGCCCTGCTGCCGCACGCGGACCGGGCGCTGGACTGGTGCGAGCGGTACGGGGACCGCGACGGCGACGGGTTCGTCGAGTACCAGCGGATGACCTCCAAGGGCCTTCGCAACCAGGGCTGGAAGGACTCCTGGGACGGCGTCAACTACGCCGACGGCCGCATCGCCGAGCCGCCGATCGCGCTGTGCGAGGTGCAGGGGTACACCTACGCCGCGTACCTGACCCGCTCCCACTTCGCCCACGCGGCGGGCGATGCCGAGGGCGCCGAGCACTGGGGGCACAAGGCGGGCGAGCTGAAGAGGCGCTTCAACGAGCAGTTCTGGCTCGAGGACCGCGGCTGGTTCGCGATCGGGCTGGACGGCGACAAGCGCCCGATCGACGCGCTCACCAGCAACATCGGCCACTGCCTCTGGACCGGCATCGTGGACCGCGACAAGGCCGCCCGCGTGGCGGCGCACCTCCTGTCGCCGGAGATGTTCGCGGGCTGGGGAGTGCGCACGCTGGCGTCGTCGATGGGCGCGTACAACCCGATGAGCTACCACAACGGCTCGATCTGGCCGCACGACAACGCGATCGTCGCGACCGGCCTGATGCGGTACGGCTTCGTCGAGGAGGCGCAGCGCATCGCCACCGGCGTCCTCGACGCGGCGGCGCTGTCCGAGGGGAGCCTGCCGGAGCTGTTCTGCGGGTTCGACCGCGGCGAGTACCCGACGCCGCTGCCGTACCCGACCTCCTGCTCGCCCCAGGCGTGGGCCGCCGCGACGCCGGTCCAGCTGATGCGCGCCCTCCTCGGCGTGGACCCGTGGGTACCACGCCATCAGGTCTGGTTCGCGCCCGCGTGGCCGGACCGGTACGGGCCCGTCACCATCCACAACCTCCGCGTCGGCGCGAGTCGCGCGACGCTGTCCGTCGGGCGTGACGGCGCGACGATCACCGGCCTCCCCGCGGACGTCGAGGTCGTCCGCACGCCGCGCGGGCGCCTCGCCGACATCCGCCCCTCCGGAGGGTTCTAGATGCGCATCGGCGTGATCGCACCGCCCTGGCTCCCGGTGCCGCCCCCGGCGTACGGCGGCATCGAGGCCGTCGTGGACAGGCTCGCGCGAGGGCTCGCCGCCGACGGCCACGACGTGCTGCTCGCGGCCTCCGGCGAGAGCACCTGCCCCGTCCCGCGCCTGCCGGACATGCCGTCCGGCGCCATCGACGCCGGTCTCACCGACCACACCGTGGCGGAACTCTGCCACGTGCGGACGGCGTACACCGCGATGGCGGACCTCGACCTGGTGCACGACCACACGGTCGCGGGTCCGCTGTACCGCAACCGCCCCACCGGCCTGCCGATCGTGACGACGAACCACGGGACGTTCCTGTACGGGCTCGGGGAGCTCTACCGGGAGGCCGGCCCGGACGTCACGATCGTCGCGATCTCCCACCACCAGGCCGCGACGGCGCGCGGCGTGCAGATCGCCCGGGTGATCCACCACGGGATCGACGTCGACGTGGTCCCGTGCGGCCCGGGGGACGGGGGGTACGCGTGCTTCCTCGGCCGGATGAGCCCGTACAAGGGGGTGCGCGAGGCGGTCCTCGTCGCCCGCCGGGCCGGTGTCCCGCTGCTGATCGCGGCGAAGATGCGGATGCGCGAGGAGCGGGAGTTCTTCGACGAGCGGATCGCCCCGCTGCTCGGCGGCGACGTGCAGTACGTCGGGGAGATCGGCGACGCGGTGAAGTACGACCTGCTCGGCCGCGCCGTCGCGCTGCTCAACCCGATCCAGTGGCCGGAGCCGTTCGGGCTGGTGATGATCGAGGCGCTCGCCACCGGCACCCCGGTCGTCACGACCCCGTCGGGCGCGGCGCCGGAGATCGTCGACGACGGCACGACCGGGTACCTCCGCACGGACCTGGACGCGCTCGCGGAGGCACTGGGCGCGGCCGCCGCCCTGGACCGCGCTGCGTGCCGCGCGACGGCCGTCGCGCGGTTCAGCACGACGCGCATGGTCGCCGAGCACGTGGACCTCTACCGCGCGCTGCTGGACGCGCGGCCACGGCGGATCATCCGGCGCTTCGACCGCCGGGTCGGAAAACCCCCGGCAGACGGCACCCGCGACGCCGGTTGACCCCTCTCCGGGGAGTGCCGGAGGGAGGCGTGTCCGTTGTACCGTCGGCCGTGAGGCAGAGGCGGTGAGGCCCGTGATCCGGTATCCCGAGATCGTCGAGTCCGTGGCCGAGCGGACGCGACTGGGCGAGCCCGACGACGTGAAGTCGGCCATCAAGGCGGTCCTCGCCGGCGTCGCGCACTGGGTGGGCGTCCCGGAGCGGGAGGCGATCGCCCAGGTGCTCCCCACCGAGCTGCGGTACGTCGTGGAGTCCCCACGCCCGACGGTGGGCGGGGACCTGGGACGGTTCCTGCAGTTCGTGGCGTTCGTCGTCGACACCACCCCGGAGCGGGCGCGGTACTACAGCCAGGCCGTGATCTCGTTCCTCTGCACCGCCGAGCCGAGCCTCGCCGGGACGCTGCGGCGGGCGCTGCCGCACGAGTTCGCGGTCCTCTTCGAGCCGCCCCGGGACGCGGACCGCCCGGCGGCGCCCGCTGCCGCGGCAACCCCGGCAGCCGCGGCAGCGCCTGCCGAGCTCTCCGCCGAGGAGCTCACCGGCGTACTGACCCGGCTCCCCGGCTGGCGGGGGAACACCCGCCGGCTCACCCGGACCGTCACGCTGCCACCCGGCGCGGACCCGACCGTGGTGGAGGCGATCCACCGCGCCGAGGACCAGCTGAACCACCACGCCCAGCTCCGGCGGGACGACGGCGACCTCACGCTCACCCTGTGGACCCACTCCCGCGACGTGGTGACGGACCTCGACATCCGGCTCGCCGAACGCATCAACGACATCCTGGCGCGCTTGTAGACCCCGAGTACGGGTACTCCCGGAGGGTGCGCCGGTGACGGTCGCCGGCGCCATCCGCACAGGAGGCCCGGACATGAAGCACGGCGAGTTCATCAACCACGTCGCCGAACGAGCGGAGGTCCCGAAGGACCTCGCGGAGACGCTGGCCTGCGAGACGCTCCGGACGCTGGCCGACCGGCTGGCGGGCGGTGAACCGCACGACCTCGCCTCCCAGCTCCCGCAGGAGCTGAAGGCGTGCATGGAGCCGGCGTCTCCGGAGGGGCACCGGTTCGGCCCGGACGAGTTCCTCGCCCGGGTGGCGTCGGCCGCGGACGTGGACCGCGAGAAGGCCACCCGCGGCGTCCGCGCGGTGATGGCCACGGTGCGCGAGGCGGTGACGCCGGGCGAGTTCGACGACGTCGTCGCGCAGCTCCCGGACGAGTACCGCGCCCTCATCAGCCCGATGGCGGGGACGGCGTCGTGACCGCGTTCGGGCAGCCGGACGGGGAACGCGCGGTCCTGGCCCGGCCCGTCTCCCCGTCGTGGGACCACATCCGGGGCGGACCGGAAGCCCCGGCGGTCCTGGTCGAGTACGGCGACTACGAGTGTCCCTACTGCGCCGCCGCGTACCCGGGGGTCGAGGCGATCCGCGCGGAGCTGGGGGACCGTCTGGCGTTCGTGTACCGGCACTTCCCGCTCATGCACGTGCACCCGCATGCCGAACCCGCGGCGGAGGCGGCCGAGGCCGCGGGGGAGCAGGGTGCGTTCTGGGCCATGCACGACGAGCTGTTCACGCACCAGCGTGCCCTCGACGCGGAACACCTGGTGCTGTACGCCGCGGAGGTGGGCGCGGACACCGACCGTTTCGCCAACGAGCTGCTGGGGCACGTGTACGCGCCGCGCGTGGCCGAGCACCTCCGCAGCGGCGTGGAGAGCCACGTGGGCGGCACGCCGACGTTCTTCGTCAACGGTGTGCAGTTCGCGTCCGGGTACGACCCGGCGGCACTGCTCGCGGCGCTCGAGCTGGCCGCGTCCCGGCCGGTGTGAACGCCGACGGCGGAGGGGCCGGTGGGGCACCCTCCGCCGTCGGCGGTTCGGCTCAGTACCGGAAGCGGGACACCGCGGTCTGCAGGTCCGAGGACATCCGGGCCAGCTCCCCGACGGCCTGCTGCGACTGCGCCACCCCCT
>DASWRY010000025.1:0-37555 GCA_036402915.1 Mycobacteriales bacterium
ACGGTTGCCCACGTCTCGTTGCAGGGCGAGGAGCGCACGCGAGGCGCCCGCGCCGGCCCTGCCGCGGGACGACGGCGCCCAGGGCTCGGCGACGGGCGCGACCTCACGTGACCGTGGGTGCCGCGCACGCTCCTCTTCGGACGGGCGGTCCCGGTCCCACTGCCGCATGGGCACTCCTTCCTCCGGTCGGCACCGTAACGCCGCGGCGCACGACGGAGGCGTTGCGAGCGGGTGTCACCTCGGGCACCTCGGACGGCCCGATCGAGCAGCGGATCAGTCCCGTCGGGTGGTGCGGTGGTGCCGCGGATTACCAGCCGCGGCGGGATGACCACGTTCCTGCGGCAAGTACCGGCAGTGCCACGGCGGAGCGCCCGACCACTGCCGGAGCATGGACGCCCTCGGCGTGTACCGGGACGGCGGCCTCGCCCTGGTCGGGCCGTGCCGCGCGGCCGTCGATGACGCAGGACGTATACCTCGGGCGCAAGCAGGTGAGCCAGCGCGCGGCCGCGGCCATAGAGGCTGCGTCGGGCACCCCGAATGGGGTTGATGGTGGGCGGCCGAACCACCGGGAGAGGTCAACTGCCCTGACCTGGGATGGTGGTGCGCCGTCAGGGACTCGAACCCCGAACCCGCTGATTAAGAGTCAGCTGCTCTGCCAATTGAGCTAACGGCGCGCGTTGCCGGAGCAACGGGGGTAAACGATAGCAGGGCTTCCGGGGTCCCTCGGACCACCCCCCTCGCGCCTCGCCGTCGGGCTTCAGTCGGGTACTGCCTACGACGATCTGATCACGTGAGGCACCATGTTGGTGGTGCTCGACCGAACGATCGGAGCTCGACATGCGGGGTACGGCGCACTTGGCCTCCCTCCGTCACACGACCGCCGCCTCCGTGCTGGCCGCCGGGATGTTCCTCCTGAGCGCGTGCAACGGGGCGGCGGAGGGCAAGGAGGCCCGCCAGGCGCCGTCGCCGTCGCCGTCCCCGACGGTGGCCGTGGCGATCACGGCACCGGCGGACGGCGCCCGTGACGTCCTGACCAGCGCGGAGGTCCAGGTGACCACCGACGGCACGGTGGAGACAGTCGAGGCGAAGTCCCCGGACGGCACGACGGTCCCCGCCGAACCCCATCCGGACGGCACCGGCTGGGTCTTCGCGAAGCAGCTGCGGTACGCCACGGCGTACACCGTGACCGCGACCGCCACGAAGAACGGTGTGCACCGGCACATCACCTCGGCGTTCACGACGATGTCCCGGCCGCGCGTCGTCAACGGCGCCAGCCCGTACGTCTTCGACGGCGACACCGTCGGTGTCGGAATGCCGATCGTCGTCGAGCTCACGAGCGACGTCCCGACGTCGAAGCGGGCCGACCTGGAGCGCCGCTTCTTCGTCGAGTCCACCCCGGCGGTGGAGGGCTCCTGGCACTGGTGGAGCGACCGCGAGGTGCACTACCGGCCGCGGACGTACTGGAAGCCGGGTACCACGGTGAAGTTCCGGCTGGCGATCGGCGGCATGCCGATGGGCTACGGCGCGTACGGCAAGCGGGACCGCGTCGTCAGCTTCACGATCGGCGACCACGTCGTGACGAAGGTGGACGCCGCCGCGCACGTCGCCCGGGTGTACCGCAACGGGGACCTCCTCCGGACCATGCCGGTGAGTGCCGGGCGGCCGGAGACGCCGACCTCGGCAGGCACGCACGTCGTGATGGACAGGCAGGCGGAGATGACGTTCGACTCGGGCACGTTCGGGGTGCCGGCGGACTCGGCCGGGGGCTACCGCGACAAGGTCCAGTGGGACGTCCGGTACACGTGGGGCGGCGAGTTCTTCCACTCGGCTCCGTGGTCGGTCGGCGACCAGGGCCGGCGGAACGTGTCCCACGGCTGCGTGAACCTCAGCCCCGCCAACGCGCGGTGGTTCTACGACTTCGCCACGAAGGGCGACCTCGTCGAGATCGTCAACACCGGCCGTACGGTCAAGGCAGCCGACGGCTGGACGGACTGGAACGTCCCGTGGAGCCAGTACGTGAAGGGCAGCGCCCTCCACAAGGCGTGAGCGACGCAGAAGGGGCGGTCCCGCACGGGACCGCCCCTTCTCCGTATACCGGGGTGACTGACGGGGCTCGAACCCGCGACCTCCGGGACCACAACCAGGCGCTCTGCCAGCTGAGCTACAGTCACCATGCCCCGGCGGACCGGGACGACCCATAGTACCGGGTCGCCGGACCGTCTCCGTACCGGGTGGTCACATCCCGACGACGTCACCGTCCTCCTGCGGCGGGGGTGGCGTGTGGCCTCCGGCCACCAGGGCGGCGCCGACGGCCTTGGCCTCGTCCACGTCCGGCCCGGGCAGCGGTACGAAGACCGTCCGCCGGTAGTACTCGAGCTCCCGGATGCTCTCCCGGATGTCGGCGAGCGCCCGGTGGGCGAGGCCCTTCTGGGGCTGGCCGAAGTACACCCGGGGGTACCACCGCCGGGTCAGCTCCTTGACCGAGGACACGTCGACCATCCGGTAGTGCAGGTGAGCGTCCAGCTCCGGCATGTCCCGCGTGAGGAACCCGCGGTCCGTCGCGATCGAGTTCCCGCACAGCGGGGCGGTCCGTGGCTCCGGGACGTACTGCCGGACGTAGTCGAGCACCATCCGCTCCGCCTCGGCCACCGTCACGGGGGAGCGCCGCACCTCCTCGGTGAGCCCGGACTTGGCGTGCATGTCGCGCACCACGTCCACCATCCCGTCCAGCAGGGCGCCGTCGGCGTGGATCACCACGTCGACGCCCTCGCCGAGGACGTTCAGGTCCGAGTCTGTGACGAGGGCTGCGACCTCGATGAGCGCATCGCGCCCGAGGTCCAGCCCCGTCATCTCACAGTCGATCCATACCAAACGGTCATTCACGAGAGGTGAGCCTACGGCTACCGGTCGTCCCGCGCGGCAGGAGCGTCCGGTTCACCCGTCACGGTGGACCCGGGTTCACCGGTCACGCCCGGTTCACCGGTCACGGTGGACAGCGAGAGGGCGTACCGGCCGTCGGGATCGGTCCACCACTCGCCGAGCCGGAACCCGGCCGCGGCCACCTCGGCGGCCACCCCCTCGCGCCGGAACTTGGCCGACACCTCGGTCCGCATCTCCTCCCCGGCGGCGAAGTCCACGCTCAGGCCGAGCGGCGGGATCTCGACCTGCTGGGCGGTACGCGCCCGGAGCCGCATCTCGATCCACTCGTGCTCGGGGTCCCACACCGCGACGTGCTCGAAGCCGTCGGTGTCGACGGTGGCCCCGAGCTCACGCCGCAGGACCTCGAGGACGTTGCGGTTGAACTCCGCCGTGACACCGGCCGCGTCGTCGTACGCCCGGACCAGGACGCCCGGGTCCGTGACGAGCCCGGTGCCGAGCAGCAGGGAGTCGCCCGGCTCGAGGCCCGACCGGAGCCGCGCCAGGAACTCGGCCCGCGCGCCGGGGAGCAGGTTGCCGAGCGTGCCCCCGAGGAACGCCACCAGCCTCCGCCCTCCGCCGGGCAGCCGGTCGAGGTGGTGCTCGAAGTCCGCCAGCACCGCGTGTACCTCGAGCTGCGGGTACTCCGCGAGGATCGCGTCCCCCGCCGTGAGGAGCGCGCTCGCGCTCACGTCCACCGGGACGTACCGGCGCAGCGACCCCGCCGCCAGCAGGGCGTCGAGGAGGATCCGCGTCTTCTCCGAGGACCCCGAGCCCAGCTCGACGAGCGTGTCCGCTGTGGACGCGGCGGCGATGTCCTTCGCGTGGGCCCGCAGGATCCCGGCCTCGGCGCGGGTCGGGTAGTACTCCGGCAGTCGGGTGATCTCCTCGAACAGCTCGCTGCCGCGCTCGTCGTAGAACCACTTCGGCGGGAGCGTCTTGGGAGTCGCGGACAGTCCACGCCGGACGTCCTCGGCGAGCGTGGTGGCGCGGAAGTCGTCGGACAGGTGTCGGTCGACGCGCACTCGGGCGGTGGGGACGTGGGTCATCGTTACTCCAGGGGGGTGAGCGTGACACCAGCGTGATCGGCAGAGACCAGCGTGCGGTCGGGCACCTCCGTCCAGGTGGGATCGTCGTCATCCGGTTCGGACGCGACGGTGACGCCGTCGGGCGTACGGCGGTGGTACAGGGAGTCGCCCCACGTGGTCGCGGCGATCGTGCGGCCGTCCGTGAGGAGCAGGTTGACGCGGCCGGGCGCGGCCGTGCCGACCGTGCGTGTCACGTCGGCGAGCGCCTTGTCCGGTGTGACCCCGTCCCGCAGCCGGGCCCGTACCAGCGCCCACAGCAGCGCCGAGTCGGTCGGGGCGTCGAGGGTGAGCAGGTCGCGCACCGGCAGCGCCGATGCGAGGTGCGCCACGGAGTCCGGCCAGCCGCCGACCGCGCCGTTGTGGCTGAACAGCCAGCGGCCCTCCCCGAACGGCGCGCACGCCCCCTCCGCCACCGGCATGCCCGGTGTGGCGGAGCGGACCGCCGCGAGCACGGCACTGGCCACAGTGGACGCGGCGAGGGCGGGCAGGTTGGCGTCCGTCCAAATCGGAACGGCACGGCGGTACCGCACCGGCTCGCCGTCCGCGGGGTACCAGCCGATCCCGAAACCGTCCACATTGACCGTCCCGGTGCCCCTCATGAAGCGGGGGGCCCAGGACTGCCTGTGCAGCGCATACGGCGGGTCGAGCAGCAGCGCGCGGAGGCCCTGGGGCGCACCGAGGTACGCCAGGTGACGGCACATGGCTCAGACCGTCGCCGCCGGCCCGGCGTCCCGCGCGCAGCGGAAGCCACTGAAGATCTGGCGCCGGATCGGGTGGTCCCAGTTGCGGAACGTCCCCCGGACCGCCGCGGCGTCCGTCGCCCAGGAGCCGCCGCGCAGCACACGGTGGTCGCCGCCGAAGAAGACTTCGGAGTACTCCCGGTACGGGAACGCCGCGAACCCCGGATACGCGTGGAACCCGCTCGACGTCCACTCCCACACGTCGCCGATGAGCTGGCGGACGCCGTACGCGGACTCACCCGCCGCGTACGCCCCGGAGGGGGCGGGCTGGAGGTGCCGCTGGCCGAGATTCGCGTGGGCGGGTGTCGGGTCCTCGTCACCCCACGGCCACCGGCGCGAGCGCCCGGTGGCGGGATCGTGGCGGGCGGCCTTCTCCCACTCGGCCTCGGTCGGCAGCCGCTTGCCGGCCCACCGGGCGTACGCGTCGGCCTCGTGGAAGCAGACGTGCTGTACCGGTTCGCCCGCGGGCACGGGCTCGACGACGCCGAAGCGCCGCCGCAGCCAGCGGTCGCCGTCGCGCATCCAGAACTGCGGGGCCGTGAGGCCGGCGCGCTGCCGGTGCGCCCAGCCCTCCTCCGTCCACCAGCGACGGTCGTCGTACCCGCCCGCCGCGATGAACTCCTGGTACGCACCGTTGGTGACCGGGGTCGTGTCGATCCAGAAGGAGTCGAGGTGCACGCGGTGCGCCGGTCGTTCGTTGTCGAGGGCCCACGGCTCGGTGTCGGTGCCCATGGTGAACTCGCCGGCCGGGATGAGCACCTCCGACGCCGCCGGCCGCTCGCCGGCCGGGGGAGGGGGCGGGGCGTGCAGCACCGGGGCTCCGTCCCGCAGCTGGTGCGTGGCGGCCATCGTCTCGTCGTGCTGCTGTTCGTGCTGGACGATCATCCCGAACGCGAAGCCGCGGTCCAGCAGCGGTCGTCCCTCGAGCGGGACGGTGTCGAGGACGTCGAGCGCCTTCGCACGGACCGCGTCCACATAGGACCGCGCTTCCGCCGGACGCAGCAGCGGCAGGCTCGGGCGGTCCCTGCGCGCGTGCAGGAACGCGTCGTACAGGTTGTCGATGTCCACTCGCACCGGGTCGCGCCCGCCCACGTCGCGGACGAGCCACAGCTCCTCCATGTTGCCGATGTGGGCGTAGTCCCACACCAGCGGCGACATCAGCGGCGAGTGCTGCGCGACGAGATCGTCCTCGTCCACGGCCTCGGTGAGCAGCCTGCTGCGCTCCCGGGTCCGGGTGAGCTCGTGTGCCAGGCGGCTGCGCAGCACCTCACCGTCGAGTTCGTCCAGCGGAGTGCTCACATCCGTCCCTTCTTCCGGATCCTGCCTGGGTCGAGGTCGTCGTCCGCCGGGCAGCGGCCCTGGTCGGTGTACGTCTCGAAGAACGTGTCCACGGTGTCCAGCAGCTCCGGCGTCGCGCCGAGCCTCGACAGCGCGCTGCTCGTCACGTCGGCAACGACGCGCGCCGCGTGGTCGAGCACCGGATCGGTGAGTGCGCAGCGCGCGGCCTGTTCCCACCGGTCCTCGGCCGGTTCGGCGGCAGCGCTGGCGAGGTCCGCCGCCTGCGCGTCGCCCACGAGCGCGGCGACCACCGCGGTCGCCACCTGCCAGCTGTCCCCGGCCTGCTGGTCCAGGTACCGCACCTCGAGGTGCCCCTGCGCGCGGACGGGCGGGAACAGGGTGGTCAGGTGGTACGCCAGGTCGTCGTACGTGGGCGGCGGGCCGAACGCACCCTGCAGCCAGTCCCGGAACGTCGTCCCGTGTGGAGCGTCCCAGCAGCCGCTGTCCCGGCGGCAGCAGAGCAGCTCGGCGTCGAGGGCGAAGCGGGAGTACGCCTCGCGGGGGTCTCCGGAGGTGCACGGCACTCGTGTCCGGCTGGGATCGACCTGCGCCCAGATCGCCTGCCGTGTCGAGCGCCAGCCGGTCAGCCGTCCATCGTGGACGGCCGAGTCGGCGAACATCGCGACCAGCACGGGCCCGAGCCTGTGGAGCAGCTGCCACCGCTCGGCCGGGTCGACGCCGGTGTCCACACTCACCTGTACCGCAGCGGTGGAGCACATCATCGTCCGGCCGTCCTCGCCGGCGCGATCGAAATGCGACTCCATGGCGCGGTACCGCGGGTGCTGGAGGATGCGCTGCGGCGCCCGGTGCCGGTCCACGCCACCGCCCGCGAGGGCGAGGTGGTCGGGGCGGAGGCGGGCTGCGAGGGCTGCGAGATCCGTGGCCGCGATCTCCACGCACTGCGTGAGGCCGGGGGCGGGTGGGCTGCTGATCTCGACCTGTCCGCCCGGCTCGACCGTGACGGCGGAGCCGCACGGGAGCTCGACGGACGTGACCGGATCTGGGGAGACGGTGGCCGGCGCGTGCGGGCCCAGGGCCCGGGCGAGGCGCTCGGCGGTGATCGGTGTGCGGGGGCGGCGGGTGTCGTTGACGAACCACTCCAGCTCCACCCCGAGGAGCAGCGGCGGGCCGGTCTTGAAACAGGTCGAGGCTACGAACGACTCGGCGTCCGCCACGCCCGCGATCCGCGCCGAGGTTTCCTGGACGACTACTCCGGTCATCGCCGACCCCCTCCGGTTCCGGACACTCTGGCACAGGCGATGTGCCCGTGCACCCTCTGCCACCCGTACGGACGGGTAACCAAACGTTACGCATCGGAAGCGCCTCCGCAACGGCCCGTCCGAACACTGGGGCCCATGCCGACGCGCCCCTGGACCCACGAGGTCACCGAGCTCGCCGCCCTGTTCCTCACCGTCGGCGCGGCGCACCTTCTCGCCACCCTGCTCGGCCACCAACAGCACGGACCCCTCCTCCTCATCGGCGCCGGCCTCGTCCTCGTCCTGCTTTCGGCGGCGGTCCGGGTGGCGGTTCATGTCCGGCGCGGGGCTGTTCCCGGCGGTACCTCGGCGAACGTCACCGGCGGCCTGTGGCGCATCCGCACCACGGTGCGTGACGCCCCCGGGGAGCTCGCGGGGCTCGCGGCCGTGCTCGGCCGGCGCGGGGTGAACATCCTCGGCGTCCAGCTGTACCCGCTCGTGGACGGCGTGGCGGACGAGTTCGTCGTGGAGGCGCCGCCGTGGATGGGGGTGCGCCAGCTCGAGGCGGCGGTACGGACCGGTCACGGCGCCGACACGGAAGTGACCCGGGCCCACGTCCGCGACCTCGCGGACCTGCCGACGCGCGTCCTGCGGCTCGCCGGACGGGTCGTGAGCGTGCCGGAGGCGCTGTCCGAGGCCCTCGCCGACCTGTGCGGCCCGTGCAGCGTGGTGGCGATGCCGGCCGAGCCGGGGCAGGCGCCGGAGCACACCGGTACGACCCTGCGGCTGCCCGACGGCCGGGGGCAGGTCTTCGTGGTGGCGCGGCCGATGTCGCCGTTCACCCCGGCCGAGTACGCGCGGGCGCGTGCCCTCGTCGAGCTGGCCCAGCGGTCGGACGCGCTGCCGAGGGTGGCCGGCGCGGGTCCGGGTACGGGCCGCTGAACCCGGGACCTCCCGGCATCGGTTTCACAGCTCGTTCGAACAGGCAGCCGGCCCCGCACCGCAGGACAACTCCCTGAGGGCATCTCGGCTGCGGTCGGCCCAGTGGGAGGCGCCCACCTGTTCGGCCACCCTGACGGCGTCGGCGTAGTGCCGCGTCGCGACGACGGAGCAGACGTGATGGTCCGAGCCTGTCCGCGCCGGCAGCGGCCCACCCGTACCCGCTGATCCGCGGGTGTGGTGAACCGCCCGGGGATCGATGGGGACTCCGAGCCCAGGAAGGGTCGGAGTCGTGGCAGCACCGAGGAAGTACCCGGACGAGTGCGCTGGTCGATCCGTCCGACCTGCACAACCACGCGTCCGGCGGCTCTTCTGCGCCGCCGAGGATCGACGAGTGCTCTGTGCGCCCGGCAGGACTCGAACCTGCGGCCAAGTGCTTAGAAGGCACCTGCTCTATCCGCTGAGCTACGGGCGCTCGAAAGGAGGATAGAGCGGGCGTTGCGGGGCCGTCGCCGGACGGGCACGTGTGGCTGCGGACCGGGCCGTGGTGTGGTCCAGGGCGGCTGCGTACGGGGCGCGAGGGTCCGGCGTGAGGTTGCGTACGGTCGGCGGGTGGATCCCGAGCTGCTCGCCCGCGCCCGCCGCCTCGCCGGCTCCGGCCGGCGGATCCTCGGCATCAGCGGACCGCCCGGCAGCGGCAAGTCGACGCTCGCGGCGGAGGTGGTGGCGGCGGTCGGCGGGGTGTACGTGCCGATGGACGGCTTCCACCTCGCGCAGGCGGAGCTCGTGCGGCTGGGGCGAGCGGGGCGGAAGGGGGCGCCGGACACGTTCGACTCCGCCGGGTACGTGGCGCTGCTGCGCCGCCTCCGGGCCCGCGAGGAGGAGGTCGTGTACGCACCGGTGTTCGACAGACACCTGGAGGAGGCGATCGCCGGCTCGATCCCCGTACCGCGGGAGGAGTCCCTCGTCGTGACCGAGGGCAACTACCTGCTCCTGGACGAGGGGCCGTGGGCTGCGGTACGCGGCCTCCTGGACGAGGCCTGGTACCTCGACCTCGACCCGGACACCCGTCGGGAGGGGCTGGTGGAGCGGCACGCGGGGCACGGCCGTACCGCCGAGGAGGCGCGGCGCTGGGCGCACGGCTCCGACGAGAGGAACGCGGCGCTCGTCGCGACGACGGCCGGACGCGCCGACGTCCGGATCGACCTCGACGGGGAAAGACGCGGAACGGTCACCGCGGTGTAGCCACGGTGAAACAACAGGTTGTCAACCTTCTGGTGGACCCAGGAGGTACGCCGATGACCCACTCCCTCGTTCACGTCGCAGCGCCGGTACAGCCGGCGTACGTCGCCCTGCCGAACGGCCGCGTCGTCGTGATCCGCCCCGCCGAACCGGCTGACGCGGCCGCGGTGGCGGTGCTCCACAGCCGGTGTGGGCCTCGTTCGCTGCACGACCGGTACCTGTCCCCGCCGCCGCGGATGACCTCGGCGCTGCTGCGGTCACTGGTGAGCCCGACGGGTGGCTGCGCGCTCGTCGCGGTGACGCGGTCCGGCGACATCGTCGGCATGACGCAGGTGGCCGCCGGCGACGAGGTCGGTGACGCGGACATCGCCCTCCTGGTCCGGGACGACCACCAGCACGCGGGACTCGGGTCCCTCCTGGCGAGGCACTCGATCCGGACGGCGGTATCGCTCGGGTTCACCGACCTGACCGCGACCGGGTTGTCGACGAACGCCCGGCTGGTGCGGATGTTGGGCCACCTCGGTCTCGCCCGGTACCTGCGGGCATCCGACGGCTTCGTCCACCTGCGTGTCCCACTCGCGCAGGCCGTGGCGGCTGCGGGGTTCAAGGCCGCCACGATCGATCTCGCCCGCGCCGAGGCGGGGGCTGCGCCGGCGGCGTGAGACACAGGTGTGCCGGATGGGCGTCTGCGCACACTGCCGCCGTCGTGAGGGGCGCCGCGCAGCACCGTGGGGACGGGCGCGGCGCCCCTCCACGTGTTCCGCTCGCCCCTGTTCCGGATCGGCCTACGCTGGCTGGTGACCGGGAGGTGCGGCATGCACAGGGTGGTCGTCACCGGGGTCGGCGTGGTCAGCCCGCTCGGCGTCGGGGTGATGCCGACGTGGGACGCTCTCGTCGCCGGCAAGTCGGGCATCGGGCCGGTGAGCGGTCTCGACGTGGCAGATCTGTCCGTCCGGATCGCCGCGCAGGCAACGGCCTTCGATGCGACCGAGTTGCTCGGCGTGAAGCCGGCGAGGCAGCTGGACCGGTTCACGCAGATGGCGCTGTACGCGTCCCGGGAGGCGCGCGCGCACGCGGGTCTGACCGGCGAGCCGGAGGTCCCCGAGCGCCAGGCCACGATGATCGCCACGGGCATCGGCGGCGTGTCGACGCACGAGCGTGCGGTGGAGGCACTGGCGAACGGGCGACGGGTCAGCCCGTTCACCGTCCCGGCATACATCGGCAACTCCGCGGCGGCCGCAGTGGCGCAGGACGCCGGCTCACGGGGACAGGCGATGTGCCCGACGACGGCGTGCGCGGCCGGGACCGACGCCGTGGGCATGGGCGCCGACCTGATCCGGCTGGGCCGCGCCGACGTGGTGCTGGCGGGCGGTGCCGAGGCGCCCGTCACCCGATCGATGATCGCGGCCTTCGCCGCCATGAAGGCCGCGTCGACGCGGAACGACGAGCCCGAGCGGGCGTCCCGGCCGTTCGACCTCCACCGTGGGGGACTTGTCATCGGCGAGGGCGCGGCGGTCCTCGTCCTCGAGTCCGCGGACCACGCGTCAGCCCGCGGCGCCGAGGCGCTGGCCGAGGTCGTCGGCTACGGCGCCAGCAACGACGCCCACCACATCACCGCGCCGCGGCCGGACGGGCTGGCCGCCTCGACGGCTCTTCGCAGCGCCCTGTCGGACGCCGGCGTGGAACCGTCCGATGTGGACTACGTCAACGCGCACGGCACGGGCACGAAGCTCAACGACGCGGCGGAGTCGCTGGTCCTGCGTACCGTGCTGGGCGAGGTGCCGACGTCCTCGACCAAGTCCATGACCGGCCACCTCATGGGCGCCGCCGGGGCGCTCGAGGCGGTGCTGTGCGTCCAGGCTCTCCGAACTGGCCTCCTTCCTCCGACGGTCAACCTCGACGAACTCGACCCGGAATGCGCGGGACTCGACTACATCCGTGACTCCGCGCGGCGGGCGGATCCGCGCGTCGTGGTGAGTACGAGCTTCGGGTTCGGGGGACACAACGCCGTCATCGTGCTGCGCAAGGCGGCGTAGAGCCTCGAGGTACGGCAGGGCTGCGGCTGGGCTGCCGTGCCACGCACTGCCGAGTAGAGCACAGCGCCCGCCGTTCCGGCGGTTGTCCACAGAGGCCGATTTTGTCCACAGATCCGCCCGCGTCCCTCGGCGGGCAGGACGCATGGCGTCACCGTGGAGGTGCGTGGCCGACCGGCCGCGCACGGGACATGGGGAGCGCAGATGAACGACACGTACGTGACGGTGGTCGGCAACGCGGTCGACGCACCCACCCACCGCCAGTTCGAGAACGGGACGTCCGTGTGCAACTTCCGGGTCGCGTCCACCGCTCGGCGGTTCGACCGGGAGTCCGGCAGGTGGGCCGACGGCGACTCGCTGTTCCTCAAGGTGGCGTGCTGGCGTCAGCTCGCGGAGAACGTCGTTCACAGCGTCGGCAAGGGCGACCCGGTCATCGTGGTCGGCCGGCTCTACACCCGCTCGTACGAGGTCGAGGGGCAGCGGCGCTCCTCGTACGAGATTGACGCCGTGAGCGTGGGACACGACCTGTGCCGCGGGGTCTCCGACTTCCGGAGGCCTGTGCGCCCCGCGCCGACGTACGAGGTGGCTGCGGACGGGGACGGCACCGGGTCGTGCCCCGACGACGAGCGTGACGACGTCGTGGAGCCCGACTACGCGATGGGGGTGAGGGTGGTGGCCTGAGTGCCGCTGGTCCACCGGGCCGACGGCAGGCTGCGCATCGACGGGGCAGCGGGGCCGGTGTGGGTCGGGCAGGCGGCCCCGGCGTCGGTCGCGCAGGTGAGCCGGGTGTGGGTCGGTGTCTCCGGGCGGCAGGCCGGCGGGCGTCGGTCGCGCAGGCGGGCCGGGCGTGGGTCGGTCGGGCAGGTGGGCCGGGCGTCTCCGGGTGGCAGTCCGGCGGGCGTCGGTCGGGCAGGTGGGCCAGGCGTGGGCGGGCGTCTCCGGGCGGCAGGCCGGCGGGCGTCGGTCGGGCAGGCGGGCCGGGTGTGGGCCGGGCGATCGGCGGCGAGGTGTGCGGCAGCTCGACGCCAGGGAGGGCGGTCCCGGGCGGCGTGCGAAGATCGGCGCCATGCAGCTCCGCCTCCCCGTGCCCGGCCGGGGCGGGCCGTCCGGCAGCGTTCCGCTCGCGGTCGGGATGGTCCTCGGGGCGGCTGTCGACGCCGTGCTCGGTGACCCGCGCCGTGCTCATCCGGTCGCCGCGTACGGGCGTGCGGTGAGCGCGGTGCAGCGGCGGCTGTACCGCGACGACCGGGCGCGCGGGGCCGTGTTCACCGCGGTCTGCGTCGCGGGACCGGTCCTCGGCGGTGTGGCCCTGCAGCGCGCGACGCGGGGCCGGCCGGTGGCGAGGGCCCTCGTCACCGCGGCGGCCACGTGGGCCGTGGTCGGCGGGACGACGCTGCGCCGGGAGGCCGCCGCGATGGGCGCCTCCCTGGAGCGGGCCGACCTCCCGGCCGCGCGGGCCCGCCTGCCGCACCTGGCGGGCCGGGACCCGTCGGTGCTCGACGCGTCGGGCCTCGCGCGGGCGACGGTGGAGTCGGTCGCCGAGAACACCTCCGACGCCGTCGTCGCGCCGCTGGTCTGGGGCGCGATCGGCGGGATCCCGGGCCTGCTCGGATATCGGGCGGTCAACACGCTCGACGCGATGGTGGGGCACCGGTCGCCGCGGTACGCCCGGTTCGGGTGGGCGTCCGCCCGGCTGGACGACCTGGTGAACCTGGTCCCGGCCCGGTTCACCGCGCTGCTCACGGTGGCGGCCGCGCCGCTCGTCGGCGGCAGTCGGGGGGAGTCGTGGCGCGTGTGGCGGCGGGACGGTCGTGCGCACCCGAGCCCCAACGCGGGTCACTGCGAGGCATCGGCGGCCGGCGCGCTGGGGGTCCGGCTCGGCGGGCGGAACGTGTATGCCGGCCGGACGGAGGACCGCCCTCACCTCGGGGACGGGCCGTCCCCGTCGCCGGCGGATGTGGCACGCGCCGCGAGGTTGTCGGGCGCAGTGGCGCTGGGAGCGCTCGCGCTCACGGCAGGGCATGTGGCGGCACGGCCTGCGCGGCGCCGGCTGTACGCGGCGGCCCGCGCGGAGCGTGCGAGCGGGCGGCTCCGACTCGGGGCCGGGTACGGGACGATCACGGGCCGGGAACCGCGAGACGCCGTGGCGCCGGCGACTCTCGCGGCTCGGGCACGCCGACTCGGGATGGGGCGCGCGCCGCTCACGGCCGGGGATCAGCGAGAGGGCGTGGCGCCGGCGACGCTCGCGGCTCGGGCACGGCGGCTCGGGGTGGCGCGATGAGCGGCGGCCTCCTCGTCGCGGGCACCACCTCCGACGCGGGCAAGAGCCTCCTGACCGCAGGGATCTGCCGGTGGCTCCGGCGGCGCGGTGTGGCTGTCGCGCCGTTCAAGGCGCAGAACATGTCCAACAACTCCTTCGTGACCCTCGACGGCGGCGAGATCGGCCGTGCGCAGGCGCTGCAGGCGGCCGCGTGCGGTCTCGAGCCCAGCGTCCGCTTCAACCCCGTCCTGCTGAAGCCCGGGAGTGACCGCCGGTCCCAGGTGGTCCTCCTCGGGCAGGCCGTCGGCACGGTCTCCGCGATGTCGTACCGGGAGCACAAGGCCGCGCTCATGGACGTCGTGCTCGACACGCTGGCCGGGCTGCGTGCCGAGTTCGACGTCGTCGTCTGCGAGGGCGCGGGCAGCCCGACCGAGATCAACCTCCGCGCGACAGACATCGCGAACATGGGCCTCGCCCGCGCGGCCGGCCTGCCCGTGATCGTCGTCGGGGACATCGACCGCGGGGGAGTGTTCGCCTCGATGTTCGGCACGCTCGCCCTGCTGTCGCCGGAGGACCAGGCGCTCGTGGCGGGTTTCGTGGTGAACAAGTTCCGCGGCGATCCTGCCCTCCTCACCCCGGGCCTCGCCATGCTGACGCGGCTCACCGGCCGCCCGGTGCTCGGCACGGTGCCGTACGTGGAGGGCCTGTGGCTCGACGCCGAGGACTCCCTGTCGTATGGCGGGGACGGGGTCGTCGGCCGCCCGGCCGCCCCGCACGGTGCGGAGTGGCTCCGGGTCGCCGTCGCGCGCCTGCCCCGCATGAGCAACGTGACCGACGTCGAGGCCCTCGCGGCGGAGCCCGGCGTACGGGTCCGGCTGGTGACCGACCCGTCCGGCCTCGCGGACGCGGACGTCGTGGTGGTGCCCGGGAGCAAGTCCACAGTGGACGACCTGCGCTGGCTCCGCGAGACCGGCCTGGCCGCGGCGATCGGCGCCCACGCGGCGGCCGGCCGCCCCGTGCTCGGGATCTGCGGCGGCTACCAGATGCTCGGCGAGCGTATCCACGACGACGTCGAGAGCGGGGCCGGCGACGTCGACGGTCTCGGGCTGCTGCCGGTCACGGTGACGTTCGCGCCCGGCAAGACCCTCGCGCGCCCGGCCGGCACCTCCACGCTCGGAGAGCCGGTGAGCGGGTACGAGATCCACCACGGCGTGGCCCACGTGCACGGCGGCGAGCCCCTGTTCCGGTACGACGGCGGCCGGCCCGAGGGCTGCCGCGTCGGCGCGGTGTGGGGCACGCACTGGCACGGGGCGTTCGAGTCGGACGGGTTCCGCCGCGCGTTCCTCGCCGAGGTCGCGGCGTCCGCGGGGCGGACCGGGTTCGCGCCCGCGCCCGCCACCTCCGTCTCCGCCCTCCGGGAACGCACGCTGGACCTGCTCGGCGACCTCGTCGAGGAGCACCTCGACACGACGGCACTGCTGCGGCTCGTCGAGGAGGGCCCTCCCGTGGGGCTGCCGTTCGTCGCGCCCGGCGCCCCGGCCTGAGGGAGCTGGGCGAGACAGCGGACCGCCGAAGGGTAGACCGCGCGCTCCGCCGGACGGACCTACCATCCGGGCATGACCACCGACGCCGCCGTCCGCGACGCGATCACCCGCGTGCTGCCCTCCGTCCGTGCCGACCTCGAGGCGCTCGTCCGCATCCCCAGCGTGAGCGTCACGGGGTTCGACCAGTCCCACGTGGACGCCTCCGCCGAGGCCACCGCGGGGCTGTTCCGGGACGCGGGCCTGCCCGACGTGCGGATCGTCGCCGTCCCGGGCGGCCGCCCCGCCGTGATCGCCCGCCGCCCGGCGCCCGACGGCGCGCCGACCGTCCTGCTGTACGCCCACCACGACGTCCAGCCCCCCGGAAACCCGGAGGACTGGGACGGCACGCCGTACGAGCCCACCGAGCGCGACGGCCGCCTGTACGGGCGCGGCGCCGCCGACGACAAGGCCGGCATCGCGGCCCACCTCGCGGCGGTCCGGGCGTTCGACGGGGCACCGCCCGTGGGCATCACGGTGTTCGTGGAGGGGGAGGAGGAGATCGGCTCGCCCACGCTGGGGGCCTTCCTGGAGCGGTACGCCGACCTGCTCCGCGCGGACGTCATCGTGCTCGCCGACTCGGGGAACTGGGCGATCGGCACCCCGGCCCTCACCACGAGCCTCCGCGGCCTGGTCGACTGCGTGGTCGAGGTCGGCACGCTGGACCACGCCGTCCACAGCGGCATGTACGGCGGCGCGGTGCCCGACGCGCTCACCGCCCTGTGCCGCCTCCTCGCCACGCTCCACGACGACAAGGGCGATGTCGCGGTCCCGGGCCTCCACACCGGCCCCGCCGACCCGCTCGACCTGACCGAGGACCGTCTCCGCGCCGAGGCGGGCGTGCTCGACGGAGTGGAGCTGATCGGCTCGGGACCGCTCACCGAGCGCATGTGGACCCGTCCGGCGGTGACCGTCGTGGGCCTCGACGCCCCGGCGACCGCGAAGGCCTCGAACACGCTCCTCCCGTCCGCCCGCGCGAAGGTCAGCATGCGGATCGCCCCCGGGCAGGACCCGGAGCAGGCGTACGCCGCTCTCCGCGACCACCTCGAGCGGAACGCCCCCTGGGGCGCCCACGTCACCGTCCACCGCGGCGAGCTCGGCTCCGCGTACGCGATCGACGCCACGGGGCCGGGGTACGACGCCGCCCGCGCCGCCTTCGCCACAGCCTGGGGCACCGAGCCGGTGCACATGGGCATCGGCGGCTCGATCCCGTTCGTGGCCGAGTTCGCGGAGGCGTTCCCGGACGCGGCGATCCTCGTGACCGGCGTCGAGGACCCGGACAGCCGCGCGCACGGGGCGAACGAGAGCCTGCACCTGGGGGAGTTCGCCAAGGTCTGCCTCGCCGAGGCGCTGCTGCTGCGGAACCTGGCGGAGTAGGTGCTCCTCGCCGACCTCGCCGCCACCTCCTCCGCCGTCGGCGCCACCTCGAAGCGCCTCGCCAAGGTCGACCTCCTCGCGGACGCCCTCCGGCGGCTCGCGCCGGACGAGATCGTCCCGGGCGTGGCGTACCTGTCCGGCGAACTGCGCCAGCGCCAGATCGGCGTCGGCTGGGCCGCCCTCCGCGACCAGCCGCCGCCCGCCCCCACACCGAGCCTCACGCTGCGCGAGGTCGACGCCACCTTCGGGCGCATCGGCGAGACCACCGGCGCCGGCTCGCAGGCCGTCCGCCGGGAGCTGATCGGGCGCCTGTACACGCAGGCCACAGCCCGAGAGCAGGAGTTCCTCACCCGCCTGCTGCTCGGCGACCTCCGGCAGGGCGCGCTCGCGGGCCTGATGACCGACGCGGTCGCGAAGGCCGCGGACCTGCCGGGCGCGGCGGTACGGCGGGCGGTGCTGCTGCGCGGCGACCTCCGGGCGGTGGCCGAGAAGGCGCTCACCGAGGGCGCCACCGGCCTGGCCACCTTCCGGCTCGAGGTCGGCCGCCCGCTCGCGCCGATGCTGGCCCAGACGGCGACGAGCGTGGCGGACGCGCTCGCCGCGGTGTGCCCCGCGGCGGTCGAGTGGAAGCTCGACGGCATCCGCGTCCAGGTCCACCGCTCCGGCGACGACATCGCGGTCTTCACCCGCAGCCTGGACGACGTGACCGGCCGGCTCCCCGAGGTGGTGGAGGCGGTCCGCGGTCTGCCCGTGGACAGCGTCGTGCTCGACGGCGAGGTCATCGCCCTCGCCGCAGACGGCAGGCCGCGCCCGTTCCAGGTCACCGCGAGCCGCGTCGGCCGCCGCGCCGCGGACCCGGCCGGTACGCCGCTGTCCACGGCGTTCTTCGACCTCCTCCACTCGGGCGGCACCGACCTGCTGGACGAGCCGGGGGCCGCGCGGTGGCGGCAGCTCGCCGAGGCGGTCCCGGACGCACTCCGGATCCGCCGCACGGTCGCCCACGACACGGACGCCGCCGAGGCCGTGTACCGCGAGGCCCTGGGAGCCGGCCACGAGGGCGTCGTCGTCAAGTCCCTCGACACCCCGTACGAGGCGGGCCGCCGCGGCGGCGGCTGGCTCAAGGTGAAGCCCCGGCACACCCTCGACCTGGTCGTCCTCGCCGCGGAGTGGGGCCACGGCCGACGCCGCGGGTGGCTGTCGAACCTCCATCTCGGCGCGCGGGACCCGGAGACCGGCGGGTTCGTCATGCTCGGCAAGACGTTCAAGGGCCTCACCGACGACCTGCTCCGCCGGCAGACCGAGCGCCTCCGGGAGCTGGCCGTGAGCGAGGACGGGTACACCGTGCACGTCCGCCCGGAGCTGGTCGTGGAGATCGCGTTCGACGGAGTACAGACCAGTCCCCGGTACCCGGGCGGCATGGCGCTGCGGTTCGCCCGCGTCCTGCGGTACCGCGACGACAAGACGGCCGCCGAGGCCGACACGGTCGACACCGTCCGCGCCATCCACGGCCCCTGACGTGGGCCGTGGGAGGATGCACCCGACAGCAGGGACAGGAAGCCGGTGCGAGTCCGGCACGGTCCCGCCACTGTGACCGGGGAGTGACCTCCCCCCGCGCGCCACCGGGTACGCCTGGGAAGGCCGGGAGGAAGCGGCGATCCGGGAGTCAGGACACTGACCTGCCGTCGCGGAACCCGCATCCGATCGGGGCGAGGCACCCCGAGGGAGGACCACCGCCGTGTCCGGCGCCCCACTGCTCCTGCTCTCCACCGCAGACACCGAGCTCCTCGCCGCCCACGCGGCCGGGGAGGGCTGGCGCACCGCGAACCCGTCCCGCCTCGAGGACGGCCCGAGCCCCGAGCTCACCGCGCTCACGGCCGGCGCGGCCGCCGTCGTGGTCCGGCTCCTCGGCGGCCGCCGTACCTGGGAGCACGGTCTCGACGCGCTGCGCGACTCCGGCGTCCCCGTCGTGGCCCTCGGCGGGGAGGCGACCCCCGACGCGGAGCTCGTCACGCTGTCCACGGTGCCCGCCGGGGTGGTCGCGGAGACCCTCGGGTACCTGACCGCGGGCGGCACCGAGAACCTCGCCGAGCTGGCCCGCTTCCTCCGCGACACCCTGCTCCTCACCGGCGAGGGCTTCGCGCCGCCGACGCCGATGCCGGAGTTCGGGCTGTACGGCGAGCGCGCCCGCGACCCGCAGAAGCCCACCGTGGGGATCATCTTCTACCGGGCTCACGCGCTCTCCGGGAACACCGCGTTCGTCGACACGCTCTGCGACGCGATCGAGGCGCAGGGTGCCAACGCGCTGCCGGTCTTCTGTGCCTCCCTGCGCGGCCGGCAGCCCGAGCTGATGGAGCTGCTGAGCGGGACCGATGCCCTCGTCGCCACGGTGCTCGCCGCGGGCGGCACCACCCCCGCCGACGCGAGCGCGGGCGGGGACGACGAGGCGTGGGACGCGGGCGCGCTCGCGGACCTCGACGTCCCCGTCCTCCAGGGCCTCTGCCTCACCACGTCACGCGCGCAGTGGGCCGACTCCGACGCCGCGCTGAGCCCGATGGACGCGGCGATGCAGGTCGCGATCCCCGAGTTCGACGGCCGGCTGATCACGGTGCCGTTCTCGTTCAAGGAGTCCGGCCCGGACGGCATCGGCGTGTACGTCGCCGACCCCGAGCGTGCCGCCCGCGTCGCCGGCATCGCCACGAGGCACGCCCGCCTGCGCCACGTCCCCAACGCCGAGAAGCGCCTCGTCGTCATGCTGTCCTCCTACCCCACGAAGCACTCCCGGGTCGGCAACGCGGTCGGCCTCGACACCCCCGTGAGCGCGGTGCGCCTCCTGACGGCCCTCCGGCAGCAGGGCTGGGACCTCGGCGACGGCTTCCCCACGGACGGGGACGAGCTCATCCACGCCCTGATCGCGGCGGGCGGTCAGGATGCCGAGTGGCTCACCGAGGAGCAGATGGCCCAGGCGGTGGCCCGGGTCCCCGCGGAGACGTACCGCCGCTGGTTCGCGGCGCTGCCCGCGACCCTGCAGGACAGCATGCGGGCGCACTGGGGCGAGCCCCCGGGCAGCCTCTACACCGACGCGGGCGGCATCTACCTTGCCGCGCTCCGCTTCGGCAACGTCGTGCTGATGATCCAGCCGCCCCGCGGCTTCGGGGAGAACCCGATCGCGATCTACCACGACCCGGACCTGCCGCCGAGCCACCACTACCTCGCCGCGTACCGGTGGCTGGACTCGGAGTTCGGCGCCGACGCGGTCGTCCACCTCGGCAAGCACGGCACGCTCGAGTGGATGCCCGGCAAGGGGCTGGGGCTGTCGGAAGACGACGCTCCGGATGCTGTGCTCCGGGACCTGCCGCTGGTGTACCCGTTCATCGTCAACGACCCCGGCGAGGGCACCCAGGCCAAGCGCCGCGGCCACGCCACCGTGGTCGACCACCTGGTGCCGCCGATGGCGCGCGCGGACACGTACGGCGACATGGCGAAGCTCGAACAGCTGCTGGACGAGTACGCCACCGTCCAGGCCCTCGACCCCACCAAGCTGCCCGCGATCCGCGCGCAGATCTGGACGCTCATCCAGTCCGCGCAGCTGCACCACGACCTGCACACCGACGACATGCCGGGGGAGGACGACTTCGACGACTTCGTCCTCCACGTCGACGGGTACCTGTGCGAGATCAAGGACTCTCAGATCCGCGACGGCCTGCACATCCTCGGCGCGGCGCCGGACGGCGAGGCGCGGGTGAACCTGGTGCTCGCGGTGCTGCGGGCCACCCAGGTCTGGGGTGGGCGCCAGGGCGCGCTGCCGGGCCTGCGGGCCGCGCTCGCGGAGCGGTACGGCCTGGACGAGCAGGCCCTCGTGGCGGAGCCCGGGGCCGCCGTCGCCGTGCCGACGGCGCTGACGGACATCGTGGACGGTCCGGCGAGGACGGGCTCGGACGCCCTGGATCTCCTCGAGGGTGTCGCGCGCAGGCTCGTCCTCGGCTGCGAGACGCTCGGCTGGGATCCCGGGAAGGTTTCCGCCGTCGTCTCCGAGGTGCTCGGGGAACCGGCATCCACTGTGGACGCAGTCCTGCACTTCGCGGCCACCGAGCTGGTGCCGCGCCTCGACCGCACGACCGACGAGATCGACGCGGTGCTGCACGCGCTCGACGGCGGGTACGTGCCGGCCGGGCCGTCGGGATCGCCGACGCGCGGGCTCGTCAACGTGCTGCCGACCGGCCGCAACTTCTACTCCGTCGACCCCAAGGCGATCCCCTCGCGACTGTCCTTCGAGGTCGGCCGGGCGCTCGCCGAGTCCCTCGTCGAGCGGCATCTCGGGGACACCGGGGAGTACCCCCGGTCGGTCGGCCTCACGGTCTGGGGCACCAGCGCGATGCGGACGCAGGGCGACGACATCGCCGAGGTCCTGGCGCTGCTGGGCTGCCGTCCGGTGTGGGACGACGCGTCCCGGCGGGTCACCGGGTTCGAGGTGATCCCCCCGGAGGAGCTGGGCCGCCCGCGCATCGACGTGACCGTGCGGATCTCCGGGTTCTTCCGGGATGCGTTCGGCCACGTCGTGGCCATGATGGACGACGCGGTGTCGGCGGTGGCGCGCCTGG
The DNA here is from genome assembly GCA_036402915.1 of Mycobacteriales bacterium. GTDB lineage: Bacteria > Actinomycetota > Actinomycetes > Mycobacteriales > HKI-0501 > JAVEDU01. Next base: position 21,308 of record DASWRY010000025.1, read on the forward strand.
ACGAGCCGGACGACCGGAACTACGTCGCGGCCCACTACCGCGCCGACCTCGCCGCGCACGGCGACGAGCGCCGGGCGAGCACGCGCATCTTCGGCTCCAAGCCCGGCGCGTACGGAGCGGGCCTGCTGCCGCTCGTGGACGCCCGCAACTGGCGGACCGACGCGGACCTCGCCGAGGTGTACGCCGTCTGGGGCGGCTACGCGTACGGCCGGGGCCTCGACGGCCGTGAGGCGCGCGGGGACATGGAGACCGCGTTCCGCCGCATCCAGGTGGCCGCGAAGAACGTGGACACCCGGGAGCACGATCTCGTGGACTCGGACGACTACTTCCAGTACCACGGCGGCATGGTCGCGACCGTGCGCGCGCTGACGGGCGTGGGCCCGGCGGCGTACGTCGGCGACTCGGCGGTGCCGTCGGCCGTGAAGACCCGCACGCTGGCCGAGGAGACCAAGCGCGTGTTCCGCGCGCGCGTCGTCAACCCGCGCTGGATCGCCGCGATGCAGCGGCACGGGTACAAGGGCGCGTTCGAGATGGCGGCCACGGTGGACTACCTGTTCGGGTACGACGCCACGGCCGGCGTCGTGGACGACTGGATGTACGCGAACCTTGCCGAGTCCTATGTGTTCGACCCGGAGGTCCGGGCGTTCATGGAGAAGTCGAATCCGTGGGCGCTGCGCGGCATCTCCGAGCGGCTGCTCGAGGCGGCCGAGCGCGGTATGTGGGCCGAGCCGGACGCCGACGTGCTGGACCGCCTGCGGGCGGTGTACCTCGAGCTCGAGGGTGACCTGGAGGGTGCCGAGTGACGAGTGGGTTCCGGGCCGAGTCGGTCCACGTGCGCGTCCCGGCCACGAGCGCGAACCTGGGCCCGGGATTCGACGCCCTCGGCCTCGCGCTCTCGCTCCACGACGAGATCGTCGTGAGGGTGACGGACGGTGGTCTCGCGATCAGGGTGACCGGTGAGGGCGAGGACGAGGTGCCGCTCACGGAGGAGCACCTGCTGGTCCGGGCGATGCGCGCGCTCTTCGCCGCGGTGGGGGAGCAGCCGCCGGGCCTCCGGATCGGCTGCTTGAACCGCATCCCGCACGCCCGCGGCCTCGGCAGCTCCGCGGCCACCATCGTGGCGGGAATGGTGGCGGCCCGCGCGCTGTTGAACAAGAGTGAGCTGACCGACGCGGATCTGCTGGCGCTCGCCACCACCATGGAGGGTCACCCCGACAACGTGGCGGCCTGCCTGTACGGCGGCCTGACGATCGCCTGGACCGACGAGGGCACCGGTCGCGCCGTCCGGATCGTTCCGCACGACGACGTCCGCCCCGTGGCCTTCGTGCCGCCGACGCGGTCGTCCACCGCGGAGGCGCGAAAGCTCATGCCGGCGGTCGTGCCGCTCGGCGACGCCGCCGACAACGCGGGCCGCTCGGCGCTCCTCGTTCACGCACTGTCGTCGGATCCCTCCGTACTGTTCCCGGCGACCGTCGATCACCTGCACCAGCCGTACCGGGCAGCGGCCATGCCGGAGTCCGCGGCCCTGGTCGGAACGCTGCGGGACGCGGGAATCCCCGCCGTCATCAGCGGCGCGGGGGGCACCGTCCTCGCCTTCGTCCCGCCCGCGGGTGACGACGGTGTCTGGGAGCGGTTCGCCGGGGAATCATTCCGGGTCCACCGTCTCACCGTGGACACCGACGGGGCCACCGCTGCGGTCGTCGGCTCCTGACATTCAACTTCTCCTTCGGGAACACAGAAGAAGTCGTGGTTGTTGCCGCAAGTGACACGTACGTCTACGCTGCATGCAGCACAGCCGCCCCCAGGGTGCGCGATGTCACCGGTCGAGCATCATGTTGCTCGCCCCCCGGGTTCTCCCCCCGCACGTAAGTCCCGCACCCGCCAGGGCATCGGTGCTCCGGCAGCTCCGGCGACGACGACGCGCGCAGAGTGGGGATTTCCCGACATCCTCACCGGCTGTTCCACGACTCCCGTCCGAGCGACGGGGAACCACCCATCCGGCCGCCAGGCCGGTCGCTCCACATCCGGCCGACGGGCTCCTGCCCAGGCCGTCGCAGGGAAGGACCCCCATTGAGCGAAACCACTGACCTCCTGACCGGTGCGAACGACGCGACGGGCGACGCGGCCCCGGCCGCGCCCCGGACGCGGCGCCGCGCCGGCGGAGGACTCACCGCCATGCTGCTGCCCGAACTGCAGGGGCTCGCCGGTGAGCTCGGCATCTCCGGCACGGGCCGCATGCGCAAGGGCGAGCTGATCGCCGCCATCCAGGCCAGGCAGTCCGGGAGCGCCGCGCCCGCCGCGCCCGCCGCGCCCGCGGAGAGCGCCACCCAGACGCAGCTCCCGGTCGCCGAGACGTCCGGCCGCGCCGCCGCCGGCACGGACACGAAGGCCGCGGGCGAGGCCCCGGCCCGCCGTGGCCGCCGTGCCGCCCGGCCCGCCGGGTCGCCCGACGCGGAGGCGCCGGGCGAGAGTCGAGCCGACGCCCGTGCCGAGGCGCCCGCCGCGTCGCGCGGCGAGGCCGAGACCGAGGGCCGCGGCCGTACCGAGGCCGCCCGCACCCGCCAGTCCCGTACCGACGAGGCCCGCACCGGCCAGTCCCGTACCGACGAGGCCCGGACCGGCCAGTCCCGCACCGACGAGGCCCGGACCGGCCAGTCCCGTACCGACGAGGCCCGCACAGAGGAGGCCCGCACCGACGAGGCCCGCACCGACGAGGCGCGCGGCGAGGACGGCCGGGAGGGCCGCCGCGAGCGCGGTCAGCGAGACCGCAACCAGGGCGACCGCCAGCGCGGCCGCGACGGCAACGGCCGCAACCAGAACGCCCAGAGCAACCAGAGCACCCAGAGCACCCAGAGCAACCAGGGCGACCGCGGCAACCGCGGTCCCGAGCCGGACCACGACGACGACGGCGAGGCCGGCGGCCGGCGGCGCCGGGGCCGGTTCCGTGACCGGAACCGCCGCGGTGGCGGCCGTGAGCGCGGGCCGGAGCGCTTCGGCGGCGACGCCGAGCCGGTCATCTCCGAGGACGACGTCCTCGTGCCGGTCGCGGGCATCGTCGACATCCTCGACAACTACGCGTTCGTGCGGACGTCCGGGTACCTGACCGGCTCCAACGACGTGTACGTCTCCCTCTCGCAGGTCCGGCGGTACGGCCTCCGCCGCGGCGACGCGGTCACCGGCGCGGTCCGGCAGCCCAAGGAGGGGGAGCGCAAGGACAAGTACAACGCGCTCGTCCGCCTCGACACGGTGAACGGCACGGACCCCGAGCAGGCGCGCAACCGGCCCGAGTTCCACAAGCTCACCCCGCTGTACCCGCAGGAGCGACTGCGCCTCGAGACGGAACCCCATGTCCTGACGACTCGGGTCATCGACCTCGTCATGCCGATCGGCAAGGGCCAGCGCGCGCTCATCGTGTCGCCCCCGAAGGCCGGCAAGACGATGGTCCTGCAGGCGATCGCCAACGCGATCACCACGAACAACCCCGAGTGCCACCTCATGGTCGTCCTCGTCGACGAGCGGCCCGAGGAGGTCACCGACATGCAGCGGTCGGTGAAGGGCGAGGTCATCGCCTCCACCTTCGACCGTCCGCCGTCGGACCACACCACGGTCGCGGAGCTCTCCATCGAGCGGGCGAAGCGGCTGGTGGAGCTGGGGCACGACGTGGTCGTGCTGCTCGACTCGATCACCCGCCTCGGGCGCGCCTACAACCTGGCCGCCCCGGCCAGCGGCCGCATCCTCTCCGGTGGTGTCGACTCGACCGCGCTGTACCCGCCGAAGCGGTTCCTCGGCGCGGCGCGCAACATCGAGAACGGCGGCTCGCTGACGATCCTCGCCACGGCGCTGGTCGAGACCGGGTCGACGATGGACACGGTCATCTTCGAGGAGTTCAAGGGCACCGGTAACGCCGAGCTGAAGCTCGACCGGAAGCTCGCGGACAAGCGCATCTTCCCGGCGATCGACATCGACCCCTCCGGCACGCGCAAGGAGGAGATCCTGCTCCCGCCGGAGGAGCTCGCGATCGTGATCAAGCTGCGCCGGGTGCTCCACGCGCTGGACTCGCAGCAGTCCATCGAGCTGCTGCTCGACCGGATGAAGAAGACCCGGACGAACATCGAGTTCCTGATGCAGATCCAGAAGACGACGCCGGGCAACGGACTGAACGGCGAGTAGCCGGGGCCGGGCCGGCCGTCCGGAATGGGCGGCCGCCCCGGTGCGTTGCAGCGTCTGTCACACTGGACCCCTGAGTTCCGGTACCGGTTCACGTCCACGCACCGCATGGCGACCCGGCGACCACGACGAAAAAGAGGACCCATGAAGCCCGACATCCACCCGCAGTACAACGAGACCACGGTGACGTGCTCGTGCGGGAACACCTTCACCACGCGCAGCACCGCCGCGAGCGGCAACATCCACGCGGACGTGTGCTCGCAGTGCCACCCGTTCTACACCGGCAAGCAGAAGATCCTCGACACCGGCGGCCGCGTGGCCCGGTTCGAGAAGCGCTTCGGCAAGCGGGCCGGCAAGGCCGACAGCTAGCGACGCCACGGCGCCCGTCCACGATCCCAGCGATCGCGGGCGGGCGCCGTCGTCGTGCCCGGCCCTGCGCATCCCGAGAGGACCCCGATGAACCGCGACGGTGAGTCGCTCGACGCCGTGCTCGCCGAGCACGCCGACCTCGAGCGCGAGCTCGCCGACCCCGCCGTCCACACCGACCAGACCCGGGCCCGCGAGCTCGGCCGCCGGTACGCGGAGCTGGGGCCGGTCGTGGCGGCGGCCCGCGCGCTGGGCTCCGCCCGGGACGACCTGGAGACGGCGCGGGAACTCGCGGCCGACGACCCGGCGTTCGCCACCGAGGCGAACGACCTCGAGCAGCGCATCCCTGCGCTCGAGCGACGCCTGACCGACCTGATGCTGCCGAGGGACCCCGCCGACGGCAAGGACGTGATCCTCGAGATCAAGGCGGGGGAGGGCGGCGAGGAGTCGGCGCTCTTCGCCGGGGACCTGCTGCGGATGTACCTGCGGTACGCCGAGCGCCAGGGCTGGAAGACCGAGGTCATCGACGCGACGGAGAGCGACCTCGGCGGGTACAAGGACGTGTCGGTGGCCGTCAAGGCCCGGGGTGTGCCGGAGCCCGGCCACGGCGTGTGGGCGCGCCTGAAGTTCGAGGGCGGCGTCCACCGCGTCCAGCGGGTACCCGTGACGGAGTCGCAGGGCCGGATCCACACCAGCGCGGCAGGCGTCCTCGTGCTCGCGGAGGCCCAGGACGTCGACGTGACGATCAACCCGAACGACCTGCGCATCGACGTGTACCGCTCGTCCGGCCCCGGGGGTCAGAGCGTGAACACGACCGACTCCGCCGTCCGGATCACCCACCTCCCCACCGGGATCGTCGCGTCCTGCCAGAACGAGAAGTCGCAGCTCAAGAACAAGGAGCAGGCGATGCGCATCCTCCGCGCCCGGGTGCTCGCGGCAGCGCAGGAGGAGGCCGACGCGGCGGCGAGCGCCGAGCGGCGGTCCCAGATCCGCACGGTGGACCGCAGCGAGCGGATCCGGACATACAACTTCCCGGAGAACCGGATCAGCGACCACCGGGTGAACTACAAGGCGTACAACCTCGACCAGGTGCTCGGGGGCGACCTCGACGGCGTCGTGGACGCCCTGGTCGGGGCGGACACGGCGGCCCGTCTCGGTGGCAACTGACGTGCGCGGCGCCCTCGCCCTCGCGTCGGCCCGCCTCGCCGACGCGGGCGTGGACAGTCCGCGCACCGACGCGGAGCTGCTCGCCGCCCACGTCCTCGGCACGACCCGCGGGGCCCTGCTCGTCGCGCCGCCGTTCACGCCCGAGCAGGCCCGGCGGTACGACGAGCTGGTCGGCCAGCGCGCCGGCCGGGTACCGCTCCAGCACCTGACCGGAGTGGCGGGGTTCCGGCACCTGGACCTGGCGGTGGGGCCGGGCGTGTTCGTCCCGCGGCCGGAGACCGAGCTGCTCGCCGGCTGGGGCCTGTCGGTGCTCGGTCCCGAGCCGGTCGTCGTCGACCTCTGTGCGGGGTCGGGCGCGCTCGCGCTGAGCGTGGCGAACGAGCACCCCGGTCCCCGGGTGTACGCCGTCGAACGCTCCGAGCTCGCGCTCGCCTGGGCCGCGCGCAACGCCGAGGCCCGGGCGCGCCTCGGGGACACGCCGATCACCCTCGTGCACGGCGATGCGACGGACCCGGACGTGCTCGCCGAGCTCGACGGCACCGTGGACCTCGTACTCACCAACCCGCCGTACGTGCCGGACGGCGCCACCGTCGCGCGCGAGGTCGCCGAGCACGACCCGCCCGAGGCGCTGTGGGGCGGCCCGGACGGTCTCGACGTGGTGCGGGCGCTCGTGCGCCGGGCCGCGGCCCTGCTGCGCCCTGGCGGGTACCTCGGGATCGAGCACGCCGACAGCCAGGGCGCCGCGGTGCCGCTCGTGCTCCGGCAGCACGGCGCCTGGACCGACATCGCCGACCACGGGGACCTCGCGGGGCGAGACCGGTTCACGACGGCGCGGCGCGGGGCCTGATCGGCGCGGGATGCCCCGCCGGTGCGACGATGGCGCCGTGAGCCGCACCTACGACACCCGCATCCCCGCCGAGCGCGCCGCCGGCATCACCGCCGCGGTCGACGCCGTGCGCCGGGGACAACTCGTCGTCATGCCGACCGACACGGTCTACGGGATCGGGGCCGACGCCTTCGACCGCCGCGCCGTGGCCGACCTGCTCGCCGCGAAGGGCCGCGGCCGCGACATGCCGGTCCCCGTCCTCATCGGCTCCTGGCGGACGCTCGACGGCCTGGTGATGTCGCTGTCCCCGACGACGCGGGGGCTCATCGAGGCGTTCTGGCCCGGCGGCCTCACGCTCGTCGTGGAGCACGCGCCGTCGCTCTCGTGGGATCTCGGCGATGCGTACGGCACGGTCGCCGTCCGGATGCCGCTGCACCCCGTGGCGCTCGACATCCTCACCGAGACCGGCCCGATGGCCGTGTCGAGCGCGAACGCCAGCGGCATGCCCCCCGCCCCGACCGCCGCGGAGGCCCAGGCGCAGCTCGGGCACCACGTCGAGGTGTACCTGGAGGCGGGGGAGGCAGGCGTGCAGGTGCCGTCGACCATCGTGGACGTGACCCGGTCCGTCCCGCGCGTGGTCCGGCTCGGGGCGGTCGGGCTGGACGCGCTGCGCGAGGTCGTCCCGGAGGTCGAGGCCCCCGAGGGCGCCCGGTGACGCCGTTCACCGTGCTGCACGTCTGCATGGGCAACATCTGCCGCTCGCCGATGGCCGAGCGGCTGCTCGTGGCCCGGCTGCGCGATGCGCTGGGCCCGGACGCGGACACCCTCGTCCGCTCGCACGGCGCCGGCACCGGGGACTGGCACGTCGGCGACCCGATGAACCCGCCCGCGGCCCGTCAGGTGCGCGCCCGGGGAGGCGACCCGGGCTCGTTCCGCGCCCGCGTCCTCACCGACGGGTACGTCGCCGCCAGCGACCTGGTGCTCACGGCCACGGTCGAGCAGGCCCGCCTGGTCGCGGACCTCGGCGCGCCGGAACGCACGTTCGTGCTGGGGGAGTTCGCCCGGCTCGCCGGCGGTGTCGACCTCGGCGCGCTGCCGGAGTTCGCGCCCACGGCGGAGGCGGTCGCCGCCCGGGGCCGGGCCCTGGTCGCCGCCGCCGACGCCCGGAGGGGCGGAGCGCCCGGGAACGCGGCACGGAGGGACTGCGCGCTGCCCTCGGACGAGCTCGACGACCCGTGGGGGCGGGGGGACCGGTACTTCGGGCAGACCGCGGACACGATCGAGCGGCACCTCGCCCCGCTGGTCCGGGGACTTGTCGGAAAGTGATCGGCTGATTCCGGACAGTTTGGTCACGAGCCAGTAGGGTGTGTCCCACCGCTGGGAGCGAGGAGCCGGAGATGACCACTCCGTTCTGGGGACCTGACTTCGACGCGCTCGCCGCCGAGGACCCGGAGATCGCGGACGTCCTCCTCGGTGAGCTGGACCGGCTCCGGAGCGGGTTGCAGCTGATCGCGAGCGAGAACCTCACCTCGCCCGCCGTGCTCGCCGCGCTCGGTTCGACGCTGTCGAACAAGTACGCCGAGGGGTACCCGGGGCGGCGGTACTACGGCGGCTGCGCGCAGGTGGACCGCGCCGAGGAGATCGGCATCGCCCGCGCGAAGGAGCTGTTCGGCGCCGACCACGCCAACCTCCAGCCGCACTCGGGCGCGAGCGCGAACCTCGCCGCGTACGCCGCCCTGCTGGTCCCGGGTGACAGCGTGCTCGCGATGGCGCTGCCGCACGGCGGGCACCTCACGCACGGCAGCAAGGTGAACTTCTCCGGCCGCTGGTTCGACACGGTCGGGTACTCCGTGCGCCGTGACACCGAGCTGATCGACTACGACGAGGTCCGCGACCTCGCCCGCGAGCACCAGCCGAAGATGATCATCTGCGGCGCGACGGCATACCCGCGACTGATCGACTTCGCGGCGTTCCGCGAGATCGCCGACGAGACGGGCGCGTACCTGGTGGTGGACGCCGCGCACTTCATCGGGCTCGTCGCGGGAGGCGCGATCCCGTCGCCGGTGCCGTACGCCGACGTCGTCACGTGCACCACGCACAAGGTCCTCCGCGGGCCGCGCGGCGGGATGATCCTCTGCCGCGAGGACCTCGCCGGGCGGATCGACAAGGCGGTGTTCCCCTTCACGCAGGGCGGCCCCCTCATGCACGCCGTCACCGCGAAGGCCGTCGCGCTCCGGGAGGCCCAGCTTCCCGCGTACCGCACCTACGCGCAGCAGGTCGTCCGCAACGCCCAGGCACTCGCGGAGGGGCTGGCCGCCGAGGGGATGCGGCCGGTGTCCGGCGGTACGGACACGCACCTCGCGCTGATCGACCTCCGGGAGACAGGGGTGACGGGCGCCGAGGCCGAGGCGCGCTGCGACGCCGCCGGGATCACCCTGAACAAGAACGCCATCCCGTACGACCCGCGGAAGCCGATGGTGGCCTCCGGCATCCGGGTCGGGACGCCGTGCGTCACCACGCAGGGCATGACCGAGCACGACATGAAGGACGTCGCGTCGCTCATCGGCCGCGCCGTGCGGGACGCGGACGGCTCGGCGGCGGGGGAGGTCCGCCGTGCGGTGGGGGAGCTCGTCGCGCGCTGCCCCGCGTACCCGCGCGGGTAGCGCCGCCGCCGCCGGGTAGATTCCACGGATCACGCCCCTCGGCTGACCGGAGATGCACGATGTCCGTCCCCCGGCGGGGCCGCCGTCCCCTCGTGGGGGTCGCGTGCGCCGCGCTCCTGCTGTTGGTCGTGGGCTCCGGGATCCGCTGGGGCATCGAGGGTGTCGCCGGCTCGGTGGCGGGGCTCGCACTCGTGAGCGTGTTCTTTGCCGGTGGTCGTCTCCCCGCCCTCTTCGCCGACCGGGTCCCGGCCGCGCTGGCGTTCGCCGCGCTGATGCTGAACTACGGCGTGCGGCTGGTCGTCGTCCTCGTCGGGCTGCTCCTGCTCGCCCGGCTCCGCTGGCTCGAACCCCGGGCGATGGGGCTCGCAGTGGTCCTCGGCGCGGTGCTGTGGAGTGTCGTCCAGGTCGTCGCGCATGCGACGTCGCGGCGGCCGACCATCGAGCCGATGGGGAGACAGCGATGAACGAGCAGAAGTCCACATCGGACGGTCCCAAGAAGACGTCCAGGTGGGACACCGGTGGCTATCGGCAGGTCGACCCGTGGTCTGCGATGAGCTCGATCATGGCCGGAGTGCTCATGTGGGGCCTGATCGGATGGGGTCTGGCCAAATGGCTCGAAATCGACATCCTTTCGGGGGCTGGCATCCTCATCGGGGGGGTGCTCGGCATCGTCTCCGTGTACCTCCGGTACGGTAGGCCGCAACCGCACCCGCCACGCCCGGTGGGACGCGGCAGCACTCCCGCGGAGCGTGGTCACCGACCGACCGCTGCGCCCCCGTCCCCCGCCCAGGAGGAGAAGCCTTGAGCAGCGTGCTCGCAGCAGAGGGCGGCGGTTTCGTCGCCCCCGGTCCGAGCCAGTTCGACCTGCCGCCGATCTTCGCCGGGATCACCAAGCCCATGCTGATCGTGGTGCTCGGCGCGATCCTCGTGGGGGCGTTCTTCTACGCCGCCGTCCGCAACCCGCGACTGGTCCCCGGCAAGCTGCAGTTCGCCGGTGAGGCGCTCTACGGCTTCGTCCGGAACGACGTCGCCCGCGACTCCATCGGCGCGAAGGAGGGGATGCGCTACGTCCCCTACCTCGTCACCTTGTTCGCGTTCATCACGGTCATGAACGTCGCGGGCATCATCCCGTTCGTACAGTTCCCGGCGTCGTCCCACATCGCCTTCCCGCTGGTCCTGGCCGTCATCTCGTGGATCCTCTTCAACGGTATCGGGATCCGCAAGCAGGGCTTCGTCGGATACTTCAAGAACATGATGTTCCCGCCCGGCATCCCGTGGCCCATCTACATCCTGCTCGCCCCGCTCGAGTTCCTGTCGACCGTGATCATCCGGCCGATCACGCTGACGCTGCGTCTGACGCTCAACATGTTCGCGGGTCACCTCGTGCTCATGCTGTGCTCGTTCGGCGGCGCGTACCTGCTGTCGCAGGGCGGCGCGCTCGCGGTGCTGAGCCTCGTCCCGTTCTTCTTCGCCATCGTCCTGACGTTCTTCGAGGGCTTCGTGCAGCTGTTGCAGGCGTACGTCTTCACGCTGCTCTCCGCGCTGTACATCGCGGGCGCGGAGTCCGAAGAGCACTGACCACCCCGTACGACCCAGCACGGCTTTTCACATACCCAGAAGGGAACGACACAGTATGAGCGGCAACCTCAACATGGTCGGTTACGGCCTCGCGGCCATCGGCCCCGGCGTCGGCATCGGCTTGATCTTCGCCGCCTACATCAGCGGTGTCGCGCGCCAGCCCGAGGCTCGCGGCATGCTGCAGGCCATCGCCATCCTCGGCTTCGCCCTCGCCGAGGCGCTCGCCATCATCGGCATCGGCCTCGCGTTCGTCCTCTGACGATGGTTACCGACACCGTCACCGTGCTCGCGGCAGCAGAGGGTCCCAGTCCTCTGATGCCGCACACGCCCGAGCTCATCGTCGGGCTGGTCGCGTTCGCCCTCCTCTTCTTCTTCCTGAAGAAGGCGGTGTACCCGCGGTTCGAGCAGACCTTCCGCGAGCGCCAGGAGGCGATCGAGGGCGGCATCGAGCGCGCCGAGGCCGCCCAGGCCGAGGCGCAGCGCCTGCTCGAGCAGTACAAGGCGCAGCTCGCCGAGGCCCGCACCGAGGCCGCGAAGATCCGCGACGACGCCCGCGCCGAGGGCGCCCGCATCGTCGAGGAGCTCCGTGCCGAGGCGCAGGAACAGGCGAGCCGCATCGTGCAGCGTGGCGAGGAGACCCTCGCCGCGGAGCGCGAGCGCCTGGTCGCGCAGTTGCGGTCCGAGATCGGGGAGCTCGCGGTCGAGCTCGCGGAGCGCATCATCGGCGAGTCCCTCGCCGACGAGGCCCGGCGTGCCGGCACCATCGACCGGTTCCTCGCGGAGCTCGACTCCGTCGGAGGGCGGAGCTGATGCACCGCGCCAGCAGGGAGAGCCTGAAGGCCGCGCGCGAGCGGCTCGGGGAGCTTGCCCACCAGGTGGACACCGCCACGCTCTCGGCACTCGCCGACGGGCTGGAGGCGTTCGCCGCGCTGCTCGGCCGGGAGCCCACGCTGCGGCGTGCGCTCGCCGACCCGGGCGTGGCAGGCGAGCGGCGGCGTGAGCTGCTGGACGCCGTGCTGACCGGCAAGGTCTCCGCAGAGACGCTCTCCGTGCTCGGCACGCTCGTCGAGGGACGGTGGTCGAGCGCCGCGGACCTCGTGGACGCGGCCGAGATCCTCACCGTCGACGCGGTCCTCCACGGGGCCGAGCGCGAGGGACACCTCGCCGACGTCGAGGACGAGCTGTTCCGGTTCTCCCGGATCGTGGTCGGCTCACCGGAGCTCGCCACGATCCTCGGGGACCGGGCGACGGGCGCCGACCGGCGCCGGGAGCTCGTCCGCTCGCTGCTCGAGGGCAAGGCCAGGCCGGCCACGGTCCGGCTGGTCGAGCTCGCGGCGGCGATCGGTATCGGCGGGCGGCGGTTCGACGCCTCCCTCGAGCGGCTCGTCGTCCTCGCGGCCGAGCGTCGTGACCGCGAGGTCGCGTACGTCCGCGTCGCGACGCCCATGACGGACGAGCAGGAGGCCCGGCTGTCGTCGCGGCTCGCGACGACATACGGTCGTGACATCTCGTTGAAGGTCCAGGTCGACCCCTCCATCCTCGGCGGGGCCACGGTGCGGGTCGGTGACGACCTGTACGACGGCAGCGTGAAGCGGCGGCTCGAGGCCGCGCGCGCCACGCTCGCCGGCTGACCCCGGTACATGCACTTCCTGACCACACGACAGAACTGAGGACGCTGACGATGGCGGAGCTGACCATCTCCTCCGAGGAGATCCGTGGTGCGATCGAGCGCTACGTCTCCTCCTACACGCCGGAGATCTCCCGTGAGGAGGTCGGCGTCGTCACCGAGATCGGTGACGGGATTGCCCAGGTCGAGGGTCTGCCCTCGACGATGGCCAACGAGCTGCTGGAGTTCGAGGGCGGCGTCCTCGGCATCGCCCTGAACCTGGACGTGCGCCAGATCGGTGTCGTGATCCTCGGCGACGCGACGCACATCGAGGAGGGCCAGCAGGTCCGCCGTACCGGCGACATCCTGTCGGTCCCGGTCGGTGACGGCTTCCTCGGCCGCGTCGTGAACCCGCTCGGCCCGCCGATCGACGGCCTGGGCGAGATCGAGGCGGAGGACCGCCGCGCCCTGGAGATCCAGGCACCCTCGGTCGTCCAGCGCCAGCCGGTCAAGCAGCCGCTGCAGACGGGTATCAAGGCCGTCGACGCCATGACGGCGATCGGCCGTGGCCAGCGTCAGCTGATCATCGGTGACCGCCAGACCGGCAAGACCGCGGTCGCGCTGGACACGATCATCAACCAGAAGGCCAACTGGGCCTCGGGCGACCCGACCAAGCAGGTGCGCTGCATCTACGTGGCGATCGGCCAGAAGGGCTCCACGATCGCCGCGGTCCGGCGGTCGCTGGAGGAGGCCGGTGCGCTGGAGTACACCACCATCATCGCGGCGCCGGCATCCGATTCGGCTGGCTACAAGTACATCGCGCCCTACACCGGCTCGGCGATTGGCCAGCACTGGATGTACCAGGGCAAGCACGTGCTCATCATCTTCGACGACCTCACCAAGCAGGCGGAGGCCTACCGCGCCGTATCGCTCCTGCTGCGTCGCCCGCCCGGCCGTGAGGCCTACCCCGGTGACGTCTTCTACCTGCACAGCCGGCTGCTCGAGCGCTGCGCGAAGCTCTCCGACGAGCTGGGCGCGGGCTCGATGACCGGCCTGCCGATGATCGAGACCAAGGCCAACGACGTGTCGGCGTACATCCCCACCAACGTCATCTCGATCACCGACGGGCAGATCTTCTTGCAGTCCGACCTGTTCAACGCCAACCAGCGCCCGGCCATCGACGTCGGCGTGTCCGTGTCTCGGGTGGGCGGCGCGGCGATGACCAAGGCGATGAAGAAGGTCACCGGCTCGCTCAAGGTCGACCTCGCGCAGTTCCGCGCGATGGAGGCGTTCGCGATGTTCGCCTCCGACCTCGACGCCGCGTCCCGCCAGCAGCTCGACCGCGGTCAGCGGCTGATGGCGCTGCTGAAGCAGCCCGCGTACTCGCCGTACCCGGTCGAGGAGATGGCGGTGTCGCTGTGGACCGGGACCTCCGGCAAGCTCGACAAGATCCCGCCCGACGACGTGCTGCGCTTCGAGCGCGAGTTCCTGGAGTACCTGCGTCGGGAGGAGTCGGGTCTGCTCAACGGGATCCGTGAGTCGGGGAACTGGGACGACGACACCGAGGCGGCCGTCGAGGGGGCGTACGAGAGCTTCGCCAGGCAGTTCGAGACCTCTGACGGCAGCTCGATCCACGCGGGCCACGAGGAGCACGAGCCCCTCAGCGACGACGCCGTCGAGCAGGAGCAGATCGTGAAGCAGAAGCGGGACTGACGCCGATGGCTGTCTCCCTGCGCGAGTACCGCGCCCGGATCCGCTCGGTCGAGTCGACCAAGAAGATCACCCGGGCGATGGAGCTCATCGCGGCTTCCCGGATCATCAAGGCGCAGCAGCGCGCCCAGCAGGCGGCGCCGTACGCGCGCGAGCTCACGAGGGCCGTGTCGGCCGTGGCGACGTACTCCAACGTCGACCACCCGCTCACCACCGAGCCGGAGGAGAGCACGCGGGCGGCGATCCTGGTCGTCACCAGCGACCGGGGGCTGGCGGGGGCGTACTCCTCGGGCGTCCTCAAGGAGGCCGAGCAGCTCGGCGAGAAGCTGCGCGGTGAGGGCAAGGAGGTCGACATCTACGTCTCCGGACGCAAGGGGATCGCCTACTACTCCTTCCGCCGGCGCGACGTGGTGGACTCCTGGAGCGGGCACTCCGACCAGCCGACCTACGAGGTGGCCTCGGAGATGGGTGCTGCCCTGATCGACTCGTTCGTCGCCGGCACGGACCGGGCGGAGGAGCGGGCGGCGGCGCGTCAGGACGAGGCCGACCTCGGCCAGGTCCCCCAGGTCGACGAGGTGCACGTCGTGTTCAGCCGCTTCCGCAGCATGCTGGTGCAGGAGCCCACGTGCATCCGGCTGCTGCCGCTGGAGATCGTGGAGAGCGAGGAGAAGCCCAGCGAGGACGAGCTCCTCCCGCTGTTCGAGTTCGAGCCGAGCGCCGAGGAGGTCCTCGACGAGCTGCTTCCGAAGTACGTGCAGAGCCGGATCTACTTCGCGCTGCTCCAGGCGGCGGCCTCGGAGCTGGCCGCCCGACAGCGGGCGATGAAGTCCGCGACGGACAACGCCGAGGAGCTCATCAAGAAGTACACCCGTATCGCCAACCAGGCCCGCCAGGCCGGGATCACCCAAGAGATCAGCGAGATCGTCGGTGGCGTCAACGCGCTCGCCGACGCCACCTCCGGGAGTGAGTGAGAGATGTCAAGCGTCATCAGTGCAATCAGCGAGAAGCTGACGGGTCGACCGTCGGACCGGGACGAGGGCCAGACCGGCGCCGAGCGCGGGGAGGCCACCGGCCGCGTCGCGAGGGTCATCGGGCCCGTCGTCGACGTCGAGTTCCCCGTCGACTCGATCCCCGAGATGTACAACGCGTTGAAGGTCGACATCACCCTGGGGGAGCAGACCAGCGCGATCACCCTCGAGGTGTCCCAGCACATCGGTGAGGGGATGATCCGCGCGATCTCGATGCGCCCCACCGACGGCCTCGTCCGCGGCGCCCAGGTCACCGACACCGGTGGCCCGATCAGCGTGCCCGTCGGGGACGTCACGCTCGGTCACGTCTTCAACGCCACCGGCGACGTGCTGAACCTCAAGGAGGGCGAGCGGTTCGAGGTCACCGAGCGGTGGGGGATCCACCGCAAGGCGCCCGCCTTCGACCAGCTCGAGGCGAAGACCGAGATGTTCCAGACCGGCATCAAGGTCATCGACCTGCTCACGCCGTACGTCCAGGGCGGCAAGATCGGCCTGTTCGGCGGCGCCGGTGTCGGCAAGACCGTGCTGATCCAGGAGATGATCGCCCGCGTTGCCCGTGACCACAACGGCGTCTCGGTGTTCGCCGGCGTCGGGGAGCGCACCCGCGAGGGCAACGACCTGATCGAGGAGATGACCGACACCGGGGTCATCGAGCAGACGGCCCTGGTGTTCGGGCAGATGGACGAGCCGCCGGGCACTCGGCTCCGCGTCGCCCTGTCCGGCCTGACGATGGCGGAGTACTTCCGCGACGTGCAGAACCAGGACGTTCTGTTGTTCATCGACAACATCTTCCGGTTCACCCAGGCCGGCTCGGAGGTGTCGACGCTGCTCGGCCGGATGCCGTCCGCCGTCGGTTACCAGCCGACCCTGGCCGACGAGATGGGTGTGCTCCAGGAGCGCATCACCTCGACGCGCGGTCACTCGATCACCTCGATGCAGGCGATCTACGTGCCCGCCGACGACATCACCGACCCGGCCCCGCACACCACGTTCGCCCACCTCGACGCGACCACGGTGCTCTCGCGGCCGATCTCGGAGCTCGGCATCTACCCGGCCGTGGACCCGCTGGACTCGACGTCCCGCATCCTCGACCCGCAGTACATCGGCGACGAGCACTTCAACGTCGCGAACCGCGTG
>DASWRY010000026.1:0-43910 GCA_036402915.1 Mycobacteriales bacterium
GGTCGCGGTCCGCACACTCTGCCGCAGCGTGCGCTGCCAGGACGTGTACAGCCGGTCGGCACTCGTCACGTCCACGACGTGCGCGGCAACGCCCTCGTCGGCCAGCTCCGCGGCGGCCGCGAGCACCTCGGGCAGCACGGCCCCGGTCCCGACGAGGTAGACGCGTGGACCGTCCACTTCGGAGGCGTCGACCAGCCGGTACGCCCCGGCCAGCACGTGCCGCCGCAGCATCGTCTCGCCGTACCGCTCGCGGGCGGCCTCGAACGGCGCCTGGTCGATCGGCCGGGTGGTGAGCCGGAAGTAGTACGCACCGTCGTCGCCCGGCACCGCGGTGGTCGTCGCGGCGGGCCCGGCGGCGATCCGGCCGAGCGCGTCGCAGAGCAGCCAGTCCAGCGCCTGGCCGTACGCGGGCTCGACGAACGTCACCCCGGGCAGCTCGAGCCCGATGCTCGCCGTGATCGTGGACTGGTGCGCGCCGCCCTCCGGCGCGAGCGTCACCCCGCTCGGCGTGCCCGCGACGACGAACCGGGAGCCGGAGTAGGTGCCGTACAGGAACGCGTCCAGCCCCCGGCACACGAATGGGTCGTACACGGTCCCGACCGGCAGCAGCGGCTGGGCGGACAGGTCCCATGCGAGGCCGAGCTGGCCGAGCAGCAGGAACAGGTTCATCTCCGAGATGCCGAGCTCGAGGTGCTGGCCGTGCGGCGTCTGCGCCCACCGCAGCACCGGGTCGGGCGCCCAGTCGGGCTGCTCGGTCGGCGTGAACACGCCGGCCTTGTTGATGAACCCGGCGAGGTTGGTCGAGGTCGCCACGTCGGGGGCGGTGGTGACCAGGTACGGCGCGACCGCGGGGTCCCGCGCCAGCGCCACGAGCACGCGGCCGAACGTCTCCTGGGTCGAGCGAGCGCGCGCTCCCGTCGCGGCGGGCACGGTCACCGGCAGCGACGGGCTGCGGGGTTCCCGGCGCAGCTCCTCGCGGCGGCGGGCGCACCACGCGCCGGCCGGGGTGGCGGGGTCGAACCGGTCCCACTCCGTGTCCGGCGTCAGCCCCACGGTGGTCCGCATCGCCGCGATCTGCTCCTTGGTGAGCAGCACCGAGTGGTTGCGCGGGTTGCCCGCCGTCGGCAGGCCCCAGCCCTTGACCGTGTACGCGAAGACCACGCTCGGGCGGTCGGTCTCCCGGTCACACGCCGCGTACGCCTCGAGCATGCTGGCGAGGTCGTGGCCGCCGAGGTCCTGCACCAGGGGCGCCACGTCGCCGTCCGGTACCTCGTCCAGCAGCGCCCGCACCGCGGTCGGGGCGCCGTCACAGAACCGTTCCCGCAGCTCCGGACCGGCGAGGCCGAACATCGACTGGTACCGCTCGTTCGGCATCGCGTCGATCCACGCCCGCAGCTCCTCGCCGCCGGGGCGCGCGAACGCCGCCCGCAGCCGGCGGCCGTACTTCACCTCGACGACGTGCCACCCCGCGGCCTCGAACTGCCCGCGCCACTGGTCGATCCGCACGCCGGGCACGACCCGGTCGAGGGACTGCCGGTTGAAGTCCACGATCCAGAGCACGTCCCCGAGCCCCGCGGTGGCGGGGTCGGCGACGGCCTCCCAGATGTTGCCCTCGTCCAGCTCGGCGTCACCGAGCAGCGCCACGAACCGCGAGCGGGGCCGGGCGCCGAAGTGCGCGTCCACGTACCGGCGCGTCACCGCCGCGAACAGGGGTGCCGCCGCGCCGAGGCCCACCGAGCCGGTGGAGAAGTCGACCTGGTCGGGGTCCTTCGTGCGGCTCGGGTACGACTGGAGGCCGCCGCGGGCCCGCAGCCGCGTGAGGTACGCCCGGTCGAGGTCACCCAGCAGGTACCGGATCGCGTGGAACACGGGCGACGCGTGCGGCTTCACGCTCACCCGGTCGTGGGCGGACAGGTGCGTCAGGTACAGCGCCGTGAGCGCGGTGACGAGGCTCGCGGAGGAGGACTGGTGGCCGCCGACCTTCACGCCGTCCCCGGTGTCCCGCTCGTGGTTCGCCGCGTCGACCATCCGGACGGCGAGCCACAGCACCCTTCGCTCGATCTCGGCGAGGACCTCGAGATCGACCGGCGGCGTCTCGCCGGGAGGGACTGCCGTGGGCGGTGCGAGCGTCATGGCACCGACCCTGGCGGATCGTGGCGGTCACGTCCAGGGCGCGCCCGGCCGAGCAGCGCGCCCCAGGACTGTGCCGCGCGGGCCGTTCGACGGCAGCGGGGGCATGCCCGCAGATGCGGACATGCCCCCGTCGCGGAGCGGCAGAACTCAGATCATGGCCGGGCGGCGACGCCGGGTGACGCCGACGAGCGCGGCGCCGAACAGGAGCATCGCGGCACCGCCGAGGGCGATCGGCGCGATCGGCCGGGTGCCGGTCACCGGGAGGGTCTTGCGGGGGGTCCCGCTGCCGCTGCCGCTGCCGCTGCCGCTGCCGCTGCCGTTGCCGGACCCGCCCGCCGCGAGGACGCGGATCGCGGCGGTGACCTGCCGGCCCGAGGTGTTGCCGATGGCGATCAGGACGGCGTCGCCGACCATCGGCGGCGTGACGACGATGCTGAAGGTGCCGGTCAGGCTCGCGGTGGTCGCGTCCAGCTGGCCACCGGAGTTGGCGTATCCCATGCCGATGTCGATCGGCTCGCCGGGCAGGAAGCCGTCGCCGGAGAACCGCACGCTGCCGCCGATCGTCACGGTGCCCGAGGACACGGTGCCGGTACCCTGGGGGGCCGGGTACGGGGCCGCGGACGAGATGCCGGGGGTGGCCAGCAGCACGCCGACGAGGAGGGCGACTGCCGCGACGAGGCGGCGGCCCAGGTGGTCTCTGCGCATGTGTTCTGTACTCCGTCTGTTCATGGGCGAGACCGTCGAGCTCCCCCGTCCGGCACTCGAAAGATCATCGAGCGCACCTTCGGTGAGCACGCTACATCAATGGGTGATCAATTCAACCATTACGGCGAGCACCGTACCGTCGCCGGACCGACGTTCCACGGCGTCGAGGTCGGCGTGGTCCAGAAGCGGGGGGTCAGGGGGCCGGCGTCCGCGATCGGCGGCGTGGAGACGGTCAGGTCGACGCTGTGCTCGGCGCCGGGGGGCAGGTCGACCGTCACGTAGCCGACCATGCGCCCCCGCTCGAAGCCGGTGGAGACCCCGACGGGCGCCCCGTCCGTCCTCGCGTCCTCGATCGCGCCGTCGACGGGGGAGAAGAACAGCACGTTGGTGCGGACCACGCCCGGGGCGAGGCCTGCCGCGCCGCCGAGGACCCACCGCGGCAGTCCGGTGGGCGGGGCCGTCGAGCGCAGCGTGACCCGGAGCCGGATCAGCCGGCGCCCGTCCGCGGCGCAGGAGCCCCCGGTCACCCGCAGCGACTGGCGGACGTAGTAGTCCAGCTTGGCGCCGGTGCCGTCGTTCAGGAACACCCCGATCACCGGCGTACGGCCCTCGCGCTCGGGGAGCACCCCGCCGAGCGCGGTGCCCGCCAGTACGCGCTGCTCGGCCGGCCGCGCGCTCCAGACCAGCAGGCGGTGCTCCTCGACCGCCTGCCCGAGCCCCGCGAGCGCGGCGGCGCCGCCGACGCGCCCGCCGGTGAGCGCGGCGAACGTGGCCTTCGCGGCGGCGGCGAAGAACGCGTCCTGCGCCCGCGGGTCCGGGAACCTGGCGTACACGTCGGACAGCAGCAGCCGTACGGCGTTGTCGGACCGGAGCGTCTCGCCGCCGGGCAGCGGCAGCGGCCGGGCGCCCCGCAGGAGATAGGACAGGGCGACCGGGTCGGTGGCCAGCACGCCGTCGACCGTCTGGCCGGTCCGCCGTCGGTACATCTCCCGGAAGATCGTCGCCGCGGTGGGGAAGTGCGGCGTGAAGTTCACGTCGCCGGGGAAGGTGGCGAGGCGGTCGGTGTAGAGCGACTCCTGGTCGCGTGTGAGCGGCACGACCGGCGCCGGGAACGTCCGCAGGTTCTGCACGGCGCTGCCCTGGCCGGTCAGGCGGACCTTGCCCCGGTCGACGTGGACCACGGCGTACGCGCCGGGGAGGCCGCCGGTGGCCCGGACCTCGGCGGGGTTCTGGAAGATCAGCAGGTACGTGCGGGGCCCGTCCGCGCCGAGCAGGGAGGGCAGCGCGGTGGCGGCGTCCCGCCCGGTGGCGGTGAGGGTCGCGGCCGCGTCCAGCGCCGACCCGGCCCGGCGGACCGCCGACCGGAGCGGTGGCAGGAGGCCGGCGCGGTCCAGCCGGGCCACGCCCGCGGAGATGCGGCGGATCTCGTCGTGCGCCGCGCCGAGGCCCGGGCCCACGCGTCCGAGCCCGGCGAGGTCGATCGGGCCGCCCGCGGCCGCCGGGGCGACCTGGCGGGCCGCGTCCACCAGCGGCGGGAGTCCGTGCCGCGCCAGGTCGTCGACGGCGCGGGTCAGCGCGGTCACCGTCGCGGCGTCGTCGCCCACCCAGGGCAGCGTGCCCGCGAGGCGCCAGAGCGGGTCGCTCGTCTCACCGCGCGCGGCGCCGGTGCGGTCCTGCAGCCGGGCGAGGGTCCGGGCCGCGCCCCGGTCGTCGCCCGCGCGGACCCGGTCCTGGAGCGTCGATCCCAGCGTCGCGGCGGCCTGGAGATTCCCGCGTGCCAGCGCGCCGCGCAGCGCCAGCCAGCCGGCCGTGAGGAGGAGCAGCACGGCGAGGCCGGCGAGTCCGCGCAGGGCGCGGCGACGGAGCCGCCGCCCGCCGGAGTCCGGGACGGCCGCTGTCGTCCCGTCCCCGCCGGCGGCCGTCCCGGGCGGGCTGTCCCCCGCGGGACGGATCTGCTCCACGACGCCGAGGTTAGGTCAGCGCGCAACGGAGTGGGTACGCAGCGTTCCGAGCGTGCGCGACCGGGTGGCTCCGCGCCCCCGTAGACTCCCTGGGTGCCCCTCCGCCTGTACGACACGATGTCCCGGTCCGTCCGCGACTTCACCCCCGTGACGCCGGGCCGCGTCGGCATGTACGTGTGCGGCGTGACCGTGCAGGGCGCGCCGCACATCGGGCACCTGCGCAGCGGGCTCGACTTCGACGTGCTGCGGCGCTGGCTCGAGTGGAGCGGCCTCGAGGTCACCTACGTACGCAACGTCACCGACATCGACGACAAGATCCTCGCGCGCGCCGACGAGGAGGGGATCCCGTGGTGGGCGCTCGGCGCCCGCAACGAGCGGATCCTCGCCGCGGGGTACGAGACGCTCGGCTGCCTGCCGCCGACCGTCGAGCCGCGCGCGACCGGGCACGTGCCCGAGATGATCGAGATGATCCGGCGGCTGGTCGAGCGCGGGCACGCGTACGCGGCCGGGGGCGACGTGTACTTCGACGTGGCGTCGTACCCCGAGTACGGCGCGCTGTCCGGACAGCGGCCCGCCGACATGCAGCAGGGCGAGACCGCGGCCACGGGCAAGCGGTCGCCGAACGACTTCACGCTCTGGAAGGGCCACAAGCCCGGCGAGCCCGAGACGGCCTCGTGGGACACGCCGTGGGGCCCGGGCCGCCCGGGGTGGCACCTCGAGTGCTCGGCGATGGCCGGGAAGTACCTCGGCCCCGTCTTCGACATCCACGGCGGCGGCATCGACCTGGTGTTCCCGCACCACGAGAACGAGGTCGCCCAGTCGCGCGCGGACGGGCAGGAGTTCGCCCGGTACTGGCTGCACCACGCCTGGGTCACGCTGTCCGGCGAGAAGATGAGCAAGTCGCTCGGCAACACCCTGTCGCTCGAGGCGGTCACGAGGATCGCCCGGCCGGTGGAGCTGCGGTACTACCTGGTCGCCCCGCACTACCGGTCGACCATCGAGTACTCCGAGGACGCGCTGCGTGAGGCCGTCACCGCGTACCGGCGCATCGAGAACTTCGTCGAGCGGGCCGTCGAGCGGGTCGGCACGGCCGAGCCGGCCGCCACGCTGCCGCCGGCGTTCACCGCCGCGATGGACAACGACCTCGAGACGTCCGGGGCCGTCGCGGTGGTGCACGAGACCGTCCGCGCCGGGAACACCGCACTCGCCGACGGGGACACCGCCGCGGTGGCCGCGCGCCTCGCCGACGTCCGCGCGATGCTGGACGTGCTGGGCCTCGACCCGCTGGACCCCCGCTGGCGCAGCGGGACAGGGGAGCGCCTCGGCGGCGTGGTCGACGCGCTCGTGCGGGTCACGCTCGACGCCCGGCAGGCTGCCCGGGCACGCAAGGACTTCGCGGCGGCAGACGCCATCCGCGACCAGCTCAAGGCGGCCGGTGTGGTCGTCGAGGACACCCCGGCCGGGCCGCGGTGGACCCTCTCGGACGGAGACTGACAGATGGCCGGCAATTCCCAGCGCCCCAACCGCCGCAAGGCGGGCACCAAGAAGGGCGCGGTCGTCGGCTCGGGCGGCCAGCGACGCAAGGGTCTCCAGGGCCGGGGGCCGACCCCGAAGGCCGAGGAACGCGGCAAGCACCCCGCGGCGAAGCGCGCCAAGGCCGCCGCGAAGCGCGCCGAGGCCGGTACGCCGGTCCGGACCGCACCGGGCCGTCGCGGCCGCGCGGCCAAGGAGGCCCCCGAACTGCTCGTGGGCCGCAACCCCGTGGTCGAGGCGCTCCGGGCGGGGATCCCGGCGACGGCGCTGTACGTCGCGCAGGGCCTGGACAGCGACGAGCGCGTCACCGAGGCGCTCCAGGAGGCCGGTGACCGGGGCCTCTCGATCCTCGAGGTCGGCCGCCACGAGCTGGACCGGATGACCGGCGGGGTGCTGCACCAGGGCATCGGGCTCCAGGTGCCGCCGTACACCTACAGCGAGATCGAGGACGTGCTGGAGCTCGCGCTGCGGTCCGGGACCGCCGGGCTGATCGTCGCGCTCGACGGGGTCACCGACCCCCGGAACCTCGGTGCCGTGGTCCGGTCGGCGGCCGCCTTCGGCGCCCACGGCGTGCTGCTGCCCGAGCGCCGGTCCGCGAGCATGACCGCGACGGCGTGGCGTACCTCCGCGGGTGCCGCCGCCCGGCTGCCCATCGCCAAGGTCACGAACCTCACCCGCGCGCTGGAGCACTGCCAGAAGGCCGGGTTCGTGGTGGCCGGGCTCGACGCGGACGGCGACCTGTCGCTGGACGAGTTCGAGCTCGCGACCGACCCGATGGTGATCGTGGTCGGGTCGGAGGGCCGGGGCCTGTCCCGGCTCGTCGGCGAGACGTGCGACCTGCGGGTCTCGATCCCGATGACGTCGGCGACCGAGTCGCTCAACGCGTCGGTGGCCGCCGCGGTCACCCTCGCCGAGGTCGCGCGGCGCCGCCGCACCGCCGTCTGATGGAGCTCGGCGTCTACTCCTTCGCGGAGGTCACCGGCGGGGCCGACCCGGCACAGCGCCTGCGTGACCTGGTCGAGGAGATCGAGCTCGCGGACCAGGTCGGCCTCGACGTCTACGGGCTGGGCGAGCACCACCGTCCGGACTACGCGTCCTCGGCACCCGCGGTCGTCCTCGCCGCGGCGGCCTCGCGTACCCGCGACATCCGGCTGACGAGCGCGGTCACCGTGCTGAGCTCGGACGACCCGGTGCGCGTGTTCCAGGACTTCGCCACGCTCGACCTGCTCTCCGGCGGGCGGGCGGAGATCATGGCCGGGCGGGGGTCGTTCGTCGAGTCGTTCCCGCTGTTCGGGTACGACCTCGAGGACTACGACGCGCTGTTCGCCGAGAAGCTCGACCTCCTGCTCCGGTTGCGGACCTCGGAGCGTGTCACCTGGTCCGGACGGCACCGGGCGCCGCTGGACGGGCAGGGCGTGTACCCCCGGCCGGTCCAGACCCCCCTGCCCGTGTGGCTCGCGGTGGGCGGCAACCCGCCCTCCGCGATGCGGGCGGGTACCCGGGGGCTGCCGATGGCGGTGGCGATCATCGGCGGGATGCCGGAGCGGTTCGCCCCGCTGGTGGACCTGTACCGGCAGGCGTCGCGCCGTGCCGGGCACCAGCCCGTGGTGAGCGTCAACTCGCACGGCTTCGTGGCGGACACCTCGCAGGAGGCGGCCGACACGTTCTTCCCGCCGTACGCCGAGGCGATGACCCAGCTGGGCCGCGAGCGGGGCTGGCCCCCCACCACGCGGGAGGACTTCGACGCGCTGACCTCGCTGCGGGGTGCCCTCGCGGTGGGCAGCCCGGAGCAGGTCGCCGAGAAGATCCTCTTCCAGCACTCGGTCCTGGGCCACGAGCGCTATCTGATGCAGGTCAGCGTCGGGACGATGCCGCACCGCAGCGTGCTGCGGGCGATCGAGCTGCTGGGCACCGAGGTCGCGCCGCTGGTCCGCAAGGAGCTCGGGATCTAGTCCAGCCGCTCACCGGTCTCGGCGTGGAAGGCGTGCACGTGCCCCTCCCGGCCGCGGACGTGCACGGTGCCGCCCAGGTTCGGCAGGGTCCGGCCGTCGGTCCGCACGACCAGGCGGGCGCTGCGGTCGTCGAGCCGCGCGGTGCCGTACACGTACGCGTCCGACCCGAGCTCCTCGACCAGGTCGACCTGGACCGGCAGGCCGTCCTGCTCCCCGGAGACCAGGTCGAGGTCCTCCGGTCGCAGGCCGATCGTCACCCGGCCGCTCCCGCCGGCCGACTCCCGCTGGGCGCGGGTCAGCGGGACGACCAGTGGGCCCAGCGCGGCGCCCTCGCCGGTCAGGGGCACGGTCTCGAGGTTCATCGCGGGGGAGCCGATGAACCCGGCCACGAACGCGTTCGCCGGCCGGTCGTACAGCGCGCGCGGCGTGTCCACCTGCATGAGCAGTCCGTCCCGGAGCACCGCCACGCGGTGGCCCATCGTCATCGCCTCGACCTGGTCGTGGGTGACGTAGACGGTGGTCGTGCCGAGCCGGGCCTGCAGCGACGCGATCTGGGACCGCGTCTGGACACGGAGCTTGGCGTCGAGATTGGACAGTGGTTCGTCCATCAGGAACACCTGGGGCTCCCGGACGATCGCGCGCCCCATCGCGACGCGCTGCCGCTGGCCGCCGGACAGGGCCTTCGGCTTGCGGGCGAGGTACTCCGTGAGGTCCAGCATCTGCGCCGCCTCCCGGACGCGGCGGGTGATCTCGTCCTTCGGCGTCTTCTTCAGCTTCAGCGCGAAGCCCATGTTGTCGGCGACGGTCATGTGCGGGTACAGCGCGTAGTTCTGGAACACCATGGCGATGTCCCGTTCCTTGGGCGGCAGGTGGGACACGTCCCGGGAGTCGATCCGGATCGCACCCTCGTCCACGTCCTCGAGGCCGGCGAGCATCCGGAGCGACGTGGACTTCCCGCACCCGGACGGGCCGACGAGGACGAGGAACTCCCCGTCGCCGATCTCGAGGTCGAGCGAGGAGACGGCCGCACGGTCCGTTCCCGGGTAGATCCGGGTGGCGCCGTCGAACGTGACAGTGGCCATGGTGCGTCCCTCCACCGGGCAGAACCTCGTGCCGCACGGTAGCGCGAGACCTGTGACGTGTGTCACCGAGTACGCCACCGGAGGTGTTGTCCTCCGCACGTACAGCGGTCATCGCGGCGCGCGTGAGGCAGGATCGGAGCGGACCTCGGGAGGAGGGCACCGTGCCGGGAGTCGCCGAGACGACCGCCGCCGACGGCGTGCGGGCATCGTCGGTCCGGCGTGCCCTGCCCTCGGCGGGGGCGGCATGAGTCTCTTCCGGCGGCGCGGGCCGGATCGCGACCACGGGGACGGCACGGCGCCGCGGGACACGCCGGACGGGGACAGTGCCGGGCGCTCCGGACTCGTAGGCTCACGACGGCAGTGGTCGGAGCTCGTGGGAGGACGGACACAGGTGACCGATCCGGGCCGGCAGGCGCTTGTCGCGCCGCCCGGTCTGCCCCCCGGCGAACCGCCGTCCGCGGGTCTGCGGCGCCTGTTCCGCTGGCGCCGGCCCGAGGCCGGGATCGCGGTGGACATCCCGCGCGGCGGGGCGCTCTCCGACCCGCTGAACCTGCCACCGTACGAGCAGGACGTCGTGCGCCGGGTCCGGTCGCTGATCCCGGGCCCGCGCGTGGTGGCGTTCATCAACCCCAAGGGCGGCGTGCACAAGACGACCGCGGCCGTGCTCACCGCGGCCACGTTCGGGAGCCTCCGCGGGGGCGGGGTGCTCGCGTGGGACGACAACGAGCTCCGCGGGACGCTCGGCCTCCGCGCGGGCACCGCGCGCCACGGCCGCACGGTCAAGCACCTGCTCACCGACCTCGACTACCTCGAGGCGATGGGCGGCCCGTACCCGCAGGACATGGACGCGTACCTGAGGCACCAGGACGACGGGGTGTTCGACGTCCTGGCCGCCGACGAAGACCCGAAGATCGGCCGCCTGCTCACGGCCGACGTGGTCTCGCGGCTCACGTCCGCGGTGATGCGGAGCCACCTCATCGTGCTGGTCGACACCGGCAACAACGTGGACTCCGACAACTGGCGCACGATCGTGGAGCGCGCCGACCAGCTCGTCGTCGTGACGCTGCCGCGGGAGGACGCCGCGTTCGCCGCGGACTGGATGCTCGAGGTGCTGGTGGAGGACGGCTTCGAGGACAAGGTCGCCGACGCGGTGACGATCTTCAGCACGCCGACACCGAACGTCGACCCGGCGCTGCTCGCGGACCTCACCGAGCACTTCACGTCCCGGACGCGGGCGGTCGTGCAGGCCCCCTACGACGAGGCGCTGGAGCAGGGCGGGCGGATCGACTACTCGGCACTGCGTCCCGAGACCCGTGACGCGTGGGTGCACGTCGCGGCGCTCATCGCCGAGGGGCTCTAGCCCCCGTTCCTCCTGAATCGGTTACGGTGCGGGTCATGCCGACCGGAAAGCGCCCTCGCCGGACGGCGACGCTCGCGTCGCTCGCCGCCGAGCTCGGCGTGTCCCGGACCACCGTCTCGAACGCGTACAACCGCCCCGACCAGCTGTCTCCCCAGCTCCGCCAGCGCGTGCTCGACGCGGCGAAGCGGCTCGGGTACCCCGGGCCGGACCCGCTCGCGCGGTCGCTGCGGACGCGCCGCGCCGGTGCGGTCGGGCTGCTGCTCACCGAGGCGCTATCGTACGCGTTCCGCGACCCGGGCGCCCTCGCGTTCCTCGAGGGGCTGGCGCTGGCCTGCGAGGACGCCCGTACCGGTCTGCTGCTGGTCCCCGCGGTGGAGGGCAGCGGCACGGACCCGGCCGTGGTGGCGCGGGCCGCGGTGGACGGCTTCGTCGTGTACTCGATGCCGGCCGGCAACCCGTTCCTCCAGATCGTGCTCGAACGGCCCGTGCCGACCGTCATCGTGGACGAGCCGGCGGGGCAGCCCGGCGTCGACTTCGTGGGCGTGGACGACAGGGGCGGCATGGCGGCCGTCGGTCGCCACCTGGCCGGGCTCGGGCACCGGCGCGTCGGCGTGGTGACGTCGGCGCTCTGCCCGGACGGCTGCACCGGGCTCGCGGACCTCGAACGGCAGCGCGGCGCCGCGTACCACGTGGTGCGCGACCGCCTGGACGGGCTGGCCGAGGGCCTCGCGACGGCGGGCGTCGTCTGGGAGGGCGTCCCGGTGCAGGAGATGCCCGCCAACGCGCTGCAGCCGGGGCGCGAGGGCGCGCACGCGCTGCTGGACAAGTTCCCCGACCTCACCGCGATCATCGCGATGAGCGACATCGTGGGCCTCGGCGTGCTCGAGGCGGTACGGGAACGGGGCCGGCCCGAGATCTCCGTGACCGGCTTCGACGACACGCCTGCCGCACGCGAGGCGGGGCTCACGACGGTCCACCAGCCGCTGCTCGAGAAGGGGCGCATCGCGGGGGAGCTGCTGTTCGACACCGCGGAGCGGCCGGTCCCGCGCACGCGGATCCTGCCCGTGGAACTGGTGGTCCGGGCGTCGACGCGGCCGGTGCCGTAGCCCTCGCGCTCAGTACAGCGTGGCGAGGTTCTTCAGTACCGCGTCCCGGCCCGCGTACGGGTCCAGGGCCCGGACCTCGGCGGGGTCCAGCGGCGGCACCGTGACGTGGGAGATCAGCGGGTGCCGCGGGCGGGTGTCGTCCTCGTCGGTCCCGATGAGGTCCTCGTGGAGCTTCTCGCCGGGCCGCAGTCCGGTGTAGACGATCTCGATGCGCTGCCCCGACGCGGCCGCCATCTGCCGCGCGACGTCGGCGATCCGTACCGGCTCGCCCATGTCGAGGACCAGCGCCTCGCCGGGACGCCCGACTGCGGCGGCCTGGATGACCAGCTGTACCGCCTCCGGGACGGTCATGAAGTACCGGGTCACGTCCGGATGCGTGACCGTGAGCGGCCCGCCGGCGTCGATCTGCGCCGCGAACGCCGTCAGCACCGAGCCGCGGCTGCCCAGCACGTTGCCGAACCGCACGCTGACGAACGTCCCCGACGCCTCGCGCGCGACGTGCGCCGTGAGGCGCTCCGCGATCCGCTTCGAGTACCCCAGCACGCTGGACGGGTCCGCAGCCTTGTCGGTGGAGATGTTGACGAACGTCCCCACCCCGCTGTCCCTGGCCGCCTCGAGCACGGTCAGCGTGCCCCACACGTTGCTGAGCACCGCCTCGCCGGGCGCCTTCTCGAGCAGCGGCAGGTGCTTGAGCGCGGCGGCGTGGAAGACCACGTCCGGGGTGCGCTCGCGGAAGATCTCCCGGATCCGCTCGCCGTCGCGGATGTCCGCGAGCATCAGGTCGTCGCCGTCGAGCAGGGCCCGGCCGTGGATGGACAGCTGCACCGCGTGGAGCGCCGACTCGTCCCGGTCGAGCATCATCAGCTCGGCGGGCTCCAGCCGGTGGATCTGCCGGCACAGCTCCGAGCCGATCGAGCCGCCCGCTCCGGTGACCAGGACCCGGCGGCCGGTGACGTACCCGGCGATCGCGGAGATGTCGGTCTCGATCTGGTGCCGCCCGAGCAGGTCGGCGACCGAGACGTCACGGACATCGGATGCCTCGGCCGGGCGGTCGAGCAGCTCGTCCATCGACGGGAGGATCTTGCACTCGGCGCCGGCCTCCGCGGCGCGCTGCTGCGTCTCCCGGATCAGCCCCCGGCTCGCGTCGCGGATGGCGATGATGACCGCGGTGACACCCAGCTCCCGGACGGCGCCGGCGAGCCTGCTCCGGTCGCCCACCACCGGGACGCCGTTGATCCGCCGGTGCCGTTTGGCGGGGTCGTCGTCGATCAGGCCCACCGGCAGGTACGCGCCGTCCGAGTTGCGGAGCATGTCCCGGACGAGCCGGCTCCCGGCCTCACCCGCCCCGTAGACCAGCACCGGCGCGGCGCCCGCCTTCGGCCGCATCGTGCGCTCCCGCTGCGCCCGCCGGACGTACCGGATCCCGAACATCAGCAGCAGCGCGATCG
Organism: Mycobacteriales bacterium; assembly: GCA_036402915.1. Lineage (GTDB taxonomy): Bacteria > Actinomycetota > Actinomycetes > Mycobacteriales > HKI-0501 > JAVEDU01. Next base: position 13,281 of record DASWRY010000026.1, read on the forward strand.
CGCCACCGACCAGCGGCGTGCTGATCGGCAGCGGGCGGCCGGGGATCGCGGTGTCCACGACCGTGAGCACCAGCGCGGTGGATCCGGCGGCCAGCGAGACCGCGCGCACCTCCTCGAAGCTGCCGAACGGGTGCCGGCCGCGGTACACGTACACCTGGAAGCCGATGGCCATCTGCAGGACGCACGCGACGAGGAGGGCCCCCGCCAGCGGCCGGTGGTAGTGCGACGCGAGATCGAAGTCCACACGGGCCCACGCGGCGAGGAAGAGGCCCGCCGCCCACGCGGCGCAGTCGACGACGATCTGGCTCACGACACGGAGACGCTGATCGGTCGACATGGTGGTTCGGGACACAGCCTGGTCCCCCCGGGCCCGTTCGGTGGACAGTCGGCTTTGCACCCTAGCGTGCGTGCTCGATCACGCACCGGCGTGGAACGTCGGAGGGGTGCTGCGTCACATCCGCTCGGCGTCCGTGGCCGTTCCGGGTGGTGGGGCCCGGCTACTGTGAACGCGCTCTGCCGGGGGGTGGAGCCGACGGACCGAGCGGAGCGAGGCGACGTGACCTACCGGCACATCGAGGACGGTCGCGGCAGCGTGTACGGGCGGGCCGGCGTGCCGGTGCGGGGAGGCAGCGGCGGGGGTCGCGCCGGTGTGCCCGAGCCCGGCGACGTGCCGCCGCGGCGGCGCCGTCCGCGCTGGGGCCGGATCTTCGGGGTCCTGCTGGTCCTCCTGCTGGTGGTCGTCGTGGGCGTCGCCGCCGCCGGGACGTACTACCTGAACAAGTTCGACGGGCAGGTCAAGCGCGTCGACGGGGTGTTCAGCACGTCCGCGGACCGGCCCGCGCCGGGCGCTGCCGGGGCGATGAACATCCTCCTGATCGGAAACGACGCGTGGAAGCACAAGCCTCCGCGGTCCGACACGATCATGGTCGTCCACATCCCGGCGGACCGGAGCCGCGCGTACCTCGTCTCGATCCCGCGGGACTCCTGGGTACCGGTCCCGGGCAACGGCCGGGCGAAGGTCAACGCGGCGTACGCGTGGGGAGGCCCGGCGCTGCTCGTCCGTACCGTGGAGCAGTTCACGGATCTGCGGATCGACCACTTCGCCCAGATCAGCTTCTCCGGGTTCAAGGAGATGACCGACGCCGTCGGCGGCGTCACGATGCCCGGCGCCGGCCACCTGAACGGCGATCAGGCCCTGACGTACGTCCGGGAGCGCAAGAGCCTGCCGGGCGGCGACTTCGACCGGATCAAGCGGCAGCAGGCGTTCATCAAGGAGCTGCTCAAGGAATCGACATCCAGCATGAGCAACCCGTTGGCGCTCGTGCGGCTGCTGGACGCGCTGAGCAAGGCGATCAGCGTCGACTCCGGCTTCTCCGGCGGCGAGCTCCGGTCGCTGGCGCTGAGCATGCGGAACATCCGCGGCTCCGACATCGTGGTCAACACCGCGCCCACCACGGGGACGGGGATGGTCGGGTCGCAGAGCGTCGTGTTCCTCGACCGTTCGGCGGGCGTGGAGCTGTGGAAGGCGATGCGGGAGGACCGCATGGCGGAGTGGACGGCCGCGCACCCGAGGAAATAGGGGTCGTGCGCCGACCTCAGGCGGCCGGCAGTGTCGCCGCCCCGGCCGCGAACGTCCACACCGGTCCACGGTGAACCACAGCCGTCCCAGCCCCCGCCACCGGCGATCCGGTGACGGACCCGGCGGCGCTTCGGGCGCCGGCTGGGGCCACGAGTCGCGCACGCGACGACCGGTAGAGTCATCACCGGCCCGGACAGGGCCGCGAGGACGCGTACGTGCCGGGGCGTCGAGCAGGGCCAGCGCTGTGTGGTGAGAGACCACGCGGCAGTTGTCCCTGGCTTTGTCCCGGCAACGGTGCTCCTGTCCCGCCGACGTGGCGCAATTGGTAGCGCACCCGACTTGTAATCGGGCGGTTGTCGGTTCAAGTCCGACCGTCGGCTCTGTTGGCGCAGTTCAGCGGCATGCCGCTGCTGATCTGCACCGGCCGTGCCCATGCCTTGGTCCGGGCCGAGCGCCGCTTGAACCTCCGCATCGCGGGACGGCGCACGAGCGGTCGAGCCGCACAGAGTCTGACAGCCCAGGGACGCGCACGTAGCGAGATCCGGATTCGGCGTCCGGCGTTGACTTGTGGGGCCTCCGCCCCCGCGCCGGAGGTCCCACAAGTCCACGATGGGCGTGGACGCGCCCGGGGTCAGGCGTCCGCGACCGTGAGCGCCGCGGCCTCGTCGCTGGAGTGGGGCGCCGGCTTGTGCTCGTCGAGGTGCGCCAGCACACGGCGGCCGCTCAGCAGGACGAGCACGCCCAGCAGGGTCGCCCCGGCGCCCACCCAGAACGGCACGTGCGGGTTGATGCTCTCGCCCAGCTTCCCGGCCAGCCACGGTGCCACCGCACCGCCGCCGAAGCGCACGAAGCTGTACGCGGCCGACGCCGTCGAACGCTCGACCGGGGCCGCCATCATCACCGCCTCCGTGACGAGCGTGTTGTTGATCCCCAGGAACAGTCCCGCGGCCACCACGCAGACCACCAGGACCGGCTTCGAGTCGGTACCGATCGCCATCACCGCGAGGTCGAGGGCGAACAGCGACAGCGCCGCCGCGATGCTGGGCAGCGTCCCGAAGCGGCGCTGCAGCCACGGCGCGACGAACACCGACGTGACCGCGAGGCACACGCCCCAGCCGAAGAAGATCAGCCCGATCGCGTGTGCGCCCATGGCGAGCGGGAAGGGCGTGTACGCGAGCAGCGTGAAGAAGCCGAAGTTGTACAGCAGCGCGGTGACCGCGACCGTGAGCAGGCTGCGGTGGCGGAGGGCCCGGAACGGTTCCACGATCGACGTCGGCCGCGGCGCCCGCGGCAGCGTCGGCAGGAAGACCGCGATCGCGACGAACGCGACCGCCATGAGCACCGCGACACCGATGAACGGGCCCCGCCAGCTGATCGCGCCGAGCTCCCCGCCGACGAGGGGCCCGGCGGCGATGCCGATGCCGAGCGCGGCCTCGTACAGGATGATGGCGCTCGCCACCCCGCCGCTGGCCGCGCCGACGATCGTCGCCAGCGCCGTCGCGATGAACAGCGCGTTGCCGAGGCCCCAGCCCGCGCGGAACCCGACGATCTGGCCGATCGTGCCGGAGGATCCGGCGAGCGCGCTGAACGCGATGATGAGCGCGAGACCGATGAGCAAGGTGCGCTTGGCGCCGATGCGGCTCGAGATCACGCCGGTGATCAGCATGGCGACGCCGGTGACCGCCATGTAGCTGGTGAACAGCAGGCTCACCTGGGACGGCGAGGCGTGGAGGTCCTCGGCGATCGACTTGAGGATCGGGTCGACCAGGCCGATGCCCATGAACGCGATCACGCAGGCGAAGGCGACGGCCCACACCGCGGTCGGCTGCCGGAGCAGGCTGGGCCGGTCGTCGATCTCGGTACCGGGTCGGGTGGAACGGTCGGTCATGTCGCTCCCTGGATCTGCTGGAGGTCTTCGCGGGTCAGGTGGTCGAGCAGTGCCGCCGCGTCGCGCAGCGTGCGGCGCCCGGCGTCGTCGAGCCGGGCGAGCCGGGGGGCGAGGACGTCGGCCGTCGCGTCCCCGACCTCGGCGAGCGCGTCCAGGCCGGCCGGGGTGAGCGCCACCCGGACGGCCCGGCGGTCCCGGGCGTCCGCCTGACGGGACACGTACCCGGCGGCCTCCAGCCGGGACACCAGCGCTGTCATGGTCGGCTGGGCGCAGCGTTCGCGCTCCGTGAGCTGGCTGACCCGCAGCGGAGCACCGGCGTCGCGCAGCAGGGCGAGCACCCGGCTCTGCGCCATCGACAGGTCACCCGGGACGGCCGCACGGACCTGGCGGACCAGCTTGGCGCTGGCCAGCACGAGGTCGCCCGCCAGGCGCCGGTCCTCCTCGCTGCTGCTCACGACGGGTACTTTACATAGGCCAACTATCAAACGCGACCCAGCCCGGCCGGTACGTGTCCATCTGGGGCGCCTCCAAGGGCGCCGAGCCGGTCAGTGGCAGGACACCGGCCCCCCGCTGTCCAGCACGCGGCCGCCCACCTCGACGTACCGCCACGAGTAGCTCGTCGGGCCCAGGGTCAGCACCAGCACCCCGTACTGGCCGGTGAACCGCCGCTGGCTGTTCGGCTGCGCCCCCGCGAACGGGTACGACCCGTTGCCGCCCGTTCCCACGACGAACTCGCGGATCCCCGTCGACGACGCCGACGCACCGGGGGTCTGCGGTGCGAACCGCTCGTAGTTGTGCTCGTGTCCGTTGAGTACGAGGTCCGCCCGCCGGGCGTACAGCTCCGACCAGAACGTGGCCTCGCCGGGGTCGTTGCCGTGGTACCGCCCGGAGCTGAACCGGGGGGCGTGCCAGTACGCCAGGACGCACCGCGACGACGTCGCCGCGAGGTCGGCGTGCAGCCACCGGATCTGGGCGGAGCCCGCGCCGCGGGCGATGTTCGAGTCCAACGAGATCAGGTGCCAGCCGCCGAGGTCGAAGCTGTAGTACGTGTGCCCGTGCGGCCGCGCCGTCGCGCCCCAGTACGCCAGGTACCCCCGGGCGCCCGAGGTCAGGTACTCGTGATTGCCCGGCGCGGGCTCGGTTTCCCGACGGAAGTGGCCCCACGTCGGGCCGTAGTAACGGCGGAAGTCGGCTAGTCCACCACTCGGGTACTGCAGGTCACCGAGCGCGAGGACGCGGTTCACGCCGAGGGAGGTGACGAGGTGGGCGGTGTCGCGCTGCGGTCCGAGGCGCGGCGGTGAGATGTCACCCGCGGCGGCGATCCTCCACGTGGCCGCCCGCGCGACGGTCTCCCCGGCGACCCGCACGGGGGAGGCCGGTCTGGCCGCCCGGGTACACCCGGTGCCCAGCAGCATCGCCGCGGCGACGAGCGTGACGAGGAGGAGGTTCCGGCGGCGGGACGGTGACGTCATGGTCACGTCTCCCTGCATGCGGTGATCCGTGTACTCCATCGAACCATCGCGCGGCAAGGGGCGCCGCTCGGAACGCTAGAGGCAGCCCTTGACCTGACCGACCACCTTGTCGGCGGTGGTGACGCCGGAGTCGACCTGCGACGACTCGCCGAAACTGGTCAGCTGCTGGGCCACGCTGTCCACCGCGTACACGGCGCCCTCGCCCTGGAGGTTGCTGGTGGTCCAGACACCGACGCGCTCGGGGCCGTTCTTCACCTTCGCCTTGGCGGCGACGACGTACGTCCCCTTGTGGTCGGGGGACTCGAGCGTCGAGCCGGAGGTGAGCGTCAGGCCGTCCATCTTGGAGCCGGACGCGATCGTCCCGAGGAGCTTCGTGCCGGCGGCCCGGCAGGCGGGCGCGGAGTCGCCGCACGCCGCGCCCGTGAGGAGGGTCAGCCCCAGTACGGCGCAGCCCAACAGTGCCTTCATGCGGTCACTCCCACAGCTCGCGAGACAGGGCCCCGGATGATCATGGCCGATCGTCGATGTCACGGCCAGCACTTCGACAAATCCGTTGAGTCACTGTCCGAACGGCCGGGGCCACCTCCGCCGGTCGGGGGACGAACCGGTCGGGGGACGAACCGGTCGCGGGAACGCGCCGGCCCCCTGCCGTGGCAGGGGGCCGGCGCGCAGGGGGTCAGACGCGAGCCGCCTCGGCGCGCGCGGGCTCGCCGTGGGCGTCGTCGACCATCGTGGTCTCGTCGAACGGGTCCTCGCCGCGGAACACCCGCGCGGCCCGCTCGCGGTCGAACTCCCCGGTCCAGGTGCCGACCACCACGGTGGCGACCGCGTTGCCCGCGAAGTTCGTCAGCGCACGGGCCTCGGACATGAACCGGTCGATGCCGACGATCAGGCCGACGCCGTCGACCAGGTCGGGGCGGTGCGACTGCAGGCCACCCGCCAGCGTGGCGAGGCCGGCGCCGGTGACGCCGGCGGCGCCCTTCGACGCGATGATCATGAAGACCAGGAGCGACAGCTGCTCGCCCACCGACATCGGTTTGCCCATCGCCTGCGCCACGAACAGCGACGACATCGTCAGGTAGATCGCGGTGCCGTCGAGGTTGAACGAGTACCCGGTCGGCACGACGATCCCGACGAGCGACTTGGAGCCGCCGAGGTGCTCCATCTTCGCGATGAGCCGTGGCAGCGCGGACTCCGACGACGAGGTGGAGAGGATCAGCAGGAACTCGCGGGCGAGGTACCGGCACAGCGAGAAGATGTTGATCCCGGCGACGAGCCTCAGCAGCAGGCCCAGCACCACGAACACGAACAGCACGCACGTGACGTAGAAGCCGATCATCACCTGCGCGAGGCTGACCAGGGCGTCCCACCCGGTGGCGCCGACGACCGCGGCCATCGCGCCGAACGCGCCGACCGGTGCCGCCCACATGATCATCGCGAGGACGCGGAACACGAGCTTCTGCAGGTATCCGATGCCGCGCAGGATCGGCTCACCGGTACGCCCCATCGACTGCAGCGCGAACCCCACCAGCAGCGCCACGAGGAGCGTCTGGAGCACCGATCCCGCGGTGAGCGCCGAGAACAGCGTCTGGGGGATGACCCCGAGCAGGAAGTCGACCGTGCCCGCCGGTGCCTCGCCCACCGCGGCGGCACCCGCGCCCGCAAGCTTGTCGTTCAGGTGCAGCCCGTGGCCCGGCTGGACGATGTTGCCCACGACGAGCCCGATGCCGAGGGCGAACGTCGACATGGTGACGAAGTACCCCAGGGCCAGGCCGCCGATCTTGCCGACCTTGGCGGCCTGCTGCACCGCGCCGATGCCGAGCACGATCGTGCAGAAGATGATCGGGCTGATCATCATCTTGATCAGGTTGACGAAGCCCGTGCCGAGCGGCTTCAGCGACTGACCGAAATGCGGGGCGACGAAGCCGACGACGATGCCTGCGACCACCGCGACGATGACCGCGATGTACAGGTAGTGCGTGCGGTCCCGGCGCACGGTGCCGGTGGCGTTCGCCATGGAGGTACTCCCGGGGGTAGGGCCCGCACGTGCTCACCGCCGTGCGGGATGCTGGAAGGGGAAACCGGGCGACGGCCCGGGTCTCCGCCCGGCGATTCTCCGGTCCGGTGTGGCCGGAGTCACTGTTCCGTACGTTCTGTCCACGAATTGGAGGCGGCGGCCGTGCACCCCCGCACCTGGAGCCTCGCGCGCCGGCTCCTCGCGTGGCAGGTGCTGGTCGTCGTGGTCGTGGTGGCGGGTGGGACGGTGGCGGCGTACCTCCAGATCGCCCGGGACAACCGGGAGGTCGCCCGGCAGCGTGTACTCGGGGTCGCGCACGCGGTGGCCGCCGCCCCGACCGTGCGAGACGCCGTGCGCCGTCCGCATCCGGAGGCGGTCCTCCAGCCGTATGCCGAGCGGGTCCGCCGCGACACCGGGACAGACTTCGTGGTCGTGATGAGCCCGGGTGGCACCCGGTACACGCACCCGAACCCGGCGGAGATCGGCCGGCCCTTCAGCGGTCACATCGCTGCGGCGCGGGCGGGGCGGACCTTCACCGAGACCTACACCGGGACGCTCGGGCCGTCGGTCCGTGCCGTCGTCCCGGTCCGGGGCGACGACGGAGCGGTGCGGGGCCTGGTGTCGGTCGGGATCCGTACCTCCGCGGTGGCCCGGGGCCTCCGGCAGGAGCTGCCCACGCTGGCGGGCGCCGCGCTCGTGGGCCTGGTGATCGCCGGCGCCGGGGCGTGGATGGTCAGCCGGCGGCTGCGGCGGCTGACCCACGACCTGGGTCCCGCGGAGCTCGCGCGGATGTACGAGTTCTACGACGCCGTGCTCCACGCCGTCCGCGAGGGCCTGCTGCTGCTCGACTCGGGCGGCCGCGTGGAACTGGTGAACGACGAGGCCCGGCGGCTGCTCGGCCTCCCCGCGGACGCCGTGGGGCGCCGCGTCGACGAGATGGGCCTCCCTCCCGGGCTCGGGGGCGCGCTGGCGGCCGGTCGTACCCGTACCGACGAGATCCACCTGACCGGCGACCGCGTGGTCGTGGTGAGCCAGGCGGCGGCCGCGTGGGCCGGGCGGCGCGTCGGCACGGTGGTGACCCTGCGGGACCACACGGAGCTCGAGGCGCTCACCGGGGAGCTGCAGTCCGTCCGCGGGTTCGCCGAGTCGCTGCGGTCGCAGGCACACGAGGCCGCGAACCGGCTGCACACCGTGGTGTCCCTGGTCGAGCTGGGACGTACCGAGCAGGCGGTCGCGTTCGCCACCGCGGAGCTCGCGCTCGCCCAGCGGCTGACGGACCGGGTGGTGACCTCCGTCGAGGAGCCCGTGCTGGCCGCGCTGCTGCTCGGCAAGACCGCCGAGGCGAGCGAGCGGGGCGTCGAGCTGGTCGTCACCGAGGACACCAGCGTTCCCGAGGGGCTCGCCGATCCGCGCGACCTCGTCACGGTCGTCGGCAACCTGCTGGACAACGCGATCGACGCCGCCGCGGCCGCCCCCGCGCCGCGGCGGGTCGTGGTCGGCGCGCGGATCGACGGCGGTGGTCTGGTCATCCGGGTGTCCGACAGCGGGCCGGGGCTGGATCCGGCGCACCTCGAGCTCGCCTTCCGGCGGGGCTGGTCCACCAAGCCGGGCGACCGCCTCATCGGCCGCGGCCTCGGCCTGGCCCTGGTCGGTCAGGCGGTGCACCGCCGCGGCGGGACGATCGAGGTGGGCGCCGACGGTGGCGCGGTGTTCACCGTGCGGATCCCGGTCTCGACGGGGGCCGCCCCGTGATCGCGGTACTCGTGGTCGAGGACGAGCCCGTCGCGGCGGACGCCCACTCCCGGTACGTCGGGCGCGTACCCGGCTTCACGGTCGCCGGGATCGCGGGGACGGGCGCCGACGCGCTGCGGCGGCTTCGCGGCGGCGGCATCGACCTCGTGCTGCTCGACATGAACCTCCCCGACATGCACGGGCTCGACATCATCCGCGCGATGCGCGCCGGCGGGCACGCCGCCGACGTCATCGCGGTCACGTCGGCGCGGGACCTCGCCGTGGTCCGGTCCGCCGTGTCGCAGGGGATCCTGCAGTACCTGCTGAAGCCGTTCGCGTTCGCGGCACTCCGGGAGAAGCTGGAGCGGTACCGGGACTACCGCGCGCAGGGACAGGGCGGCGGCGTGGTCACCGGCCAGCACGAGGTCGACCGGATGCTCGGGGCGCTGCGCGGCGCAGAGGCGAACGCACTGCCGAAGGGCGTCAGCCCCGAGTCGCTGGACGCGGTCGTCGGCGCCCTGCGGGACGCCTCCGGCGGCATGTCGTCCGCCCAGGTGGCCGAGGTGCTCGGCGTCGCACGCGTCACCGCCCGCCGCTACCTCGAACACCTCGCCGACGTGGGCGTCCTCTCCCGCCACATGCGGTACGGCAGCGTGGGGCGGCCGGTCGTGGAGTATCGGCGCTCAGTCCGGTAGGAACACGGTGCGGACGCAGTTGTCCTTCTTGTTCTTGAAGTAGTCGTAGCCCTTCGGCCCGTCGTCCAGCGACATGACGTGCGTCGCGAGGTGCTCGGTGACGAGCTCGTCGCGCTCCATCCGCTCGAGGAGCATCGGGATGTAGTTGTGCCCGTGCTGCTGGGCCCCGCGGATCGTGAGGCCCTTGTTCATCGCGGCGCCGAGCGGGAACTTGTCCAGCGCCCCGCCGAACACCCCGAGGACGAACACCGTCCCGCCCTTGCGACAGCAGTGGATCGCCTGGCGCACGGCGGCCCCGCGGTCGGTCTGCAGTCGCAGCTGCTGCTTCACCTGGTCGTACAGGTACTGCGGGCCGGTCGAGTGGGCTTCCATCCCGATCGCCTCGATGCAGACGTCCGGTCCCCGGCCACCGGTGATCTCCTTCAGCTCGGCCTCGACGGCCGTGTGCTCGTAGTTCAGCGTCTCCGCGCCGATGGTCCGCTCGGCCATCTCGAGCCGGTAGGAGAAGCGGTCGATCACGACGACCCGCTCGGCGCCGAGCAGCATCGCCGCGCGCGCGGCGAGCTGCCCGACCGCGCCGCACCCCCAGACCGCCACGATGTCACCGGGCGCGACGTTGCCGAGGTCGGCGCCCATCCAGCCGGTCGGCGCGGAGTCCGAGGCGAACAGCGCCCGCTCGTCACTGACCCCGTCGGGCACGGTGAACGCGGTGTGGTCGGCGAACGGCACGCGCGTGTAGGGCGCGTGGCTGCCCATGTACCCGCCGAGGGCGTGGCTGTACCCGAAGCAGCCGCCGACGTTGTACCCCCACATCGCCTCGGTGATCGCGGGGTTGGTGTTGCTGTTGTCGCAGCAGGACGTCAGGCCGTGCGTGCAGTACCAGCACCGTCCACACGAGATGAACGAGCACACCACCACCCGATCCCCGACCCGGTGGTTGCGGACCTCCGAGCCGACCTCCATCACCTCGCCGAGGAACTCGTGGCCCAGCACGTCCCCGCTCTCCATGAACGGCACGAAGCCGCTGATGAGGTGCAGGTCCGAGCCGCACGTGACGGTGCGGCGGATCTTCAGCAGCACGTCCTGCTTGTTCTGGATCCGCGGGTCGGGGACCTCCTCGACGCCGACCTCGTTCACGCCCTCCCAGCAGACGGCCTTCATTCGATGCCCTCTCCGCGAGCGCGCTTGACCGCCAGCCGGATCGGCATTCCCAGCGGCGACGGGTGGGTCGAACCGGGACGGGTGGGCTGGAGGATCTCGCCGGTCTCGACCAGCATCTTGGCGTCGCGCAGCGCCGCACGGATCCGCTGCCGTGGATCCTCGCCGACGGCACCCTCCACATCGGACCGAGCCGGTTCGCGCGGGCGGGCGGCGACCTCGGTGCCCTTGTCCCCGGGCGCGGGGCGCAGGGTCCACTCGATCAGCTCGCCGAGCTCGGCCAGCGGCGCGGGCAGCCGTCCCTCCGGGCAGATCTCCTCGGCGCTCTTGTTGATCGTCACCACGTTCCAGCGGTTGCGGGTCGCCTCCTGGTCCCGCCCGTCGGCGGTGACGGTCTCCAGGACCTGGGCGGCCCGGCGTACCACCGCCTCACCGGCGTGGCCGGCCATGCGGACCGCGATCTCCACGGTCTTGTTCATGCTGGTCTCCCTCTGCGTCCGTCGAGGGCGCCCGTGCCGGTGCCGGGACCGGTACGTTGGCGACCTCGGGGTGGGCGGCGTGCTGCTACACCGCTCGGACTGCGGCCAGGGGTCCGCGACCGCGGGGAAGGGGGTCCGGTGACAGTCCGGGTTCCGGCCGGGCGGCACCCGGCGGGCACTCTCCACGGTAAGCGCCGGTGGCTCGGCGCGGAAGATGTGCATCTGTGGCAATCCGTCCGGTTCAACGGGAGCCGGTCGCGAGAAGAGGAGATGTGATGCGGGGCTTTCTGGTCCGGCTCGTGGCGTCCGCCGCGGGCCTCGCGGTGGCGGCGTGGATCCTCGGAGGGATCACGGTCGGGTCCGCGCAGCAGAGCTGGGGCCACCGCGCCCTGGTGCTGCTCGGGGTCGCAGTCGTCTTCGGTCTCGTGAACGCCGTCGTGAAGCCGGTGCTCCAGCTGCTGACGCTGCCCCTCTTCCTGCTCACGCTCGGGCTGTTCACGCTGGTGCTGAACGCGCTGCTCCTGCAGTTCACGGCCTACCTCTCCGGCCACGTCGGTCTGGAGTTCCACGTGTCCGGCTTCGGCACGGCGCTGCTCGGGGCGATCATCGTGTCGCTCGTGAGCCTCGGGGTGACCCTCGCGATGCGGGACTGACGCCGACGCGGGCTCCGCGTTCTACTGTGGACCGTCGCCGGTCCGAGGAGGGAACGTGCACCCAGGGGTCGAGCGCGTCACGCAGGCACTGCGGGACGCCGGAGTCCGCGGCGAGGTGGTGGAGCTCGACGGCGCCGCCCGCACCGCGCAGCACGCGGCGGAGGCGCTCGGAGTGGAGGTCGGGGCGATCGCGAACTCGCTCGTCTTCCTGCTCGACGGTGTGCCGCTGCTCGTGATGACGTCCGGGGCGCACCGGGTCGACACCGCCTGGCTCGGTGAGCGGCTGGGGGGCGCGCTGCGGCGCGCCGACGCCGACGCCGTCCGCGCCGCCACCGGTCAGCCGATCGGCGGCGTCGCCCCCGTGGGTCACCCCGAGCGCCTGCGGGCGGTGGTCGACACGGCACTCGCGGCGTACCCGGCCGTGTGGGCGGCAGCCGGGCACCCGAACACGGTGTTCCCGACGACGTTCGGGGAACTGGTGGCGATGACCGGCGGTACGCCGGTGGAGGTGGCTCCACCGATCGGGTGAACCCACTCCAGTCCGGCGGTACGAGCTGCCGACGTGACGGAGAGGACACGCCGAGGAGGACTGCCGTGGTGAGTGCATTCGCCGCCGGGTTCGACATCGCCGCACTGGTGCTGTTCGGCGGGGTCGCCGCGATGCTGATCCGGCACGACCGCGTCGCCGGGACGGGATACCGGCTCGCCTCGGCACGGCTGCGGATGGCCCTCCTCGGTGCTGCCGCGTTCGCCGCGGTGAACGGGGCCGCCGTCGTGGAGCTGCTCACCGAGCTGCGGGCCGGAACCCCGGTCCCGTCCGTACCGCCGTCCGTGACCGTGCACGGCGCGACGGCCGCCGTCGCCGCGGCCGCGCTTGTCTGGTGGCACGCCCGCCGGGGAGCCGAGCGGGCCTTCGACGCCCAGCTGGTACGCCTCACCCTCGACTGACGGTTCTTCGCGCGGGGACCGGCCGCGGCGGAAGGGCACGCCACCCGCCACGGCCGGCGACCTCCGCACAGAGCGCGCGCGCTACCCCTCCCACGGTGGTCGAGCGGATCGTAGGTCGGCACGAGGGCGGCGAGGCCGGGATCGGGCGGGGGTCACCCGTCCGGATGACCGGAGTACACACGAAAGCCGGGCGTGAAGAGCACGGGGGAACTCCTCACGACCGGCACCCCGAAGACTAGTCCCGCCCGACCGATCGCGCAGGCCGCGAGGGCACCCATCCGGGGGATCGTGCGGGGGAGGCGCGCCTCAGGTCGGTGACGGTGTCCCGGGCGTCGGCGACGGTCCCGGCGGGGTCGGCTGGGTCGACGTCTCGGTCGGGTTCTCGGTCGGGTTCTCGGTCGGTGGCAGCGTGCCGGTCGGTGGCGGCGTCCCGGTCGGTGGGAGCGTCGCCGACGGCACCGGTGTCGTGGGAGTCACGCTCGGGGGCGGCACCGGTGTCGTGGGCACGGGCTGACTCGGAACGGGCGTCGTCGGCCCCGCCGTCGGCCGCGGCACGCCCGGGGCGGCCGGCCGCGGCGGGGTCGCGATCACCCGGATCGGCAACGACACGTACCGCCTCTCGGTCAGCCCGTCACACGTCATGGTGGTGACCGCGAACCGGACCAGGTACTGCCCCGGACGCGCGTACGTGTGCCGGTACCAGGTCGCGCCGCCGGCCGCACCGGTCTGTTCCCGACAGTCGCGGCCCCGGGGCGCGGAGGCATGGCTCCCGTCCCCCCACTCCTGGCTGACGTCGAGCAGCCGGCCGTTCTCGTCCCGCCAGGTCACCTCGACGGACAGCGCCTGCCCCGCGTACAGGACGTCGCCCGTCGCGTGCGCCGTGACCGTGAGGCCGCCCGGCTGCTTCGCGGGCGTCACCCGCGTGATGGGCGCGCTGGACTCGGGCCGCGTGAGCCACGGGTCGTCCACCGGCAGCGGCGAGGGCGAGGCCATCACCACAGGCGGCGTGCGCGCCAGCGGGCTGTCCGTGGCGAGTGCCACCCCGACCGTGGTCAGCATGAGCACCCCGGCGGCAGCGGCTGCGGCGATGCCGTGCCGGCGCCGCCTGGCTCGTCGTACCGACGCCTGGAGATCGGCGACCCAGTCGGCGAGCGACGCCACCGGATCCGTGAGGCGGCCGGGGCCACGCCCGGCGCCTCCCGGGCCGGCCCCGCCGGGACCTCTCCTGGGAGGAAGCGACACGGGGTCCTCCTCGACGACGGCGGTGCTCCCCTCTAGCACCGCGCCGGCGCCGACCCTACGCCAGACGGGTGACATTGCGCACGAGATCGAGGCACGGAGATCGGCCGTTCGGCCGATCCGGCGGGAGACGAAAGACCGATTGACCTCCGTCACGGCACGAGCCGCTAGCATTACCCACCAAACAAATGGGAAAACTAGGGAGTGGCCATGAGGGTGGGGATCCTCCGCGCGGTCGTCGCGCTGCTGCTGACGGCGTCTCTCTCGGGGTGCGTCGGCACGGCCGCGACGGGCGGCGGTGCGGTCCGGCTGTCACTGGTCGCCTACTCCACGCCGCAGGAGGCATACGGGAAGATCATCGCGGCGTTCCAGAAGACGCCGGAGGGGCGGAACGTCACGTTCTCCCAGTCGTACGGCGCCTCCGGGGACCAGAGCCGTGCGGTGGCCGCCGGACTGAAGGCCGACATCGTGGCGTTCTCGCTCGAGCCCGACCTGACCCGCCTGGTGAAGCAGGGCATCGTCGCGGCGGACTGGGAGAACGCTCCTGCCGGCGGCATGGTCACCGACTCCGTCGTCATCATCGGCACCCGCAAGGGGAACCCGGAAGAGCTGACCGGCTGGTCCGACCTCACGAAGGCTGGGGTCGAGGTGCTCACGCCGAACCCGTTCACCTCGGGCGGGGCCCGGTGGAACGTCCTCGCCGCGTACGGCGCCACCTCGGCCCGCGGCACGCAGCACGCGCGGGGCGTGGAGTACCTCGGCACGCTGTTCGGCCACGTCCCGGTCCAGGACGACAGTGCGCGCAAGTCGCTGCAGACCTTCACCAGTGGCAAGGGCGACGCGATCCTGGCGTACGAGAACGAGGCGATCTTCGCGCAGAGCAAGGGCCAGGCCCTCGACTACACGATCCCCGACTCCACCATCCTGATCGAGAACCCGGCCGCGGTGACGGTGAACTCGGCGCACCCGGAGGAGGCGGGGGCCTTCCTCGCGTTCCTGCACGGGCCGGTGGCCCAGAAGATCTTCGCCGACAACGGGTACCGCCCCACCGCCGCGGACGTGCCGGGGGCGCGGAGCTTCCCCACCCCGCCGGGGCTGTTCACGATCGCGGACCTCGGCGGGTGGGACACGGCCGATGCCCGGTTCTTCGATCCGGCGCACAGTGTGATGGCCGACGTCGAGCGCCGGCTCGGGGTCTCCACCGGGAAGAAGTAGGCGTGGCCACCGTCGTCACCGCCCCGTCCGGTGCCGTCGCGCCGGGCGGGGCGGCGCACGCGCGACGGGCCCCCGCCCGGCTCCGCCGCAGCCGGGCCACCGCGGTCGGACTCGGCGCCGCGACGCTGTACCTGAGCTTGGTCGTGCTGATCCCGCTCGTGGCCGTCGTGTGGACGTCCGTCGGCGACGGGCCCGGCGCCTTCGTCGCGGCCGTGACCACCCCGTCCGCGTGGGCCTCGCTGACCCTCACCGTCGGGGTCTCGCTGGTCGTCGCGCTGGTGAACCTGCTCCTGGGGTCGGTGATCGCGTGGGTGCTGGTCCGCGACACGTTCCCGGGCAAGGCGCTCGTCGACCTCGTGATCGACCTGCCGTTCGCGCTGCCGACGATCGTCGCCGGACTGGTGCTGCTCGCGCTGTACGGACCGGACTCCCCGGTCGGGCTCGACCTCGCGTACACGCGGGCCGCCATCGTCGTGGCGCTGCTGTTCGTGACGCTGCCGTTCGTGGTGCGGACCGTGCAACCCGTGCTGGGCGAGGTGGACCGCGAGATGGAGGAGGCGGCGGCGTCGCTCGGCGCCGGGCCGTGGCTGACGTTCCGCCGCGTCATCCTCCCGAACCTCGTGCCCGCGATGCTGTCCGGCACCGCCCTCGCGTTCACCCGGGCGATCGCCGAGTTCGGCTCGGTGGTGCTGATCTCCGGCAACATCCCGTTCCGGACCGAGGTGGCCGCCGTCCACGTGTTCGGCCAGATCGAGAGCGACGACACGACCGCGGCCGCGGCGGTGTCGACGGTGCTGCTCGTGGTCGCCCTCGTCGCGCTGGTCGCGCTCGACCTGCTCCAGCGGCGGGGGGCGCGGCGATGATGCGGTACGCACTCCGGGTCGTCGCGCTGACGTACCTGGCCCTGCTGCTGGTGCTGCCGGTGGGGCTGATCGTGTGGCGGACGTTCGGCCACGGGCTCGGGCCGTTCGCGGCGTCCCTGTCGACGCCGTCCGCGGTGCACGCGATCCAGGTCACCGCCGTGGTGGCGTTCTGGGCGGTGCTGCTGAACACGGTGTTCGGCGTCGGCGTCGCGCTCCTGCTCGTACGGCACGAGTTCCCCGGCAAGCGCGCACTCAACGCGCTCGTCGACCTGCCGGTGGCCGTGTCGCCGGTCGTCGTCGGCCTGGCGCTGATCCTCGTGTACGGCGCGCACGCGCCCGTCGGCGCGTGGCTGGCGCGCGTCGGCATCCCGGTGATCTTCTCGATCCCCGGCATGGTGCTCGCGACCGTGTTCGTCGCGCTGCCGCTGGTGGCCCGGGCCGTCGTCCCCGTACTCCGGGAGATGGGCGACGAGCAGGAGCAGGCCGCGCACACGCTCGGTGCGGGGCCACTACAGACGTTCGGTCGCGTCACGCTCCCCGGCATCCGTGCGGCGCTCGGCTACGGCATCGTGCTGTGCCTCGCGCGGTCGCTGGGGGAGTACGGCGCCGTCGCCGTGGTGTCCGGCCGCCTCGTCGGGCAGACGCAGACGATGACGCTGTTCGTGGAGGAGCGGTTCGCGGCCTTCGACCAGCAGGCGGCGTTCTCGGCCGCGACCGTCCTCGCGCTCGCCGCGATCGTGATCCTGTTGCTCACCAAGCTCCTGCGGTCGAAGGGCGGCGCCTGAGATGGCGATCGAGGTCGTGTCGGTCGGCAAGTCGTTCGGTGGTACGCCCGTGCTCGACGACGTGTCGCTCGACGTGCGCTCCGGCTCGCTCACCGCGCTGCTCGGCCCGAGTGGCGGCGGCAAGTCCACCCTGCTGCGGGTCATCGCGGGACTCGAACAGCCGGACACCGGCATCGTCCGCATCTCCGGTGTGGACGCGACCGCGCTCTCGCCGCAGCGCCGCAACGTCGGGTTCGTGTTCCAGCACTACGCGGCGTTCAAGCACCTGACCGTCTTCCGGAACGTCGCGTTCGGACTCGAGGTCCGCCACCGGCCGAAGGACGAGATCCGAGGGCGCGTGCAGGAGCTGCTGGAACTCGTCCACCTGGAACAGTTCGGCGACCGGTATCCCGCCCAGCTCTCCGGCGGGCAGCGTCAGCGCATGGCGCTCGCCCGCGCGCTCGCGGTCGAGCCGGAGGTGCTGCTCTTGGACGAGCCGTTCGGGGCCCTCGACGCGCAGGTGCGCAAGGAGCTGCGCACCTGGCTGCGGCGTCTGCACGACGAGGTCCACGTGACCACCGTGTTCGTGACGCACGACCAGGAGGAGGCCATCGAGGTCGCCGACGACCTCGTCGTGCTGGCCGACGGGAGGGTGCGGCAGGCCGGCAGTCCCCACGCCCTGTACGACGACCCGGCGGACGCGTTCGTGATGGGCTTCCTCGGCCCCGTGACCCGGATCGCCGGGCACCTGGTCCGGCCGCACGACGTCGAGCTCACCCGCGCGCCGCTGGCCGGGGCGGTCACGGCGACGGTGGGCCGTGTCGTGCGGCTCGGCTTCGAGGTCCGGGTCGAACTGGCGATCGCGGGCGAGGACGCGTACGTGCAGGTCACGCGTGGTACCGAGCGTGACCTCGGCCTGGTCCCCGGCGCCGTGGTGCACGTCCGGCGGCGTCCCGGGGCGCGGTCGATCGCAGTGGCGTGAGGAGATCGGGGCATGATGGTGCCGTGCAGATCTCGGCCAGGGCGGACTACGCGGTACGTGCGCTGCTGGTCCTTGCCTCCCACGAGCCGGCGACGACCAAGTCCGACGTGCTCGCCGAGTCACAGCAGCTGCCGAAGAAGTTCCTCGAGGCGATCCTCGCCGAGTGCCGCCGCGCCGGGCTGCTGCTGAGCCAGCGTGGCGCCGAGGGCGGATACCGGCTCGCCCGTCCCGCGTCCGAGATCGCGCTCGGGGACGTCATCCGCGCCGTCGACGGCCCGCTGGCCGGCGTGCGGGGGGCACGGCCGGAGACGGCGCGGTACGAGGGCGAGGCGGCGCACCTGCAGACCGTGTGGGTGGCGGTCCGCGCGAGCGTCCGGTCCGTGCTCGACGAGGTCACGCTCGCCGACGTGGTGAGCGGGAAGCTGCCCGAGCACGTCCGCGCCCTCGCGGGCGG
This sequence comes from Mycobacteriales bacterium, assembly GCA_036402915.1. Lineage (GTDB taxonomy): Bacteria > Actinomycetota > Actinomycetes > Mycobacteriales > HKI-0501 > JAVEDU01. Next base: position 31,418 of record DASWRY010000026.1, read on the forward strand.
CCCAGATGCCTGGGTCTCGCGCTGACCCCTTCCGCGCGGGTGCCGTAGATCACTACGGTGGGGTCTCGGGGCCGTCGCCGTCCCCGCTCGGCGTGCCGTACCCACCCGAAGGGGCCGTCCACGATGCGTATCAGCGACATCCTCCGCCGCAAGGGAGACGAGGTCGCCACCGTGCGCCCCGACGCGTCCGTCTCCGAGCTGCTGTCCCGGCTCGCCACCCACAACGTGGGGGCGCTCGTCGTGTCGGAGGACGGGGAGACCGTGGCGGGGATCGTCTCCGAGCGCGACGTCGTGCGCCGCCTCCACGTGGAGGGCGCGGGCCTCCTCCAGCACCGGGTACGCGACATCATGACCGCCGAGGTGTCCACCTGCGAGCCGTCGCAGGCGGTGGACGACCTGATGCGCGTGATGACCGAGCGGCGGATCCGGCACGTCCCCGTGCTCGTGGACGGCCGGCTCGCGGGACTCGTGAGCATCGGCGACATCGTCAAGAACCGGATCGGCGAGCTGGAGGACGAGACCCACCAGCTCGAGTCGTACATCCACGGCAGCTGAGCGGATCGTCCCGGACTGCCCGTTACAGTGGGAGCACATGTGCTCGTGTCGCGCCGGACCGGCGGGCACGGCGTGTTTCAATGGGCCGGTCTCGAATCACAGGTGTGTGATTCGGCCGTACCCCGGAGCCTGGTGAACGAGGAGCATGATGGACGCCGCCGCTGCTGACCGGCTGCCTGCCGACCTCGTCGTCACCGGTGACGACGAGGTCGAGGACGGCCTCACCCGGCGCGAGCGCGAGATCCTCGCGTTCGAGCGCCAGTGGTGGAAGTACGCCGGTGCGAAGGAGCAGGCCGTCCGCGACCTGTTCGACATGTCCGCCACCCGGTACTACCAGGTGCTCAACGCCCTGATCGACCGCCCCGACGCGCTCGCGCACGACCCGATGCTCGTCAAGCGGCTCCGGCGGCTGCGGTCCGCGCGCCAGCGGGCTCGGTCCGCTCGCAGGCTCGGGATCGAGCTCTGAGCCGTCCGGACCGCCCGGGGGTGGCGCCGATGCCCCGGGTCGACCTGCTCCCCGATGCCGACCTGACGTCCGCGGAGGGCATGGGACGGGTCGAGCGCGGTCGTCGTCGTCGCCGTCGTACCCGCCTCGCGCTCCTCGGCTGTGTCCTGGGGGCCGTCGTCGTGCTCTCCGGCGCCGTTGCCGTGGCCTCGATGGTGACCCACGGTGACTCTTCTGTGGCGAAGAGCAAGTCCGCGGCGGCGTCCCCCTCGGTGTTCAGCTCTCCGTCCGTCTCCCCGTCACCCTCCGTGTCGTCGGCTCCGTCCGCGTCGCCGTCTCCGTCCGCGTCGCCGGTGGCGTCGCCGTCTCCGGTGCGGACGCGGCCCTCAGCGCCGATCCGGCCGACCGCGGCCGTGATCGTCTACAACAACACGACGATCCGTGGGCTCGCCGCGACCTCGGCGCAGCGGGTCCGGGACGTCGGCTTCACGGTCCGCGCGATCGGCAACCTGTACGGCGACGTCGACCGCACCACGGTGTTCTACCGTGCCGGCGGCCGCGCGCAGGCAGATCTGCTCGCCGAGCGGCTCCGCGGCCTGCAGGCCGTGCGGCCCGCGCCCTCCTGGCTGCCGGGCACGGCCTCGGTCATCCTCGTGGTCAAGGCCGACTTCGCCGCCTGAACACCCTGGCGGCTCCCACGTAGGGTGAGTTCGTGACCACGGTATCCCCGGCGGGCCGCGTGCGCGGCGCGCTCACCCGAGTGCGCCCCGTCACCCGCCGGCGGATCGTCGCGCTGACCGTCACGGCGGTCCTCGTCGCGGCCCTGCTGACCTGGCTCGGGTGGGACAACTCCGGGCCGTACCGCACGAGCGACGCGCGGGTGGGGGTCGGACACGGCGTCACGCTCGACACGACGCTGTACGTCCCGCAGTCGGCCACGCCGGCCCACCCCGCCCCCGCCGTACTGCTGGCCCACGGGTTCGGGGGCTCGAAGGACAGCGTCGCGGCGGACGCCCGCAGGCTCGCCGGCCAGGGGTACGTGGTGCAGACGTGGAGCGCACGCGGCTTCGGCCGCTCCGGCGGACAGATCGAGCTGAACGACCCCGACCACGAGGTCGCCGACGCGCGCCGCCTGCTCGACCGGCTCGCCACGATGCCGGAGGTCCGCGCCGACGCCCCCGGGGACCCGCGTGTGGGTGTGGTCGGCGGGTCGTACGGCGGGGGACTCGCGCTGCTGCTGGCCGCGTACGACCACCGCGTCGACGCGATCGTCCCGTCCATCACCTGGAACGACCTCGGCCGCGCCTTCTTCCCGGACGCGGCCGGGGGGCCGGCGACGCAGGGGGTGTTCAAGCGCGCCTGGGCGGGGCTGTTCTTCGGCAGCGGAAGCGGGGTCGACGCGGCGTTGCCGGGCGGCTCGTCGTCGTCGGGCGGGGCTGCGTCGTCGGGCGGGGCTGCGTCGTCGGGCGGCTCGTCGTCGTCTGGCGGGGCTGGGTCGTCGGGCGGCGCCGGCGGTGCCGGTGCGAGCGGGACGGCTGCCGCGGGCGCCGGGGTGCCCGCCGTGGCCGCCGTGCCCGCCGCCGGGGACCCTCAGTGCGGGAGGTTCGCGGCCGACATCTGCCGGCTGTACCTGCAGATCGCCACCACCGGCCGGGCGACGCCCGACGCGGTCCGGACGCTCGAGCGGCGCAGCCCCGCCGGCGTGCTGGACCAGATCCACGCCCCGACGCTGCTGATCCAGGGGCAGTCCGACTCCCTCTTCCCGCTCGACCAGGCGGACGCCAACGCCCGCGGCATCGCGGCGAACGGCACGCCGGTCGCGGTCAGCTGGTACTCCGGCGGGCACGACGCCCAGGGCTCGAAGAACGACCAGACCCGCATCGACAACGAGACGCTGCAGTGGCTCGACCACTACGTGAAGCGGGACGGAAGCCCGCAGCCGGGCGGCGTGTTCACGTTCAGCAACGCCGGCGGGCTGAACGTCAACACCGGGCGGGTGACGTCCCGCGGGTTCCGGGCCCCGGAGTACCCCGGCCTCGGCGGCACCGGCACGCGGCGGATCGCGGTCGCCGGACCGCCCCAGCGGGTCGCCGCCCCTCCCGGCGGAGCACCCGCCGCGATCTCCACGGTGCCCGGGCTCGGCGGCCTGGGGGCGCTCGCCGGGGGGTTCGGCCTCGACATCCCCGGCCAGGCGGCGGAGTTCTCCTCCGCGCCGCTGGACCGGCCGGTCGACATCGTGGGCGCGCCCACCGTCCGCATCCGCGCGGCGTCGCCGACGGGGGAGGCGGTGCTGTTCGCCAAGCTGTACAGCGTCGCCCCGGACGGCACCGCCACCCTGCCCGACGGCCTGGTGTCGCCGGTCCGGCTGACCGGCCTGCCGTCCACACTGGACCGTGCGCGACCCGTCGAGGTGAGGCTGCCCGCGATCGCCTATCGCGTCGAGGCCGGACAGTCGCTCCGGCTGGCACTGTCCACCACGGACCAGGCGTACGCGCTGCCCACCCGGCCCACGACGTACCAGCTCGCCGTCGACGGCGCGGTCGCGCTGCCGATCGTCCACGCGACGCCCCTCCAGGCCACCGGAACACTGTGGACGTGGGTACTGGTGGGGCTGGTCGTGATCCTGCTCGCCGCCCTGTTCCTCGGGGGTCTCGTGGCGCGACTGCGCCGCCGCCGCTCGGAGTCCACAGTGGACCTAGACAATGCGGACCGGCCGCTGGTGATCCGCGGGCTCTCCAAGGAGTACGCCGACGGGTTCGTCGCGGTCCGCGACCTGTCGTTCGCGGTGGAACGCGGCCAGGTCCTCGGCCTGCTCGGCCCGAACGGGGCCGGGAAGACGACCACTCTCCGCATGCTGATGGGGCTGCTTCGGCCGACCGGCGGGGACATCCTCGTGTTCGGCCACCGCATCCGCCCGGGGGCGCCGGTGCTGTCCCGGCTGGGCTCGTTCGTGGAGGGCACCGGGTTCCTGCCGCACCTGTCCGGACTGGACAACCTCCGGCTGTACTGGCGCGCCACCGGCCGCCCCACCGCGGACGCGCGTCTCGACGAGGCGCTGGAGATCGCGGGTCTCGGCGATGCCGTGCACCGCAAGGTCAAGACGTACAGCCAGGGCATGCGCCAGCGCCTCGCGATCGCGCAGGCGATGCTGGGCCTGCCGGACCTGCTGGTGCTGGACGAGCCGACCAACGGCCTCGACCCGCCGCAGATCGCCGAGATGCGCCAGGTGCTGCGGCGGTACGCGACCGGCGGCCGCACCGTGCTCGTGTCGAGTCACCTCCTCGCGGAGGTCGAGCAGACCTGCACGCACGTCGTGGTCATGCACCAGGGCACGCTGGTGGCGGCGGGCACCGTGGCCGAGGTGACAGGGGAGTCCGCGTCGGTCCTGGTGGGCGTGGACGACGCCGAGGCGGCGCTGCGGGTGCTCGGTGGCGCCCGCGGTGTCCTCCGGGTGGACGCGGCGGACGGCGGCATCGTCGTCGACCTCGACCCGGCGCTCGACGGCACCGGCCGCACCGAGGTCGTCCGGCGCCTCGTCGAGGGAGGCGTCGGCGTCGACCGGGTGTCGCCGCGGCGTCGTCTCGAGGACGTGTTCCTCGCGCTCGTGGGAGGGGACCGCAGATGAGCACAGTCGCCGACGGGGGAGGACCGGGGGCGGTCCGTGCCGACACGGGTGCCGCTGTGGGAGAGCCGCCCGCCGGGCTCGCGCACGCCAACACGGGGGCCGCTGCCGGGTACCGGCCCGAGCGCACGCTGTCGTTCGCCACCGAGTGGCGGCGACAGTTCACGCGGCAGCGCACGCGGTACGGCCTCGGCTTCCTGGCGGTGCTGCCGCTGCTGCTGCTGGCGGCGTTCCAGTTCGGCTCACCCAACTCGGACCAGCAGGGTCAGGGCGGCGCCAGCCTCGTGGACGTGGCCACGTCCGGCGGGCCCAACTTCGCGGCGTTCACGCTGTTCGCCTCGGCGACGTTCCTGATCGTCGTGGTGGTCGCGCTCTTCTGCGGCGACACGGTCGCGGGCGAGGCGTCGTGGGGCAGCCTCCGGTACCTCCTCGCCCTGCCCGTGCCCCGGTCGCGGCTTTTGCGGCAGAAGCTCCTCGTGGGTGCGGCCACGTCCGTCCTCGGGGTCGTGATCCTGATGACCGTGGCGCTCGTGGGCGGATCCCTGGTGTACGGCTGGCACCCGCTGGCGACACCCGTCGGCACCGAGGTCGCCCCGTGGTCCGCCGTCGGGCTGCTGGCGCTGGCCACCGGGTACCTGCTGGTACACCTGATGCTGGTCGGTTCCCTCGCGTTCCTGCTGTCGGTGCGGACCGACCAGCCGCTGCTCGCGGTCGGAGGCGCGGTGCTGCTGTACATCGTGTCCAACATCCTCGACCTGGTGCCCGCGCTCGAGAACGTGCGCTTCGTGCTGCCGACCGCGTACAACCTGGCGTGGACGGGCGTGTTCTCCTCGCCCGTCCAGTACGAGGACATGGCGAAGGGCGCGATCGCCGCGCTGCTCTACACGACGGTGTTCCTGCTCTTGGCGTGGCGGGCGTTCGCTCGCAAGGATGTCGTGAGCTGAGTGTCCACATCGGGAGGTCGGCAGATGCGCGCAGTGGTGGTCCCGCGGCACGGCGGTCCCGAGGTGCTCACGGTCGAAGACCGTCCGTCTCCGTCGCCCGGGCCGCGCGAGCTGCTCGTCGACTCCACCGCGGCGGGCGTGAACTTCATCGACACCTACCAGCGCTCGGGCGTGTATCCCACCGAGACCCCGTTCGTCCCCGGTCTCGAGGGCGCGGGCACCGTCGCCGCCGTGGGCGCGGACGTCTCGGGTGTCGCGGTGGGGGACCGGGTGGCGTGGATGGCCGCGCCCGGGAGCTACGCGGAGCAGGTCCTCGTCCCGGCCGGGGCGGCCGTGCCGGTGCCCGACGGGGTGCCGGACGACGTGGCGGCGGGCGCGCTGCTGCAGGGCATCACCGCGCACTACCTGGCCCACTCGACGTACCCGGTGCGTGAGGGCGACACCGTGCTGCTGCACGCCGGGGCCGGCGGGGTGGGGCTGCTGCTGACCCAGCTCGCCAAGCAGCGGGGCGGCCGCGTCATCACGACGGTCTCCACCGACGAGAAGGAAGCCCTGTCCCGCCGGGCCGGTGCCGACGAGGTGCTGCGGTACGAGGGCTTCGCCGACCGTGCCCGGGAGCTGACCGGCGGGCGGGGCGTCGACGTGGTGTACGACGGCGTGGGCAAGGCGACGTTCGACGACAGCCTCGCCTCCCTGCGGCCGCGCGGGATGATGGTGCTGTTCGGCGGGGCGAGCGGACAGGTTCCGCCGATCGACCCGCAGCGGCTCAACGCGGGCGGGTCGCTGTACCTCACGCGGCCCACGACGGCGCACTACATCGCGACGCGGGACGAGCTCACCTGGCGGGCGGGGGACATCCTCGGCGGGATCGCGTCGGGGACGCTGGACCTCCGGATCGGGGGGCGTTACGCGCTCGGGGACGCGGGGAAGGCGCACGCGGACCTCGAGTCCCGTCGTACGACGGGGAAGTTGCTGATCCTCACGCGCTGAGGCGCCGGAGCGATCGGCCTCCGGGGCCGCACGGGACACCGCCCGTCTGTCCTGCCGGCGGGCCCGAGTTCCCGGGCCGCACGGGACACCGGCCGGGTCTGTCCTGCCGGCGGGCCGGAGCTCCGGGGCCGTACGGGACACCGCCCGGTCTGTCCTGTCGGCGGGCACTCGTCAGCGGGCGGCGCGGCCTCGCGGCCCACCCTGCGCCCGGGCCGCGCGGTACTCCGACACCGTGATGATCGGTGGCCGTTCCGGCACGGCCACCACCGTGTCGTGCGGCACCACCGTCCCGTCGTCCTCCCGGCGGAACTGTGTCAGCTCCGGCCACGGCTCCCGGTCCGGATCGACGCGTGCCATCACGGTGCGGAGGATCGTCGCGGCCATCCGGCCGAGTGCCTCGGTGTCCTGGTGCCCGTGCGTGCGGTGGCCGAGGTCGACCTGTGCCACCGCGTCGAGCCCGTGGGCGGCCACGGTGTCGAGGAGCAGACCGGTCTCGACCCCGTACCCGGCCGCGAACGGCAGCGTCTCGAGCAGCGACCGTCGCGCGGCGTACTCACCCGCCAGCGGCTGCACGACCCCGGCCAGCTCGGGGAAGTGTGCCTGGAACAGCGGCCGCGCCATCAGCTCGGTGACCCGCCCGCCGCCCGACGCGGAGACGTCCAGCAGCGGCCGGTCGTAGAACGCCTTCGTCAGCAGCACGTCCGGCTCGTGCAGCAGCGGGCCCAGGAGCCCGGTGACGTAATGCGGCCCGAAGTCGGTGAGGTCCGCGTCGACGTAGACCACGAGATCGCCGTGTGTGACGTGCAATGCCTTCCACAGCACCTCGCCCTTCCCGGGGTACGACCCGAGGCGCGGCAGCACGTCGTCCCGGTGGTGGACCGTCGCACCCGCGGCCGCGGCGACCTCGGCCGTGCGGTCGGTGGACCCGGAGTCGACCACCACGATCTCGTCGACGAGACCGGTCGTCTCGGCGAGTGCACGGAGTCCCTCGACGATCCCCCCGACGGTGGGTTCCTCGTCGAGTGCGGGCAGCACGACGCTCACCGTGGTGGTCCCCTTGCGCTCGATCAGCGCGGGTACGGACCAGTCCCCGCTCGTGGACGTACGCCGGTCGAACCAGCTCCGGGCGGCGGGATGCACGCCTGCCACCCTGTCACGCAGGTCACGGCTCGGCCGCGAGACCCCCGGCGACGGAACTCCGGAAGTCCCGTACACTTCGACGTACAACAGAACATGCACGTCTCATCCAGAGGGGCAGAGGGAACGGCCCGGTGAAGCCCCGGCAACCATCGTGTGAGCGCTCGGCGACGAGAGGCCGCACGCGACAGGTGCCAAGTCCGTCCCGCCACGGCGGGAAAGATGAGGGAAAGGCCTCACATGACGTCTCTGCTCGATGCCCCGACCGCCATCCCGCCGTCGCCTGCCTCCTCGCTGCGCTGTCGTAACTGCGGCGCCGAGTTCCCGCTCATCGCCGTCCATGCGTGTGGTGAGTGCTTCGGCCCGCTCGAGGTCGCGTATGACCCCGAACTCCTCGCTGCTGTCACCCGCGAGCAGATCGAGGCCGGTCCCGCGAACATCTGGCGGTACGCGGCGCTGCTGCCGGTCGGGCAGGACCCGGCCTCGCGCGTCACGCTGAACCCGGGCCTCACCCCCCTCGTCCGCGCCGACCGGCTGGCCGCCGAGCTCGGCTTCGCCGCGCCGGTGTGGGTCAAGGACGACAGCGCGAACCCGACCCACTCCTTCAAGGACCGTGTCGTCTCGATGGCGCTCACGGCCGCGCGGGGTCTCGGCTTCGAGGCGGTCGCCTGCGCCTCCACCGGAAACCTCGCGAACTCGGTCGCCGCCCACGCCGCCCGCGCCGGCCTGAAGGCCACCGTCTTCATCCCCAGTGACCTCGAGCCGGGCAAGGTCGTCAACAGCGCCATCTACGGCCCGCGCCTGGTGGCGGTCGACGGCTCGTACGACGACGTCAACCGGCTCACGAGCGAGCTGCAGGAAGCCGACGAGTACGAGGACACGGCGTTCGTGAACCAGAACGTCCGCCCGTACTACGCCGAGGGCTCCAAGACGCTCGGCTACGAGCTCGCCGAGCAGCTCGGCTGGCGGATCCCGGCCCAGGTGGTGATCCCGATCGCGTCGGGTTCGCTGCTCACCAAGGTGGACAAGGCCTTCGGCGAGCTGGTCGAGATCGGGCTGGTGCCGGACACCGAGTGGAAGATCTTCGGTGCCCAGTCCGCGGGCTGCTCGCCGGTGGCGAATGCCTTCGAGGCCGGCCACGACGTGGTGCAGCCGGTGAAGCCAACCGGCATCGCGAAGAGCCTCAACATCGGCAACCCCGCCGACGGCCCGTACGCCCTCGACGCCGTGCGCCGCACGGGCGGTGCGATCGCCTCGGTGACCGACGACGAGATCCGCGAGGGCATCTCCCTCCTCGCGCGGACGACCGGCGTGTTCGCGGAGACCGCGGGCGGCGTCACGGTCGCCGTGCTGAAGAACCTCGTCGAGTCCGGGGCCATCGACCGCAACGCCGAGACGGTCGTCCTCAACACCGGCGAGGGCCTCAAGACGATCGACGCCCTGTCGGTGACGTGGACCCACCGCATCGACCCGTCGCTGCGGTCGGCGCGCGAGGCCGGTCTGCTCGACTGAGCCGCGGCGGCCGGGCCCGGCCACGCGGCCGGGCCGGTCGACGGTGCCGGGCCGCTCGGCGGTGCCGGTCGGGGCCACGGCGCGGGTCGGGGCCACGGTGCGGGTCGGGGCCACGGTGCCGGTCGGGGCCACGGTGCCGGGCTGGGCCACGGTGCCGGTCGGGGCCACGGCGCGGGTCGGGGCCACGGTGCCGGGCTGGGCCACGGTGCCGCGCAGCGGACCGCGGCGAAGCCCCGCCACGCAGCGGAGGGGCACCACCGCGCCGAGCCTCGCCACGAGAGCACGCACGCCCGTGCGGCCCACCAGGCCGGCGAGCCCCCGCAGCAGTTGCGATCGCCTCCGTCGCGTCACGGGACGATGGTCTCAGCCGGGACCCCCCTCTCCGGCGTTGTCCACAGGACGAATTCTGTCCACAGGGCAGGTCATCTCCTGCTCGGTGACGTCTCCGTACAGGGGATGGGGATGCCGGTGGCCGGTCTCGACGAAACCGCGGCGGCGATATGCCTCGACGGCACGCCCGTTTTCTTGCGCAACAGTGAGTACCAATGTCGTGACGCCGCGTTTATATGCCCAGTTCGCGACCTCCTCGAGCAGGCGGTCCAGATAGCCCGCACCGCGATACGTCGGCGACAGATAGACGGACACGACATGGACGCGACCCTGGCCGTCCTCGAAACAGGCCATCGTCCCGACGAGTCTGTCGCCGGCGTCCAATACCCACTGTGCACTGTTGGTTGACGCCACGTGTTCGGAATTGCGTGCGATCCAGTATTCGTCCCGTCGCGTCCGCGCCGTCTCCACGCGCTCCCCGAACGCGATCGGTGTGTCCGCGAGCATCTCCAGTCGCAGTGCGCGCTGCCGTGGCCAGTCGTCGCGCCGAATCCGGCGGACGACGACGGGGTCCGGAAGGCTTTCCGCATTCCCGTGTTCCGGTGCTCCGGTGGTCCTGTCCACACGCTTCATGATCGCCTTTTCGATGAACCGAAATCAGGTGTTTCCGGCCTATTGACGAGGTGCTCCTCCGGTGTACCGTGTGGCCCGGTCGAAGAAGTTGCAACTGTTCGTCTCTACCGCAGTGCGGCGGGTTTCGGGACGAAGACCCGGGTCGCGTGAGGGCGCGGCCCGCCGCACCAGTCGAAGGAAGTGCGCAGTGGCTCAGGGAACCGTCAAGTGGTTCAACGCAGAGAAGGGCTACGGCTTCATCGCCGTCGACAACGGACCGGATGTGTTCGTTCACTTCTCCGCCATCCAGATGGACGGCTACAAGTCTCTCGAGGACGGACAGCGGGTCGAGTTCGAGGTCACCCAGGGAAACAAGGGTCCGCAGGCAGACGCGGTGCGTCTGGTCGGCTGACCACCCGGTCTCCCGGAGGCCCGCACCCCGCGCGGGTGCGGGCCTCCGGCGTCCCCGGAGCGCTTCGGTTCCGGAGGGACCGGGGTGGCGACTCGACCACACGCCTCCCGCTGTGGCTGGACCACACGCCCCGGTGTGGACGGTGCGGGGCAGGTCGCCGGTCTCGCGGTCACCGGGGTTCTCAGGCCCGCCCGGGGCCCCACGGCTGCATGGTCGGTGACCGCCGGCGGGGCCGTGCCGGATCCGCGGATCGTCGGGAGGACGGCAGCTGGCGCGGCCGGTCCGCTGCTACGGTCGCGCGGATCGCCTCGCTGCCGTGGGCAGCCCGAACGCTGGGGGACCGGACCGATGAGCGACCCGACCGGCACGCCGCAGGAGCCCCCGTACGGCGGCCAACCCCCGCAGGGCGAGCAGGATCAGCAGGGCGAGCAGGATCAGCAGGGCCCCCAGCCTGCGCAGCCCCCGTACGGCCAGCAGCCCCCGTACGGCCAGCAGCCCCCGTCCGGCCAGCAGCCCCCGTACGGCCAGCAGCCCCCGTACGGCCAGCAGCCCCCGTACGGCCAGCCGCCGTACGGCGACCAGCCGCAGTACGCCCAGCAGCCGTACGGCTACCCGTCCCCCTACCCACCCGCGCCCGCCTACGGCGCCCCCGGGTACGGCCCGCCCCCGCCCGGTGACCCGCTGGTCGGCGGCGACTACCGCGGCTGGTGGACACGGGGCGTCGCCCTCGCCCGCCTGGCGTGGCGCCCGCTGCTCGGGATCCAGCTCCTCGGCGCGGCCGTGACGATCGCGGTCAACGCGGTCCCCGGATACATCCGCGCCGGCCACGCGGTGCGGCAGTTCCGCGACGCCCAGAACGGTGTGGCGCCCCGGGGCGGCCCGTTCTCGGCCGTCGGCGACCTGCTGCTGTCCGCGGTGACGCTCCCGTTGCAGGTGGTCGTCGTGTCCCTGGTGGCGCTCGCCGGGGTCCACATCGTGGTCGCCGCCGCCACGGGCCGGCACCTCGGCGTGGGGGAGGCGCTGCGGGCCGCGGCCCCGCGCCTCCTGCCGCTGACCGGCTGGTCCCTGCTCGCCGGCCTCGCCGTCGTCGCCGGATTCTTCGCCTGCGTGCTGCCGGCTGCGTACCTCGGGCTGGTGTTCCTCCTGCTGCCGCCCATCGTGGCGTTCGAGCGGACCGGCCCGTTCCCGCGGGCCTTCCGGCTCTTCCACGCCGACGTCGGCGCGGCGCTGGCCCGCACGGCCACGATCGGCGGCCTGCTGTTCGCCGCGACGGTCGTCGGCGGCATCCTCACCGCGCTCGTCACGCTGGTGGTCCTGGCGATCGGCGCCGGGACGTCGGCGGTCCTCGTCATCGCGCTGGGCGGCAGCGTCCTCGGCGCGCTCGCGGCCGCGGCGGTCGGCGTCCTGACCACGCCTCTGACGGTGCTCGCCTACGCGGATCTGCGGGCGTTGACCGAGCCCGTGACGACGTCTCGGCTCGCGGCCGCGCTGACGGCCTGAGCAGGCCCGGGGCCGCTTGCACTCGACCGGTGAGAGTGCTAAACCTTGAGCTGGCACTCGGCTCTGTCGAGTGCCAGCTCTCAGAGGTACAGGTCGGAGAGGTGAGGTCGCCGTCCGCTGCGTGCAGGGTGCGCCGCGGGCCGTGGCCGTCCGTCGCGGGCACCGAATCCGGCCGGCAACCACCGGTGACGTCGCGGGTGCGACGTCACGGGGTCCAACTCATCGGAGGACACAGACGCATGGCCAAGATGATCGCGTTCGACGAGGAGGCGCGCCGCGGACTCGAGCGGGGCATGAACGTCCTCGCCGACGCCGTCAAGGTGACGCTGGGCCCGCGTGGCCGCAACGTCGTGCTGGAGAAGAAGTGGGGCGCGCCGACGATCACGAACGACGGCGTGTCGATCGCGAAGGAGATCGAGCTCGAGGACCCGTGG
>DASWRY010000027.1:0-54024 GCA_036402915.1 Mycobacteriales bacterium
CGACATCTGCTCCGCCGCCGCCGCCAGCGACGTCGCCGAGGAGTCGATCGTCGAGATCAGGCTCCGCAGGCTCGCCGTCGCCTCGTCCAGCGACCGCGCCATCCGGCCCACCTCGTCCCCGGACGCCACCCGCGCCTCACCGGTCAGGTCACCGTCGGCCAGACCATGCAGCACCACACCCACCGCCTCCAGCGAACGGGTGATCCGGCGGGAGATGAACCAGGTGAGCAGCAGGGCGACCAGCGCGGCGAGCACGAGGATGACGATGATCTGCGTGCGGGCCGCGCCCGCGGACGTGACGGCGCCGGACACGCGACGGTCCGCGGCGGCCTGGACGGCCCCGACCAGCGTGTCGAGGCTCGCCTGCGCCTGCGCGGACACGGGCTTCACCTGGCTGTTCCGCATGGCGAGGAACTCGGTCATCTTCCCCTGCCGGGCCAGCGCCAGGTACGGGCCGCCGGCGACGTCGACGTACGACCGGTAGTTCTTCTCGAACTCGCCCAGGTCCGCCTGCTGCTCGGCGGGCAGCGCACTCCGGAGCGCGGCGATCTGGGCGGTCGTCGCCTCGACGGTGGCCAGGTACGCCGCGTGCTCCTTGCTGTCGTCGCTCTTCGCGAGCGTCTCGTCGGCGAGCGAGTCCAGCCGGGTCTGCAGGAACGAGCGGCGGAGGTTCGCCACGTCGTTGACCCGCGCCATGCCCTGGTCGCGGATCGCGATGGCGTCGTCTCGCATGGACTGGGTGCGCTGGATGCCGACCACGGCGACCAGGACGCCGGCGAGCAACGCGACCAGCACCGCGGACGCGATCTTCACGGCGACCGAGCGGTCGTCGAGGAAACTCCAGGACCGGCGGCCCGTGCTGGGCTCAGACATCGCGCGTGCTCCCCCACTCGAGAAAGGGGCGGTTCGGCCCCGCACGCCACATCGACAGGACGAATCGCCTGTTGAGGCATTTCGGCGCCGGACCGTCCGAAAGGGGGATGCTCCGGTCAGTCGTCGAGGGCGGCGAGGGTGACGTACGTGACGACGCCGTACGCCAGGTGCGGGACGACGTCCGAGATCCAGTCCGCCGCCGACCAGGTCCGCGGGTCGCTCACACCCAGGACGGCCATCGGCCCGTTGGCCGCCACCAGCGCCAGGGCCGCCGTGAGCAGGCCGCCGGTCAGGGGCCGCGGTCGCCAGCCCAGCTCGTGGGCCGCGCCGAGCAGCGCCCCGACGCCGACCCCGGTCACCATGCCGGTCAGTGCGCCGAGGCCCTGGAGCCGGCCCCGCCGCGTGTCCCCCTCGCCCGGGATCCGGATGCGCAGCGCCTGCGCGAGCGTCTCGACGGAACGCTCCGGCGTACTGCTGGCCGGCCGGCCCCGCAGGGCCATGTCGGCGTACGAGGCCGCGTCGAGCGCCGTCGTGCCGGCCGCCCCCGCGGCTGCCCCGCGGAGCATTCCGCGCATCATGCGGAGACCGTAGCGGCGCCCGGCTCCGCGCGCGACCGTCGTCTCGGGCCGTGGCGACGGCGTGACCGTACGGTGGTGGCCCGCTCGCGGCAGTGGTGGTGGCTAGTCGTCACCGGCCACGCCGAGGACCTCGACCGCCCGGGCGGCCCGCCAGTTCAGGATCACGGGCCCGTCCGGCCCGCACGCCTCACCGATGTCCCCCCGCAGCACGAACCCGAAGATGCGCCGCCGCGCCGCCTCGAGGTCCGGCGCGTCGACCACGGAAACGATCACCTCGCGGCCGTCCACCCGGCATCTGACCCTCACGGCGCCCCCCGATCTTCGAACATGTGTTCGAATACCAGGGTAACCCTCAGATCGGCGGGCGCATCCGCCGGCCGAGGGATTGCTTGGCCCGGAGCATGTCCCGGTCCGCGGCGGTCCACGTCTCCGCGAGGTCGCGATCCCCCCGGCGGCTCGCCCACCCGACCGAGGCCGGGACGCGGGCTCCCGCCAGCCGGAGCCGCAGGCGCGTGCCCAGGGCGGACATCTGCCCCTCGGTGGCGCCGGAGGCCAGGATCGCGAACCGGTCGCCCGACAGGCGGGCGACCACGTCGGCCCCCCGCGAGCTGCGGAGGAGCACGGTGGCGGCCCGGACGAGCAGGTCGTCGCCGAGGGCGCGCCCACCCGTGCGGTTGACCTCGGTCAGGCCGTCGATGTCGATCACGAGCACGCCGGCGGGGACGTCCGTCCGGCGGCAGCGGGCCTCCTCGCGCTCCAGCAGGTGCTCCCAGGCGCGCCGGTTCGGCAGCCGCGTGAGGGGATCGAGCAGCGCATCGGTGTCGGGTCCGGCGGTACGACGGGCATGCTCGAGCACCGAGGCGACCAGCCTCGCCTGGTCGCCGAGCGCCGCCAGCGCACCCGCGGCCGCGGGCGGCTCTCCGGGGCCGACGCCGCACAGCGCGGCGTACCGGCTGCCGTCACCCTCTCGTATCGCCGCCGCGACCACGACGCCCCCGGCGACCCGCCACATCGCCGGCCCGGGGCCGAGTGTGCGGGGATCCGCGACGTCGGCCCAGGGCCACACGTCGCCGACGGGCACGTCGCCGTCCGCCTGGAGCACCACGGGCACGCCCCGCGCCGCGACGAGGTACCAGGACGGGAGGCCGGTCAGCACACGGAGCACCGCGAACGCGGCCCGCACCGCCTCCCCGGTGTCCGGGAACGGACGCCCGGCATCGTCCACCACGGCGCCTCACCCCCTCGTCCGCCCAGGCCGCCATTGTCCGCACGACCGGGCATTGTGGACAGCCCCGGGGGCGTGTCGCGCCCGGCCGGTGCGTCAGGCGTCGCCGCGGCTCGCCCGTGCGGTCTCGGCGGTGACCGGGCCGAGGCCGTCCAGGTCGATGACGAGGGTGTGGGTCGACGGGGGCGGGCTGCGCCGGAGCCCACGCCGCCGCGGGAGCGCGAGGGCCGGGAGGATCAGGTCGCCGGCGTCCAGCACGGACAGGAGCAGCCCGGCGTCGTCGGCCGCCTCCGCGTACGCGTGGAGCACCTGCTCCGGGAGCTTGCCGATCGCCGCGACCACCGCGACGTCCACCCCCGCCGCCGCGCAGCGTGCGACGGCGAGCTCGGGTGCCGCCGCGGCCGCGTGCACGGCCACCAGCGCGAACACGCTGTCGCCGTGCCAGCCGAGCGCGTCGAGCCGTTCCCAGTCGCGGCGGGTGCGCACCTGCGGGTACGCCGCGATGTGTGCACCCTCGGCGTGCAGCGCGGCCGTGGCCGCGAGGACGGTGGGCAGCGGGCCGTAGGACAACCGCCGCAGCAACGGGTGCACGCGGTAGTGGAACGCCGGCTCGCCGCTGTCCGCCCGCGCGTACGCCGCGGCCGCCCCGCACGCCGGGCAGCGGGGAGCGCCCGCCGTGAGCGCGTCGATCCCCGGGTACTCGTCCACGCCGCACCGTCCACAGTCGACGCGGAACGCGCGTTCGACGAGGCCGTCGGCGCAGAGCAGGTCGATGACGGCCGCGATCCCGGCACTGTCCACGTCGCACACACCGGAACCGGGTGTCGGGACGGGCGCCGCGGCGGCGAGGCCGGGCAGTGGCACCGGGTCGCCGGGCACCCCGCCGAGGACGGCGAGCGCGCCGAGCAGCGCCTGGAGCTCCGGACGGCGGAGCACGGCGGGGTCGGAGAGCTTCTCGACCAGGCGGTCGACGAGGGCACCGGTGTCGCCGGAGACCACCTTCACCCCGCGATCCGCGAGCGCCGCGGCGAGGATCTCCCGTGGCGGCGGCACGCGGAGCGTCACGTCGTACCGCGGTGCGGGTGAGAGCGGGATCCGGAGCCCGTCCGCGGACCACCGCGCCGACGGATGGTGGAGACGCGCGACCCCCGGGCGGCTCGGACCCGCGACCCCCTCGGGGGCGAGCGTCAGCACGGCCTCGCCGAGCCCCACGAGCCCCGGGTGGAGCGGGAGGGGCGCGGGGACCCTCAGGTCGATCCGGTCGCCCTGCCGTACCGCGACGACGGGCGTGGCCGGTGGCTCGAGCTCCGCGCCCCACAGCGCCAGCGGGTCGGCACCGACGACCACCCGGTCCCGGCCGGCGGAGCCGTACGCCGCCTCCCCCCAGCCCGCCGCGAGGGCCGTGAGCTCGGCCCCGGGCACCGTGGAGCTGGCGACCACGCACGCCGGGGCACCGCACGCCGAGGCCCGCAGCGCCTCGGGCAGCAGCGAGTGGACCTCGGGCGACGCGAGCGTGTCCGGGTCGGCGAGCACGGCCACGCCGGAGACGTCACCGCGGCCCCGCAGCGCGCGGGCATTCCAGAAGCCCACCGCGTCGGCGACCCCGCCCTCGGGGTCGGCCGTCACCCAGACCAGGCCGATCGTCCCCGGACCGCCGGTGGTCGCGGCGGCCGGCGTGTACCGGCCGGCGACGGCGGCGGTCCGCCCGGCGATCTGCGCGAGGACGAGCGCGACCGGGTCGGCCTCGTCCTGGAGCGGTGTGCCGCACGCGAGCCAGCGGGCCCGCGCGTGGGGGTCCGCCAGCGTCCCGGCCGCCACCAGGTCGGTGAGGCGCCCGGTGGCCGGCAGCGAGACCGGCACGCCCGCGGGCCGCGGCGGCACGCAGCGGCCTCCGCCGTCGGGCGTGCCGTCGGCGTCGAGGTCGGCCGCGGGCACCACGGGCCAGGGCAGATCCGGGGGTTGCGGCGGGCGCGCCGCGGGGAGACCGTTCGGACGGCCCGTGCCGTACCGGTCGGTTCCGTACGCCTGCTCGCTCCCGTACGCCTGCTGGCCCTGCCCGGCCTCGGGGAGCCGGAGGTCGAGGGCCGCGTCGACGCCGACCGCCTCGGCCACGGCGAGCGCGGCGGGATCCGGCGTCCCGGTGGCGCCGACCGGGAGGATCGGCCAGCCCACGCCACCCCAGCTCTCCGCGGCGAGAGCGGTGGCCCGCATGAGGTCGGCCGCGCTCCCCGCGCGGACGAGCAGCGCGTACCGCCAGGGACGCACGGTCACGTTCACCAGCGAGACCGCGGAGGTCCCCGCCGCGGGGCAGTCCGGCGGCACCGGGGGCGGCACGGAACGACGGGGCCGGCGCTCCGCGGCAGCGTGGCGGCTCATCGCCTACGCAGGCGTGCCACGGTGCACGTCCTCGCACGGTGCGTTCCCACCACTGTCCCGACCACTGTCACCGCCGTTCTTGCTGTCGGCACCCAGCCTCTGCGTGTCCGCCCCGCGGGTCAATGGGCCGTGGGTAGTTGCTCGTTCACGTGCCGACGGTGCGAACTCACGCGATGACCGACGGTGGTTGTCCACAGTGGACGACCTACAGCTGGAGGGCCTTCACCTCGAGGTACTCCTCGAGGCCGGCGCGGCCGAGCTCGCGCCCGTTGCCGGACTTCCGGTACCCCCCGAAGGGCGCCGCGGGGTTGAAGCTGCCCCCGTTGACGTCCACCTGCCCGGCCCGGATGCGGCGCGCGACCGCGGTGGCGGCCTCGGCGTCCGCCCCCCACACGCCGCCGGCGAGGCCGTAGTCGGTGCCGTTCGCGATACGGACGGCATCGTCGGTGTCGGTGTACGTCTGGATCGTCACGACCGGCCCGAAGATCTCCTCGCGGGCGACCTCCATGTCCTCGGTGACACCGGCGAGCACGGTCGGCTGCACGAAGTACCCCGTCTCCCGCGGCGGCTCGGAGCCACCCGCGACGACCACGGCGCCGTCCGCGACCGCACGGTCGATGAACCCGCGGACGCGGTCGCGCTGGGCCGCGGTGACCAGCGGGCCGATCCGCACGCCGTCCTCCTGCGGGGCGCCGACGCGGAACGACGCCGCGACCTTCGCCGCCGCCTCCGCGGCCTCGTCCGCGCGGTCGACGGGCACCAGGATGCGGGCGTGCGCGCTGCAGCGCTGGCCGGAGTTCATGTACGCCTGCGACATCGTGCCCTTGACGGCCTTGGCCAGCCCGTCGGCGTCGAGGTCCGGCAGCAGGACCGAGGCCGACTTGCCGCCGAGCTCCAGCGCGACCCGCTTGACCGTCGCGGCGGCCGTGGCGGCGACCTGGGTACCGGCGCGCGTCGACCCGGTGAACGACACCATGTCCACGTCCGGGTGCGCGGCCATCGCCTGGCCGACCACCGCCCCGGAGCCGCACACGAGGTTGAAGACGCCGGCCGGGAAGCCGACCTCGTCCACCAGCTCGGCGAAGCGGTACACCGCGAGCGGCGCCGACTCACTCGGCTTGAGCACGACCGTGCAGCCGGCGGCGAGGGCCGCGCCCACCTTCGCGGTGACCTGGTACAGCGGATAGTTCCACGGCGTGATCGCGGCGACCACGCCGACCGGCTCGCGGACCAGCACCGTGCGGCCGTCGCGCTCCTCGAGGGGCAGGTCCCTCGCGATCTCCGCGTACGCCTCGAGCACCGCGACCGCGGACCCGACCTGGACGATCCGGGAGAGCTTGGCGGGGCAGCCCATCTCGGCGCTCATGAGGTCGGCCAGCTCGTCGGTGTGCTCCGTCATCGCCGCGGCGAGACGGGACAGCAGCGCGGCACGCTCGGCGATGGGGGTCTCCGCCCACTCACCGAGCGCGGCGCGGGCGGCCTCGACGGCACGGTCCACGTCCGCCGGGGTGCAGTCCGGCACCCGCGCGAGCACGGTCTCGGTGGTGGGGTCCACGACCTCGAGCCGGCCGGACGCCCGGGCGGGCACCCACGTGCCTCCGATGTACACGGTGTCGCGATCCACGAGCACTCCCGAGCGGTAGAGGACGGTGTGCCCGACTCTATACAGCGACGGAGGGGCGGACCGCCGAAGCGGTCCGCCCCTCCGTCGAGGGTGCGTGGGTCAGTCGCCGGCGCGCTGCTGCGGGATGCCGGCCAGCAGGGCGCGGACCTCCGACTCGCGGTAACGACGGTGGCCGCCGAGCGTACGGATCGCAGAGAGCTTGCCCGCCTTCGCCCAGCGGGTGACGGTCTTGGGGTCGACCCGGAACATCGTCGCGACCTCTGCGGGGGTCAGCAACGGCTCCGACTCCGGCATGCGGGTTGCCATGGGACACTCCTATCGGCCTTCAGATGCGGCACACGCCGCCGAGAGAACCAGTGTCCGACGTATCCGTAACGTACGTACATGGGCCGATCGTTCCCCCTGGCCTGACCGAAAGGATGAACCGGCGCTGATCAGCGCCCCTAGTTCACCCGTTCGGCGGATTCGATCTCCCGCCAACGGACGATCACCCGCTCGTACGCCTGGCCCGCCTCGTCGCCGTCCCCGGAGGCCAGCGCGGCGAGCGTCGCCGCGACGTCCGCCGCGGAGTGGTCGCGCCGGAGGTCCTCGTCGCCCAGGAGTCCCACGAGTCCGCCGTAGTCCAGCTCGACCAGCGACCGCGGGTGGAACTCCTCGAGCCAGCGTGCCATACCCTCCACCGCCTGGACCACACCGGCCCCATCGCCCAGCGACCGTCGCAGGACGGAGAGTGCCCGAGCGGCCCGCCGTCGCGCCCGGGACATCTCGGTGCGGTACGTGAGCGCACGCGCGCCCTCGCGGAGGACCAGCGTCCGCTCCTCGTCGTCGAACAGGGCGAACCAGCGCACCGGGACGCCCCAGGTGGCCGACGTGACGTGGGTCCGCGGGTCGGCCCCGCGCGCGCGCCGACGGGCCACCACGCCCTCGGCCTCCGCCCGGAGCGCCGGGGGGACGAACGCCGCCGCCAGGATGTCCGACACGCCCTCCGACGCCCCGACGGCCGCCTCGGCCATCCGCTCGCGCAGCGACCACGGGCAGACGACGGTCACGCCGTCCACGGCCGCCACGTACGCGTGGTCGATCTCGCCGTCCGCCGGCAGCCGCAGCCCGACCAGCGTGCGGGTGGCGGCGGCACGTTCGAGCAGGGCGCCCACGCCGGCCTCCGGGGCGGCGCCCGCGGCGGCGTACCGGCGCCACCGCTCCTGCTCCGGGCCCTCGAAGGCGGCCAGGGGCTCGTAGACACGGAGCTGGGCGACGTACGGCGGCGGCACGTGGCGATCCTTCCACGCCGTTAGGCTCGCGGTTGGTCCGGCGACCCGCCGGGCACCACCGGCACGGCCCCGTGCGCCACCAGCGCCCCCCGGCCGCGCCGTCCGATCCGGCAGGGAGCTCACGTGGGCGTTTTCACCGGTGACACGCACGAGCAGGTCGTGTTCTGCCACGACCCCGCGTCGGGCCTGCGCGCCGTCATCGCCATCTACTCGACGGCCCTCGGGCCCGCGCTGGGCGGGACGCGGTTCTACCCGTACGCCTCCGAGGAGGACGCGGTCACCGACGTCCTCCACCTGGCGAAGGGCATGGCGTACAAGAACGCCCTCGCGGGCCTCGACCACGGCGGCGGCAAGGCCGTCATCTGGGGCGACCCGGCACGGGACAAGTCCGAGGCGCTGCTCCGCGCGTACGGGCGCTTCGTCGAGAGTCTCGGCGGCCGGTACTACACCGCGTGCGACGTGGGTACCTACGTGCAGGACATGGACGTCGTCGCCCGCGAGTCCCGGTACGTCACCGGCCGCTCGCCCGAGCACGGCGGCGCGGGGGACTCGAGCGTCCTGACGGCGTACGGCGTGTTCCAGGGCATGCGCGCGGCGGCCGCGCACCGCTGGGGCACCGACTCGCTCGCGGGGCGGCGCGTCGCCGTCGCGGGCGTCGGCAAGGTCGGCAAGCACCTGGTCGGGCACCTGCTGGACGACGGCGCGGCGGTCGTGGTGGCGGACGTGTCGCCTGCCGCCGTGTCCGCGGTCGTGAGCGCGCACCCCTCGGTGGCCGCGGTGGACGTGGACGAGATCGCGTCGGTGGAGGCCGACGTGTACGCGCCGTGTGCGCTCGGCGGGGCACTCTCCGACGCCACCGTGCCGTCGCTCCGGGCGGAGATCGTCTGCGGCGCGGCGAACAACCAGCTCGCGCACGAGGGCGTCGACAAGCTGCTCGCGGACCGCGGGGTGCTGTACGCGCCGGACTACTGCGTGAACTCCGGCGGCGTGATCCAGGTCGCCGACGAGATCGAGGGCTTCTCGTTCGAGCGGGCCCGGGCCCGGGCCGCGGGGATCTACGACACCACGCTCGCCATCCTGCGCACCGCGGACGCCGAGGGGCTGACCCCGGCCGTGGCCGCCGACCGGCTCGCCGAACGTCGCATGGCCGACATCGGGCGTCTGCGGACGATCCACCTGAATGTCCCCTCCGGTCCGCCGAACCGGTGAACCTCTGCCCAGGTCGGGGACCGGGCTGCCGGACCCGTGCGGGGCGAGGTACGGTGTGGGTACGAGAGATGCCACCAACGGGGCCATTCGCTGAAGTGGTCCCCGATACCTGTTGCGAGGGGGTCGAGCCAATGGGGCGCGGCCGTGCCAAGGCCAAGCAGACGAAGGTCGCACGTGAGCTCAAGTACAGCTCGCCGACGACCGACCTCGAGACCCTCCAGCGAGAGCTCGCGGGTTCCTCTGAGCCGTCACGCGACGACCATGCGGAGCCGGACGACATCGCCGACGACGACCGATGGGTGTCCTCGGACCGCTGAGCGGTCGGTGATCCGTCCGTAGCACCTCCCCGTACGTTCCACGTCGGGCCGCCCGCGCGCAGGCGCAGGGGCGGTCCGCGGGTTCTGTGCTTCCCTGGTCAGGTCTCGCTCGATCGTGCGGTCGCGGGCCTGTCCGGCGCCGGGGGGATGTCGACGTGGACACGCGAGCGGCCGGCCCCCACCAGGGACCGGCCGCTCGGACGTCCGTGCGTCAGTTCGACGCGTTCGTGCCCACCAGGCGCACGTCACCGTCGCCCGCCAGCACCTCGCCGACCACCCACGCGTCGACGTGCCGGGCCGTGAGCAGCGCCAGCGCGCGGTCCGCGTCCTCGGCCGCCACGACCGCGATCATGCCGACGCCCATGTTGAACGTCCGCTCCATCTCCTCGCGCTCCACCCGCCCGCGGGACGCCAGCACGTCGAAGATGCGCTGCGGCGCCCAGGAGGCCCGGTCCACCACCGCGTCGACGCTCATCGGCAGCGACCGGGCGAGGTTGGCCGCGAGCCCTCCGCCGGTGATGTGCGCGAACGCGTGGACCTCGGTCTCCTCGATCAGCGCGAGGCAGTGCTTCGCGTAGATCTGCGTCGGCGTGAGGAGCACCTCGCCGAGCGTCTTGTCCGGGTCCAGCTCGTCCACCGTCGAGTCGAGCCGCATCCGGCCCGCGCCGAGCAGCACGTGACGGACCAGGGAGTACCCGTTCGAGTGCAGTCCGGACGAGCCGAGCGCGATCAGCACGTCCCCGGGCCGGACCCGCTCGGGGCCGAGCACCTTGTCGGCCTCGACCACGCCCACGCCGGTCCCGGAGATGTCGTACTCGTCCGGCCGCAGCAGACCGGGGTGCTCGGCCGTCTCGCCGCCGACGAGCGCGCAGCCGGCCCAGCGGCAGCCGTCCGCGATCCCGCCGACGATGTCCGCGATCCGCTCCGGCACGACCTGCCCGCACGCGATGTAGTCCTGCATGAACAGCGGCTCCGCGCCGCACACGACCAGGTCGTCGATCACCATCGCCACCAGGTCGACGCCCACGGTGTCGTGGATGCCCATCATCTGCGCGATGACCAGCTTGGTGCCGACGCCGTCGGTGGACGAGGCCAGCAGCGGCCGGGAGTACCTGCTGACGTCGAGGGAGAACAGCCCCGCGAAGCCGCCGAGCCCGCCCACCACCTCCGGGCGCAAGGTCTTGCGGACCTTGACCTTCATCAGCTCGACGGCGCGGTCACCGGCCTCGATGTCCACACCGGCTGCGGCGTACGTCGCGCCCGCGCCCTCGTCCACGGGTTCCGTACCGTCGCTCACGCGAGTCACTCGTCCTCCATCACGGGCGCCGGAGCGCGTCCTCTCCACCGGGGCTGGCCGCGAGCGCCGGGGCCGTGCGATCCACACCGCGTTCGATGCCCTCGAGGACATGCTTGCCGATGACGTCGTCGTCGGGCAGCGGAATGGGGTACTCGCCGTCGAAACACGCCCGGCACAGCCGGTTCTTCGGCTGCTCGGAGGCGCTGACGAGCCCGTCGAGCGAGACGAAGCCCAGGGAGTCCGCCCCGATCGAGGCGCGGATGCCCTCGGTGTCGAGGCCGTTCGCGATGAGCTCGGCGCGGCTCGCGAAGTCGATGCCGTAGAAGCACGGCCACTTCACCGGCGGCGACGAGATCCGGACGTGCACCTCGAGGGCGCCCGCCTCGCGGAGCATCCGGATCAGCGCCCGCTGGGTGTTGCCGCGCACGATCGAGTCGTCCACGACGACCAGGCGCTTGCCGCGGATCACGTCGCGCAGCGGGTTCAGCTTGAGCCGGATGCCGAGCTGGCGGATCGTCTGCGACGGCTGGATGAACGTCCGGCCGACGTAGGAGTTCTTCACCAGGCCGAGGCCGTAGGGGATGCCGGACTCCTCCGCGTACCCGACCGCGGACGGCGTGCCCGACTCGGGCACCGGGATCACCAGGTCCGCCTCGGCGGGGTGCTCGCGGGCGAGCTGCCGGCCGATCTCGACGCGCGCGGCGTGGACTCCCCGGCCGGCGATCGTGGTGTCGGGCCGGGCCAGGTACACGTACTCGAACAGGCAGCCCTTCGGCTCCGGCGGCGCGAAGCGCTCGGACCGCAGCCCGTGCTCGTCGATCGCGATGAGCTCGCCGGGCTCGACCTCGCGGACCACGCTCGCACCGACGATGTCCAGCGCGGCCGTCTCGCTGGCGACCACCCAGCCCCGCTCCAGACGGCCCAGCACCAGCGGACGGACGCCCTGGGGGTCGCGCGCCGCGTACAGCGTGTGCTCGTCCATGAACACGAGGCTGAACGCGCCCCGCAGCGTCGGCAGGACCTCGAGCGCCGCGGCCTCCAGCGAGAGGTCGGGACGGCCGGCGAGGAGCGCGGCGACGAGTGCCGTGTCGTTGGTCGAGCCGGGCACCGTGTCGAGGCTGCCGGACTCGGCGACGCGGCGGGCGAGCTCGGCGGTGTTCACGAGGTTGCCGTTGTGCGCGAGCGCGACGGTCGCACCGGCGCTGGTCGAGCGGAGCGTCGGCTGCGCGTTCTCCCAGGTGGAACCGCCGGTGGTCGAGTACCTCGCGTGGCCGATGCAGAGGTGCCCGCGCATGCTCGCGAGCGTCGGCTCGTCGAACACCTGCGAGACCAGGCCCAGCTCCTTGTAGACGACCACACCGGAGCCGTCCGAGACGGCCATGCCCGCCGCCTCCTGGCCGCGGTGCTGGAGCGCGTACAGCCCGAAGTAGGTCAGCTTCGCGACCTCCTCCCCGGGCGCCCACACACCGAAGACCCCGCACGCGTCCTGCGGTCCGCGGTCCTGGGGGTCGAGGTCGTGCGTGAGCCTGCCGTCGCCTCGGGCCACGGGAGCCGCTCCTCGGTTGTGTCTCGGGGACGTGTCGTCTCGGGGGAAGTGCGCCTCAGTCTACCCGGGGGTACCCCACTCCGGCTCCCGGCTCGGCCGGCATCGGCCGAACGGCCGCCGGTTGTCGGATTTCCCACGATCCGGACTCCGGGTCTGGCACCGGGGAACGGCGCGGTGCTTCACTTGTCGCATGCCCGCGACCTCGACGCACCTGGATGCCTTCTGGGCCTCCCGTCGTGGGCAGATGTTCGACCAGTGTTGTCGCTGACGAGCCGTCCCGGCCCGCCCCCGTGCGGGTCACCCTCGTCATCCGGAAGCGACCACTGCCGTGTACCTCGAGCCGTACCTCCTCGCGCCGTCCGCGCTCACGCCGACGGCGCTGTCCCGCCTCACCGCCGGCCTCGCCGCGGACGCGCGCCTCTGGCGCGACCGGCTGCGCTGGCCGGGGACCGAGCGGTGGTACTCCCACCTGCGGAGCACCCCGCTGTACGACGTCTGGCTGCTGAGCTGGACCCCCGGCCAGGCCACCGAGCTCCACGACCACGGCGGCTCGTCCGGCGCGTTCGCCGTCCTCACCGGGTCGCTGCGGGAGACGCTCGCCGTCGGTGCGCCCGCGAGCGTGCACCTCACCGAGCGGACGCTCCCGGCGGGGCGGACGGTGGCGTTCGGCCCCGCGCACGTCCACGACGTCGCCCACGCGGGTGACGCGCCGGCCGCGAGCCTGCACGTCTACTCACCGCCCCTGCGGGCGATGACCTACTACGAGATGGCGGGGGCCGCCCTGCGGACGCGGCGGTCGGTGGCGACGTCGGTGCCGGAGCCGACCTGGCCGGCGCTCACCCCGGGCTGACCCACCCGGGCGCAACGGCGCCGGCCCGGGCACACTGCCCCGGCCGGCGCCGCGCCGGTCCCCCCGGAGCGATGTTGCCAACCGTAGCGATTTGCACACACGTTGTAAATAGGGCACTTCAGGCCCATTCGGCCGCGGCCCCCTCGAGCAACGGGGCCAGGTCCGCGCGCTGCCCGCTCGCGGCGACGCGCCCGCCCTCGGTGGCCGCACCGAACGTCAGCCGTCCCGTCGCGAGCAGCACCCAGGTCACGGGGTCGGTCTCCACGACGTTCGGGGGTGTACCGCGGGTGTGGCGCGGGCCCTCCACACACTGGACCGCGCCGTACGGGGGGACGCGCACCTCGACCGCGTGCCCCGGCGACCGCTCGGCGAGGTCGGCGAGCAGGTGACGTACCGCCGCGGCGAGGTCCCGCCGGCCGGGGACCTCCCCGGCCTCGAGCGCGGCGACCGTACGGCGCACCGCGTCGGGTGCCACGGTGCGACGGGTGGTCATGTGCGCGCCGGGCCGGTCAGCCGAAGAGCTGCGGGAGCGTTCCCTCGTGTGCCTCGCGCAGCTCGGCGACCCGGACGGTGAACGCGTCCTGGACCTCGAGCGCGCCCCCCTCGGCGTCCACGACGCCGATGCGCTGCCAGGGGAGGCTCCGCGCGGTGCACATCTCGGTGAACCGGAGCTCCTCGCTCCGCGGGACCGTGACGATCGCGCGGTGGGCGGACTCGGAGAACAGGAACACGAACGGCCCCGTCCCCGCGCCGAACTCCTCCGGCAGCACGATCCGCGCGCCGACGCCGTGCCGCAGCACCGACTCGGCGAGAGCCTGCGCGAGGCCGCCCTCCGACAGGTCGTGCGCCGACGACAGCAGCCCGTCCCGGCTTCCGGCGACCAGCACCTCGCCGAGGAGCCGCTCACGGTCGAGGTCCACCCGCGGCGGCATCCCGCCCAGGTGGCCGTGCACGACCCACGCCCACTCGGAGCCCGACAGCTCCTCGAGCGTGTCGCCGAGCAGGATGATCGACTCGCCGTCCTGGCGGAAGCCCGTCGGCGTGCGGCGCTCGACGTCGTCGATCACGCCGAGCATGCCCACGACGGGCGTCGGGTGGATCGGCTGCGTGCCGGTCTGGTTGTAGAAGCTCACGTTGCCGCCGGTGACCGGCGTGCCCATCCGCTGGCACGCGTCCGCCAGGCCGCGGACGGCCTCGGCGAACTGCCACATCACCGCCGGGTCCTCGGGACTGCCGAAGTTCAGGCAGTTGGTGACGGCGATGGGCGTCGAGCCGGAGACCGCGACGTTGCGGTACGCCTCGGCGTACGCGAGCTGCGCGCCGGTGTACGGGTCGAGGCGGGCGTACCGGCCGTTCGCGTCGGTCGCGAGCGCGATGCCCGCGCCGGTCTCCTCGTCCAGCCGGATCAGTCCGGTGTCCTCGGGCTGGGCGAGGACGGTGTTGCCCTGGACGTACCGGTCGTACTGCTCGGTGATCCACGCGCGGCTGGCAAGGTTCGGGCTCGACACGAGCCGGAGCAGCGTCTGCCGCAGCTCGTCCACCGTGGACGGGCGGGGCAGCGTCTCGGCGCGGTCGGCCTGTACGAGGTCCAGGTCCGCCGGGCGGTGCAGCGGGCGCTCGTAGACGGGACCCTCGTCGGCGAGGCTCGCCGGCGGCACGTCCACGACGATCTCGTCGTGCCAGCTCACCACAAGGCGGTCGCCCTCGGTCACCTCACCGATCGCGGCGGCGAGCACGCCCCACTTCTCGGCGAGCGCGAGGACCTCGGGGAGGTTCTCCGGCGTGACGATCGCGAGCATCCGCTCCTGCGACTCGCTCGCGAGGATCTCGTGCGGCTCCATGCTCTGCTCGCGCAGGGGGACGCGCTCGAGGTACGCCCGCATCCCCGCCTTGCCGGCGGCCGCCGTCTCGGTCAGCGCGCAGGTCAGCCCGGCCCCGCCGAGATCCTGGATGCCGACGACGAGCTCGCGGTCGAACAGCTCCAGGCAGGACTCGATGAGCAGCTTCTCCGCGAACGGGTCGCCGACCTGCACCGCCGGCCGGTTCGCGGGCCCGTCGGCGTCGAACGTGGCGCTCGCGAGCACGCTCACGCCGCCGATGCCGTCGCGACCGGTCTTCGCGCCGAGCAGGACGACGACGTTGCCGACGCCGGTCGCCGCCGACGTCTGGATGCGGTCGACCGGCATCACGCCGACGCAGAGGGCGTTGACGAGCGGGTTGCCCTGGTACACCGGGTCGAAGACGACCTCACCGCCCACATTGGGCAGTCCGAGGCAGTTGCCGTACCCGCCGACACCGGCGACGATCCCCGGCAGCACCCGCCGGGTGTCCGGGTGGTCGGCCGCGCCGAAGCGCAGCGAGTCCATGACCGCGATCGGCCGCGCGCCCATCGTCAGGATGTCGCGGACGATGCCGCCGACACCGGTCGCCGCGCCCTGGTACGGCTCGACGAAGCTCGGGTGGTTGTGGCTCTCCACCTTGAACGTCACGGCCAGACCGTTGCCGACGTCGACGACACCGGCGTTCTCCCCCATGCCGACGAGCATGCGGTCGCTCTTCGGGGCCTTCTCGCCGAACTGTCGCAGGTGGACCTTCGAGCTCTTGTAGGAGCAGTGCTCGCTCCACATGATCGAGTACATCGCGAGCTCGGTCCGGGTGGGACGCCGGCCGAGGACCTCGCGGATCCGGGCGTACTCGTCGTCCTTCAAGCCCAGCTCCGCGAACGGCTGCGGGGCGTCGCCCGTCTTCGCCGCGAACTCGACGGTGTCGACGGTCATCGGGCGGTCACCAGGCGCTGCAGCACGGAGGTGAAGATGCCCAGCCCGTCGGTGGACGGTCCGGTCAGCGCCTCGACGGCGTGCTCCGGGTGCGGCATCAGGCCCACGACGTTGCCGCGCTCGTTGGTGATGCCGGCGATGTCGCGGGCGGACCCGTTCGGGTTGTCGCGCAGGTACCGGAAGACGACCCTCCCGTCCGACTCGAGCATGTCGAGCGTCCGCTCGTCGGCCACGTAGCAGCCCTCGCCGTTCTTCACCGGGACGAGGATCTCCTGGGCCGTCTCGTAGCTCTGCGTCCACATCGTCGACGCGTTCACGACCTTGAGCCACTGGTCGCGGTTGCGGAAGTGCAGGTGGGTGTTGCGGGTGAGGGCGCCGGGGAGCAGGTGCGACTCGCACAGCACCTGGAAGCCGTTGCAGATGCCGAGCACCGGCATGCCGCCCTGCGCAGCGTCGACGATCTTCTCCATCACCGGCGCGAAGCGGGCGATCGCACCGGCCCGCAGGTAGTCGCCGTACGAGAAGCCACCGGGCAGGACGACCGCGTCGACGCCGTGGAGGTCCGCGTCCGCGTGCCAGAGGCCGACCGGCTCCGCGCCGGCGAGGCGCACCGCGCGGGCGGCGTCCACGTCGTCCAGCGAACCGGGGAACGTGACGACCCCGACCCGCGCGCTCACGGGCGGGCCTCCGCGGCCTGGGGCACCCCGGCAGCGGCCTCGTCCGCGCCCGCCGCACCCGCGGCGGCCCGGAACGGCGTCGGCGGGTGCTCCTCGAGCACCGCCACGTCGGCGTCGCCCTCCGGGGCCCGGACCACGAACTCCTCGATCACCGGGTTGGAGAGCAGGGTCTCGGCGGCGCGGCGCACCTCGTCGAGGCGGTCGGGCGTGAGGTCGCCCTCCACCTCGAGCTCGAACCGCTTGCCCTGGCGTACCGAGGTGATCCCGGCGAAGCCGAGCCGCGGCAGGGCGCTCGCCACTGCCTGACCCTGGGGGTCGAGGATCTCGGGCTTCAACATGACGTCGACCACGACGCGGGCCACAGGTCGCTCCTGGGGTGGGCTCAGAGCCGAACTTGACATCTGAAGCCTACCGGGGCGTTCGCGCAGGTGAGCGGGCCGGGCCCGGCCGGGGCCCGGACGGTTCCTCCCCGCCCGCGTCCGACCGCACGCCGTGACCGGGCCGACACGACGCCGACGTCGGGTTCGTGCGTCTCCGCCGGGTGCCGCCGGAGACGGCGCGAGGCCCCGCCCGCGTGAGCGGACGGGGCCTCGCCAGAAGCTGTGTGCCTGCTCAGAGCGGGCGCACGTTCTCGGCCTGCGGACCCTTCTGGCCCTGCGTGACCTCGAACTCGACGCGCTGGTTCTCGTCGAGCGAGCGGTAGCCGTCCGAGGCGATGGCCGAGTAGTGGACGAAGACGTCAGCCCCGCCGCCGTCGGGGGCGATGAATCCGAAACCCTTCTCCGCGTTGAACCACTTCACGCTGCCCTGAACCATGTACTTCTCCTTCTGAGGGGACGGTGCGGGAACGGCACTTTGCCGAACCCGGCTGCAGACGAGAGCCGTCGTCCCACTTCCGAACCTCATGGTCCAGAACGAAAAACACCCGCGGATCGAGATCCACGGGCGTTCGAGAACGTGCGAAGACCTGTAACTGCAGCCGTGGAAAACGCTAGCACGCAGTCTCCGCGCTCGCAGCAGTCTGAAGACACAACATCGGGAGTTCGCCGGAGCGTCTCCGGCCGGTCGTCGCGGTCGGTCGACAGGCGGATGTTCCGGCTCAGCGCCAGGCGTCGCCGGTGAGGAGCTCGTACGCGGTGACGTACCGCTGCCGCATGGCCTCCACGACCTCGTCGGGGAGCGCCGGACCGGGTTCCTTGCGGTCCCAGTCGACCCCGGCGAGCCAGTCCCGGAGCGGCTGCTTGTCGTACGAGGGCTGCGCGCGGCCGGGTTCCCACCGGTCGGCCGGCCAGAACCGGGACGAGTCGGGGGTCAGGACCTCGTCACCGAGGGTCAGGACGCCGCCGGAATCGACGCCGAACTCGACCTTGGTGTCCGCGAGCAGGATCCCGCGGGACGCCGCGATCTGGTTGCCCCGCGCGAGCACGGCGAGCGTCAGGCGGCGCAGCTCGGCGGCGAGCTCGGGACCCACCGCCGTCTCGACCTCGGCGTACGTCATCGGCTCGTCGTGACCGGTCGGCCCGCCCTTGGTGGTCGCCGTGAAGATCGGCGACGGCAACCGGGAGCCCTCCTCGAGCCCCGGCGGGAGCTCCACACCGGACACCGCACCCGACGCGCGGTACTGCGCGGTGCCGGACCCGGACAGGTACGCCCGGGCCACGCACTCGACGTCCACCATCCGGAGTGGACGGACGAGGATCGACCGGCCGCGCAGCGCGTCGGCGCTGTCCTGCAACGCGGCGGGATACCGGGACACGTCCGCCGTGACGACGTGGTTCGGCACCACGTCCGCGAGCTGGGAGAACCACCAGAGGCTCAGCTGCGTGAGGATCCGCCCCTTGTCCGGCACCAGCGACGGCAGCACGACGTCGAACGCGCTCACCCGGTCGCTCGCCACCATGAGGAGCAGGTCGCTGCCGTCGTCGGCCTTCACGCCGTACAGGTCGCGGACCTTGCCGGAGTGGACGGGCGTCGGCAGCGCCACGGTGGGGCCTCCTGGAAAAGGGCTGGGACGGCCGGGAGTGATCCCGGCCGTCCCAGCCTAGAGGCCGTGTGACTCAGCCCTGCGCGCGCGTCATCGCGTGCTTCACCAGCGAGATCAGCACCTGCTTGGTGGCGTCCTTCTGGCGGGCGTCGGTGTACACCATCGGCACGTCCGCCGGGACCGCGAGCGCCTCGCGGACCTGGTCGAGCGTGTGGTGCGCGACGCCGTCGAAGCAGTTGACGGCCACCACGAAGGGGTACCCGTGGGTCTCGAAGTAGTCGACCGCGTTGAAGCAGTCGGCGAGCCTCGAGGTGTCGACCAGCACGACGGCGCCGATGGCGCCCTTGCACAGGTCGTCCCACATGAACGTGAAGCGGTCCTGCCCGGGCGTGCCGAAGAGGTACAGCCAGAGCTGGTCCGACAGCGCGATGCGACCGAAGTCCATCGCGACCGTCGTGGTGTCCTTGCGGTCGGCGACCGAGCCGGCGTCGTCGATGCCGACGCTGTGCGAGGTCATCGCCGCCTCGGTGCGGAGCGGCTCGATGTCGGAGATCGACCCGATGAAGGTCGTCTTGCCGACCGCGAAGCCACCCGCCACGACGATCTTGACGGACGTCGGGGCCTTGGTGGATGCGCGCGCGATCCCGGAGTGGGAACGCGCCGCGACGTCAGAGCTTGGAAATGCCATCAAGCACGCTCGCAAGAAGGTCGAGGTTGCCGGCGGACGGGGTGGCGGCGTTGTACGAGCCGGTGTGGACGACGACCACGTCGTCCTGGGCCAGGTCGGCGACCAGGACCCGTACCACTCCGAGCGGCAGGGACAGGTGGGCGGCGATCTCGGCGACGGACAGCACCCGGTCCTGGCAGAGCTGCACGATGGCGCGCCGCTCGAGCTGCAGACCGTCCGGCACGGTGTCGCCGGCGAGCTGGACGAGCGCCTCCATCGGGAGCTGGATCCCCGAGGGGCGCGTACGTCCGCCCGTCACGGTGTACGGACGGACCACGCGCATCGAGTCCGCGTAGTCCTCCGCGTGGTCGCTCATCCGAGCGGGCTTCCCGCGACCAGCGACCCGTTGACGGAACCGTCCGCCGGGAGCTGCGAGCGCATGTCGGCGACGAGCTGCGGGGTCATGGTGGTCTCGGCACGGCTGACCAGGAGGGTCATCTCGTAGCCGACCAGGCCCACGTCGCACATCGCTTCGGCGACGACCGCGAGGATCGAGCCGTCGCTGATCGTCGTCGTGAAGAGGAACGCGCGGTCCATCTCCACGATGGCCTGACGCACCGGTCCGGCGCCGAGCTGGCGCGCCGCCCCGTTGTTCAGGCTGGAGACGCCCGAGACGATCGCCGCGAGCTGGTCACCCGCGACCCGGTCGAGGTCGTCGGACATGGCCATGAGGAGGCCGTCCGCGGACACGACGAGCGTGTGCCGGATCCCCGGGACGCTCTTCACGAAGTTGTTGAGCAGCCAAGAGAAGTTGGCGGCCTCGTCAGACAGAGCAGCCATGCGCTCAGTCCCTCCTCAGGTTGTCGACGCCGTGGGCGGGTCGGGTGGTGTGTGCTCCGTCGCGGCCGCGCTGCACACCGGCTCGGAAGCCGCTGAGCATGCTCCGGACATCTCCCGCGGCACGGGGCCGGCTGGGCTCGGCGTCCTCGGTGTCACGGACGGGCTGAGGCGGAGCCGCCGGCTGGCGGCGGGCCAGCGTGATCGGCTCGGCGTCCGGCTGGGTGCGCTGGACCGGTACCGTCTCCTCCTCCGTGGGCTTGACGACCTCGGGGGTGTACGACGCGGACGCCAACTGCGAGAGCTGTGCCAGCGGCGACAGCTCTGCCACCGTGGCGACCGCCGCGGGCGCGGGCGATTCGTGCCGGGCGCCGCGGGTCGGCAGCGACACCGGCGCGGCCCGGGGCACGGCGCCGGCCGGGGGAACCGCCGGGGATGCGGCGGGCACGGGCGGGGCCGCCACGACCGGTGGCGCGGGCGGGGCCGCCACGACCGGTGGCGCGGGCGGCACCTGGACGGCCGGAGCAGGGATCCGGACCGGCATCGGCGCCGGGACCGGGGCGGCCGGCTCGGCCGGCAGCGGGTACATCGGCGCAGCCGCCGGGCGCACGGGCGGCGGGACGGCGTGGCGTGGCGCCTGCGGGAGCGTGGTCTCCACCGGCGGCACGGACCGGCGCCGGAACAGTCCGGTCTCCCGCGACGGGAGGATCGTCCGGGCGGCGACCGGCGGCAGCACCGGCGCCTCGGCGACCGGATCCGGCTCGTCGGGGACGACCGCCCGCCCACGGGCCGGGGTGATCGGGTCCCAGGACTCCTCCGGGGTACCGGCAGCCGCGTCGGATCCGTCGAGCGGAGGCAGCACCGGGGCCGGCGGGGCCGAGACCGGGGCGGACGGCGCCGCCGACGCCACCGGCGCGAGGGGCTCGGCAGCGAAGGGCTCGACAGCGGCGGGCTCCACCGGCGCGAAGGACTCCGCCGGCGCGAACGACTCGGATGCCGGGAACGGCTGCCCCGCGGGGAACGGCTCGGCGAAGGGCTCCACCGGGGCGAGCTCCTCGGTGGCGGCGAACGGGTCCGCCGAAACGAACGGGTCCGCCGGAGCGAACGGGTCCGCCGGAGCGAACGGGTCCGCCGGGGCGAACGGCTCCCCGGGGGCGAACGGCTCCGCCGGGGCGAACGGCTCCGCGGGGGCGCTGTCCTCGGCAGGGGCAGGCGCCGGGTCGCTGCCCGTACGGCTCGGCAGCACCGGCGCGGGCGCGGAGTCGTCGATCCTCGGAATCGGGATCGGGAGGGTGGGCTCCTCCGGAGGCTCCACCATGCGGGCGCGGGTCGGCAGCTCGGCGTCCTCGGTCGGGACGACGGTGACGGCCTCGCTCACGGACGGCTCGGCGACCGGCTCGACGGCACCCTGGAACAGCGACGCCGGGAGCGCGATCTCGGCCTCCACACCGCCGCGGGTGCCGTGGGCCAGGCGCACGGTGGCGCCGAGACGCTGGGCCAGGCGCCCGACGACGAAGAACCCGAGGCGCTGGGCGACCGCGAGCTCGGTGACCGGCGGGTCGGCGATCCGCTCGTTGGCCTCGAGCAGCTCGTCGTCGGTCATGCCGAGGCCCTGGTCGCGGACCACGACCTGCACACCGTCACCGACGGCGGCCGCGGTGACCCAGACCCGGGTGTCAGGGTTCGAGAAGTGGGTGGCGTTCTCGAGCAGCTCCGCGAAGAGGTGGGAGACGCTCATCGCGACGCGGCCGCTGATCGTCGCGTCGTCGTGCACGGACAGGTCGACCCGGTCGTACGCCTCGATGCCGCCGACGGCGGCCCGGATGACGTCCGACAGGGGCATCGGCTGGCGGAGCTTGCGGGCCGCGTCGATTCCGGCGAGCACCAGCAGGCTCTCCGAGTTGCGCCGCATGCGCGTGGCGAGGTGGTCGAGGCGGAACAGGTTCTCGAGCGTGTCCGGGTCCTCCTCGCGCGCCTCGAGCCGGTCGAGGAACGCGAGCTGCCGGTCCAGCAGGACCTGGTTGCGCCGCGCCATGTTCGTGAACATCTCGGCGATGCTGCCGCGCAGGGCGGCCTGCTCACCGGCAACGCGGACGGTGACCTCGTTGACCGAGTTGAACGCCTCCGCGAGCTGTCCGACCTCGTCGCGCGACCGGACCGTGATCGGCTCGAGCTGGATGTCGGGACGGTCGCCGGGGCGCTGCATCTGCTCGACCATCGTCGGCAGCTTCGTGCTCATGTCGCGGGCGACGTCGGTGAGCCGCCGGAGCGGCGCGGTGATCCGCCGGGCGAGGAGGAACGTGAGCAGGAAGACGATCAGCAGGGCCCCGATGGCACTCGCCAGCACCAGGTACTCGGTGCGGCGGGTGGTGTCGGCGTTGACCTGCGTGTTGCGGTTGATCTGGGCGGCGACCTGCTTGCCCGAGGAGATCAGCTTCTCGATGCGCTGGCCGGAGCGGGTGTTCCACGCGCCGACGTTGCCCTGCATCTTGCCGGTCGTCGCGGCCTTGGCGAGGTCGGCCCGGAACTGCCGGAGCGAGGCGTCGCCAATGGCGGCGTCCACGGCGGCACGCTGCCCGGGCAGGTCGTCGCGGAGCAGGGGCTCCACGGAGCTCACCGAGTTGTCCACGGCGGCCATCAGGGCCGCGTGACCCTCGATCTGCTCGCGGACCGCGAAGCCGGTGGTGTACATGCCCGAGAGGAGGTCGCGCTCCTGCACGGCGTACTCCGCGATCTGGAGGATCGACTGGTACGCCCGGAGCGACCGGGCCAGCGCCGGGTCGCCCAGCGACTGGGCGAGGAGGCTCGGGATCGTCACGACGTTGCCGATCAGGCCGTCGTAGATCCGCCGCATGCCCATCGACGACATCTTGTTGACGTCGACCGCGTTGCGGACCTCGGTGAGGGCCTTGTAACCGTTGTTCGCGAGCGCGTTGGCCGTGATGGCGGCATCAGGCGCGACGCCCGCGAGGGAGGCGGTGCCGAAGTGGGCCCGCAGCTCGATGAAGGACCGGTTGGTCGCGCCCCGCAGCTCGTCCAGCGAGCGGAGGCCGCGCTTGGACGGCTGGAGGAGGTACACCGCGGTCGCGACCCGCTCCTGCTGGAGCAGGACCTCGAGGTCGGCGAGGTACGGCAGCCCCTTGGTCACGGTGACCTGCCGCCCGGCGGAGTCGGCCGCGTCCCGGAACTGCAGGACGATGAGCGCGGACAGCGCCATGATGACGACCATGGGCGCGGCGACGAGCGCCAGCAGTTTCGATCGGATCCCGACACGCCTCAACATGGGGCCGCCCCTCACACGCCTGTACGTCCCCCCGCGCACGGCGGGCTGACACGTACTTCGACGCATGATCGCCGCAGCTTCACCACCCGAACGGAGTAATCTCCGCCACTGATCACACCCTCGGCAGCGTGTCGCGCTTGCCCCGGGGTCAGTGGGGGACTGAGATACGTCCTCCCAGAGCGGCCGCCGCGATGTCCGTGCGGTACTGCGCGCCCTCGAAGGACACGTCCCCGAGCCGCCGGTACGCGGCCTCCCGGGCCGCGGCGAGATCCGGCCCGACCGCCGTCACCGACAGCACCCGGCCGCCCGCGGTGACCAGCGCGCCGTCGCCGCGGCGGGCGGTCCCGGCGTGGAGTACGTCCGGGCCCTCGGCGCCGATGATGACGTCGCCCCTGCGGGGCTGCTCCGGGTACCCGGCCGACGCCATCACCACGGTCACCGCCGACCCGTCCGCCCACTCGAGCGGGGGGTGGGCGCCCAGCGTGCCGGTCGCCGCCGCGTGCAGCAGCCCGGCGAGCGGCGTGGTGAGCAGCGGCAGCACGACCTGCGTCTCCGGGTCCCCGAAGCGGCAGTTGAACTCCACCACCCGGGGGCCGCGCGCGGTCATCGCCAGCCCGACGTAGAGCAGGCCCGCGAAGGGCGTGCCCCGGCGGCGCATCTCCGCGAGCGTCGGCACGACGACCTCGGCCAGCACGGCGTCGACCGTGTCGTCGGGGAGCCACTCGAGCGGGGCGTACGCCCCCATGCCGCCGGTGTTGGGGCCCGCGTCCCCGTCGGCGAGCCGCTTGAAGTCCTGCGCCGGCACGAGCGGCCGCGCGTCGGTGCCGTCGGTGACGACGAAGAGGGAGACCTCCGGCCCGTCCAGGTACTCCTCCACGACGACCCTGTCGCAGCCCGCGGCGTGCGCGAGCGCGGCCTCCCGGTCGGACGTGACGACCACGCCCTTGCCGGCGGCGAGGGCATCGTCCTTCACGACGTACGGGGCGCCGAACTCGTCCAGGGCCGCCGCGGCCTCCGCGGCCGTGGCGCACACGCGGGACGCGGCGGTCGGCACGCCGGCGGCGGCCATGACGTCCTTGGCGAACGCCTTGGAACCCTCCAGCACGGCGGCCGCGGCAGACGGCCCGAAGCACGCGAACCCGGCCTCGCGCACCGCGTCGGCCACACCGGCGACCAGGGGCGCCTCGGGACCGACGACGACCAGGTCCGCCCCGACCTCGGCGGCGACGGCGGCGGCACCGGACGGCCCGTCGGGCAGGGGGCGGACCTCACAGGTCGCCGCGATGCCGGCGTTGCCGGGGGCGCACACCAGGTGCTCCACCCCCGGGTCTCGCGCCAGCGCCGTGACGAGGGCGTGCTCCCGGGCACCGGAACCGATCACGAGGACGCGCACGCCCCAGAGCCTATCGAGGCACCGGTGGGCGGCTTCAGGTGACGGTGGCGCCGAGGTGGCGCAGGGCGCCGCAGTCCGCCGGGCGGGGCACGGCGGGCGGGGCGACGCCGACGGATCGCAGCACGATGCCGGCCACCAGGGGCGAGTCCGGCAGTCCACTGTGGTCGACACGCTCGTCCGCGCACACGGCCTGCAGCCGGATGTCCGTCGCGCCGTCGAGGCGCCCGGAGTCGGGCGGCGTGACGACCTGGTCGTAGTCGGTCCACACGGCCGTCCACACCGGACCACTGGGGGTGGGGTCGCCGTCGTTCAGCTCGCCCAGGACGGGTGAGTCGGGCGCGAGCTGCTGGCAGGCCGTCGGGCAGCTGGAGCTGGCGAACGCCCGCGCGAGCCCCGCCACCCGGGTGCCGTGGTGCGGGGACCCGAGCGTCACGATCCGGCGGGCGACGGCCCGGCCACCGAAGTCGGTGACCCAGAGCCGGGTCACCACGCCACCCGCGGAGTACCCGACCACGTCCACCGAGGGAGCGTTCCCGCGGACCGCGTCCACGAACGTACGGAGCGCCGCCGCCTGCGTCCGGAGGTCCCCGGTGCCGTCACCCGGGAGGTGGAACACCGCGGCCGTGCGGCCGGTGGCGCGCAGCTTCGCGGCGAGACGCTCGAGCGACCGGGTGCTGCCGCCGTACCCCGGGACGAGCACCACGGGACCGGGCCGGTCCTGCGGGGCGCCGATGAAGGCACGGTGCTGCGCCGTCCGCGTCGTCGTGCCGACGAGCGTCACCACGCCGAGGACCACGAGGAACGTCACGACGACGGTGAGGACGAGCAGCAGCGGCCGCGGCAGTCGCCGCACGGCGCACCTCCTGGTCTGTACGTGACCGATCCGTCACCCAGAGTACGTCTCAGAGAAGGTCGCGGACGACCACGTTCTCCTCGCGCCCCGGGCCGACGCCGATCACGCTGACCGGCGCGCCCGCGAGCTCCTCGAGGCGCCGGACGTACGCCTGCGCGTTCTTCGGCAGGTCGCCGAACTTCCGCGCACCGGAGATGTCCTCCCACCAGCCGTCCAGGTACTCGTACACCGGCTTGGCGTGGTGCATCCCGGTCTGCGTGGTCGGCATCACGGACGTCCGCTCGCCGTCCACGTCGTACGCGACGCAGATCGGCACCCGGTCCAGGCCGGACAGCACGTCGAGCTTGGTGAGGAAGAAGTCGGTGACGCCGTTGACCGTGGTCGCGTACCGGGCGATGACCGCGTCGAACCACCCGCAGCGCCGGTCGCGGCCGGTCGTCACGCCGACCTCGCCGCCGACCTTGCGCAGGTGCTCGCCGAACTCGTCGAACAGCTCGGTGGGGAACGGTCCCGAGCCGACCCTCGTCGTGTACGCCTTGAGGATGCCGACGACCTGGGTGATCCGGGTCGGGCCGATGCCGCTGCCCACCGCGGCGCCGCCGGCGGTGGGGTTGGACGAGGTCACGAACGGGTACGTGCCGTGGTCCACGTCGAGCAGCGTCCCCTGGCCGCCCTCGAGCAGGATGTTGTCGCCGCGGTCCAGCGCCTCGGCGAGCATCGTCCGGGTGTCCGCGATGAGCGGTCGCAACCGGTCGGCGTAGCCGAGGAACTCGTCCACGATGGCCTGACCGTCGAGCGCCTTGCGGTTGTACACCTTGACGAGGATCTGGTTCTTCAGGTCCAGCGCGGCCTCGACCTTCTGGGCGAGGATGCCGGGGTCGAGCAGGTCCTGGACGCGGACGCCGAGCCGGGCGACCTTGTCCTGGTACGCGGGGCCGATGCCGCGCCCGGTGGTGCCGATCTTCGCCTTGCCGAGGTAGCGCTCGGACACCCGGTCGATCGCCACGTGGTACGGCATGATCAGGTGCGCGTCGGCGGAGACCACGAGCCGCGAGATGTCGACGCCGCGCGCGGCGAGGCCGTCCATCTCCTCGAGTAGCACGCCCGGATCCACCACGACGCCGTTGCCGATCACCGGCACGCAGCCAGGCGTGAGGATGCCCGACGGCAGCAGGTGCAGCGCGTACTTCTCGCCGTCCGGGGTGATGACGGTGTGGCCGGCGTTGTTGCCGCCCTGGTAACGGACGACGTACTGGACGCGGCTGCCGAGCACGTCGGTCGCCTTGCCCTTCCCCTCGTCGCCCCACTGGGCGCCGACCAGGACCAATGCAGGCATGCGGTGGACTCCTGAGAACAGGGAAGTGGCCGTCACGAGGCTAGCGAACCTCCCTCCGCCGGGCGGCAGCCGGTCCCGCGTGAGCGTCTCCGAGCGCCCGCCGCCGGGTCCGCGCCCCTCCCGCGTTAGCGTTTCCGGCGTGAACGTCCTGCTCCTCGCGCCCGGCTCCGCCACCCGTGTTCCCGTGCTCCGCTGCGCCGACGCGCTGCGGGCGGGCGCCCGGGTCGAGGTGGTGGACGTCGACTCCGACGCGGCCGTCGACGCCGCCGTGGACGGGGCCCGGGAGAGCGGGGCCCGCCTGGTGGTCGCGGGCGGGGAGGGGCCGCTGCGGGCGGTGCTGCGGCGGATGGTGCGCCGGTCGCTGCCGCGCGCCGGGGAGCGCCCGCCGGACCTGCCCGTGCACCGCACCGTCCCGGACCTCCCGCCGGTCGGCATCCTGCCGGTGGACCCCGCGGACGGTCTGGTCACCTGGCTCGGCCTGCCCGTGGAGCCCGAGGACGTCGCCACCGCGGTGCTCGGCGGGGTGTACCGCCGGCTCGACCTGCTCCGCAACGACGGCGGCTCGGTCACGCTGCGCGCGGCGCTGCTCGGCGGTACGGACCCCGGCGGCCGCGCCGTGCCCTGGGCCGCGCGCGTCGACGTGGACGACACCGAACTCTCCGACGGCACCGAGGCCCTGCTCGCCTGCGGCATCGGCAACGCGGGCCGGCTGGACCTCGTCCCGGGCCTCACGCTCGTGCCCGACTCGGATGCCACCGACGGCGTGCTCGAGGTCGGTGTGGCGGTCCCCGTCGGCGGCGGCCGCGTCGAGGTCCGCCGCGCTCGGGGACGCGCGGTCGCGGTCACGCCGGTCGTCGAGGGGGCCGAGGTGCCGTTCGCCGACGACGGGGTCGCGGGCACGCTCACGCGGAAGCGCACGTGGTGGATGGAGCACCATGCGTGGGCGGCTTATTGCGTGGAGTGACCGCCTTCGGCGTCATTGCCCCGAGTGTGCATGCTGTACCGACCTGATGGCGCAGAATCACCTCGTGCCGTGGTCCGCGCGGCGCGTCGGGGCGACGTCCGCCGGGACGGGGGCAACTCATGGCGTACGACGACAGGTCGGCCGACCGGCCGCAGACCGACGAGCAGGGGCCGCGCATCGAGCCGTGGACGGAGCCGTACACACCCGGCCGGCCGCGGGGCGTGGCGCACGTCCCGCCGGTCCCCGATCAGCCCGGGTACTCGTACCCACCCGAGCCGGACACCGACGACGGACAGGTGCCGCTCCCGGCGCCGAAGCCCTCCGCGGAGCCGGCCATCCCGCCCGCGGCGGCGTTCGGTACGCCGCCGTCGGATACGACGACGACCTTTCCCCCGTACCCCGAGCACGAGCCGGACCCGTCCCCGACCTACCACCCGGCCGCGGAACCGGTCGCCCCTCCGTGGCCCACGTACAGCGCGCCGACCCAGGCCGCATCGCCGACCGGGGCGCAGCAGTTCGCGCCCCCGCCCACCGCCGCCGACTTCGCCGCCCGCCGGGTCCACACGCCCCAGCGGCCGCCCGCGACGATGGGGCTGCAGGGACTCGTGCGGAAGCTGTCGCTGGGCCGGGTCGCCCCGGCGCCGAGTCGGCGCGAGCTCGAACACCGGCAGGCCGTCGCCGCGGTGCGCCGGAACTTCGGCGGGCTGCGGCAGATCACCGTCGTCAACCCGAAGGGCGGCGCCGGGAAGACGGTGGCCGTCCTGATGACCGCGATGACGTTCGGCCAGCAGCGCGGCGGCTACGTCCTGTCCTGGGACAACAACGAGACCCAGGGCACGCTCGGCATGCGGGCACAGCAGGACTTCCACCACCGGACGGTGCGGGACCTGCTGGCGGAGCTGGGGACCTTCGCCGGCGAGGCCGGCCGGGTCGGTGACCTCTCCCGGTACGTGCGCTCGCAGGGCGAGGCGATGTTCGACGTCCTGGCGTCCGACGAGTCGGCCACGGCGGGCGAGATGCTGACCGCGCAGGCGTTCCGGAACCTGCGGGAGGTCGTCAGCCGCTTCTACAAGCTGATCGTGGTCGACACCGGCAACAACGTCCGCGCGGAGAACTGGCAGGCCGCCATCGAGGCCACCGACCAGCTCGTCGTGCCGATGTCCGCCCGCGGCGACTCGGCCGAGACGGCGGCGCGGATGCTCGACCACCTCGACCAGACGGGGCGGCACGAGCTGGTCCGCCGCGCGGTCAGCGTCATCTCGATGCCGGCGAGCACCAAGGGCGCCGACCTCCCCGCCATCCGGAACCACTTCGCGGCACGGACGCGGGCCGTGCTCACGGCGCCGTACGAGCCGCTGCTCGACTCCGGCGAGCCGATCCGGTACGGCGACATCACCGGGAGGTCGCGGGAGGCGTGGCTGCGGATCGCGGCGTCGGTGGCGGAGGGCCTGTAGCCCGGGCGGCGTCGCGGGCGCGACGCCGCCGGGGCGATCAGGCCAGCGCGTCCGCCGCCTGCGGGTCGCAGTCGCGCAGGAACCCGGCGCAGCGTGCCGCCTCGTCCGCCTCGCCGATCTCCGACGCCGCCCGCGCCAGCGCGTTCAGCGCCCGGAGGAAGCCCCGGTTCGGCTCGTGCGCCCACGGCACCGGCCCGTGGCCCTTCCAGCCGCTGCGGCGCAGGGCGTCGAGCCCGCGGTGGTACCCGGTGCGGGCGTACGCGTAGGACGCCACCACCTCGCCCTCCGCGTACGCGCGGTCGGCGAGGACCGCCCAGCCGCCGCTGTACGCCGGGAACCGCGCCGCGACGGGCGACGGGTCGTCCTCCTTGCCGAGGGCGGCGAGCGCGGCATCGGCCTCGGGCTGCGGCGGCAGCAGCGTCGGGTCGGGCTCGGGCAGCAGGTTGTGCGGAAGACTCATACCGCCCATCTTGTCAGGCGAGGCGCCGCTCTCCCACCGCGAGCTTGCCCACGACCTCCGCGAGGCGCTCCGGCGGCACCGGCGCGCAGTACGCGAAGCCCTGCACGAGCGGCACCCCGAGCGCGGCGACGCCCTGGTCCTCGGCGTACGTCTCGACGCCCTCGACGATGTAGTCCATCCCGACCGCGGACGCGAGCGCGCACAACGCGCCCAGCAGCCGCCCGTCGTTGCAGTCCGTGCCGAGCCCGCGGACGAACCTCCGGTCGATCTTGAGGCCGCTCACCGGCAGGTCGCGCAGGTACGCGAGCGACGAGTACCCCACGCCGAAGTCGTCCACCACCGACCGCACGCCCAGGTCGTGCAGGCGCGACAGCGCCGCGACGACCTCGGGGGAGTCCTGGAGGAGGGTGTTCTCGGTGATCTCGACGTACAGGCGGTCCGGTTCCACGCCGTACTCGGCGAGGGCGTCGGGCAGCTCGGCGAGGTAGGGCCGCCGCACCAGGTGGGTCGGAGACACGTTGACCGCCATGCGGATCCGGCCGAGCTCCGGGTCGTCACGCCACGCCGCGAGCAGCTCGAGTGCGCGGTGCAGCACGTACCGGTCCACCTCGTACGCGAGGCTCGACGCCTCCGCGATCGGCAGGAACGCTCCGGGCAGCAGCAGCCCCCGCGCGGGGTGCTGCCACCGCACGAGCGCCTCCACCGCGACGACCCGCCCGCGCTTGGTGGCGGCGGGCTGGAGGTGGACGAGCAGCTCGCCGTTCTCGAGCGCGCGCCGGAGCTCGGCCTCGCCCTCGAGCCGCTCGAGCGCGCGGTGGCGGAGCGTCTCGTCGAACACGACGGTCTCGTTGCGGCCGTTCCGCTTCGCCTCGTACATCGCGGTGTCCGCGTCGCGGAGCAGCGCGCCGGGGCGGTCGCCGACCTTCCCGAGCGCGACACCGATGCTCGCCCCGACGACGAACTCCCGTCCGTCGATCGCGATCGGCGTCGCGACCGCGGCGTGCAGGCCGTCCGCGAGCTCGGCGAGGTGCCGGTCCGTCTCGGTGTCCGCGAGGACGACGAACTCGTCGCCGCCGAGCCGGGCGAGCACGTCGTCGCGGCCGACCGCGGCGGCGAACCGCTCGCCCACCCGCCGCAGCAACCGGTCGCCCACCGTGTGGCCGAGGGAGTCGTTGACGACCTTGAAGTCGTCGAGGTCGAGGTACAGCACGGTGACAGGCCCGGACGACAGCCGCACGGACAGCTCGCTGACGAGCCGGGTGCGGTTCAGCAGGCCGGTGAGCTCGTCGTGGTCGGCCGTGTACGCGAGGCGGGCGAGGGCGACCCGGGTGTCGGTGACGTCCTGGACGTGCCCCACCACGTACGACGGGGCCCCGGCCCGGTTGCCCACGGCGGTGAGCACCACCCGGCACAGCACGCTGCTACCGTCGCGGCGGGTGTACACGCCGTCGTAGGCCGCGGGCACGTCCGGGGTCGCCACCGCGCCGGCCAGCACGCCGCCCACCGAGACCCCCGGCACGTCGGGCACGATCAGCGAGAGCGGCATGCCGACGAGGTGCTCCTCCGTGCCGCCGAGGATCTCCGCGAGGCTCGCGTTGAGGTGCTGGATCTGCCCGTCGGGCGTGGCGAGGAACGCGCCGGTCGGGCTGGCCTCGAACGCGGCCCGGTACCGTTCCCCGTCGTCGGCGCCGCGGTCCGCCGTGTCGCGCCAGGTGAGGACCAGGCCGTCCGCGACGCGGGTGCCGGTGACCTCGTACGCCCCGGGCAGCAGGCCCGTGTCGCGCGCGACGTCCCGCCGGA
The DNA here is from genome assembly GCA_036402915.1 of Mycobacteriales bacterium. GTDB lineage: Bacteria > Actinomycetota > Actinomycetes > Mycobacteriales > HKI-0501 > JAVEDU01. The sequence goes on from DASWRY010000027.1 coordinate 31,652, forward strand.
ACACCTCGCCGGACTCCACGGCGCGCACCCAGTCCGCGAAGACGGCCGGGCGCGCGTCCGGGAACAGCTCGGCGAGCCCCCAGCCGACGGCGGTGTCCACCGTGAGGCCGAGGAGGGCGGCGGCCGTCGGGTTGGCGTACCGCACCCGGAAGTCGGAGATGTTCCCCTCGAGGTCCCGCATCGCGTCGCACACGAGGACGGCGTCGGGCAGTGCCCCGAGCACGTCCTGCGCATCCCGGCCTGTCACTCACACCTCGCTCGTGGAGCCCGCCCGGCGGGCGGTCTCCCGGAGACTACGCGGCGCGGCGGGCCACAGTGGACATCCATATGTCAGTGGGGCGCGCCTCTCTACGGAGAGTCGCGCCCCACTGACCGAACGTACGGATCGGTCAGGCCTTCACGGACGTCCCGGCCGACCGGAGCGCCTCGCACGCCTCGGTGACCCGCGCCGCCATGCCCGCCTCGGCGGCCTTGCCCCAGGCGCGCGGGTCGTACAGCTTCTTGTTGCCGACCTCGCCGTCCACCTTCAGCACGCCGTCGTAGTTCTTGAACATGAAGTCCGCCGCCGGCCGCGTGAACGCGTACTGCGTGTCGGTGTCGACGTTCATCTTCACGACGCCGTAGTCGAGCGCCTCACGGATCTCCTCGAGGGACGAGCCGGACCCGCCGTGGAACACCAGCTCGAACGGCTTGTTGCCCTCGGCCTGGCCGAGGTGCTCGGCGGCCGCCGCCTGGCCGTCCCGGAGGACGGTGGGGCGGAGCTGGACGTTGCCGGGCTTGTACACGCCGTGGACGTTGCCGAAGGTGGCGGCGAGCAGGTACCGGCCGTTCTCGCCGGAGCCGAGGGCCTCGATCGTCTTGATGAAGTCCTCGTCGGTCGTGTAGAGCTTCTCGTTGATCACGTTGTGGACGCCGTCCTCCTCGCCACCGACGACGCCGACCTCGAGCTCGAGGATCACGTTCGCCTTGGCGCACTCGGCGAGCAGCTCCTTCGCGATCTCGAGGTTCTCCTCGAGGGGGATCGCGGAGCCGTCCCACATGTGCGACTGGAACAGCGGCGTCTCGCCTCGGGCCACGCGCTCCTGGGAGATCGCGAGCAACGGCCGGACGAAGCCGTCCAGCTTGTCCTTCGGGCAGTGGTCGGTGTGCAGCGCGATGTTGACGTCGTAGTTCTTCGCGACCTCGTGCGCGAACAGCGCCAGGGCGACCGAGCCGGCGACCATGTCCTTCACCGAGGTGCCGCTCAGGTACTCGGCGCCACCGGTGGACACCTGCACGATCCCGTCGCTGCCGGCGTCCGCGAAGCCCTTGATCGCCGCGTTGAGCGTCTGCGACGAGGTGATGTTGATGGCCGGGTAGGCGAAGCGGCCTGCCCGGGCCCGGTCGAGCATGTCGACGTAGACCTCGGGGGTGGCGATGGGCATGTCGTAACTCCCTGATCGAACGTGATCGGCGTTTCGGGAGGCCAGCGTATCGCGAGGCTCAGCCGAGCTGATCGAGCAGTTTGCGGGCCGCGACCTGCACGGGATCCCACACCGGGGAGTACGGCGGGCAGTACGCGAGGTCGAGTCCCACGACCTCCTCGGCGGTCATCCCGTTCCACACCGCGGTGGCGATCGTGTCGATGCGCTTCCCGGCGCCGCGGCCGCCCACGATCTGGCCGCCGACCACCCGTCCGGACCCCGCCTCGGCCACGAGCCGGACCGTCACCTCGGGGGCGTCCGGCAGGTACCCCGCGACGGTCGTCGACGTGATCGTCGCGTGCACGCACGGCACACCGGCACGGTCCATCTCGCCGCAGGACAGGCCCGTCCGCGCGGCCTCGACGTCGAAGAAGCCCGTGATCGCGGTTCCCACCACGCCCGGGAAGGTGGCGTCGCCACCGCCGATCGTGATGCCCGCGACGCGGCCCTGCTTGTTGGCGTGGGTGCCGAGCGCGACCGTCATCCGGCGCCCGTACACGCGGTGCACGACCTCGGTGCAGTCACCCGCCGCGTACACGTTGCCCGCCGAGCCCGCGACGCGCTGCCGGTCGTCGGTGACGATCCCGCCGGATCCGCCGATCTCCAGGCCCGCCTTGTCGGCGAGCGCGGTGCGGGGCTCGACGCCGAGTGCCAGCACCACGAGGTCGGCGGGCAGCTCGCCGGCGGAGGTGACGACCGCCCGCACCGCGCCGCCGGAGGTGACCAGGCCGTCCGCGGTGGTGCCGCAGAGCAGCGTGGCGCCGTGCCGTTCGAGCGCCCGCCGCAGTCCCACCGACACGTCCGGGTCGATCGAGCCCATCAGCTGCGGGCCCCGCTGGACGACGGTCACCTCGAGACCGCGTCGCAGGAGCGCCTCGGTGACCTCGAGGCCCACGTACCCGCCGCCGCAGACCACGGCCCGGCGCGCACCGCCCAGCGCCGCGAGGATCGCGGCGCCGTCGGGCAGGGTCTGTGCGCGGTACACGCCGCGGACGCCCTCACCGGCCCACGCGGGCGTGATCGGGGCGGCGCCGGTCCCGATCACGACGTGGTCGAAGCCCGTCCGGACCTCCCCGCCGGGGCCGCGCGCGACGACCTCCTGCCGCGCGAGGTCGAGCTCCACGACCTCGTGGCGCAGCCGCACGTCGATCGCGTGGTCGCGCCGGAACGTGCCCGGGTCCCGCGCCACGAGCGCGTCCCGGCCCCCGGGCACGAGGCCGCCGATCCAGTACGGGATGCCGCACGCGGAGTACGACGTGTGCCCGCCCCGCTCGAACGCCACGATCTCGAGCTCGCCGGGCCCGCGGAGGCGGCGTGCCTGCGACGCCGCGGACATGCCCGCGGCGTCCCCGCCGATCACGACCAGACGCTCCACCACGCCCGAAGGTTAACGGTCGGCCAAGCGGGCGCCCGCGCGCCGAGCCGGGCGGCGGCGGGCAGGTACCGTGATGGCCGTGGAGACCACCGAACACATCCGGGCCCTCGGCGACACCGTGCACGGCCAGCGGACGCTCGCGTTCAACCCCCTCGACGCGAGGTCGTACCTCTCGACCTTCGGGCTGGTCGGCGTGTGGGCGGTGCTGTTCGCCGAGACCGGCCTCTTCATCGGATTCTTCCTGCCGGGCGACTCCCTGCTGTTCCTCGCGGGCGTGGCAGCCTCGCGCGCGGGCGTCTCGCTCGGGTTCCCGCTGCCACTCGGGTGGATCCTGCTCGGGGCACCCGTGGCGGCGGTCGCGGGCGCCCAGCTCGGCCACCACCTCGGCGCCCGGTACGGGCGCAAGCTGTTCGAGCGCCCCGACTCCCGGCTGTTCAAGCAGGAGTACGTCGACAAGGCCGAGGAGTACTTCGTCAAGTACGGCCCGGCCAAGGCCGTCGTGCTGGCGCGCTTCATCCCGATCGTGCGGACGTTCCTCAACCCGGTCGCCGGGGTGCTCGGCATGCCGGCCCGCACGTTCCTGCTCTGGAACGTCGTCGGCGGCACGCTGTGGACCGTGGGCCTGATCCTCGTCGGCTACGTGCTGGGCGACCGGCTGTCCGCGTCGTTCCCGATCGACAAGTACATCCTCCCGGCCGTGGCCGTCATCGTGCTGCTGTCCCTGCTGCCGATCGGCATCGAGGTGCTCCGCGCCCGGCGCGAGAAGCGCCGGCAGCTCGTCGACTGACGCTCACCCCGTCTCGCCGGTGACCGCGTGGGCCTCGCCCACGGGCTTCGACTCCGGGGAGCCGCGCTCGCGCAGGTACACGCCCAGCACCGCCATCGACCCCACCGCGAGGAACTCGGACTGCCAGTTCTGCAGCGAGCGGTTCCAGAAGTCCGGCGAGGCCAGGTACTGCAGCGGGCCCACCGGGTCCTGGAAGTGGCCCAGCTGGTCGTTGTTGTACTGGGCCCGCCCGGCGACGGCCTGCGCGGCCCACGACATCACGAACAGCAGGCCCATCACCAGCGCGAGCGAGTGGGAGTACACGCGGCGCAGCGCACTCCCGGCCCGGACCGGCCACGGCGAGTCCGGCTCCGTGTACGCGCCGACCCGCTGCTCCTCGTCCGACTCGGGTCCCGCCTCGTCGAGCCGCTTCGACTCCGGCGACCCGCGCTGCACCAGCCAGACGGTGGCGACGATGAACAGCAGGAACTGCAGGTACTCCGACTGCCAGTTCTCGGCCACGTCGACCGCGAAGTCCGACGAGGTCACGTAGGACCACAGCCCGATCGTCTGCCCACCGTGGGCGAGCTGCCGGGCGTTGTGGTCGGCATTCCCGGAGAACGCCTGCCCGGCCAGCGTGGCCAGGAACAGCGCCCCGAACACCAGCGCCAGCCCGTTGTCGCGCAGCGAGCGCACCACCGGCCTCACCGGTGCGCCCACCCGAGCAGGACGAAGTACACCAGCGCGACCATCGGGCCCGCCAGGTACAGCGCGAACAGCACCCGGCCGCCCATCACGGACCGCCCAGTTCGCACGCGTACGGCAGGTCCTCGCCGCGGGACTCGCAACCGGCGCCGGTGATCCGCCAGCCCTCCCGGTACGCCGACACGAACACCGTGTCGCCCGCCGCCCGCACCCGGGCCGCGTCGCCCCACACCTCGGCGGGGCCCGGTGGACCGGTCCGCAGGCCGAGCCGCAGCACCTCCTCGGCGCAGGAGGGGTCGAGGTCCGCGCGGGCCGGTGCGCTGAGCAGCGCGCACGCCGCGGCGCCGTCGCGGTGACGGAGCGCGTCGGCGAAGCCCGCGACGACCGCCGCGGGACCGGTGGGCGTGGCGGATACCGCGGCGGGCGCACACGCCGCCAGCGGGAGGAGCAGGAACAGGGGCCAGGGACGCATGATCCGCCGCGTACCCCCGGGGGCGGCTGCCTCAAACCCGCGTTCGTGGGGTTGGGCGGTCACGCTGCGGGTAACCCCGTCACATCCCCCGCACCCGCGCTCCGAGGAGCCCCGTCGGTGACCACCACACGCCCCGGCTCGACCGGACCGGCCGCCCCCGTACCCCCGCCCCCCTCGCCGACCCGGCCGTGGCCGGTCCACGTCCCGGTCCGCGGCAACCTGCTGATCCGCGTCCTGCGGACCACCGACCACAAGCTGATCGGGCTCATGTACCTGACCGGCGCGTTCGTGTACTTCCTGCTCGGCGGTCTGATGGCCCTCGCCATGCGCGCGGAGCTGGCGCGGCCCGGGCTGCAGTTCCTGAGCAGCGAGCAGTACAACCAGCTGTTCACGATGCACGGCACGCTGATGCTGCTGTTCTTCGCGACCCCGCTGGCGTTCGGCTTCGCCAACTACATCGTGCCGCTGCAGATCGGCGCCCCGGACGTGTCGTTCCCACGGCTGAACGCGTTCGCGTTCTGGCTGTACCTGTTCGGCGCCACGCTGGCGACGGCCGGCTTCCTCGTCCCCGGCGGGGCGCCCGACTTCGGCTGGACCGCGTACGCGCCGCTGTCCCGCGCCGAGAACACGCCCGGCGTCGGCGCGGACATGTGGGTCGTCGGGCTGATCATCTCGGGCCTCGGCACGATCCTCGGCTCGGTCAACATCATCACGACGATCATCACGCTGCGCGCGCCCGGGATGACGCTGTTCCGGATGCCGATCTTCTGCTGGAACATGCTCTTCACCGCGGTGCTCGCGCTGATCGCGTTCCCGGTGCTCGCGGCGACGCTGGCCGCCCTCGTCCTCGACCGGCACCTCGACTCGCAGGTGTTCACGCCCGCCACCGGGGGACCGATCCTGTACCAGCACCTGTTCTGGTTCTTCGGCCATCCCGAGGTGTACATCGTCGCGCTGCCGTTCTTCGGGATCGTCACGGAGGTCATCCCGGTCTTCAGCCGGAAACCCCTGTTCGGTTACAAGGGGATGGTGCTCGCGACGATCCTCATCACCGGGTACTCGGCGACGGTGTGGGCCCACCACATGTTCGCGACGGGCAAGGTGCTGCTGCCGTTCTTCGCGTTCATGACGTACCTCATCGCGATCCCGACGGGCATCAAGTACTTCAACTGGATCGGCACGATGTGGCGTGGGCAGCTGACGTTCGAGTCGCCGATGCTGTGGTCGCTCGGCTTCATGCTGACGTTCTCGTTGGGGGGCTTCACCGGCGTGGTCCTCGCGAGCCCGCCGCTCGACTTCCACGTCCACGACACGTACTTCGTGGTGGCGCACTTCCACTACGTGCTGTTCGGCACGATCGTGTTCGCGACGTTCGCCGGCATCTACTTCTGGTTCCCCAAGTTCACCGGCCGGATGATGGACGACCGCCTCGGCAAGGTGCACTTCTGGCTGACGTTCGTCGGCTTCTGGATGACGTTCCTCGGCATGCACTGGCTCGGGAACATGGGGATGCCGCGCCGGTACGCGGACTACCTCCCGCAGGACCGCTTCACCACACTGAACACGATCTCGACGATCGGGGCGTTCGTGCTGGGCGCCGCGACGCTGCCGTTCCTGTGGAACGTCTACAAGTCCTACAAGTGGGGCCCGCTCGTCGAGGTCGACGACCCGTGGGGGTACGGCAACTCGCTCGAGTGGGCGACCTCCTGCCCGCCGCCGCGGCACAACTTCACGCGGCTGCCGCGGATCCGGTCCGAGCGGCCCGCGTTCGACGTCAAGTTCCCGCACCTCGCGCCCTGGGCCCACGACATCGAGGCCCCGGAGCGGACCCCGGTGGACAGCTGACCGGGGCCGCGGGCGGACCGGCGGCACTCTTGCCCTGTCCGGTTTGTGGGAGAAAGCTGGTGCCGATTCACCCGTAGTTCCACGACGAGGGGAGAATTCCGATGACCGAAGCCACACCTCGCGGCCGGGCAGGTGCACGTGCCGGGGCGCCCGCCACCCTGGTGCAGCGCGCCGCACTCGTGGTCGGGGCCGTCTTCCTGCTGGTCGGCGTGCTGGGCTTCATCCCCGGCATCACGACCGACTACAGCGCGATGGGCGTAGCCGGGATGCACTCGGACGCCAAGCTGCTGGGCGTCTTCCAGGTGTCCGTGCTGCACAACATCGTGCACCTGCTGTTCGGCGTCGCGGGCGTCGCGCTCGCGCGCAGCCGTGACGGCGCCCGCCTGTTCCTGCTCGGCGGCGGGGTGATCTACCTGGTCCTGTGGCTGTACGGACTGGTCATCAACCTCGACAGCGCGGCGAACTTCGTGCCGATGAACACGGCGGACAACTGGCTGCACCTCGTCCTGGGTGTCGGCATGATCGCCCTGGGTCTGCTCACCACCCGCGACACGGCAAGCGCCGCCCGTCGCTGACCATGCAGACGCGGCGTCGCACCGACGGACCGCCGAGGGACCGCGCCGCCGCGGTCCTCAGGGGCGGGGCGAGGTGCGCGTCCACCGCCGGCGGCCCTCTCGGCGGCCGCCGGCGGCCGCGTCGCAGCGCGGGCACACCCGCTGCACCCGATCGGCGTACCGGCCGGACTCGGGGAACGTGTCCGACCACCGGACGTGCGGGAACCGCCGCAGCTCCGCGCGGGCGAGCGGCACGCCGCACACGGTCTGGTTCGTACCCGGCAGCCACCCGTGCACCTCACCCGCCGGCAGACGGACCCCGTCCGGATCCCGCCACTCCCCGGTGGCGGCCACGGCGGGCCCTGTCGGTGACGCCATGAGCGCTCCCTCTGCGGTGACCGCGCATCCGGTGACCGCGCATCCGGTGACCGCGCATCCGGTGGCGACGCCGGGGCCGCACCACCGCCCGGCCGCGGCGCGGTCAGCGCCAGTACGTGATGGGGGGCTTGCCCGGCTCCTGGAAGGACGCCGTGTCCGCGTCGGGCTCCTGGGTCCCCGCGCGGGGGGCCTCGAACCCCGGCACGGTCGTGTCGTCCTCGATGGCCTCCTGGACGACCAGCCGGTCCTCGAACACGGTCTGCTCGTCGGCTCTGCGGGGCTGGCTCATCGACTGCCTCCTCGTCTCCGCGGGACGCCGGCGTCCCACAGCACGAGTCTCCCCCTCCCCGGCCGCTCCGACGACCGGAGTAATCGGGGAACGCGCAGCTCAACCCACTCGTTTTCCGGTGGTTCGGGGTGCATCCCCGGGTCTCGGATGCGGCCGTCGGTCCGACCCCCCCTCGGGACCGGCGGCCGCTTCCCTCTCCCGGGTGCCGCGGCGGTCAGTCGTGGCGCGTCTCCTGGCGGAGCTGCTCCGCCTCCTCCGCCGGGCGGGGCACCAGGGCCTCCACCGCGGACTCGAACTCCCACCAGCAGTTGCGCACGCCGAGCGCCGCGCACATCGTCCGCAGCGACGGCGGCGCACCGACCAGCCGGAGCATGTGACCACGCCGGCGGCACGTCCGCGCGACGCCGAGCAGCACGCCCAGGCCCCTGAAGTCCACGAACGCGTCGTCCAGCACGACCACGACCGGGCCGGTCGCCGTGGACGCTGCCGCGGTCATCGTCGCCCGTGCCGTCCGCTCGGATCGCTGGTCGAGCGGGCCGCGCACGGTCACGACGACGGCGTCGCCGGTGGCCGCGCGGACCTCGAGCACGGAGTCGAGCAGCTGGTCCAGGTGGTCCAGCGGGGACGGGCGGGGAGCGGAGGACGGCACGTCCGGTACGGGCGACGGCGGCGCGGGTGCGGACATGCACCATCTCCTCGGAGAGGGTCGGGGAGCCGATTCTGGGTCACGGCGGGCGTCTTGTAAACGCCCCGCCGGCTTCGGTCACGCCTTCTCGCACGCCTTCTTCGCCGCGTCGTACCCGAGCTGGAGGAAGTCCGACGCCGCCACCGCGGTGAGGGCCGCGGACACGTACCGGGTGAGCCGGGGCGCGAAGACGAGTCCGGACGTGAGGCCGCCCGCCGTCCACATCGCCAGGCAGAACGGGCACGTCAGCAGCTCGCCGACCGCGTGCGGCAGCGGGCGGTCGCTGCGGACCTCCTCGCCCACCTCGGCGGCACCGGTGGGCTCCCGGTACCGGGTGAACGGCGCCCGGAGCGGGCTCGTGACCGCGTCCTTGGACAGGATGCGGCTCAGCTTGTGCGTGGCCACCGCGAGCAGCACGATGTCCGCCGGCGCGGGACGCTCGGGCACGTCCCGGCGCTGCCGGCGTGCCAGCGCGGCGACGCCCGCGGCGAGCCCGGCGTAGGTGAGCATCGACGCCGTGTAGCCGGCGAGCGGACGCGCCTCGTCACCGGCGTACGACTCCTGGACGCGCTCGGTCATCTCACGCAGCGAGCTCATGCCACTCCTCGGTGGGTCGGGACGGATGCGAGGACACCTACCCGGTGGCGCGCACGGGAAACGGCGACCCTCTCGACGCCGCTGTCCCCTCGGTGAGGGGTGAGGCCGGTTCTCGCGCTCGTGTTCCCGCGCCGGGCACCGACACCGCGGAGGTCCGTACCGCCGCCCGACACCACGGCGTGACGTGAATGCCCTATCTTGTCCCGCGCCGACCTGTACGTTCCCCCGCGGCCGGCGCCACCGCACCACGCACGGCGCTCGGGGACATCCCCGAGGCGACGGGTCGGCTCCCCCACGCCACCCGCCGGGCGAGTGCCGTCGCGCGCCACGGGAGGAGGACGACCGGCATGAGATCTCGGCGCACCACGTTCCGCGCGGCACTCGCCGCGTTGCTCGCCAGTACCGTCCTGGCTGCCGTCTCCACCGGCCCGGCGGACGCAGCGCCGTCCGGGCGCGCCGCGCCGGAGCCGGGATACACGGTCACGCTCGTCAGCACGGACCGCGTCCAGGTCCGGCCGCACCGCGGGGCGCCACCCACGATCAGCGTGGTGCCCGGCCGGGGCCGCGCGACGATGCGGTTCGTGACCGAGCGGCTGCGCGGCGGCGGGCTGCGGGTCATCCCGACGGACGCGCTGCCGCTCGTGGCCACCGGCCGCGTCGACCCGCGGCTGTTCGACGTCGTGCTGCTGGGGCGCCTGCGCTACGACGACGCCCACCGGCGGGACATCCCGCTGATCCTCACCGGCACGCCCGGCCGGGCTCCGCGGGCGTTCTCCGCCCAGGGCACCTCCCAGGAGCGGACGCTGCCGAGGATCGGCACCACGGTCGTCCACCAGGACAAGGCCACGGCCGGGTCGTTCTGGGCGTCGGCCACCGGGCCTCGGGCCGCCGAGGCGGGTACCCGCAAGATCTGGCTCTCCTCGGCGTACCGGACGCTGCTCGACCACAGCGTGCCGCAGATCGGCGGCCCGGTGGCCTGGCGCGCCGGGTTCACCGGCCGCGGGGTGCGGGTGGCGGTGCTGGACAGCGGCATCGACACGACCCACCCGGATCTCGCCGGCGTCGTCGAGAAGAGCGAGGACTTCAGCGGATCGGCCTCCGGGACGCGCGACACCGTCGGCCACGGCACGCACGTGGCGAGCATCCTCGCCGGACGCGGGACGGCGTCGCACGGCCGGTACACCGGCGTCGCCAAGGGCGCGACGCTGCTGTCCGGCAAGGTCTGCGACGACATCTTCTGCACCGAGGAGGCCGTCCTCGCCGGGATGGACTGGGCCGCCGGTCAGGGCGTGAAGATCGCGAACCTCAGCCTCGGCGGCCCTGTCGGCGAGGGGGCCGACCCGGTCGTCTCCGCGCTCGACCAGCTCACCGCGACCGCCGGGACGCTCTTCGTCGTCGCCGCCGGCAACGACGGGGCTCCGGAGACCGTGAGTTCGCCCGCGACCGCCGACTCCGCGCTCGCCGTCGGGTCGGTGGGGCGTACGGACAAGGTCAGCGACTTCTCCAGCCGGGGACCGCGCATCGACGCGTCCCGGCGCCTGGACTACGCGGTCAAGCCCGAGATCACCGCTCCCGGTGAGGACATCGTCGCGGCACGGGCCCAGGGGGTCGATCCGATCGGGGAGCCGCGCGGGCAGTGGTACCAGGCGCTGTCCGGCACCTCGATGGCGTCACCCCACGTCGCCGGTTCCGCCGCGATCCTCGCCCAGGCCCATCCGGACTTCACCGCCGCGCAGCTCAAGGCCGCGCTGATGAGCACGGCGGCGGCGCAGCCCGGCGCGACCGTGTACGAGCAGGGGGCCGGGCGGGTCGACATCGGCCGGGCCGCGACCCAGCACGTGTACGCGGAAGAGGGCTCGCTGAGCCTCGGGTACTTCCCGTGGCCGCACCGGGCCGAGCGCCGGGCGACCCGGACCGTGACGTACCGGAACGTCGGCACCCGCCCGGTCACGCTGTCGCTGCGGTCGGTGTTCGCCGACGCGGCGGGCCACCCCGCGGCAGCCGGCGTGCTGCGGCTCGGCCACACCAGCGTCACCGTGCCCGCGGGCGGTACCGCGGCGGTCCCGGTGATCCTCACGCCCGCGCGCGCGGCGGTCGGCCTCTACAGCGGCCGGCTCGACGCGCGGTCCGCCGACGGCACTGTCGTGCTGACGACGGCACTCGGGGCGTACGAGGAGCCGGAGTCGTACGACATGGCGTTCACGGCCCTCGACTCCCGCGGGCAGGCCGCGGACTACTCGTTCGTGTTCGTGGCCGACGCCGCGACCGGCGACATCTCGCTGGTCGAGCTGCCGGACGGCACGGGCGTGCTCCGGCGCCGCGCGGGAGCGTACGTGGTCCTCGCGACGATCTCGGGGACCGACGACCTCACCACGGAGGCACGCAGGGTGTCCCTGCGGGGCCCGACCGAGATCACGCTGGACGCCCGGCGGTCGAACGCACTGACCCTCTCCGCGGCCGCCGACGCGGACGCGGTCCCGGACGGCCTGGCCTTCCTCACCACGGACGTCGAGCTCGCCAACTCCGGGTTCGGCGCGGGCCTGATCGCGCCCGTCGGGATCCTGCGGGTCACCCCGACCCGCGGGCGGATCGCCGGGCTGGACTGGGGCTTCTTCGCCGAGCTCCACAAGGCCGGCACCGCGAGCCTGTTCGGGTCCGGCCCGCCGTCGCCGTACGTCTACCACGGCGCCTTCCACGGCGTGGGCACACTGCCCGGCAATCCCCACTTCCGGTTCACCGCGGCGAACACCGCGACGGTCACGCACCACCTGTCGCGCCAGGGAGCCACGGCGCTGCGGTCGTTCGGCGCGGAGTCGACGAACCCGAGCGGCGGGATGGGGGCCTACTGGGACATCGGCGACCTGACGCGGCGGACGGACCACTACGCCGTCGCCCCGGACCTCACCTGGGACGACCGGCTGACCGAGGGCACCCCCACGCCGGGCGGCGACTTCGACGGCGCGGACATCATCAGCCTGCCGGCTCCCCACCGCGTGGGCGAGCACGGCACCGAGGTGTGGGACGCCGGGGCGTTCGGCCCCGCACCCACGTTCGCGGAGCGGTACGGCGACACCCTCGACTTCGCCCTGCCGCTCGTCACGGACAGCGCGCCCCGGCACCTCGGGCTGCCGGAGTCGGCGCACGACCACGGCACCGCGACGCTGTACCGGGGCTCCACGGTCGTGGCGACGTCGGACGTCCCGGCGTTCCTCACCGCGGAGGGCGTGCCCGCGGCGATGTCGGAGTACCGCCTCGTCGCCGAGGACACGCGGGACGCGCCCTGGACGCAGTTCGCGAGCCGGGTGCGTGCGGAGTGGACGTTCCGGTCCGGTCACGCGGCGGACCACACGATGCTGGCGCTGCCCACCGTCCGGTTCAGGCCGCGGCTGGACGCGCTGAACCGGGCGCCCGCCACGGGAACGTTCGCCGTCCCGGTCACCGTCGAACGGCCGTACGGTCCGGCGCCCGACGTCACCGCGGTCGGCGTTCAGGTGTCCTATGACGACGGTGCGACGTGGACGGACGTCCCGCTGACGGGATCGGGTGCCACGCGCACGGCGACGCTGACCCATCCGGGCCACGCGGGGTTCGTGTCCCTGCGGGCCACCGCGTCCACCGCGGGAGGCGTCACGGTGACGCAGACGACCGTCCACGCGTACGCCCTGGCGTGACGCGGTCCTCCGGACCCGCTGGGCGGCGGTCGCCGCTCAGCGGGTGCGGAGCAGGGCGCCGACCGTGTCGAGGGTCTCCGGCACGAGCCGGTACCAGGCCCAGACGCCGCGCTTCTCCCGGGTGAGCAGGCCGGCGGTGACGAGGGTCTTCAGGTGGTGGCTGACGGTGGGCTGCGAGAGGCCCAGCGCCTCGGTGAGGTCGCAGACGCACGCCTCCTCCGCCTCGGCGGCGCGGACCAGGCTCAGCAGCCGGAGCCGCACGGGATCGGCGAGGGCCTTGAGGACGGCCGCGAGACGTTCGGCGTCGGCGACGGGCATCTCGTGGCCCGCCAGCGGCGAGCAGCAGCCGCCGACCTCGGTCGGCAGGACGGCGTCCGGTGCGTGGACCATGCGCCGAGTCTGCCACCTGCATCGACAGGCGTCTATGTCGAACTCCAGTGCCGTCGGGCCGGCACACGCGTCGCGGCTCAGCCGAGGCCCTCCAGCCGCCGTCTCACCTCGGCCAGCCGCTCCGCCGCGTCCTCCGACTCGGCCGCGGACTGGGTGGCCTTCGCCCGTGCGTCGCGTTCCAGCTCCTGCGCCGCGGCGGCCACCGACTGCGCGGCGTGCAGCTCGCGGGTCAGCCGCCCGATCTCCGCGTCCGCCTCCTGGCGGCGGCTCTCGGCGTCCGCCGCCCGCTCGGCGGCACGCCTCGCCCGGGTGGCCGCCTGTCGCTGTGTGGCCTCGGCCTCACGCACCGCCGCCTCGGCCTCGGCCCGCTCGCGGCGACGGCGGGCCGCGACGAGATCGTCGTCCGACGCCCGGCGCGCTGGGGCCGCGGCCGGCCGGTCCTCCCGGCGCACCCGGCGCGGCCGTCCCTCCCGGCGCTCCACGTCCGCCGGGCCCACCGGCCCGAAGCCGGCGTAGTCGAGCGGGCGCACCAGGGTCCCCGTCGCCACCTCTCCTCCCACCTCCGGGTCGGCGAGGGCGGCGAGGAGCGTGCGCTCCACCTCGTACGCCGCCTCGTCGCCGGGCTTCTCCCCGGCGTCCCGGGCCAGCCGCCGCGCCTCGTCCACCAGGGCGGAGACGACCTGCTGCCGCTGGGTGTTCAGCGCCCGCAGATCCTCACCGCGGAGGCCCTCCTGCGCCTCACGCAGCTCCCCACCGAGCTCGACGAGCCGCTCGACCAGGTCGCGCCGCTCGTGGGCCAGGAGGTTGACCATCCACGCGCCCAGGGTGGGCCGGCGCAGCGCGTGGATCCGCGCCGCCAGCCCCCGGTCACCGCTCGCCCGCGCGGCCTTCGCCTGCTGCTCGCGCGCCGCGACGAACTCCGACGGCGGCAGCGCGTACAGGGCGTCCAGGACCCGGTCGAAGGATGATGTGTCGCCCACGGGCAGAGTCTGCCCGTGTCGCGATCATTCCGGGAGGGTCGGACCGTCGCCGAGGACCGCGCGCAGGGGCGGCACCTGCTCGGCGGACCACGGGCTCACCGCCCACGGCGCCGACTCCGCCAGATCACAGAACGCCGGCCAGTCCACCCACCGCCAGTCCGCGACCTCCGACGGCTCCGGCACCGGGTCGGCGGAGGTGCGCGCCACGTACACGGGGCAGAACTCGTTCTCGCGGACGCCGTCGGCGGCGACGGCCTCGTACCGGAAGTCGGGGAGCACCAGCGCCAGGCCCTCGACGTCCAGGCCCAGCTCGGTCGCGAGCCGGCGCCGCACGGCCGCGGCGAGGTCCTCGCCGGGGCCGGGGTGTCCGCAGCAGGTGTTGCTCCACACCCCCGCGAACGTCTGCTTGCCCAGCGCGCGCCGGGTCACCAGCAGGCGCCCCTCGGGGTCGAACACGTACACGCTGAACGCGAGGTGCAGCGGCGTGTCCGCGTGGTGCACCTCCGACTTCGGCAGCACGCCACAGGGCTGCAGGTCCTCGTCGAGCAGGACGACCTGCTCGGGCCCGGTCATCCCGAACCGAGGCCCAGGTCCGCGAGCGTGTACGCGTACCGGTACTCGAGCCCGGCCGCCTTCACGGCGTCCCCGGCGCCGCGGTCCACGATCACCGCGACACCCACGACCTCGGCACCCGCCTCGCGGAGCGCCTCGACGGCCGTGAGCACGCTGCCCCCCGTGGTGGAGGTGTCCTCGACCGCGACCACCCGGCGACCCGCGAGGTCCGGCCCCTCGACGCGGCGCTGGAGCCCGTGCGCCTTGCCCTGCTTCCGGACGACGAACGCGTCCAGGCTCCGGCCGGCCGCCGCGGCCGCGTGCAGCATCGCGGCCCCGACGGGGTCGGCGCCGAGGGTGAGGCCGCCCGCGGCGTCGAAGTCCCAGCCCTCGGTGACGTCGAGCATGACGCGGCCGACGAGCGGGGCGGCCGCGTGGTGCAGGGTGACGCGGCGGAGGTCCACGTAGTAGTCCGCCTCCCGTCCCGACGAGAGCGTCACACGGCCGTGCACGACGGCCAGGTCACGGATGAGGGCGAGGAGCGCGTCGCGGTCGGACATGGCCCGAACCCTACCCAGCGCCCCGGGCCGGCCGCCGCGCACCGTGGCGGCCGGCCCGGCGCACGGCTCAGTCGGCGACCGGCAGGTAGATCCGTCCGCCGGCACGCTCGAACTCCGCCGCCTTCTCGCGCATCCCCGCCGTCACGGCGTCCTCGTCGGACAGCCCGTGCTCCTCCGCGTACCGCCGGACGTCCTGGCTGATCCGCATCGAGCAGAAGTGCGGTCCGCACATCGAGCAGAAGTGCGCCGTCTTGGCCGGTGCCGCCGGCAGCGTCTCGTCGTGGAAGCTCCGCGCGGTGTCGGGGTCCAGCGACAGCTCGAACTGGTCCTCCCACCGGAACGCGAACCGCGCGTCGGACAGCGCGTCGTCCCACGCCTGCGCGCCGGGGTGGCCCTTGGCGAGGTCGGCGGCGTGCGCCGCGATCTTGTAGGTGATCACACCGGTCTTCACGTCGTCCCGGTCCGGCAGCCCCAGGTGCTCCTTCGGCGTGACGTAGCAGAGCATCGCCGTGCCGTACCAGCCGATCATCGCCGCGCCGATCGCGGACGTGATGTGGTCATACCCCGGCGCGATGTCCGTCGTGAGCGGACCGAGCGTGTAGAACGGCGCCTCGTCGCAGACCTCCAGCTGGAGGTCCATGTTCTCCTTGATCTTGTGCATCGGGACGTGTCCCGGGCCCTCGACCATGACCTGGACGTCGTGCTCCCACGCGACCTTCGTCAGCTCGCCGAGGGTCGTCAGCTCCGCGAACTGCGCCTCGTCGTTGGCGTCCGCGATCGACCCCGGACGCAGCCCGTCGCCGAGCGAGAACGTCACGTCGTACGCCCGGAGGATCTCGCACAGCTCGGCGAAGTGCGTGTAGAGGAAGCTCTCCTCGTGGTGCGCGAGGCACCACGCCGCCATGATCGAGCCGCCGCGCGACACGATGCCGGTCTTGCGGCGCGCGGTGAGCGGCACGTACCGCAGCAGCACTCCCGCGTGGACGGTCATGTAGTCGACGCCCTGCTCGCACTGCTCGAGCACGGTGTCGCGGTACACCTCCCAGGAGAGGTCCTCCGCCTTGCCGTTGACCTTCTCGAGGGCCTGGTAGATCGGGACCGTACCGATCGGCACCGGGGAGTTGCGCAGGATCCACTCGCGGGTGGTGTGGATGTTGCGGCCGGTCGAGAGGTCCATGACCGTGTCGGCGCCCCACCGGGTCGCCCAGGTCATCTTGTCGACCTCCTCCTCGATGGAGGACGCGACCGCGGAGTTGCCGATGTTCGCGTTGATCTTCACGAGGAAGTTCCGGCCGATGACCATCGGCTCGGACTCGGGGTGGTTCACGTTGGCCGGGATGACGGCACGCCCGCGGGCCACCTCGTCGCGCACGAACTCGGGCGCGAGCCCCTCGCGGGTCGCGATGAAGTCCATCTCGGCGGTGATCTGGCCGCGGCGGGCGTACGCGAGCTGGGTCACCGCCCGGTCCCCCACCGCGCGGCGCGGCCGGCGGCTCGTGCCGAACACCGCGTCGAGGTTCGCGAGGTCACCGGCGCGGCGGCCGTCGTCCTCCGGCCGGAGGGCGCGCCCGTCGTACTCCTCGGTGTCCCCGCGCCCGGCGATCCACGGCCCGCGCAGCGCCGGCAGGCCCCGGCGGATGTCGGTCGTGACGGTGTCGTCGGTGTACGGCCCGGACGTGTCGTACAGGACGACGGAGTCGCCCGTGGTGAGCTGGACCTCGCGCATCGGGACCCGGACACCACCCGGGCCCTCGAGGTGCACCTTGCGCGAGCGCGCGGAACGGACAGCAGCGGTCATCACACTCTCCCTACGCCGGCATGACCCGGACAGGTTCAGACGGTCGGCGACCCGTGTGTCGCCCTCTCAGCCCGAGGTTCGGGCTCCCGTGTGTGCTGTTGACGCTATCAGCGCCCCCGCAGGTGGGTCCCCACCGCACGGAGCGCTCCGTGCGGGATGTGCCGGAGGGCTCCGGACAGCACCTTGTACTGCGCGCTCGGGACGCTCACCGCCCGGCCGCGGCGGAGGTCGCGGAGCGCGTCGGCCACGACCCGGTCGGCGTCGAGCCACAGCGGCCCGGTGCGTGCGCCGACCTCGATCCCGGCGCGCTCGTGGAACTCCGTCCGGACGTACCCGGGACACAGCGCGACCACCCGCACGCCACTCTCGCGGACGGTGGCGTGCAGCCCCTCGCTGAACGTGGTGACCCACGCCTTCGAGGCGCTGTACGTACCGCCGATCGGCCCGAACCCGGCCACCGACGACACGTTGACGATGTCACCACGGCCGCGCTCGACCATGCCGCGCACCGCGACGTGGGTGAGGCGCATGACCGCGCGGACGTTGAGGTCCAGCAGGCGCTGCTCGTCCTCGAGAGCGGTCTCGACGAACCGGCGGGCGATGCCCACCCCGGCGCTGTTCACCAGCACGTCGACAAGTCCCCCGGAGAGCCGCTCCTCCACGGCCGCGCAGCCGTCGACGGTGGCGAGATCGGCCGGAAGGACCTCCACCGAGCCGTCGCCGGTGTCCCGCAGGGCGGCGGCGAACGACTGCAGGCGGGCGGCGTCGCGGGCGACGAGGACGAGGTCGTGGTGCTCGGCGGCGAGGCGGCGCGCGAAGGCGGCGCCGATCCCTGCGGTGGCACCGGTCACGAGGGCGGTCGGCATGCCCGCACGGTATCCGCTCGCTGGGCAGCGGTGGGGCACCGCGAGTAGGTTCCCGGGAGATCCACTTCCCCGACCCCCCCGGAGGATCCAGTGGCTCTCGTCCGTCGTGTCGCACGTCCGATGCTGGGTGCCGTGTTCGTGTCCAGCGGCATCGACGCCCTGCGCAATCCCGGCCCCCGCGCGGAACTCGCGGGGGACGTCGGTGCGCGGTTCGCCCGTCCCCTCGGCCTGCCCGAGGACCCGGAGACCCTGGTCAGGATCAACGCGGGTGTCCAGATCGGCGCCGGCCTGCTCCTCGCGAGCGGCCGGATCCCGCGGCTCGCGGCGCTGGCGCTGCTCGGCAGCCTGGTCCCGACGACGCTCGCCGGCCACGCGTTCTGGGAGGCGCAGAGCCCGGAGGAGAAGGCGCACCACCGCACGCACTTCCTCAAGAACCTCGGGCTCGCCGGCGGGCTGCTGCTCGCCGCGGTGGACACCGAGGGGAAGCCGTCGCTGGGCTGGCGGGCCCGGCGGGCCGCGAAGCTCGCCTCGAAGTCCGCGGTGCTCGCGGCCGTGACCGCGAAGAAGTCCGCCGAGGAGGCGCGCGAGTCCGCGGCCGGCCTCGTGGACGACTTCACCGACCGGATCGAGGAGCTGGCGCAGGCGGTGTCCGAACGGCTGCCCGGGTAGGGCTCAGCCCTCGGTCACCCGGAGCCGGACGCCCCCGGCCGAGAAGAACAGGTTGTGCTCCCCGGCGTAGACGGCGAAGTCGGCGCGGCCCGCGTCGCCCGGCCGGTACGTCCAGCCCTCGGTCTCGCCGGGGAGCCGCGACCCCCCGTGCGCCGGCTCGGCGCGGAACCCCCGCAGGTAGTCGAAGTCCAGCGTCAGCCGCCGCGGGTCGGCGCCGTCCGGGTCGTGGTACCAGCGGAGCGTGAGCATCCCGTACTCGCCGAAGTCGTACCCGAGGAACGTGGCGTCCTCGCGCAGGTCGAACTCCCGGTCACCGACGCGGCAGCGGGTGAGCCCGGGGCCGGGCGTCCACGGCTCGAGCCCCTCGAAGGTGACCTCGGTCTTCCGGGGCGGCCGCTCCTCCACCACGGGCTCGGGCTTGCGCCTGGAGTTCCACACGCGATCATCCTGCCGCACGTCCCGGCCCCCGCGGGGGCCGTTACGCTCCCCGGATGCTCGACGAGGCGCTCGACGCGGTACTCGACCGGCTGCCGAGCCTCGCCCAACGCCCCCGCACGATCACGCCGCTCACGGGTGGGCTGAGCAACCACAGCTACCGCGTGGAGACACCCGCCGTGACCGCCGTGCTGCGCATCCCGTCCGGCGCCCCGGGCCTGCTCGGCGTCGACCGCGCGAACGAGTACCGCAACACCACCGCGGCCCACGCCGCGGGCATCGGGCCACCGGTGCTCGACCACCTGCCGGACCTCGGCGTCACGGTCGTGGGGTGGCTCGACGGCGCGCCGCCGGACCTGCGGGACCCGGCGGCGCTCGACCGCGTGGTGGCGGCCTGCCGGACGTTGCACGGCGGCCCCCGGTTCGCCGTGGACATCGACCTGCCGGCGCTGCAGCGGAGGTACCGGGGGCTGTGCGCGTCCCACGGGCTCGCGGTCCCGCCCGGGTACGACGACCACCAGCGTGCCTTCGACCGGGTGGCTGCCCTGGTCGCCGCCGGGGCGGAACGGACCGTGCCGTGCCACAACGACCTCGGCGCGGCGAACATGCTGGACGACGGCGTCCGGGTCGCGTTCGTGGACTACGAGTACTCCGGGAACAACGACCCCGACTTCGAGCTCGGCAACCTCGCCGGGCAGGCGGGGCTCCCGCCGGAGGAGGTCGTCGCGCGGTACTACGGGCGGTGGCGCCCGTCGCGGACCGCCCGCGCGACGCTGTACGGGGTGCTGACCGCCCACACCTGGGTGCTCTGGGGGGTGATCCAGGCGGGGACCGGCGGACCGGAACTGGGTACGTGGATCACGGAGCAGCACGCCCGCGCGGTCGCCGGGCTCACGTCGCCCGGCCTGCCGGACCTGCTCGGCGCGGCGCTGGGCAGCGATTAGGCCGGAACCGCCGGCAGTCTGGTGTACTCGCGGGATGAGGGTCGGACTGCTGGGGTACGGGCTCGGCGGCGCGGTGTTCCACGCGCCCCTGATCGCGGCGACGCCGGGACTCGACCTGGCCGCCGTGGTGACGTCGGATCCGGGACGGCAGGCCGAGGTCCGCGCCGCCCACCCGGACGCCGAGGTGGTCGCGTCGGCGGACGAGCTGTGGACGCGGGACCTCGACCTCGCGGTGGTCGCCACGACCAACCGGACGCACGTCGAGCTGGCGCGGGCCGCGGTGGACGCCGGGGTGCCGGTCGTCGTCGACAAGCCGCTCGCGACCTCGGCCGCCGACGGCCGGGCGCTGGTGGCGTACGCCAGGGAGCGCGGCGTACCGCTGACGACGTACCAGAACCGCCGCTGGGACGGGGACTTCCTGACCCTGCGGCGGCTGGTCGCGGACGGTGAGCTCGGCGAGGTGTACCGCTTCGAGTCCCGGTTCGAGCGCTGGCGGCCGACCGCGAAGCCAGGCTGGCGCGAGCACGGCGGGCCCGCCGAGGGCGGCGGGATCCTGCTCGACCTCGGCAGCCACCTGATCGACCAGGCGCTGCTGCTGTTCGGCCCGGCGGCGAGTGTGTACGCGGAGGTCGACGCGCGCCGGCCCGGCGTCGAGGTGGACGACGACGTGTTCCTCGCGCTCACCCACGCGGGCGGTACCCGCTCGCACCTCTGGATGAGCGCGGTCGCCGGGCAGCTCGGGCCGCGGTTCCGGGTGCTGGGCAGCCGGGCCGCGTACGTGGCCCCCGAGCTGGACAGCCAGGAGGCGGCGCTGCGCAGCGGTGGCGCCCCGGCACCCAACGCACCGGGCCTGCTCGGCGCGGGCGACGACGTCCGCACGGTGGAGACGGTGCCCGGCGCGTACCTCGCGTTCTATGCCGGTGTGCGAGACGCCCTGGCGGACGGGACGCCGATGCCCGTCGACCCAGCCGACAGCGTGGCCGTCCTCGAGGTGGTCGAGGCGGCCCGCCGGTCCGCACGGATCGGCGCGCCCGTCTCCACCTGATCCGCGCACCCGAGGCAGGACCGACGACGGTGAAGGGGGCACGGCGTCGCCGGTCCTGCCGCTCCGGGGGTGCTGCCGCACCTCGATCCGGTGCGGTGCCACCGAGTCTGCCGCCGGTGCGCATCACGCCGTACCTGCTCAGACGGTCATTCGCGCGACCCTTCCCGGTCCCGCGGGGAGCGTCCCTGGACCACCCGCGGCGCGGTGCGGTACGACGGGCGCGTCGAGGGCACGACCCCGGAAGGGTTTGCCATGGCGGCGCCGCAGAGCCTGAAGCGTGAACGCGAACAGTCGTCCCGACTGCTGCGCGCGCAGGGCAGGTCGTGGGTCGAGATCGCGCACGTGTTCCGGGAGCGGTACCGCGTCAACGCCCGGCTGGCCTTCCGGCTGGCGCACGGCTGGAGCCAGCGCGAGGTCGCCGACCGGTGGAACGCACGCTGGCCCGACGAGCTGAAGACCTTCAAGAACATCTCGTCCTGGGAGCTGTGGCCGGGCGGGACCGGGCACGCGCCCTCGTTCGACAGCCTGGACAAGCTGGCGCAGCTCTACCGGTGCCGTGTGAGCGACCTGCTGGCGGACCTGTCCGACCACCGCGGCGACGACGCCCACCGCCACCCCGCCTCGGGCGGCCCGGCCGCTCCTGCGCCCCTGCGCCGCGCGGACGTCCGCCCCGGTCTCGCTCCCGCCCCCGTCGGGCTCCTGGGACTCCCGGTGCCGGTGCTGCCGCCCGGCGCGCTGGCGGGCATCGCGTCCACCACGGGGCGCGAGTCACTGACGGACCGTCTCGGCGCGGTGCTCGCCGACCCGGCGGCTCTCGTGGAATGCGTGGCGAACGGGCTATCGTGGCAACTCGGACAGGCCACCTATGACCAGCTCACCGGCTGGCTCCGGAGTTGGGCTGACGCCATGGACCGTCGGGAGTTCCTCCGGGCGCTCGGATGGGCCGCCACCGCGGCCGCCGCGGCGTCCCCTCTCGAGGGGGCACCGCCCGACGAGCGGGCCCGGGTGCTGCGTGCCGTCGCCGGCACGCACCGGGTCGACGCGCGGGTGATCGACACCGTCGAGGACGTCCTGTCGGCCGCACGGCGGCAGGACGACGCGCTGGGGCCGCAGGCGGCGCTCGACACCGTCCTGGCCCAGCGCAGCCTCGCCCGCCGCCTCCTCACGGAGTGCCCCCAGCGCCTGCGTGCCCGGCTGCTCGGGCTGTACGGGCTGCTGTCGGCCTCCGCCGGGTGGCTGTACTTCGACCTGGGGGCGTTCGAGCGGGCCTGGCCGCACTACCAGGCGGCCCGCGAGGCGGCCCGCGAGGCGGACCGCCCGGACCTCGACGCCTG
>DASWRY010000028.1:0-24067 GCA_036402915.1 Mycobacteriales bacterium
AGCACGTACGTCTGCTCCTCCTGCCAGTACACCTACGACCCCGCCACCGGGGCGCCCCGCGAGGGCTTCCCGGCCGGCACCCCCTGGGCCGACGTGCCCGACGACTGGAACTGCCCCGACTGCGGGGTCCGCGACAAGATCGACTTCGAGGAGCGCTCGTGAAGCTGTGGGTCTGCCTGGTGTGCGGCTACGAGTACGACGAGGCCAAGGGGTGGCCCGAGGACGGCATCGCGCCTGGCACGCGCTGGGAGGACATCCCGGACGACTGGAGCTGCCCGGACTGCGGCGCGGCGAAGGCCGACTTCCAGATGGTCGAGGTCACCCCGGCGTGAGGACCGTCGTCGTGGTCGGCACCGGCGTCGCCGGCACCACCGCGGCCGCGACGCTGCGCGCGGAGGGGTACGACGGCCGGCTCGTGCTGGCCGGCGCCGAGCCCGAGGCCCCGTACCGCCGTCCGGCACTGTCCAAGGAGGTGCTGCGCGGCGACCGCACCACGGCGGGCATCCGGATCCGGCCGGAGGCGTGGTACGCCGACCGCGACGTCGAGCTGCTCACCGGGACGACGGTGACCGGCCTCGACGTCGCGGACCGGACGGTCACCGTGGACGGTGCCCGGCTCGGGTGGGACGCGGTCGTGCTGGCCACGGGTGGGCGGCCGCGGATGCTGCCGGGCGTCACGGGTGCCCACGTCGTGCGGACCGCGGCCGACGTCGCCGCGCTGCGGGCGGCGCTGCGTCCCGGCGACGACGTGGTGGTCGTGGGGGCCGGCTTCCTCGGGGCCGAGGTCGCGGCCACCCTGCGGTCGCTCGGCCACGGCGTGACCGTCCTCGAGGCGGCGCCGATCCCGCTCGGGCGGCTCCTGCCTCCGGCGGTGGCCACGTTCTACACCGACCTCCACCGCGCCCAGGGCGTGGACGTGCGGACGGGCGTGACCGTGCGTTCGGTCGAGCCGGGCCGGGTCACGACCGGCGACGGCACGGTGCACCGGGCGGACGTGGTCGTGGTCGCCGTGGGGATGGAGCCCGAGACCTACCTCGCGGCGCGGGCCGGGCTCGCGGTCCACGGCGGCATCGTCGTCGACCCGTGCGGGGCGACGTCGGCGGCGGGGGTGTGGGCGGCGGGCGACGCGGCGGCGTTCCCGGACTCCGCGACCGGGCTGCCCCGGCGCCGCGAGCACTGGCAGTCGGCGGTCGGCCAGGGCACCGCGGTGGCGAGGAACCTCCTCGGCCACGCCACGCCGTGGGAAGAGGTGCCGTGGTGCTGGTCGGACCAGTACGGAGTCAACCTCCAGGTCTGCGGCGAGCCCCGCGCGGACGACCACCTGGTGATGCGGGGATCGCCCGGCGACGGGGCGTTCACCGTGCTCACCTCCCGGGACGGCGTCCTCACCGGCGCTGTCGCGGTGGACCGGCCGGCGGACATCCGCGCGGTACGGCGGATCCTCGCGTCGGCGCCCGCCACCCCGATCGCCGCGCTCGCCGACGAGGGCGCCGACCTCGGCGAGGTGGCCGCGCTCGCCCGGTGAACACCCGGTTCGGCGGGTACAGGTGCAGGTACGCCTAGACGTGGTTGCTGAACTCGACGCGCCACCGCCACTCGCTGTGGTCCTCCGCGTGCCACCAGTCGGTGAGGATCCCTGCCTCGCCGCCGGGGAGGATCACGAGGCGGCCGAGGTCGTCCTCCCCCGGCCACCCGTCCTCGAGCGTGACGGCCCCCGCCTCTCGCACCAGGTACGACATCGGGCCGGGCGCGCCCCGCCCGAGCCCGTAGCCCTCGTCGATCAGCTGTCCGCCGTCGGCCTGCCGCACCGTCACGTCGAGGACCGGCGGCGCGGCGTGGACCAGGAGGCGGTTGCCCGCGACCCGTCCGTCCACGAGGGACCGCGCGAACGACAGCCCGGTCGCGCCGACCGCCGGATACCAGAGGTCCCACATCTCGTCCACCGCGCGCCTCCTGTGGTTCGGCCGGTCCTCGGTGTGCCCCGCGGGACCGGCGTCAAACGGGCGGGGGCGCGACGTCGCCGACCACCGCCACCGGCTCCGGCGGCATCAGGATCCACAGCATCGGGTAGATCAGGATCTGCGAGCCGGGGATCGCGAGCAGGATCAGCACGAACAGCAGGCGCGCCGGCCACGGGTCGATCCCGAAGCGGCGGCCCAGCCCGGCGCAGACGCCGGCGAGGACCCGGCCGTCACGCGGCCGGACCAGTCCCTGGCGGTACATGGTCGAGTGAACGGTCTCCATGCCCACGAGTCTGCGCGTGGCGTGACCCCGGGCGGATCCGGGAAAACCCCCGTTCCGGCCCCGGGATCGCGCCGCCTACCGGGGCCCCGGCCGGGAGTTCCGCTCGACGAGCTGCGCGGCGATGTCCCGGAGTTTGATGTTCGCCTGCTGGCTGACCCGGGTGAGGATCGCGAACGCCCGGTCCGCGTCGCACCGGTGCTCGTGCATGAGGATGCCCTTGGCCTGCTCGATGACGGCGCGGCTCTCCATCGCCACGGTGAGTTGCCGGGCCAGCTCGCCGCTCTTCGTGAACGTGCTCGCGTTGTGCACCGCCACGGCCGCGTACGACGCGATCGTCCGCGCCAGCGGGATGTCCTGGTCGGGGAACGACCCCGGGGTGGTGGAGTACACGTTCAGCGCGCCGATGCAGGAGTCCTGCACGGGCAGCGGGACCGACAGCGAGCTGAGCACGCCCCTCGCGGCGACCGGGGCCGCGTAGTCGGGCCAGCGGGTCTCCTGCCGCATGTCGCCGACGCGGAGCACCACGCCGGCACGGCCCGCGTCGAGACACGGCCCGTGGTCCCGCGCGTACTGGATCTCGTCGGCGTCCAGCGCGAGCTGACCGGTGTACGCGGCGGTGAAGGGCTTGTCGTCGCGGATGAGGGTCACCGAGACCTCCTCCGCGCCGGGGACCGTCCGCTTCGCGACGCGCGCGACGCGGTCCAGGACCGACTCGAGCGTCTCGCCCTCGTACACGATCTCGGCGAGCTCGAGCAGCGCCCCGGCGTCGATACCCGTGACCTCGTCCCCCGTGTCCCAGAGCACCATGCCGTTCCTCCTCGTTCCGCTGCCACCCACCGTGGCACAGCCTTCCCCCGGCCGGGGCGTCGGCCCGACGGTGGCGGGCGGACCGGCTTGACCTCTTCCTCGAGCATGCGCGACTTGCCCTTGACTCCGCAGGCGGTGCGGGAGCAGTGTCCTCCCCCATTCCCCACGCCGACAGCCCGCCAGACGGGAGACGACGATGGCCGAGGCGCAGCCCGACCCGGACGTCCGCCGCCACCGCCGCCGGGCCGTGCTCGCGAGCACGGTCGGGACCGCGATCGAGTGGTACGACTTCTTCCTCTACGGCACCGCGGCGGCGCTGGTGTTCCCCGCCGTCTTCTTCCCCGGGACGTCGCACCTCGCCGGCGTCCTGGCCGCGTTCGGGTCGCAGTTCGTCGGCTTCGCCGCGCGGCCGCTGGGGGCGGCGCTCTTCGGGCACTACGGCGACCGGATCGGCCGCAAGGCCACCCTCGTCACCACGCTGGTGCTCATGGGGGCCAGCACGTTCGCGATGGGACTGCTGCCCGGGTACGCCGCGCTCGGCGTCGCGGCACCGGTCCTGCTCGTGACGCTGCGGGTGCTCCAGGGGATCGGCGTCGGCGGCGAGTGGGGCGGGTCGGTGCTCCTGTCGATGGAGTGGGGTCCTCCCGGCCGACGCGGGCTGATGGCGAGTTGGCCGCAGCTCGGCGTCCCGCTCGGCCTGCTCGGCTCCACGGGGCTCACCGCGGTGATGTCGGCGGTCTCCGGCCCGCACTTCGAGACCTGGGGCTGGCGCGTGCCGTTCCTCGCCAGCATCGTGCTGGTCGGCATCGGGCTGTACGTCCGGCTGCGGGTCCTCGAGAGCCCGGAGTTCGCCGAGGTGCGCTCGCGGGAGGGGGTCGAGCACCGCCCGGTGTGGACGGTGATCCGCGAGCAGCACCGGGAGATCCTCGCGGCGGCGTTCATGCGGATGTCGCAGCAGGCGCCGTTCTACCTCTACATCACGTTCCTGCTCACCTACGGCACCGAGCACCTCGGGGTGCCCCGCGGCCGGCTGCTCGGGTACACGCTGGCCGCCGCCACGATGGGGCTGGTGACCGTGCCGCTGTTCGGCCACCTGTCCGATGTCCTCGGCCGCCGCCTCGTGTACGGCACCGGGGTCGTGGCGACCGCCCTGTTCGCGTTCCCGTACTTCGGCCTGCTGAACACCCGCGACACCGGGCTCATGCTGCTCGCGGTGCTCGTCGCGATGTTCTTCCACGACATGCAGTACGGGCCCCTCGCGGCGCTCATCGCGGAGAGCTTCGGCCCGCGGGTGCGCTACAGCGGCGCCGGGCTGGGCTACCACCTCGGCTCGGTGGTCGCGGGCGGCCCGGCACCGCTGATCGCCGCCGCGCTGCTGGCCAGGACCGGGTCCAGCGCCGCGATCAGCGCGTACATGGTCGTGTGCGCGCTGGTGTCGCTCGTCGCCCTGCTGCTCATGCCGCGACGCGGTGCACCCGCGTCCACATCGGAACGCGCGCCGGCACGCACCGGCGTCGGACGGGAGGACCGATGACCACGACCCGGACCGCCGCCGATCCGGCCACGCGCGTGCACCGGCGACGCGCCGTCGTCGCGAGCACGGTCGGCACCGCCATCGAGTGGTACGACTTCTTCCTGTACGGCACCGCGGCGGCACTGGTGTTCCCCGCGGTGTTCTTCCCCGGCGGGTCCCGGTTCGCGGGCGTCCTCGCCGCCTTCGGCACCCAGTTCGTCGGCTTCGCCGCGCGGCCGCTGGGCGCGGCGATCTTCGGGCACCTCGGCGACCGCGTGGGCCGCAAGGCCACGCTCGTCGTCACGCTGATGCTGATGGGGATCAGCACGTTCCTCATCGGACTGCTGCCCGGCTACGGCATGCTCGGCGCGGCCGCACCGGCCCTGCTCGTGCTGCTGCGGATCGTGCAGGGCATCGGCGTCGGCGGCGAGTGGGGCGGCTCGGTGCTCCTGTCGATGGAGTGGGGCACGCCGGAGCGGCGTGGCTTCATGGCGAGCTGGCCGCAGCTCGGGGTGCCGCTCGGGCTGCTGGCGTCCACCGGCATGGTGTCGCTGATGTCGCACGTCGCCGGGCCGGGCTTCGAGACCTGGGGCTGGCGGGTGCCGTTCCTCGCGAGCATCGTGCTGGTCGGCATCGGCCTGTACGTCCGGCTTCGCGTGCTGGAGAGCCCGGAGTTCGCCCGGGTGCGGGACACCCGCGCGGTGGCGCGGCGGCCGGTGTGGGAGGTGATCCGGCGGCAGCCCCGTGAGATCCTCACGTCCGCGTTCGTCCGGATGTCCGAGCAGGCGCCGTTCTACCTGTTCATCACGTTCGTGCTCACCTACGGCACGCACCACCTGGGACTGTCGCGGGACGACCTGCTGCGCGACACCATGATCGCCGCGGTGGTGGGCCTGCTCAGCGTGCCGTTCTTCGGGCACCTGTCCGACGTGTTCGGCCGACGACGGGTGTACGGCATCGGCATCGTGCTCACGGGGCTGTTCGCCTTCCCGTACTTCGCGCTGCTGAACACCCGGGCACCGCTGCTCGTGCTGCTCGCGATCGTCGTCTCGCTGCTGTTCCACGACGTGCAGTACGGGCCGCAGGCCGCGCTGATCGCGGAGAGCTTCGGCGCGAACGTCCGCTACAGCGGCGCGGGGCTCGGGTACCAGCTCGCGTCGGTGGTGGCGGGTGGCCCCGCGCCGCTCGTCGCCGCGACCGTGCTCGAGAAGACCGGGTCGAGCACCTACATCGGCGTCTACATCGTCGGGTGCACGGTCGTCGCGATGGCCGCGCTGCTGCTGATGCCGCGTCAGCGGTCCCAGCTCCAGGCGTAGGCGGGGTCCTCCACCGCCGCCCCCGCCTCTCCCATCCCGAGCGGGCGGAACGTGTCGACCATGATCGCGAGCTCGTCGGTGTACTCCTTGCCGAGCGCCCGCTCCACCGCCCCCGGCTGCGGACCGTGGCAGTGGCCGCCGGGGTGCAGCGACACCGAGCCCGGCCCGATGCCCGAGCCACGGCGCGCCTCGTAGTCGCCGCCGCAGTAGAACATCACCTCGTCGCTGTCGACATTGGAGTGGTAGTACGGCACCGGCACGGCGTCCGGGTGGTAGTCCAGCCTGCGCGGCACGAAGGCACAGATCACGAAGCCCTCGCCCGCGAACACCTGGTGCACCGGCGGCGGCTGGTGCACCCGCCCGGTGATCGGCTCGAAGTCGTGCACGCCGAACGCGTACGGGTAGAGGCAGCCGTCCCAGCCCACCACGTCGAACGGGTGGTGCGGGAGCACGTGGACGGTGCCCCCGCCACGGTGGCGGACGTACACCTCGACCTCGGTGCCCTCCCGCACCTCCGGCGAACCCGGCGCGCGCAGGTCACGCTCGCAGTACGGCGCGTGCTCGAGGAACTGGCCGTGCCGCGACAGGTAACGCGGCGGCGGCCCGAGGTGGCCGGTGGCCTCGAGGCAGTACAGCCGGAGCGGGCCGTCCCCCGCCGGAACCCAGCGGTGCGTGGTGCCGCGCGGCAGCACGACGAGGTCGCCGGTGGTCACGTCCAGCGGCCCGAACACGGTCTCCACCGTCGCGTCGCCCGCCTCGACGTACACGCACTCGTCGCCCACCGCGTCGCGGTACAGCGGGGACGCCTCCCCGGCGACCACATAGGAGATCCGCACGTCCGCGTTGCCCAGCACGAGACGCCGGCCGGTGACCGCGTCGACGGCCTTCCAGTCCCGCGCGCCGACGAGGTCGTGCAGCCGCAGGTGACGTGGCAGCAGCGGCCGGTTCGGCGTCGTGGCGCCGTCCGGCACCGCCCACGGCCGTGCGCCGGAGAGCGCCGAGGGGATCTCGCGGTGGTACAGGAGGGACGAGTCCGAGGAGAAGCCCTCCTCCCCCATCAGCTCCTCGTGGTACAGCCGGCCGTCCGGCCGGCGGTGCTGCGTGTGCCGCTTCGGGGGGACGTCCCCGACGCGCCGGTAGTACGCCATGCCGGGCCTCCTACAGGTTGCCGCGACGCTCCTGCTCCCGCTCCAGGGCCTCGAACAGCGCCTGGAAGTTGCCCTTGCCGAAGCCCAGCGAGCCGTGCCGCTCGATGAACTCGAAGAAGACGGTCGGCCGGTCCCCGATCGGCGCGGTGAAGATCTGCAGCAGGTACCCGTCCTCGTCGCGATCGACCAGGATCCCCCGCGACCGCAGCTCCTCCACCGGCACGCGGACCTCGCCGATGCGCGCCCGGAGCGCGGGATCGTCGTAATAGCTGTCCGGAGTGGACAGGAACTCGACGCCCTCCGCGCGGAGGGCGTCCACGGTGGACAGGATGTCGCCGGTGGCGAGCGCGAGGTGCTGGGCGCCGGGGCCACCGTAGAACTCGAGGTACTCGTCGATCTGTGACCGCCTGCGCCCGATCGCGGGCTCGTTCAGCGGGAACTTGACCCGGTGGTTCCCGTTCGCGACGACCTTGCTCATGAGCGCCGAGTACTCCGTCGCGATGTCGTCGCCGACGAACTCCGCCAGGTCCACGAAGCCCATCACCCGGCGGTAGAAGTCCACCCACGCGTCCATCCGGCCCATCTCGACGTTGCCGACGACGTGGTCGAGCGCCTGGAACCGCCGCCGGCGCCCGGTGCCGCCCGACGTCCGCGCCACGTATCCCGGCAGGTACGGCCCGGAGTACCGGGAGCGGTCGACGAGCGTGTGCCGCGTGTCGCCGTACGCCGCGACGGCCGCCGTGCGCACGGTGCCGTGGGCGTCGGTCAGGTCGTGCGGCCCGGCGAGGATCGTGGCGCCCTCCGCACGGGCGTGCACGATGCACCGGTCCACGTCGGGCACCTCGAGGGCGATGTCGGCGATCCCGTCGCCGTGCCTGCGGTGGACGTCCGCCAGCGGGCTCGCCGGGTCGACGGCGCCCTTCAGCACGAAGCGGACGGCGCCGCTCGTGAGCACGTACGCATGGTGGTCGCGGTTGCCCGTCTCCGGCCCCGAGTACGCGACGAGCTCCATCCCGAACGCCGCACGGTAGAAGTGCGCGGCCTGGGTGGCGTTGCCGACGACCCACTCGACCGCGTCCCACCCCGTCACCGGGAACGGGTCCGTGGCCGGGTCGTACCGCACGAGGCCCACGAGCCCGGCGAGCTGCGCGGTGTCGAGGTCGGCGAGGCGCTCGGTCTCGGTGAGCGTCTGGTCGGTCATGGTGTCCTCCCCGGTGCGGCCGGCGCCATCGCACCGGGTCGCCGCCCGGCTCGGCAAGATCGCGGTACTTCGCTGGGCGGCATGTCCAGTCTGTTCAGCTCGTAGCCGGTTCGGCTATACAGAGTGCGCACCTGTGGCGAGAGGACGGACGTGCCCGCACTCGACGACCTCGACCTGGCGCTGCTCGCGGCGCTGCGCGGCCACCCTCGCGCGGGCGCCCTGGAGCTGTCCCGGCTGACCCGCGTCGCGCGGGCCACGGTCCAGGCGCGGCTGTCGCGGTTGGAGGACTCCGGGGTCGTCACCGGGTACGGGCCGGACGTGGACCTCGCGGCCGCCGGGTACGCCGTCCAGGCGTTCGTGACGCTCGAGATCGCCCAGGGCGCGCTGGAGGAGGTCGCGGAGGACCTCGAGGCGATCCCGGGCGTGCTCGAGGCGTACGCGACCACCGGCTCGGCCGACGTGCTGTGCCGGGTGGCGGCGCGCTCGCACGAGGAGCTGCAGGGGACGCTGCTGCGGCTCGACCGGTCGCGGTGCGTGCGCCGGTCCACCTCGGTCGTGCTGCTGTCGGTGGTCGTACCGCCGCGCGTCATGCCGCTGCTGTCCTCGGCGCCCCCCGGGGGGCACAGCCGGGCACCGGCGTATCGGGACCGCGGGTGATGCCCCGGATCATGTACTCGGAGGGGTCGAGTGGCGTACGATACGTAACATGCTACTTGCCTCCCCGGGTGCGCACCCGCCCCTGCTGACGGACCCCGGACGCACCGCCCTGGGCCGGGAGCTCGCCGCGGCGGTCGCGGGTGACGTGGACTTCTCGACCGGGGCGCGGGCGATGTTCGGCGCCGACGCGTCGAACTACCGCCGCATCCCGCTCGGGGTCGTCTACCCGAGGTCGGCCGAGGACGTGGCGACGACGCTGAGGCTGGCCCGCGACGCGGGGGTCCCCCTCACCATGCGCGGCGGCGGCACCTCGGTCGCCGGCAACTCGATCGGCCACGGGGTGGTCGTGGACACCTCGCGGTACCTGGCCCGCGTGGTCGCGATCGACCCGGGCGCGCGCACCGCCCGGGTCGAGCCGGGTCTCGTCCTGAACGCCCTCCAGCGTGCCGCCGCGCCCCACGGGCTCCGCTTCGGGCCCGACCCCTCCACCGCCAGCCGCTGCACCCTCGGCGGGATGATCGGCAACAACGCCTGCGGCAGCCACTCGATCGCGTGGGGCACGACCGCCGAGAACGTCGAGTCGCTCGACGTCCTCCGCGCGGACGGCACCGTGATGACGGTCGGCAGCTACTCCGCCGCCGAGTGGCAGGAGGCGCTCACCCGGCCGGGGCAGGACGGCAGGGTGTTCCGCGAGCTGCAGGAGCTCGAGGGCACCTACCGCGAGAGCTGGCGCACCGAGCTGTCCGCGTACAGCCGCCGGGTGTCGGGGTACGGCGTCGACAACCTGCTGCCCGAGCGCGGGCGTTCGCTCGCGCGGGCGCTCGTCGGCACCGAGGGCACGTGCGGCATCGTGGTCGGCGCGACGGTGCGCCTGGTGGCTCCCCCGCGGGCCCGGGTACTCGTCGTGCTCGGCTACCCGGACGACGTCGCCGCGGCGGACAGCGTGCCGCTGCTGCTGGGGCACGACCCGCTCACCGTCGAGGGCATCGACTCCGAGCTGGTCGCCGCCGTCGGCTCCGCCCCCGCGCTGCCCAAGGGCTCGGCGTGGCTCTTCGTGGAGGTCGGCGGTGACGACACGGCGGAGGCGATGGACCGCGCCCGTGCCGCCGTGGTGTCGGTCGGGGACGCGGCCCTGGACGCGCGCATCGTGGAGGACCCCGCCGACGCGGCCCGCCTCTGGCGCATCCGCGCGGACGGTGCGGGCCTCGCGACCCGGGACGCCGAGGGCGGCGAGGCCTGGCCCGGCTGGGAGGACTCCGCCGTACCGCCGGAGCGGCTCGGCTCGTACCTGCGGGAGTTCCGCGGGCTCCTCGGCCGGTACGGCCTCCGCGGGCTGAGCTACGGCCACTTCGGCGAGGGTTGCATCCACGTGCGGATCAACTTCGACATGCTGAGCGACCGCGGCGTCGGGGCCTTCCGCTCGTTCCTCGAGGAGGCCGCCGACGTGGTGGTGTCGCACGGCGGCTCGCTCTCCGGCGAGCACGGCGACGGCTTCGCCCGCTCCGAGCTGCTGTCGCGGATGTACTCCCCGACGGTGCTGGACTCCTTCGCCGCGTTCAAGCGGGTGTGGGACCCGGACGGCGTCCTCAACCCGGGCGTCGTCGTGGACCCCGCGCCGCTCGACGAGGGGCTGCGCCACCGCCGGTCCGCGGCTGCCGTCGACCTCCCCACCCCGGCGCTGCACTACCCCGACGACTCCGGCGACCTCGCGACGGCGCTGCGCCGGTGCGTCGGCGTCGGCAAGTGCCGGTCGGACGTCGGCGCGGTGATGTGCCCGAGCTGGCTCGCCACCGGCGAGGAGAAGCACTCGACGCGCGGCCGGGCGCGGATCCTCCAGGAGATCGTGAACGGCGAGTTCGTCACGGACGGCTTCCGCTCGGAGGACGCCCGCGAGGCGCTCGACCTCTGCCTGTCCTGCAAGGGCTGCTCCTCGGACTGCCCGACGGGCGTCGACATGGCGACCTACAAGGCGGAGTTCCTGCACCAGCACTACAAGGGCCGCGTCCGGCCGATGGCGCACCTGTCGATGGGCTGGCTGCCGCTCACCGCGCGCGTCGCCACCCGCGTCGCGCCGCTCGTCAACGCGGTCACGCGGTCGCGTCTGGCCGGCCTGCTGAAGAAGCTCGGGGGCATCGACCCGCAACGGCAGATCCCGGAGTTCGCCCCGCGGTCGTTCACCCGGGCGTACCGCCCCGCGCCGGCCACGACCGGGCAGCGCGTCGTGCTGTGGCCGGACTCGTTCAACAACCACCTGTCGCCGTCGGTCCTCACCGCCGGCGCGCGTGTCCTCGAGGCGGCGGGCCTCGTGCCGAGCCTGCCCGACGGCGGTGTCTGCTGTGGACTGACGTGGTTCTCCACCGGCCAGCTCACCGTGGCCCGGCGGGTCCTCGAGCGGACCGCGCGCATCCTCGCCCCGGCGATGGCGGAGGGGCTGCCGATCGTCGTCCTCGAGCCGAGCTGCGCGACGATGCTCCGGTCGGAGTCCCGCGCGGTGCTCGGCGAGACCCCGTTCACGGCGTACCTGCGCGACAACGTGCTCACGCTCGCGGAGGCCCTGGAGCGCCTCGCGCCCGACTGGGAGCCCCCGGTCGTCGACCGGCCCGCCGTGGGCCAGGTCCACTGTCACCAGTCGTCGGTGCTGGGGTACGGCCCCGACGAGCGGCTGATGGAAAGGGCCGGCATCGACCCCGCCGGGATGGGCCGGGGCTGCTGCGGGCTCGCCGGGAACTTCGGCTTCGAGGACGGTCACCACGACATCTCGAAGAAGATCGCCGAGCGGACCCTGCTGCCCGCCGTCGAGCACGCGCCCGGCGAGGCCGTGCTCCTGGCGGACGGGTACAGCTGCCGCACCCAGGTCCAGCAGCTGGCGGGACGGCGGCCCATGCACCTCGCCGAGGTGCTCGCGGAGGCGCTGGAGTCGGCTCGGGAGACCTGAGCCGGCTCCGCGGCCCGGGCGTCCCGGAGTCGGCTCGCGAGACCTGAGCCGGCTCCGCGGCCCGGGCATCCCGGAGTCGGCTCAGGAGACCTGAGCCGGCTCCGGGACGCGGGCGGCCCGCGGGACGCCGGTGAGCGAGAGAGGGACCGCGACCGCCGCGACGGCCGCCGCCACCACCGGCGTCACCGCGAGGTGGCCGCGGTCCACCATGAGCGCGCCGAGGCCGGACCCCGCCGCGATGCCCACGTTGAAGGCGGCGATGTTCGCCGCGGACGCGAGCACGCTGGTCTCCCCGGTGACGGAGAGGACCCGCGACTGGAGCGCCGGGACCAGCGCGAACCCGGCGACACCCCAGACGAAGACCGTGGCGACCGTGGCCCACGTGTGGTGGTCGAGCAGCCGGAAGGCGACCAGCGCGACGGCCAGGCAGGCCAGCGTGACGGCCACGGCGGTACGGGGAGCCACATCGCTCGCCCGGCCCCCGACGGCGTTGCCGATCGCGCTCGCGATGCCGAAGACCAGGAGCATCCCCGTCACCGCCAGGGAGCCGAGTCCGGTGATCTGCAGGAGGTACGCCGAGAGGAACGCGAACACCACGAACTGGCTCCCCCAGCCGAACACCGTCGTGGCCAGCGCCGCGACCAGCGGACCGCGGCGGCCCTCCGGGCGCGGACCGTCCACGCGGGACGGTGCCGGCAACTCGGGCACCAGCACGGCGACCGCCACCGCGGCACCGGCCGCGAGCACCGCGACGGCGGCGAACGGCGCACGCCATCCGGCCACCTGGCCGAGCATCGTCCCGGCGGGCACGCCGACGACCGTGGCGACCGTGAGACCGCCGAACATCATCGCGATCGCCCGGGAACGGCGGTCCGGGGCCACGAGCCCGGAGGCCACCACCGCGCCCATGCCGAAGAAGGCGCCGTGGCACGACGCCGTGACGACCCGCGCGACGAGGAGCACCTCGAAGCTCGGCGCCGCCGCCATCACGACGTGACCCAGCGAGAAGACCGCCATCAGCACGATCAGCAGCCGCTTCGGCGGGACCCGCCGCGTGGCGAGCGTCAGGACGACGCCCCCGACCGCCACTCCGACGGCGTACCCGGTCACCAGCAGCCCGGCCGTGGACACCGCCACGCCCAGGTCCGCGCAGATCCGCGGCAGCAGGCCGACGACGACGAACTCCGTGGTGCCGATGGCGAACGCGGCCATCGCGAGGGCGTACAGCGCGAGAGGCATTCTCTGTCGTCCTTCCTCTGTGGACATGCAGAGGTCGGCGCCGCGGCCTCGTGGCCACGGCGCCGACCCCGGTGGGCGGTCAGCCCTGGTACTGCAGGATGTACAGACCCGTGTTCCAGTCGGTCAGGTACATGACGCCGTTCGGGTCCACGAAGACGTCCGCCGAGTGGGCCACCTTCGGCCGGTTCGGGCGCGTGTCGAACATCTGCTCGGGCGGCCCGGGCACGAAGTGCGCGACCTCCTCCGGGCGGAACTGGTTCGAGATGTCGAACACCCGCAGGCCCGCGTTCTGGTACGTCGCGAAGATCAGCTCCTCGGACTGGAACGACCCCGGCCGGTTCTCGTGCAGGTTGTGCGGCCCGAAGTGGCCGCCCAGCGTGGCGTAGTCGTCGTCGTCCGGCGTCGGGAACGTCGAGATCGTCACCGGGTTGGTGGGCTCCCGCACGTCGACGACCCACGTGTACTTGATCCCGTCGGCGCACTCGTCGGCCACCGCCTCGTCCGCCACGATCAGCAGGCCGCGGCCGGGCAGCGGCAGGCAGGAGTGCGTGCCACCGCCGAACGGCGGGTTCGTGTTGAGGTGCGACAGCATGGTCGGCTCGGCGGGGTTCTTCACGTCGAGGAGGACCAGCCCGCCGTCGCGCCAGGCGCCGTACGCGATCCCGTCGGCGACGAGCGAGTGGTGCAGCGCGTACCGCTGGTCGGCGCCCCAGCTCGGCGTCTCACCGGCGGCCGCGTGCATGCCCGGCAGGGCCCAGCGGCCGACCTCGACCGGCTTCGTCGGGTCGGACATGTCGATGACCATGAAGATGTAGTCGATGTAGCCGTCCACATGCGCGGAGACGTACGCGTACCGGCCGCCGACGTACCAGATGCGGTGCAGGCCGAGGCCCTCGACCGGCATGAAGCCGATCTCCCGGGGCTCGTCGCGCTTGCTGATGTCGTACACCCGCAGGCCGGCGGCGAAGTTGTTCGGGATGCGGCCGTAGCTGTCCCCGATGTTGCCGCCGTAGTACTCGCTCTCGTCGGTGTACAGCTTGAACAGGTCGACGGCGTTGATCACGAGGAGCAGGTCCTCGTGCGCCTGGAGGTGGATCGACCACGTGTGCGGCGGCGCGGGCACGTGACGGACGGGCTTCGGGGCCCGCGGGTCCTTCACGTCGAGCACGGTGAAGCCGCCGCTGAACATGTGCGCCACATAGGCGTACCCGTCCTGCACCATGATCTGGAGCCCGTCGGCCCGGCCGCCCTGGTCGGAGTGGCTCAGCACCTCGATGTTCTTCTGCTTCTGGAC
Source organism: Mycobacteriales bacterium (assembly GCA_036402915.1). Classification (GTDB taxonomy): domain Bacteria; phylum Actinomycetota; class Actinomycetes; order Mycobacteriales; family HKI-0501; genus JAVEDU01. Next base: position 14,355 of record DASWRY010000028.1, read on the forward strand.
GTTCATCGCACCTCGATCGCGCTCGCTGGTTCCGGGCCGGTCCGCGGCGAGGGCCCGGTGCACGTTCGCACCGGGCCCTCGCCGTCTCTCAGACGCCCCAGATCTTCTTGTACTGGTCCCGGTAGCCGTTCTCCGGGTCGTAGCGGTTGTCCTTGCCACCGTCGAACGCGATGTTCTCCTTGGTGACCAGGTGCACCGCGGGCGTGTACCCGCTCCACTGCTGCTTGCTGAACGCGCGGTTCAGTTCGTCGACGCACTCCCAGCCCTGGAGGTTCAGGGGCTCGGCGACCGTCCCGATCTGGTACTGCCCGTCGCGGATCCGCTGGAACGCGGACTCGCTGCCGTCACCGGCCGAGATGAACTTCAGCGGGCCCGACGGGCCCTTGCCGGCCGAGCGCGCGGCCGCGATCGCGTAGTCGAAGTACAGGTCGTTGATGCCGAGACCGTACGTCCACTTCGCACCGTGCTGGTTGATCAGGTTGGACGTGAGCGGCTGCATGCGGGCCGCGGTGTCCGCGAGCGGCGTGTCCTGGGTCTCCAGGACCGTGCAGCCGCCGCACTTCTTCAGCTCGTTCCGCATCGCGTCGGACTTCTTGATCGCGATGGCGTAGACGGAGTCCGTGAACAGCACGGCGCCCGCCTTGCCGTCCGAGTCCGCGATCGCCTGCATCGCGGTGGCGCGGCCGACGTCCTCGGCCTTGGTCGTGATGTTCGCGACCAGCTTCGGGCTCGCCACCGGACCGGGGTCCGGGGCGGAGTGCCAGCCGACGACCGCGATGCCCGCGGCGTTGGCGCGGTCGATCTGCGTCTTCGCCTGGACGGTGTCGACCGTGCCGAGCACGATGCCGTCCGGCTTCAGCGCGATCGCCTGGTCGAGGGCGGCGCTCGCCCCGGCCGCGGTGCCCTTGCCGTCGAGGATCCGCACGGTCCAGCCGAGGGCCTTGGCGGCCTCGGTGACGCCCGCACTGACGCCGAGCGCGCCGCCGTTGCGCTGGTCGGCGGACACGTAGACGAGCGACTTGCCCTTCGCGGCCTTCGGGCCGGTCGTCGGACCGTCCCAGGTGGTGGCCCGCGCGGTGTACTTCGCGACCTGGGCCTTCACCGACGCGAGGTAGCCCGCGTCGGTCGTGCCCCCGGCGGACGCCGTGCCGCCGGAGCTGCAGCCGGCGGCGACCGCCACGGCCAGGGCCAGGGGCAGCAGCCGTCCGGCCGCTGCGACATGCCTTCTTGCCATCGGTTCTCCTTCGTACTGTGGTGGGACGGCTACGCGGGCTGGTCTGCCGGCGCCGGCGGTGACGCCGTGGTCTGGCGGTGGAGGTCTTCCTCCTGCTTGCGTCGTACGCGGACTCGCCGCCGCACCGTGTAGCCGGCGAAGCCGACGGCGGCGATGAGCGTGAGCCCGTTGAACAGCGGCTCCACGAAGAAGGAGCTGCCGAGCTGCTGGATGCCGGAGATGCCGATCGCGAGGACGGCGACGGCGACGACCGTGCCCCAGACGTTCACGCGTCCGGAATGGATGGTCGTGGACCCGAGCAGCGCGCCGACGAAGGCGGGCAGCAGGTAGTCGAGCCCGACGTTGCTCTGCCCGACCTGGAGCCGCGAGGCGAGGAGCACGCCGGCCACCGCGGTGAGGAGGCCGGACGTCATGAACGCCCCGATCACGTACCGGCCCGCGCGGATGCCGTTCAGCTCGGCCGCCCGGCGGTTGGCACCGACCGCGTACAGGTACCGCCCGATCGGCAGGTACTCGAACGCCAGCCACATCACGATCGCGACGACGATGAGGTATGCCGTGGGTGCGTGGAGACCGAAGACCTTCGCGGTGTCGACGTGCTGGAACCCGGCGGCGAGCTCACCGGTGACCTGCTGGCCCTTGGTGTGCCAGAGCGTGATCGCGTAGACCACCGTGCCGGTGCCGAGCGTGGCGATGAAGGAGTCGATCTGGCCGAACTCCACCAGCAGCCCGTTGACGAGCCCGAGGAGGAGCCCGACGGCGAGCACGATCAGGATCACCAGCGGCCACGGCAGGCCGTACTTGACCTGCAGGCTGATCGTGAGCACGTACGTCAGGCCCATGCCGTACCCGACGGACAGGTCGAAGTTCTTGGTGACCATCGGGACCATGACCGCGAGCGCGAGGAACGCGTCGATGGTCTTGTTCCCGACGATCGCGTCGAAGTTCGCCATCGTCGGGAAGCTGTCCGGCCGCAGCGCGGAGAAGACCAGCACGAGGGCGAGCCCGACGAGCAGGAGGCCGTAGCGCGGCAGCCGGTGCAGCACGGCCGTGATGGGACCCGGCCCCCTGGTCCCCGGACGGGCCTGGTGCCCGGCCTGCGTTGTCGCCGTCACGACTGCTCTCCTCTGTGGTCGGTGATCTCTGCGGACGCGTGGCGGATCAGCGCCTGCGTGGTGACCTCGTCGTCCCGCAGTTCACGGACGATCCGGCCGCGGTTGAAGACGAAGGCGCGCGAACAGGTCTTCGCCACCTCGTCGAAGTCGGTCGAGACGAGCACCATCGCGTGTCCGCGCTGCCTGGCGTCGTCGATGAGGTTGTAGATCTCGGCCTTCGCGCCCACGTCGACGCCGATGGTCGGCTCCTCGAGGACGATGAGCGGCGGGGCCTTGTCCAGCCAGCGGGCGATGACGACCTTCTGCTGGTTGCCGCCGCTCAGCGTGCTGATCGAACGCTCGGGCTCACCGGGGCGGACGCGGAAGCGCTCGATCATCCCGGCGGCCAGGCCCCGCTCGGTGCTCGCGCGCAGGGGGTGGAACAGCCGGCGCCCCTGCAGCGCGGGGTTGAGGAACAGGTTCTCGCGGATGGACAGGTCCATCCCGAGGGCTTCCTCCTGCCGGTTGCTGGTGACGAACGCGCACCCCGCGCCGATCGCGTCCCGCGCGGACCGGAACGTCACGGTCTGCCCGCGGAGCTCGATCGTGCCGGAGGACACCTCGCGGAGGCCGGCGATGGCCCGGGCGACGACGTCCTGGCCCGCGCCGCGCAGCCCCGTCAGGGCGACCATCTCACCGGCACGGACGTCGAAGGACACCGGTCCCGCGGCCCCGGTGGACACATCGGACAGTCGCAGGACCACCTCGGCGCCGGGCGTGGTGCCCAGTCGCCGGATCTCGGTGGGGCGGTGCCCGACGATCAGGGAGATCAGCTCCGTGGTGTCGGTGTCCCCCGTCGCCCGGATGCCCACCATGCGGCCGTCGCGCATGACCGCGATCCGGTCGGAGATCTTGAAGACCTCGTCCAGGCGGTGGGTGACGAAGATGATCGCGGTCCCGCGGGCCTTCAGGCCCCGCAGGACGGTGAACAGGCGCTCGACGTCGGCGATCGGGAGGCTCGCGGTCGGCTCGTCGAGGACCAGCACCTCCGCCTCGAGCGCGAGGGCGCGGGCGATGGCCACCAGCGAGCGGTCCGTCCGGCTCAGCTCGGCGATCGGCACGGCAGCCGGGATGTCGCCGCCGACGGCCTCGAGGATCCGCTCGGCCCGGCTCGTCGTGTCGCCCCAGCGGATGAGCCCGCCGGAACGGGCGTACCCGGCGACCATCGCGACGTTCTCCGCGGCGGTCATCCAGTCGATGAGGCCGAGGTCCTGGTGGATGAACGCGATCCGGGCGCGCGACGCGGCGTCGAGGGGCCGGCCGCCGAGCCGGATCTCCCCGCGGTCGGGGCGGTAGATCCCGGCCAGGATCTTGATCAGGGTGGACTTGCCGGCGCCGTTCTCGCCCAGCAGGGCGACGACCTCTCCACCGTGGATGTCCAGGTCCACATCGTTCACTGCCTTGGTGGCGCCGAACGTCTTGTCGACACCACGGAAGCTGAGTACCGGTTCCCGGCTACCGTCCGGTCCGCGGCCGGAACCGGCTGCGGCCGTTGCCGTCGTCGTCGTCACTCGCGTGGCCTCTCGCACGGGACGCGGGCGCCGGGGCGCTCGCAAGGAAGGGTGTTCGCCGCCCGTTGAGACGTGGCTCACTCGGGCTGATGAAGGGTGACATGTGGCATGCCACGTGTCAACGAGCACTCCGGAATGTCGCGCGGGTTGTCCTCCGGTGTCCGAACTGTCCACCGGAACGGCCCTCCGCGCGGACTCCGGAGTGACCCCGCCGACGTCTGGGGGTCGCCGCAGCCCGGTCCCGGCGGCTGTCCCGCGACTCCCCGCGGCTAGGACCGCAGTGCTCCGCCCACCTCGGCGGCCCACGCGTCGACGGTCTCGGTGCTCGCGTCGAACTCCTGCGTCAGCAGCAACTGGGCCGTGCGCAGCACGTGCCCCCGCATGGCCTCGGCGGCGCCGGCCCCGTCCCCCGCCTTGATGCGCTCGAGGACGGCGACGTGCTCGTGCGCGATGTCGTGCAGCGAGCGCGAGGCACCGGCGGTGGACACGCCGCGGGTGAGGACCAGGTCGCGGAGGCTGTCCACGAAGACGGCCAGCCGCTCGTTGCCCGCCGCCTCGAGGATCAGGCGGTGGAAGCGCCGGTCGTACGCCATGAGGCCCTGTTCGTCACCGGCGTCGGCCGCACGGTCCATGAGCCGGAGCAGCTCCTCCAGCCGGGCGATGTCGTCCGCGCCCATCCGCGCCACGGCCAGCCGGGCCGACGGCACCTCGAGCAGCAGCCGCAGCTCGAACACCTCTTCGAGGTCGTGGGCACTGGTCTGCAGGATCCGTACGCCCCGGTTGCGCTCGAACGCCACCATGCCCTTGGACGACAGCTGGATCAGCGCCTCCCGGACGGGGGTGCGCGAGACACCGAGTGTCGCCGCCAGGTCGTGCACGGAGTACAGCTCGCCGGCGGTCAGCTCGCCGGACACGATGGCGGAGCGCAGGGCCTCGCCGACCTTGCTGGTGAGGCTGCCGTCGACCTGGACTTCCTTCACGCGCGACCCTCCGTAGGACTGGCATGCAGTATGCCACCCTGGGCGTCGAGCGCACGGTTTCGTGACGGAAGGGCGGATCGCGTCGCGCCGTGTCCGCCGTCAGGCAGTCCTCAGCGGGCCACCGTGCGGGCCGCGCGGAGCCATTCCCGGTTCATCGAGGTGATCGACATCAGCGGGATGCCCTTGGGGCACGCCGTGGCGCACTCGCCGGCCAGGGTGCAGCCGCCGAAGCCCTCCTCGTCCATCTGGGCGACCATGTCGAGGACGCGGGTCTCCCGCTCGGGCGCGCCCTGGGGCAGGACGTTGAGGTGGTTGATCTTGGCGCTGGTGAAGAGCATGGCCGCGCCGTTGGGGCAGGCCGCGACGCAGGCGCCGCAGCCGATGCACTCGGCGTGCTCGAAGGCGGAGTCCGCGTCGGGCTTGGGGACCGGCGTGGAGTGGGCCTCGGGCGCCGCGCCGGTCGGCGCGGTGATGTACCCGCCGGCACCGATGATCCGGTCGAAGGCGGAACGGTCCACCACGAGGTCCTTGACGACAGGGAACGCGCCGGCGCGCCACGGCTCGACGTCGATGACGTCGCCGTCGGAGAACGCGCGCATGTGGAGCTGGCACGTGGTGGTGCGCTCCGGGCCGTGCGCGTCGCCGTTGATGACGACGCCGCAGGCGCCGCAGATGCCCTCGCGGCAGTCGTGGTCGAACGCGACGGGCTCGTCGCCGCGGAGGATCAGCTTCTCGTTGAGGGTGTCCAGCATCTCGAGGAACGACATGTCCTCGGTGATGCCGTCGATGTCGTAGGTGACCATGGCGCCGGGTGCGTCGGCGTTCGCCTGACGCCAGACGCGGAGGGTGAGCCTCATGCGTAGCTCCGCTGGGTGGGGTGGACGTAGGAGAACTCGAGCGCTTCCTTGTGGAGGACGGGCGCCGTACCGGTGCCGGTGTACTCCCAGGCGGCGGCGTAGGAGAACTCGTCGTCCTTGCGCTCCGCCTCGCCGCCCTCGGTCTGCGACTCCTCGCGGAAGTGGCCGCCGCAGGACTCGGTGCGGTGCAGCGCGTCGAGGCAGAGCAGCTCGGCCAGCTCCAGGTAGTCGACGACCCGGTTCGCCTTCTCGAGCGCCTGGTTGAGCTGGTCGCCGCTGCCCGGCACCTTGATCCGGCGCCAGAACTCCTCGCGGATCCGCGGGATGCGATCCAGCGCCTTGCGCAGGCCGGCGTCGGTGCGGGCCATGCCGCAGTGCTCCCACAGGAGCTCGCCGATCTCCTTGTGGAAGGAGTCGGGCGTGCGGTCCCCGTCGACCGACAGCAGTCGGGCGAGCCGGTCCGCCGTCTCCGCGACGGCCTCCGCGACCGCCGGGTGACTGTCGTCCACCGCGTCGAGGTGCGGGTTGCGCGCGAGGTAGTCGTTGAGCGACGGCGGCAGCACGAAGTAGCCGTCGGCCAGGCCCTGCATCAGCGCGGAGGCGCCGAGCCGGTTGGCGCCGTGGTCGGAGAAGTTGGCCTCGCCGATCGCGAACAGCCCCGGGATCGTGGTCTGGAGGTCGTAGTCGACCCACAGTCCGCCCATCGTGTAGTGGATGGCCGGGTAGATGCGCATCGGCACCTCGTACGGGTTCTCCGCGGTGATGCGCTCGTACATGTCGAAGAGGTTGCCGTACTTGGCCTCGACGGCCTTGCGTCCCAGCCGCGCGATGGCGTCCGCGAAGTCCAGGTACACGCCCTGGCCGCCGGGGCCGACGCCGCGGCCCTCGTCGCAGACGTTCTTCGCGGCACGCGAGGCGATGTCGCGGGGCACGAGGTTGCCGAAGGACGGGTAGATGCGCTCCAGGTAGTAGTCGCGCTCGTCCTCGGGGATCTCGTTCGGGGGCCGGTCGTCACCGGCCACCGCGGGCACCCAGATGCGGCCGTCGTTGCGCAGCGACTCGCTCATCAGCGTGAGCTTCGACTGGTGGTCGCCGGAGCGCGGGATGCACGTGGGGTGGATCTGCGTGAAGCAGGGGTTGGCGAAGTGGGCGCCGCGCCGGTGGGCACGCCAGGCGGCGGTGGCGTTGCTGTTCTTCGCGTTGGTCGACAGGTAGAAGACGTTGCCGTAGCCGCCGGAGGCGAGGACGACGGCGTCCGCGTAGTACGTGGACACCTCGCCGGTGACGAGGTCGCGGGCGACGATGCCGCGGGCGCGTCCGTCCACCACGATCAGGTCGAGCATCTCGGTGCGCGCGTGCATCTCGACGTTGCCCGCGGCGATCTGCCGTGACAGCGCCTGGTACGCGCCCAGCAGCAGCTGCTGTCCCGTCTGGCCGCGCGCGTAGAACGTCCGGGAGACCTGGACACCGCCGAAGGAGCGGGTGTCGAGCAGGCCGCCGTACTCCCGGGCGAAGGGCACGCCCTGCGCGACGCACTGGTCGATGATCTCGACCGACACCTCGGCGAGACGGTGCACATTGGACTCGCGGGAGCGGAAGTCGCCGCCCTTGACCGTGTCGTAGAACAGGCGTTGCACGGAGTCGCCGTCGTTGCGGTAGTTCTTGGCGGCGTTGATGCCGCCCTGCGCGGCGATGGAGTGGGCGCGGCGCGGCGAGTCCTGGTAGCAGAACTGGACGACGTGGTAGCCCTGTTCCGCGAGGGTCGCGCCGGCGGCGCCACCCGCGAGCCCGGTGCCGACCACGATGACGGTGTGCTTGCGCCGGTTGGCCGGGTTGACGAGCTTGGCCTCGAAGCGGCGGCGGCTCCAACGCTCGGCCACCGGACCGTCGGGGGCCTTGGTGTCCGCGATCGGCTCGCCGGTGGTGTAGTCGGTGTAGTCGGTGGGTTCGTTCATGTCAGCTCACCAGTCCGGTCATGACGGCGACGGGTACGACGATGAAGCCCGCGGTCAGCACGATCGCCAGCAGGTCGGCGACCACCTTCAGGGTGCGGTCGCGGGCGGCGCTGCCCTGGCCGAGCGTCTGGGCGGCGCTCCAGAAGCCGTGCCGGACGTGGAGCCCGAGGGCGAGCATGGCGACGATGTAGATGACGTTGTTCCACCAGTCGTGGAACGCGGCCACGACGTTGTGGTACGGGTGCCCCGCCACGAAGCCGCGCTGCACGGTGCCGGTCGTCAGGTCCAGGATGTGCCAGATGATGAACAGCCCGAGGATCACGCCACCCCACCGCATGGTGCGGGTGGCGTAGCTCGCGCGCGGCCGCCTGTGGACGTACTTGCTCGGGCGCGCGGCGATGTCGCGGCGGCTGAGCTGGTACGCGCTCACGGCGTGCAGCACGACGGCCACCACCAGCACCACCCGGATGATCCACAGGGCCCAGCCGTGGTGCACGAACGGCTCGCCGATCGTGCGCAGCCAGCGGGCGTACTCATCGAAGCTGTGGGCACCGAAGAAGATCTTGAGATTTCCGTACATGTGCACGACCAGGTAGCCGAGCATCACCAGGCCGCTCACGGCCATGATCGTCTTCTTGCCGAGCGTCGAGCCCCAGAGGGTGCGCGTCAGGGACGGCCGTTGTTCCGCCCGCGTTGCCAGAGCCATAACGCCGACGCTAGATCGCCATACCCTCAGAAGTCCAAGACATGGTCCGGCTCATGTCCATAGGCGGGGGCTATCATCGTCGGATGCAGTTCCAGCAGCTCCGCTACTTCGTCGCGGTTGCCGAGACCACACACTTCACCCGGGCTGCCGAGCGGGTGCACGTCTCGCAGCCCTCGCTCTCCCAGCAGATCAGGGCGCTCGAGAACGAGCTCGGGGCCACGCTGTTCAGCCGCGCCCGCGGCAACGTGGCGCTCACCGAGGCGGGCGAGGCGCTCCTGCCGCTCGCGCGGCGCATCCTCGCGGACGCCGAGACCGCGCGTCACGAGGTGCAGGAGCTGGTGCAGCTGCGGCGGGGCCGGGTCAGGCTCGGCGCGCCGCCCAGCCTGTGCACGGGCCTGCTGCCCGACGTGCTGCGGGCGTTCCACGACCTGCACCCGGGCATCGAGCTCCTGATCGAGGAGAGCGGGTCGCACGACCTGGTGCGCGAGCTGGCGCGCGGGGCGCTCGACCTCGCGCTCGTGGTGCTGCCCCTGCCGAGCCCCTCACCCGCGCTCACCACGGTGACGTTGTTGCACGAGGACCTGGTCGTGGTGTCGCCCGTCACGAGGGCAGCGCCCGCCGATCCGGTGCGGATCGCGGATCTCGAGGGCGAGCCGCTGGTGATGTTCCGGCACGGCTACGACCTGCGTGAGCTGACGGTGGCCGCCTGCCGTGCCGCGGGGTTCGAGCCGTCGTTCACCGTGGAGGGCGGCGAGATGGACGCCGTGCTGGGCTTCGTCCGGGCGGGGCTCGGCATGGCGGTGGTGCCCAGCATGGTGGCGGAGCGCGCGGGGCAGGCCCTGCGGGTCACGCCGCTGGCACCTCCCGGGCTGCGGCGCACGATCGCCCTGGCCCACCGAAGCGACGTGGCGCCACCCCGCGCCGCCCGGGAACTCCAGCGGATGCTGCTCGCGTCGATGCCGCTGGACGAGGAGCCGGACAGCGCCGGCGAGTGAGGGCCCGCGGCGATCGCCGTGCGCCCCTATCCCTGGTACGGCGCGACGTCCGGGACCACCATGACGTGCGGGTGCGAAAGTGCGGCCCCGAGGACGACCCCGCCCGGTCGGGGTTCGGGGCCCCGGCGCGCGTACTTCGGTGCCCGGGGATTGGACAGGGTCCACCCCACCGCCGCGGCCACCACGAGCACCGCGACCACGAGCAGCTGCCCGGCCTGGCCCAGCGGGACTCTCGCCAGATCGGACAGCGAGTGCCCACACAGCGCCAGCGACCCGGCCACCAGCAGGCGGCGGCCGCGGGGCGACAAGCCGGTCGCCGCC
>DASWRY010000029.1:0-32665 GCA_036402915.1 Mycobacteriales bacterium
CGGTGTGACCCCCGTCTCGAGCGCACTCTTGCACTGTTTGTGACCCAGGTCCTACCCTTGCTGAAAACGTTTCGAGCGCACCGCAGCGCAGCTCCCGCCACCCCCACGAAGGCAGGTAGCACCATGCGAAGGCTCAAGTTCTCGCTGTCCCTCACCGCGGTCATCGCCCTCCTCGCGCTGGTCATCGGCGTCGTCGCCGCCCGGGCGACGGCGTCCGGAGGCGGTGGCTCCGCAGGTGGCGCCGGCGGGGCGGCGTCCGGCAAGCGGGTGGACGTGATCATCAAGGCCAGCAACTCGTCGTTCTGGCAGACGATGCTCGCGGGCGCGGACCGCGCCCAGCACGACTACGGGATCCAGGTCGGACGCTTCGGCCCCACCTCGGAGGAGGACATCCCGCAGCAGGTGACGCTGGTCGAGAACGCCGTGTCCCGCGGTGTCGACGCCATCGTCCTGGCACCCAACAACTCGAGCGGTCTGAACGCCGCGATCGACACCGCGCGCAAGGCCGGCATCAAGGTGATCGTCGCCGACACCCAGGTCACCACCCGCCACGACGGGTTCATCGGCACCGACAACGAGAAGGCGGCCGAGCAGGCGGGCCGGCGCATGTGCGCACTGACCAGGGCGGCGGGGAAGACGACCGGCACCGTGCTCATCGAGTCGTCGATCGCGGGCCTGCAGGTGCTCCGGGACCGTGAGAAGGGCTTCCGTACCGGGCTCCGGGACTGCCCGACCCTGCGGGTCCTCCCGGCGCGGTACAACGGCAACGACCCCAACATCGCGACGAGCCAGGTCAACGACGCCATCACGGCCGAGCCGAACCTCGTCGGCGTGTTCGCGGCGAACAACGTCTCCGGCGTCGGCACCGCGCGGGCGATCGAGGACAACAAGGCGTCCGACCGCATCTCCGTCGTCTCGTTCGACACGGACCCCCAGCAGGTCGCCGCGCTCGCGAGCGGCGCGATCGACACGCTGGTCGTGCAGAACCCGTACTTCTTCGGGTACCAGGGCGTCCTCGAGGCCGCGGCCAGCGCCGTCGGCACGGCCGCCCCGCCGAACCTGGACCCCGGCGCCGTCCTCGCGGACACGTCGAACATGAAGGACCCGGACGTCGCCCAGCTGCTCACGCCGCCCACGAGCAAGGCCAAGTGATGAGCGCGGGCGCGCCGGAGCGTTCCCCCGCGGGCGAGGCGTTCGTCTCGCTGCGGGGCGTGTCGAAGGCGTACGGCCCGATCCAGGCCCTCGCCGATGTCGACCTCGACCTGCGGCTCGGCGAGGTGCACTGCCTCGCCGGGGAGAACGGGGCCGGCAAGAGCACGCTCATCAAGGTCCTCACCGGGGCGATCCGCCGGGACACCGGCGAGTACACGGTGGACGGTGAGCCCCTCGGGAGCCCGACACCGGCCGAGGCCCGCGCCGCGGGGATCGGCGTGGTGTACCAGGAACTGAGCCTCTTCCCCGACATGTCGATCGAGGAGAACCTCCTGATGGGCCGGCTCCCCGCCCGCCGCGGCGTCACCCGGCCCCGTGAGCTCCGGCAGCGGGCCCGCGAGATGCTCGCCCGCGTCGACCTGGAGCACCTGGACCCGGCCACGCCGGTGTCCCAGCTGTCCCTCGCGGTCCGCCAGCTGGTCGAGATCGCGAAGGTGCTCGGCCAGGACCCGCGCGTGCTGATCTTCGACGAACCGACCACCGCGCTGTCCGAGAACGAGACGGCGGCGCTCCTCGACCGCATCAAGGAGCTGCGCGACGAGGGCCACGCGATCATGTACGTGAGCCACCACCTCGAGGAGATGTTCGCCATCGGGGACCGGGTGACGATCCTGCGGGACGGGAAATTCGTCACCAGCGCACCGATGCGGGACTTCGACCACGACTCGCTCATCGCCACGATGGTCGGCCGGAAGATCGAGTCCCTGTACCCGGCCGGCAAGCGCACGATCGGGGCGCCGCGGCTCGTCGTCAGGGGCCTCCGGCGCCCGGGTGTGGAGGGGACGGTCGACTTCACCGTCCACTCCGGGGAGATCCTCGGCATCGCGGGCCTGCTGGGTTCCGGGCGCAGCGAGTTGCTGCAGGCCGTGTTCGGTGCCGACCCGGTGAGCGGCGGCACGGTCGAGGTGGACGGTCAGCGGGTACGTCCCGGCAGCCCGCGCAATGCGGTCCGGGCCGGACTGGGCCTGCTCACCGAGGACCGCAAGGCGCTCGGCCTGCTGCTCGAACTGTCCATCCGGGAGAACGCGTCCATCGCCAACCTCCCGCAGATCTCGCGGTTCTACACCGTCAACAGGCGGCGCGAGAACGCGATCGTGGACAAGTACCTCGGCGGCCTCCGGCTGCGCGCGGCCTCGTGGGAACAGCCGGCCTCGTCGCTGTCCGGCGGCAACCAGCAGAAGGTCCTGCTCGCACGCTGGCTCGCCACCCACGCCAAGGTGCTGTTCTTCGACGAGCCCACCAAGGGCGTCGACGTCGGCGCCAAGAGCGAGATCTACCAGGTGATCGGCGACCTCGCCGCGGACGGGCTCGGCGTGGTCGTCGTCTCGTCGTACCTCCCCGAGGTCCTCGGCCTCGCCGACCGCGTGCTGGTCATGCGGGAGGGCCTCGTCGCCGGCGAGCTGACCGCCGCCGAGGCGACCGAGGAGCAGGTGCTCCACCTCGCCAGTCCCGGTGCCACACCCACCTCGCGCGTGGGAGACCTCGCGCCGTCCGCCGGAGGTACAGATGTCGCGCACTGACACCGTCGACGCCCCTGCCGCCGCGAAGACACCGGAGGAGCGGGTCCTCACGTTCGGTGACATCTTCGGACGGGACGCGGGCGGGATCATCGTCCTGCTGGTGGTGTTCGGCGCGCTGACCCTGGCGTCGGACCAGTTCCTCACGAGTGCCAACCTCGCCAACCTGGCCCGCCAGGTCGCGATCGTCGGCATCATCGCGATCGGCCAGCTGCTGGTGATCCTGACGGCCGGCATCGACCTGTCGGTGGGCTCGGTGCTCGGCCTCGCGGGCTGTGTCACCGCGGAGCTGATCGTCCACGGCGTACCGATCCCGCTCGCGATCCTCGGCGGGCTGCTCACCGGCGTCGTCTGCGGCCTGGTGAACGGGATCCTCGTCGCGTACGCGCAGTTGCCGGCGTTCATCGTCACGCTGGGCATGCTCGGCATCGCCCGCGGCGTCGTGCTGGTGTTCACCGACGCGGCGACGATCGGCCCGCTGCCGAACGGGTTCACCACGATCGCGAACGGCACGCTGCTCGGCCTGCCGAACCTGCTGTGGCTGTTCGCGGCGGTGACGGTGGTGACGGCGTTCGTCCTGCGGCGCACGACGTTCGGGCGGTACGTGTACGCCATCGGCTCCAACCCCGAGTCGGCACGCCTCGCGGGCGTGCCGGTCCGGACCGTGCTGGTGACGGTGTACGTCATCTCCGGGACGCTCGCCGCGCTCGGCGGCGTCCTGCTCGCGTCGCGCCTCGGCGGCGGCAACCCGACCGCGGGCATCGGCTACGAGCTGAACGCGATCGCCGCCTGCGTGATCGGCGGGGCGAGCCTGTTCGGCGCGAAGGGCGGCGCGTTCGGTGCGGCGGCCGGCGCGCTGATCGTCGCGACGTTGAACAACGGCGGCAACCTGCTGAACGTGAACGCGTTCTACCTGCAGATCATCATCGGCCTGCTGATCCTGGTCGCGGTGTTCTTCGACCAGTGGCAGGGCCGGCTCGCCGGGGGCCGGGCGGGATAGCCGGGGTCCCGGCGGGGCCGGCGGGGCCGCCCGGGGGTCCGGGCCGGGCCGGGTGCTCCGTCGGGACCGCATCCGGGCACCGGGACCAACCTCGGAAGCCCCCACCGAGGGCGTGACCCACGAGGCCGTCGGCCCCTAGAGTTCACGCGTGGATCGCCAGGCCGCCCGCGCCCTGCTGACCGCCGTCGCCGACGGTGTGGTCGACGTGGACGCGGCCCTCGAGCGCCTCACCACCGCACCCTACGAGCCCCTCGGCCCCGGCTACACCGACCTCGGGTTCGCCCGGGTGGACACCCACCGGGCACTCCGTACCGGCGACCCGGAGGTCGTGTACGGCGCCGGGAAGTCGCCCCGCCAGGCCGTCGAGATCCTCCGCGCGCTGCAGGACGCGCACCCCGACCAGCCGGCCCTGCTGACCCGGGCGACCGTGGCGATGCGGGCGGAGGTGCGGGAGGCGTTCGGCCCGCACGTCACCGAGGACGGCGAGGCGCAGTGCATCGCCGTCGGCCCGCTGCCGGGAGCGGTGACCGGCCGCGTGACCGTGCTGAGCGCCGGGACGTCCGACTCCCCGGTGGCCGCCGAGGCGGCCTTCACGGCGCGCGTGGCCGGGGTCGAGGTACGGCGGATCTGCGACGTCGGCGTGGCGGGGTTGCACCGGCTCGCCGGCGAGGTGGGCGCGCTGGGCGACGCCGACTGCCTCGTCGTCGTGGCGGGGATGGACGGCGCGCTGCCCAGCGCGGTCGGGGGGATCGTCGGCGTCCCCCTCGTCGCCGTGCCGACGTCGGTCGGGTACGGGGCGTCGTTCGGCGGGGTGGCGGCGCTGCTCGCGATGTTGAACTCCTGCGCGCCCGGCGTCACGGTCGTGAACATCGACAACGGGTTCGGGGCCGGCCTGTTCGCCGCCAGGGTCGCCCGCCGCGCGCGGCGCGCGGGCCCGGCCGGTCCCGTGGGTACGGCCGGTCCCGTGGGCCCGGTCGCGGACGGCCGCGGGTGATCGGCTGGCTCGACTGCACCGCGGGCGCGAGCGGCGACATGTTCCTCGGCGCGCTCGTGGACGCGGGTGTACCGCTCGCCGTCCTGCAGGACGCCGTCGACCGCCTCGGCACGGGGGCGATCCGGCTCGCCGCCACCGAGACGGTGCGGCACGGCATCGGCGCGGTCCGGGTGAGGGTCTCGTGTGCCGCCGAACCCGGCGTCACCCGCACCTGGGCCGACGTCCGCGCCCTCCTGGCCCGGCTGCCCGGGGCGGTCCGCGGCGACGCCGAGGACGTGTTCGCGCGGCTGGCCCGGGCGGAGGCGTCCGTGCACCGCGTACCGCCGGACGACGTGCACTTCCACGAGGTGGGAGCGCTCGACGCCCTCGCCGACGTGGTCGGCGCCTGCGCCGGGATCGCCTGGCTGCGGGCGGAACGCGGCCTCGGGCGCCTCGTCACCGGCCCCGTCTCCCTCGGCTCGGGGCAGGCGCGGGGACGGCACGGGATCGTGCCGGTACCGGCCCCGGCGGTGCTCGCCCTGCTCGGGGAGGCGCGGCTGCCGGTCCGCGCGGGCAGCGCGCCGTACGAGATGTGCACGCCGACGGGCGCCGCGCTGCTCGCCGCGCTCACGACCGGGTCGGGACCGCTCCCGGACATGGTCCCGGCGGGGACCGGGCACGGCGCCGGCGCGCGGGACGTCCCCGAGGTGCCGAACCTCCTGCGCCTCGTGCTGGGCGACCCGCTCGCCGAGCCGCCGACCGCGGTCGTGCTCGAGACCAACGTGGACGATCTCGACCCGCGCCTGTGGCCGCCCGCCCTGGAGGCGCTGCTGCAGGCCGGAGCGTCGGACGCGTGGCTGTCGCCCGTCGTGATGAAGAAGGGCCGCCCGGCGCACACGCTCCACGTCCTCTGCCCGGCGGAGCGCGCCGCGGCCCTCCGGCGGGTCGTGTTCACCGAGACCAGTGCGATCGGGCTGCGGGAGTACCGGGTGGACAAGCACCGCCTCGACCGTCGCGTGTCCACAGTGGACGTCGCGGGCCGGGCGGTCCGGGTGAAGACGGCGTACCTGGACGGGACGCCGGTGAACGCGTCCGTCGAGTACGACGACGTGGTCGCCGCCGCGGCCGCACTGGGCCTGCCGCCGAAGGTCGTGCTGGCCCGCGCGACGGCTCAGATCGTGGAGAAGAACGTCAGCGACCCGCTGACCTGACCGTCCCGCCGCACCGGCGTGGTGACGGCGTCGATCGTGTGGACCCGGCCGTGCACGCGGACCCGGAGCAGCCCGCGGGCGAGCCCGCCGGACCGCAGGGACTGGAGAGGCGGGATCCGTTCCAGCTCGGGGGAGCCCAGGCGCGACGAGCGTGCGGAGAAGTCCACCAGGTCCAGGAGATCGTCCAGCAGGCCCCGGCCCAGCACGTCGACGGCGGAGTCCAGTCCGAACAGTGCGAGGAAGGGCCCCGACACCGCACCGACGAGTCCGCCCGCGTCGAGGAGCAGGCATGGCTCTTCCGCGGTCGCCACCACGGTGTACCAGTCCGGGCGCGGACCGGTCTCGTCGTCCGTGTGCACCACCCGCAGGGCAGGCGCCGACCCGGTGACCAGTTCGACCGACGCCAACGAGATGTCCAGGCGCGGCACGCGGACCTCCTCCGACAAAGGTTCGTGCCTCCGGACCGACACTAGACGGGCCGCCAGCGGGCCGAAAGTATCGTCCGGGTGATCCAGAGCGGGCCGAAACCCGATGAACCCTCCCTCAGGAGGCGAACCCCTTCAACTCGGGAACGTTCGCCAGCAACTCCTCGACCGCCGGGCGGCACGCCGCCGCGTCCGCGGGGACGAGCCCGATCCGGGTCCGGCGGTGGAGCACGTCGCCTGCGTCCAGCGCGCCCTCGTGCCGCGCGGCGAAGCGCACCTCGGCGGCCGTGACCTCGACGCCTGTCGCGAGTGGACGGTCGTCGGCGCCGAGGACACGCGGCGCCTCGGTGCCGTACCGGCGTACCAGCCGTTCCGGTGCGGGTACCCGTCGCAGGACCGGGAGCGGCGCGGCGCCGACGAGCGGCAGGTCCCGCGTGTGGCCACGGCCGGCCCGGAGGCGTCGCGCCGCGACGACCGTGTCCACGGCGTCCTCCGCCATCCGCCGGTACGTCGTGAGCTTGCCGCCGACGACGGTGGCCACCCCGGTCGACCCGATCCGGACTGCGTGCCGGCGGGACAGGTCCGCACTCCGCCCGCCGGCCCCGTCACCGGCGAGCAGCGGCCGCAGGCCCGTGAACGTGCCGAGTACGTGACCCGGAGTGAGCGGCACCGCGAGGACCGCGTTCACCGCCCCGAGGAGCGTGTCCACATCGGACGGTCCGGGCGCGGGGTCCGCCTCGCCGGGGAACTCCGCCGGGTCGTCGGTCAGCCCGACGTACGCGCGGCCGCCGCCCGCCGGGAGGGCGAACACGTACCGGTTCCGCTCCCCCGGATAGGGCACGGTGAGCGCGGCGGGCAGGCCGCCGAGCAGGGCCGAGGGGACGACGAGATGCGTGCCCCGCGAGGGCCGCAGCACCACGTCGGGGTCCAGCTCACCCGCCCAGACGCCGGTCGCGCCGATCACCGACCTCGCGCGGACGGCGAGGGCCGCGCCGGTGCGCCGGTCGACGAGGGTCGCGCCGTCGCCCGTCACGTCCCGCGCCTCGACGCGGGTGAGGATCCGCGCGCCGTACGAGGCCGCGGTCCGGGCCACCGCCACCACGAGCGCCGCGTCGTCGGTGAGCTGCCCGTCCCACCAGACCAGCGCGCCCCGCAGGCCGGCGGTGTCGACCGCCGGCACCAGCCGCGACGCCGCCGCGGGGCCGACCCGGCGAGAGCGCGGGAGCACCCGGCCCGGCGTCCCGGCGGCACGCCGGAGCAGGTCCGCCGCAGCGAGCCCGGCGCGGGTCAGCCGGGCGTCCACCGTGGACGTCGCCGGGACCAGCGGCAGCACGGTCGCGAGTGGACGGACCAGGTGCGGCGCCGTACGGCCCAGCAGGATCCCGCGTTCGACAGCGCTCTCGTACGCGAGCCCGACGTCGCCGCTCGCGAGGTACCGCAGCCCGCCGTGCACGAGCTTGCTGGACCAGCGGCTGGTGCCCTGGGCGAGGTCACCCCGCTCGGCGAGGGCGACCGACAGGCCGCGGGACGCCGCGTCCAGGGCCACGCCCACCCCGGTGATCCCCCCGCCGACGACCAGTACGTCGACCGTCTCCCCGGCGAGCGCGTCGAGGTCGCGGGCGCGACGCGGGGCGTTCAGCGACGAGTTCACCGGAGGTACGCCTCCAGCGCCCGCGTCAGCTCCGTGTCCAGGGCCCCGTCGTCGAGGTGCTCGGCCACCGTGCGCGCGGAGAGCACGAACGACTGGGCAATCAGCAGGACCGTGTACGCCATCCGGACGGCATCACCGGCCCGCACCCCGCCGTCCTGCTGCGCCGCGCGGAGGCCGGCGGTCAGCAGCTCCACCACGGCGCGCTGCGTGCTGCCGAGGCGGTCCGTGACGTACGGCAGCAGGAGGTCGGGATCCACGTCGAGCACCCGTGCGAACAGCGGCTCCCGGCGCAGTCCCGACACGGCCGCGACGATCGCCGGGACCAGGCCCGGCCCGGCGTCGTCCTGCCCGGCCTCGGCCACGCTCGCGACCACGGCGTGGAACTCCCGGGTCATCAGGTCGCGTACCAGGCGGTCCACGTCGCCCCACCGGCGGTACAGCGTCATCCGGCTGACGCCGGCGCGACGCGCCACGTCCACGAGAGTCGTGCGTCTGACGCCGACGGCGAGGACACTGGCGCGTACAGCGTCGAGCACAGCCTCGTCGCTGTGACGACTGCCGCCTCCCCGGGTCTGGATGTGACGTTGTGCTGCCATCTGTAACACTGTACGCATGACCGTGGACGAGAACACCCTGCCTGTCCGGGACATGGTCACCGGCGGCTGGGGCGATCCGGCGCGGCGCACCGGCCTGCCCCCGCAGGCGCGGACGTGGCTCGCCAAGCGCATCGGCCTCACCGACGCCGGTGACGCGGCGGTGCCCGGCGAGCTGCCCCCGCCCGCGGTGCCCGACCTCGCCTGGACCGCCCTCGCCGAGGCCGTCGGCGCGGACAACCTCGACGACACCCCCGAGGCGCGGCTGCGCCACGCGGGCGGCAAGAGCTACCTGGATCTCCTGCGGCACCGGCGCGGCGAGGTGGCCGCCCCGGACGTGGTCGTCACCCCCGGCAGCCACGCACAGGTCCTCGCCGTCCTCGAGGCGTGCAGCCGGTACCGCCTGGCGGTCGTGCCGTTCGGCGGCGGGACCAGCGTGGTGGGCGGCGTGACCGCCGAGACGGGCCGTCACCGCGCCGTCGTCAGCCTGGACCTCCGGCGGATGGACGCACTGTCCCAGGTGGACACCGAGTCGCTCACCGTGTGGGCGGAGCCGGGTCTCCGGGGCCCCGAGGCCGAGCAGCTCCTCGCCGAGCACGGGCTCACCCTCGGCCACCACCCGCAGTCCTGGGAACACGCGACGCTCGGCGGCTACGCGGCCACCCGCTCCGCCGGGCAGGCGTCCACCGGATACGGCCGCTTCGACGACCTGGTCCTCGCACTCCGCGTCGCCACTCCCGCCGGGACGATCCAGGTCGGGCGCGGCCCGGCGTCGGCGGCCGGACCGGACCTCCGGGCGCTGCTCCTCGGCTCCGAGGGCACCCTGGGCGTGATCACCGGAATGCGGCTGCGCGTCCGCCGCAAGCCGCGGGCCGTGGTGGACGAGGGGTGGTCGTTCAAGACGTTCGCCGAGGGCGTGAAGGCGCTCCGCCGGCTGACCCAGGCCGGCCTCGCCCCCGACGTGGCGCGGCTCTCCGACGCCGAGGAGACGCGCGCCAACCTCGCGCTCGCGCCCGGCGCCAAGACGAAGGTCCTGCGCGGCATGCTGACCCTCCGCGGGCACGGCGGGGGCTGCCTGCTCATCGCGGGCTGGGAGGGCAGCGAGGGGACCGTGGCGGACCGGCGCCGTGCCGCTGCCGCGGTGCTCAGGGCGGGCGGCGGCCTGCGCCTCGGCACCGCGGTCGGCGACGCGTGGCGCCGGGGCCGGTACAGCGGCCCGTACCTCCGCGACGACCTGCTCGCCGCGGGTGCGCTCGTCGAGACGCTCGAGACGGCGACGTCGTGGTCCGACCTCACCGGCCTCCACGACGCGGTCCGCGGTGCGTTGCGCTACTCGCTGTCCCGCGGCGAGACGCAGCCGCTGGTGCTGGCGCACGTGTCGCACGTGTACCCGAGCGGCGCGTCGCTGTACTTCACCGTGCTCGCGGACCGCGACGACGACCGCGCCGAGGAGCAGTGGCTGCTCGCGAAGCGGAGCGCCACCGACGTCATCGTCCAGTCCGGGGCGACCGTGACACACCACCACGCGGTGGGCACCGACCACCGTGACTGGATGGTGGACGAGATCGGGCTCCTCGGCGTGGAGGTGATGCGGGCGGTCAAGGGCGTTCTCGACCCCGAGGGCATCCTCAACCCCGGCAAACTGATCCCGGATCCCGCGCCCTGAGGGTGCCGGCCCTGAGGTGCGGGGCCTGACCGGGCGGGCCGGACCCGTGCCGGCCCTGACCCGTGCGGCCGCTAGCCGTGCGGCCGCTAGCCGTGCCGGCGCGGCGGCAACAGCGGCTGCGCCGCCGTGGTGTGCTTCGCCTTCTTCACGGCGCGCTTCTCCTTGACCGTCTTGCTCGGCTTCTTCGCGACGGTTTTGTGGGGCGACTTGTCACCCATGGCGGCCTCCTCGCCGAAGGACCTGCTGGACCGACCCTAGACCCCCGCGCGCGTACGCTGCCACGGTGACGGGAAACCACTTCGTCGACAGTGAGGTGGGGCGGCTCCAGACCGTGCTCCTGCACCGGCCGGGTCCCGAGCTGAAGCGGCTGACCCCGCGGAACAACGACAGCCTGCTGTTCGACGGCATCCCGTGGGTGGACCGGGCACAGGACGAGCACGATGCGTTCGCCGAGGCGCTGCGCCGCCGCGGGGTCGAGGTGCTGTACCTGGCCGACCTCGTCCGGGAGACGCTCGCCGTCGATGCCGCCCGTGCCGAGGCGACCGACGCGGTGCTGTCGGACGTACGCCTGGGTCAGACGCTGCGCCGCGAGGTCGAGCGGCACCTCGACGAGCTGGACCCCGCGGCGCTCGCCGACGTGCTGACGGCCGGGCTCGCCCACCACGAGCTGCGGAGCGGCACCGGCCTGACGTACACGCTGATGGACGAGCACGACTTCGTCATCGACCCGCTGCCGAACCTGCTGTTCACCCGGGACTCCAGCACGTGGGTGCGGGACCACGTCGCGGTGACCAGCCTCGCGATGCCGGCCCGCGTGCGCGAGACGACGCTCACCCGGGCGGTGTACACCCACCATCCGCGCTTCGGTGGCGCCGGGCGCCTGTACGACCCCTCGCTCGAGCACCTCGAGGGCGGGGACGTGCTGCTGCTCGGCCCGGGCGTCGTCGCGGTCGGCGTCGGGGAGCGCACCACCCCCGCGGGGGCCGAGCGGCTCGCCAGGCGGCTGTTCTCGCTCGGGCTCGCGCACTCCGTCCTGGCGGTCCCGATCGCGCAGGACCGCGCGACGATGCACCTCGACACCGTGTGCACGATGGTCGACGTCGACGCGGTCGTGATGTACCCGAACATCGCGGACGCGCTCCAGGCGTACACGCTCACGGCACGCGACGACGGCGAGCCGGTGGTGGCGGCGCCCGAACCGTTCCTCGTGGCCGCGGCGAAGGCCATGCACATCGACACGCTGCGGGTCATCGACACCGGCCTCGACCCGATCACCGCCGAGCGCGAACAGTGGGACGACGGCAACAACACGCTGTGCCTCGCGCCCCGGCTGGCGGTCGCGTACGAGCGCAACACCGAGACGAACGCGCGGCTCGAGGAGGCCGGCATCGAGGTCGTGCGCATCGCGGGATCGGAGTTGGGGAGCGGGCGGGGCGGCCCGCGGTGCATGTCCTGTCCACTGGCGAGGGAGCCGGCTCCGAGCGCCCGCTGAGCTCAGCGGGCGCCGAGGACGGCCCAGACGGACTGGCCGCCGCGCGCGGGCTCCACGCCCCACCGGGCGGCGAGCGCGGCCACGATCGTGAGGCCGCGTCCCGACACGGCGTCGGGAGCAGCGGCGGACGCCTGCGGCCGGTGGCCGTTGGTGCTGCCGCCGTCGGTCACGCGGAGCACGACCTCCCGCGACGCGATCTCCCACGCCACCCGGACCACCCCGCCCGGGAGCGGGCGCGCGTGCCGTACGGAGTTGCCCACGAGCTCGGAGAGCAGGAGCTCGGCGTCGTTCGCGAGGCCGTCGTCGACGCAGTGCGCGCTCAGGTCGCGGCACAGGTGATGCCGGGCCACCGACGCGCTGCGGACGTCGTGTGGCACGACGACGGCACACGCGTCCCTCGTCGTGGTCGAGGTCGACGTCACGCCCGCTCCCCCCTGCCGGATTTGCACCTTACGCCCTGCTGTTCCCCGCTCACCTCGAGCAAAACCCCCGCCACCTGGGGAACGCAGCCGGGCCGACTCCATGACACGATCCCGTGAGAATGTTGCGGAATCAAGTGATAGCGGGAGATCCGCCGGTGTCCGCCCGTGGCAACCGCACCCGGACGACCGTCCCGCCGCCGCCCCGGGGCCGCAGCGAGATCCAGCCGTGCTGCCGGTCCACGAGCTGCCGCGCGATGTAGAGCCCGAGGCCCACGCCGCCGAATCGCCGCTGGTCACCGGCCTCGGCCTGCCAGAAGCGGTCGAACACCCGCTCCACGTCGTCGGGCCGTACGCCGATCCCCCGGTCGGCCACCCGGAGCACCACGGTGGTCGCGTCGCAGGCGCCCGTGACGGTGATCTCACCACCGTCCGGGGAGTACTTGGCGGCGTTCGTGACCAGCTCCGCGAGGACGGTCGCCGTGCCGATCCGGTCGCCGCGGGCCGGCGGCAGGTCGGCGGGCAGGTCGAGGACCAGCCGGTGCCGCGGCGAGCCGTCGAGCAGGCCGGCGGTGGCCTCCGCGACCACCGTGGCGAGGTCGAACGGCTCGCTCACCACCCGCACGGCGCCCTCGGTGGGCTTCGAGCCCAGCAGCAGCCGCTCGACCAGGTCGGCGAGCTGGGTGCTGCGCTGCTGGATCACCCGCACGCCCGCGAGCCGCTGCTCCGGCCCGAGGGACGACCAGCGGTCGAGGAGCGTGTCGGCGTACCCCTTGACGACCGTCACCGGCGTGCGCAGCTCGTGACTCGTCGTCGCGAGGAACAGGTCCTTCGCCTCCTCGTCCAGCTTCGGGACCGTGACGTCGCGGAACGTCACCACCTGCTCCCCGGTCCCCCCGAGGGTCGAGCACACGATCTGGATCCAGCGCCCGGAGTCCAGCCGGTGGTCCACCACCTGCCCGGGCTCCGGCACCGGGAAGGGCGGTACCCGGTGGAGGACGGACTCCCGCGGCAGCCCCGTCAGCGCTCTCGCGGCGCGGTTCCACGACCGGACGGTGCCGTCGCCGCCGAGTACCGCGAGACCGTCCGCAATGGACGCGGCCACCGTGGACGCGTGACCGTCCACCGTGTCCCGGGCGGGCCCGTTGCCACCACCCTCGACGAGCACCCCGCACGCCGACGCGATCAGCTCGAGGATCGCCCGCCGGGTGTCGTCCACCGGTGGCTCCTCCTCGGCGTAGAACACGTGCAGCAGCCCCACCGTGCGCCCGGTCGCGACCGCACGGGACAGCAGCGCGCTCGCGAGGCCGTGCGAGACGAGGTCCGTCCGCCACATCGGCGAGCCGGTCTCCACGGGGTACGCGGACGTCCTCCGGCCGGTCGCGATCAGCGCGGCCATCGCGGAGTCCCGCCACGGGACGTGCCGGCCCTGGAGCCACTCGGCGGACGGGCTGGTGACGACGACCCGGCCGCCGTCGGGCTCGACCACCGTGAAACACGCGGCCCGCCCGCCCCCGAAGCCCTCGGCCGCGGTCACCAGCCGGGCGAGGAGAGCCCGGTGGCCGGCCCCGTCGTTGAACGCGTCCAGCATGCTGCGGAACAGCTCCAGCAGCACGACCTGGTCCGGCGGGGCGCTCACCGGCCGAGCCGCCGCAGCACCAGGGCCGGCCGGTTGGTGATGATCGCGTCCGCGCCGAGCGAGACCACGAGATCGATGTCGTCGGGTTCGTCCACTGTCCACACGTACACCTTGTAGCCACGTTCCCGCACGCGCCGCACGTACGTCGGGTGCGCCCGGACGATGTGGACACCGGGGCCGGCGATGGTGGAACCCCGCGGCAGCGAGCCGTCGCGGCGGACGACCGGCACCGAGCCGAGCAGCAGCACCGTGGGGACGGCCGGCGCGAGCTCGCGGACCCTTCGCACGGCGAGCGACGAGAAGGACATCACCGTCACGCGGGCGTCGTCGCGGTGCCCGGGGCGGTCGAAGCCGTAGCGCGACATGAGGTCCACGAGCGTCTGCTCCACCAGCCCCGCGTACCGGGTGGGGTGCTTGGTCTCGACCAGCAGCTTCACCGGCCGGTCCGCCGCCTCCACCAGCTCGAACAGGGTGGCGAGGCTCAGCACCCGCGACCGCGCGGAGTCGCGGAGGCGCTCCCGGACGAGCTCGTCGGCCGAGTCCGGGACCGGGGAGTGCCACGATGCGAAGTCCATCCCGCGCAGCGTCGGCAGGTCGAGCGTGCTGACGAGGCCGCGGCCGTTCGACGTGCGGTCGATCCGGCGGTCGTGGATGAGGACGAGGTGGCCGTCCCGGGTCAGGCGCACGTCGCACTCGAGCGCGTCGGCCCCCTCCGCGATCGCCCGCTCGTACGCGACGAGGGTGTGTTCGGGCTCCAGCGCGGAGGAGCCGCGGTGGGCCACCACCAGGGGGTGCTCGCTGGGCACGAACTCACTCTACGTGTCCGAGCGGTTCCTGTCAGATGATCTGCGGAGTTCCCTCACCGCAGGTGAGCGCACGACCCGCCGCTGACCACGCCTGCATGCCGCCGGCCAGGTTGGACACCTCGTCGTACCCCTGGGCGCGCAGGTACGCCGTGACCTGCGCCGAGCGGCCGCCGGCGCGGCACGTCACCACGACGGTCTGGTCCTGCGGGATCTCGCCCATCCGTGTGGGGATCTCCTGCATCGGGAGGTGGACGGCATGCGGGGCGTGGCCCGCCGTCCACTCGTCGTCCTCGCGCACGTCCAGCAGGTACACCGAGTCCGGTACCTGGTCGACGGTGACGGTGGGGATGTCACGGGGCTGCACGATGGCCTCCGGTGGATGCGAGCGTCGGGACGGCGAGCCGGGCGGCCAGGTCCTCGATGGTCCTCTCGAGACCGTCGACCGGGGACACGACCGGCTCGTACCCGAGCGTCTCACGGATGCGGGTCAGATCGGGACGGCGCTGCAGGGGGTCGTTCTCCGGCAACGGCTCCGACACGAGCTCCGAGGAGGACCCGCAGAGGTCCCGGATCGTCCCGGCGAGGTGCCGCATCGTCATCTCGTGCTCGGTGCCGCAGTTCATCGGGCCCACCTCGCCCGAGTCGAGCAGCAGCAGGATCCCGTCGACGAGGTCGCTGACGTAACAGATCGAGCGGGTCTGCTCACCATCGCCGTACAGCGTGAGCGGCTCCCCGGACAGCGCCTGCCGGATGAAGTTGGGGATCGCGCGGCCGTCGTCGGGGCGCATCCGCGGACCGTACGTGTTGAAGATCCGCACGATGCCCACGTCCACGCCGCGGTGCCGGTGGTACGCCATCGTGAGCGCCTCGGCGTACCGCTTGCCCTCGTCGTACACGGCGCGGGGGCCGAGCGGGCTGACGTTGCCGAAGTAGGTCTCCGGCTGGGGGTGCACCTCCGGGTCGCCGTACACCTCGGACGTGGACGCGAGCAGGAACCGGGCACCGCAGGCCGCGGCGAGGTCGAGGCAGTGCTGCGTGCCGAGGGAGTTGACCCGCATGATCTCCACGGGGATGCGGCCGAAGTCCACCGGGGACGCGGGGGACGCGAAGTGCAGCACCGCGTCGAAGTGACCGTCGACGGGCAGGGACTCCGACACGTCCGCCTCGACGAACTCGAAGCGCGGCTCGTCCGCGAGGTGGGCCAGGTTCTCCGGTCTCCCGGTGACGAGGTTGTCGACCGCGACCACCTCGGCCCCGCGCTCGAGGAGCGCATCGACCAGATGACTGCCCACGAACCCGCTGCCGCCGGTGACGAGGACGCGCTGTCCGCTGCCGTATCCCATCCGCTCGATCAGCCCCTCGGGTTCGTCCGCCTACGGTGTCGGCCACAGGCTACCCATGAACCCGATCTCCACGCGCCGGGGCGCGGTCCGGCGCCGACGGGGTACGGGCCACCCGCCGGCGCCGGGGTCGGCTCCTAGTGGGCGCCCGCTCCGGTGAGGGACCGGACCTCGAGCTCCGCGTACTTGGCCTCGTCGTGTTCCTTGCTCAGCACGGTGCCGAGGTACGC
This sequence comes from Mycobacteriales bacterium, assembly GCA_036402915.1. GTDB lineage: Bacteria > Actinomycetota > Actinomycetes > Mycobacteriales > HKI-0501 > JAVEDU01. The sequence goes on from DASWRY010000029.1 coordinate 16,175, forward strand.
ACAGAGGAAGCCGAGCGGGATGGACACCAGGCCGGGGTTCTCGAGGGGGAACCAGTGGAAGTCCGTGCCGAGCGGGAAGAGCGAGGCGCTCTTCCCGTCCGGGGCGACCTTCCCCGACACGACCGGCGAGAAGAACACGAGCACCACGGCCGACAGCAGCCCGCCGTAGATGCCGGCCACCGCACCGGCGGTGTTGAACCGTCTCCAGAACAGCGAGAACAGGATCGCCGGCAGGTTCGCCGACGCGGCGATCGCGAAGGCCAGCGCCACGAGGAACGCGACGTTCAGCTTCGTGGCGAAGATGCTCAGCAGGATGGAGACGCCCCCGATCGCGAACGCCGCCACCTTCGCCACGATCACCTCCTGGCGCTCGGTCGCGGTGCCGCGCTTGACCACGTTGGCGTAGAAGTCGTGGGCCAGCGAGGACGACGACGCGAGCGTCAGCCCGGCGACGACCGCGAGGATCGTGGCGAACGCGACCGCGGCGATCACCGCGAGCAGCACCGCACCCCCGGTCGTACCGCCGAGGTCGAGCCCGAGCTTCTCCGCGAGCTGCGGGGCCGCCGTGTTGCCCGCCGGGTCCTGGGCGGTGATCGCCTGGTGGCCCACGAGCGCCGCCGCGCCGAAGCCGAGCGCGAGCGTCATCAGGTAGAACGCGCCGATCAGGCCGATGGCCCACAGCACCGACTTCCGCGCCGCCCGTGCCGTCGGGACGGTGTAGAAGCGGATCAGGATGTGCGGCAGGCCCGCCGTGCCGAGCACGAGCGCCAGGCCGAGGCTGATCAGGTCGAGCTTGCTCCACAGTGTCGCGACGGGGTCACCGGCGATGTCCTTGCCGTACCGCAGGCCGGGCTCGACGAACGCGGGACCCTTGCCGGACGCCGCCATCGCCCTGCCGAGCATCGTCGACGGGTTGAAGCCGAAGTGCGCGAGCACGAGCACCGTCATCAGCGCCGCGCCGACCATGAGCAGGCCGGCCTTGACGATCTGGACGTACGTGGTGCCCTTCATGCCGCCGACCGTGACGTACACGATCATCAGGACGCCGACCATGACGATCGTCGCGACCTTCGCCTGGTCGGCGGTCATCCCGAGGAACGTCGTCCCGGGCTTGATGCCGAGCAGCAGGGCGACCAGCGCCCCCGCGCCCACCATCTGGGCGAGCAGGTAGAAGATCGAGACGGTGATCGTCGAGACCGCGGCTGCCGTGCGGACGGGCCGCTGCCGCATCCGGTACGACAGCACGTCCGCCATCGTGTACCTGCCGGAGTTCCGCATCAGCTCCGCGACCAGCAGCAGCGCCACGAGCCACGCCACGAGGAAGCCGATCGAGTACAGGAAGCCGTCGTAGCCGTAGAGCGCGATGAGCCCGGCGATGCCGAGGAACGAGGCGGCCGACATGTAGTCGCCGCCGATGGCGAGCCCGTTCTGGAAGCCGGAGAACGACCGGCCACCGGCGTAGTAGTCCACGGCCGTCTTGGTCTGCCGGCTCGCCCACACGGTGATACCGAGCGTGACCGCCACGAAGCAGAGGAACAGGATGATCGTGAGCGTGCGCGTGCTCATCGGGTGACCGCGCTCTCCAGCTCGGCGCGGAGCCGGTCGGCCACGGGGTCGATCTTCGCCGCCGCGTACCGCGAGTACCACCAGGCGATCAGGAACGTGGAGACGAACTGGAGGATCCCGAAGACGAAGGCCACGTTGACGTGGCCGATCAGCGTCGTGCCCATGAAGCCGCGGGCGTACGCGGAGAGGAGGACGTAGAGCAGGTACCAGGCGAGGAACGCCACGGTCATCGGGAAGACGAACGACCGCAGCGCCCGCCGCAGCGCGTCGAACTCGGCGCTCGCCGCCATCGCCGTGTACCGCTCGTCGTCGGGTGTGACCCGATCTCGCGCATCTGTGGACATGTGCCGCCTTCCGCTGTGCGTGTGATCAGCGCACGGTAGGAAGCCGCCGGCTCACCCGGGAAGCGCCGTGCGACGAGCGGCCCCCCGGCTGCGCCGAGTGACACGCGTCACGCCGACGGGCGAACGCGCATGCGCAGCGCGTCGGGGGCGTGCAGGCGGAGCATCGTGCGGCCGACGTCCTCCGGGACGCGGTCGCGGGTCGCCAGCGACACGGCGATCATCACCGCGAACGCGAGCGGCACCGTCCATGCCGCCGGCTGCGCGACGAGCGCGCCCGGCCAGCCCGTGAGCGGCGGTCCCGCGATCGCGGCGAGGACCGCGGCGACCGCCGAGCCGCCACCCGCGGCCAGCCCCGCGGCCGCGCCGACCCAGGTCAGGCCGCGCCACCAGATGCCGAGGACGAGGAGCGGGCAGAAGCTCGACGCGGCGACCGCAAAGGCGAGGCCCACGACCTGCGACACGTCGAGTCCGCTCACCCGGAGGGCCAGGAAGAGCGGCACCAGTCCGGCGACGAGCGCCGCGAGCCGGAAGTCCCGCACCGAGCCCCGGCCGACCACGTCCGTCGAGAGGACGCCCGCGACGCTCACCATGAGCCCCGAGGAGGTCGAGAGGAACGCCGCGAACGCCCCGGCCGCCACCAGCCCGCCCAGCACGTGCCCCGTCATGCCGCCCACCGCGGCACCCGGGAGCACCAGCACCACCGCGTCGGTACGGCCGGTCATCAGGAGCTCCGGGGCGTACACCCGGCCGAGTGCCCCGTACACGGTGGGGAAGAGGTAGAAGGCCCCCAGCAGGCCGAGCACCACCAGCGTCGTGCGGCGTGCCGCGGCGCCGTCCGGGTTCGTGTAGAAGCGGACGAGCACGTGCGGCAGGCCCATCGTGCCGAGGAACGTCGCGAGGATCAGCGAGTACACGCCGAACAGCGCGTGCCCGCCCGCCATGTCGCCGCTCGCGCCCGGGGCGAGCCACGCCGGGCCCGCCCTCGCCGCGAGCCCCTCGACGTGCGGCACGGCGGCGCCCGCGGGGAACGTCACGCGGGTACCGGCGCGAAGGTCCTGTACGCCCTCCCGGAACACGCCGGGGCGCCCGTCGACGGTGACGGGCGTCGGGGTGTCCACGGTGACGCGGACGGCGGTCTCGACCCGCACGGTGGTCGCCCGGGCAAACGCCGGCTCGGCGGGCGGCCCCAGCGCCGGGCGGCCGTCGTGCTGCCAGGCCAGCAGCAGGAACGCGACGGGGAACGAGATCGCGGTCAGCTTGAGCCAGTACTGGAACGCCTGCACGAACGTGATCGAGCGCATGCCACCGGAGGCGACGTTCGCCGTGACGACCGCGCCGACCACCAGGGCGCCCACCCAGTACGGGGCGCCGGTGACCGTGCCGAGCGTCAGGCCCGCCCCCTGGAGCTGGGGCACCAGGTACAGCCAGCCGATGAACACCACGAACCCCGCCGCGAGCCGCCGCAGCGCGCGCGAGCCCAGCCGTGCCTCGGTGAAGTCCGGGATCGTGAACGCGCCGGACCGCCGCAACGGCGCCGCCACGAACAGCTGCAGCGCCAGGTAGCCCGCCGCGAAGCCCACCGGGTACCAGAGCATGTCGACGCCGTACTTCATGACCAGCCCGGCGACGCCGAGGAACGACGCCGCGGACAGGTACTCGCCGCCGATCGCGGCCGCGTTCCACCGCGGGCTGACGCTGCGCGACGCGACGAGGAAGTCGCTGGTCGTGCGGGCGAGCCGGACGCCGTACGCGCCGATCGCCACGGTGACCAGGCTGACGAGCACGACGGCCGGCAGCGCGTACGGCGAGTGGGTCATGGTCAGGACCGCTCGACCAGCTCGGCGAAGTCCCTCTCGTTGCGCTCCGCCACCCGCACGTGCACCCAGCCCACCGCGAGCAGCAGCGGGTACGCGAGCACGCCGAGGAGCAGCCAGGGCAGGGCGAGACCGGCGACCGTCACCCGGGCGAGGCCGGGCGCGACGGTGAACAGCAGCGGCAGCACGCCCAGCGCGATGCCGACGACGACCGCGAGGCGGAGGGCGAGGGCGAGCTGGGCGCGGACGAGGCCGCGCACGAGGGCGTCCCCGACACCGGTCTGCTCCTCGAGCTCGCGGGAAGCGCCGGTACGGACGTGCGGCCTGGGCGTCCGGCCGTCGGAGAGGACGACGCGGACGCGCTCGGGCGGCGGACGGTCCGTCACGTGGCGGAGGGTACCGGTGGTGGCGCCCTCGCAGCGGAATGCCAGTGCGGATCGCACGGGCCACCTCGCCGGACGCGGACCGCCGGACCGGGGCGAGACCACGGCGCCCGTTCACCGGACCGGCGGCGGTGGGCTACCGCGTCCAGCCCGTCTTCGCGTCCCGGACCAGGCGCTCCTTCAGCTCCCGCGTGTGGCGCCGGCTGACCGGCAGCTCCTGCCCGTCCACCACCACGACGTACCCCGACCCGGTCAGCCGCAGCTCGCTGATCCGCCGCGCCGCCACCAGGTACGACCGGTGGATCCGGACGAACCCCGCGTCCGCCCACCGGTCGGCGAGCACGGTCAGCGCCGCCCGGATCAGGTGCGAGCCCTCGGCCGTGTGCAGCCGGGCGTAGTCGCCCTGCGCCTCCACCCACCGCACCTGCGAGCGGGGCAGCAGGCGCGTCGTCCCGGCCAGCTCGACGGGGATCACCTCGTCGTCCCCCTCCGGCGGCGGGGCCGCACCCGCGGGGACACGCGCCGCGGCACGCGCCGCGACCACCCGCCGCAGCGACTCCGCCAGCCGGTCGGAGCGCAGCGGCTTGAGCAGGTAGTCGACGGCGCCGAGCTCGAACGCGTCCACCGCCCGGTCCTCGTGCGCGGTGACGAACACGACCGACGGCGGCTGCGTGAACCGCCGCAGCACCCGCGCCAGCTCGAGCCCGTCGAGGCCCGGCATCCGGATGTCCAGGAAGACCACGTCGGTCGACCCGTCCCGCAGCACGCGCAGCGCCTCGGTGCTGTCCGAGGCCGACGCGACGGACGCCACCCGGTCGTCGGCGCGCAGCAGGTACACGAGCTCGTCCAGCTGCGGCGCCTCGTCGTCGACCGCGAGGACGCGCAGGGCCACCCCGGTGGTCACGACACCACCGGCGCGGACGGGCGTACGCCCGGGTGGAACTTCGGCACCCGCATGCTCACTTTCGTCCCCGCTCCGAGCGCGGTCTCGACGACCAGCCCGAACGACTCCCCGAACACCGACCGCAGCCTGTCGTCGACGTTCCCGAGGCCGACGTGGCCCTCCCCGGGAGACCGGCGCGACAGCAGCAGGTCGGGGTCCATCCCGACTCCGTCGTCCTCGACGGTGATGTGGCACTCGGCGCCCGCGTCCGCGGCGACGATGCTGATCGTGCCGCCGCCGGGCTTGGTCGCGAGGCCGTGCCGGACCGCATTCTCCACCAGGGGCTGCAGGCAGAGAAACGGCACGACGACCGGAAGTACCTCCGGCGCCACCTGCAGGCGCACCTGGAGGCGCTCCCCGAACCGGGCGCGCTCGAGCAGCAGGTACCGGTCGATCGAGCGCAGCTCCTCGGCGAGCGTGGTGAACTCGCCGTGCGCCCGGAAGCTGTACCGGGTGAACTCGGCGAACTCCCCGATCAGCTCCCGCGCCCGCTCCGGGTCGGTGCGGATCAACGAGCCGATGGCGGAGAGCGCGTTGTAGATGAAGTGCGGGCTGATCTGCGCCCGCAGCGCGCGCACCTCGGCCCGCGCGAGCGCATCGCGCGAGGCGTCGGCCTCGGCGAGCTCGAGCTGGGTCGACACCCACCGGCCGGTTTCCAGCGCGGCGCGCAGCAGACCCGGCGGCGGCTCCGAGCCGGCGAGCGCCACGAGGACGCCGACGATCCGGCCGCCCGACTCGAGCGGGACGGCCACCCCCGCCCGGAGCGTGCAGTCGAGGCTGCCGCACGGAAGGTCCACGGCGCGGAGCAGCAGCGGGCGCTCGTTGCGGGCCGCGGTCGCCGCGACGACGGCGACCTGGTGGCCGTGGTCGAGCTCGCCCGGTCCCTCCCAGGCGAGGACCTCGAGCGGCGACGTGCCGACCACCGCGAGCGCGGGCGTACCGAGCAGCGAGTGGAGGGGACGTGCCGCCTTCACCGCCCCCGCCCGGGTCAGGCCGCCCCGCAGCGGCGGCGCCGCGAGCGACGCGGTGTGCAGCACCTCGTACGTGGCCCGCTGCGCCGGCGTGGCGATCAGCCGGCGCGCGCGCAGTCGCACCAGGGCGAGCAGGGCCACGACGAGCACCACCGCCAGCGCGGCGGACAGCATCACCGTGGTCCCGGTCACCCCACGATCATCGCGGACGGCCCGCCGGGAGCGCAGGTCACCGCAGGAGCTTGCTCATCCGCCGGTCCGCGAGCGGCTTGCCGCCGGTCTGGCAGGTCGGGCAGTACTGCAGCGACTTGTCGGCGAAGGACACCTCGCGCACGGTGTCGCCGCACACCGGGCACGGCAGGCCGGTGCGGGCGTGGACCCGGAGGCCCGACCGCTTCTCGCCCTTCAGCGTGGCCGACGCCTGGCCGACGCTGCGGTCCAGGGCGTCCGTGAGGACGGACGTCATCGCCTCGTGCAGCCTCGCGACGTCGTCGGCACCGAGGCGCGACGCGATCGCGAACGGGCTCAGCCCCGCCACGTGCAGGATCTCGTCGCTGTACGCGTTGCCGACACCCGCCAGCACGGACTGGTCGGTGAGCACGCCCTTGAGCCGGCCGCGCTGACCGGCGAGCAGCGCCGCGAACTCCGCGCGCGACACCGACAACGCGTCGGGTCCGAGCCGCGCGATCCCGGGCACCTCGGCGGGGTCGCGCACGACGTACACGGCGAGACCCTTCTTCGTCCCTGCCTCGGTGAGATCGAACCCCGACCCGTCGTCGAGGTGGACGCGCAGCGCGATGGGTCCCTTGCCGGGCTTGGGCGCGGCGGCGGACAGGTCCTCGCGGTACCGGAGCCATCCCGCGCGGGCCAGGTGCACGACGAGGTGGAGGCCGTCGACGTCGAGGTCGAGGAACTTGCCGTGCCGGGCGGCCCCGGTGACCGTGAGCCCGGCCAGCGCCGTCGGCGGCGGGTCGAACGTCTTCAGCGCCGCGATCGAGGGCGTGTCCACTCGCGCGACGACGCGGCCGACCGCGCGGTCACGGAGGTACGCGGCGAGCGCTTCGACCTCGGGCAGTTCGGGCACGGCGGTCAGTCTGCCCCGGGCGGGCGCGCTCGGCTACCAGCCCTCGCCGGTGTGCACGGCGTCCCAGAGGTCGATCTCGAACCGGGTCACGCGGCCGAACGCCGAGTACATGGCCCCGGTCGGCCCGCTCACGGCGACGAGCCCGAGCAGGTCGCCGAGGGCGTCCACCCAGGCGGCGTACGACGGGGACGACCACGCGTCGAGGTAGTGCCGGTACGGCGATGTCGCGTCCGACCGCGAGCGCACCGCGGTCCAGGCGTCGAGGCGGGCGCGCTCGGTGGCGTACAGCGCGGAGAGTGCGACGTCGAACCCGTCGTGCAGCGTCGCCAGCAGGTACGCGGTGTACCCGAGCGTGACCGGGCCCGGCTCGTCGTCGAGGTCGAGCGCCCGCACCGAGGCCTCGTGCCGGAACAGGTGCAGCACGCCCTGCAGCGGGCCGAACCCCCCGGCGAGGACGTCCCGGGTGTACTCGTCCGGCGCCGCGAGCACGAGGCCGCCGAGGAAGCGCCGCACCCCGACCAGCAGCCAGTGGTCCGCGACGACCCACCGGTCGAACGTCTCCACCGGCAACGCGGCCGCCCCCGCGGCGACCAGGAACGGGTGCCCCGCGATCTCCGGCCACAACTCGTCGTGGGCCGCGACCAGGGATTCTGCGGTCTCGCTCATCCCGGCATCCTTTCGCACCGCCGTGGCGGACCCCACACCGGCACCGAGCGTGAGCGGCCGTACCGTCATGGGGCGATGACCGACTCCGACCTCCGTCCCCCGCTCCCCACCGCCGCCGCGACCGGCGGCGGTGCCGTCCGCGCTGCCGCCGGTGCGGTGACGGCGACCGTCGCGGTCGTCGTCCCGGTGTTCCTGCTCGGCGGGCTCTCCGTGCTCATCGCCCGGGACCTGCACTTCTCGGCGACCGGGCTCGGCGGTCTCGTGTCGGCGTACTTCGCCGTGTGCGCGCTGTGCTCGGTGCCGACGGGACGGCTCGTCGAGCGGTACGGCCCGCAGCGCACCACCCGCGCGGGCATCGTGCTCGCGGCGGTGGCGATGACGCTCGTGGCGCTGGCCGCGCGGTCGTACGCCACCCTGTTCGCCTTCGTGGCCCTCGCGGGCGCGTCGAACGCCCTCGGCCAGCTCGGGTCGAACCTCTCGCTCGCGCGCTCGGTGCCCGCGCACCGGCAGGGCCTGTCGTTCGGCGTCAAGCAGGCCGCCATCCCGATCTCGACGCTGGTCGCCGGTGTGGCGGTGCCTCTCGTCGGACTGACGCTCGGCTGGCGGTGGGCGTTCGGCCTCGCGGCAGTGGCCTGCCTCGGCGCGCTCGCGGTGGTCCCGCCGGAGCGGGGACACACGGGCCGGGGGCGCACGCACGAGCGCAGCGCCCGCACGAAGGCGCTGATCATGGTCGGCGTGGCCGGGATGCTGGCGTCCGGCACGGCGAACGCCCTCGGCGCGTTCGTCGTCTCCTCCGCGGTCGAGCGGGGCGTGGCCGAGGGCACCGCGGGCCTCGTGCTCGCCGCGGGCAGCGTGCTGGGGATCGTGGGCCGGATCGGGGCGGGCTGGCTCGCGGACCGGCGGGAGGGCGGGCACCTGCTCGTCGTGACCGGGATGCTCGGCCTCGGGGCGGGTGGCCTGGCGCTGCTCGCGGTGCCGGGCTATCCCGCGCTGATGGCCGGTACGCTCGCGGGCTTCGGGCTCGGCTGGGCGTGGCCGGGCCTGCTGAACTTCGCGGTGGTCCGCCTCGAGCCGCACGCCCCGGCGGCGGCCACGAGCATCACGCAGACCGGCGTGTACGCCGGGGGCGCGGCCGGGCCGCTCGCGTTCGGCGCGCTGGTGCACGCGTGGTCGTACCCGGCCGCGTGGCTGCTCTCCGCCGCCGTCATGGTGCTCGCCGCTGTCCTGATGCTGGCCGGGCGCAAGCTCCTCCTGCGCCCCACCGGCTGACTGCACCGCCGGCCGATTCCGGTGAGGCGGCGCGTGCGCCCGGCCCGCCGATCCCCGCCCGCCGATCAGGCCAGGGCCGCCAGTGCGTCGTACTCCTCGTCGGTCAGCGTGATGCCCGCCGCGGCGACGTTCTCCTCGAGGTGACGGACGCTCCCCGTGCCGGGGATCGGCAGCATCACCGGCGAGCGGCGCAGCAGCCAGGCGAGGGCGAGCTGGGACGGCGTGGCGTCGTGCCGCTTCGCGGCCTCGTCCAGCACCGAGCCGGGCCGGGCGAGGCCCGCCGCGTCGAGCGGCGCCCACGGGATGAACGCGATCCCGGCCACCTCGCAGTGGTCGACCAGCGCCTCGGCGCGCCGGTCCGAGAGGTTGTACCGGTTCTGGACGCTCACCACGTCGATGATCTCCCGGGCCTCCCCGAGCTGGTCGACGTCCACCTCCGAGAGGCCGAGGTGAGCGATCTTGCCCTCGCGCTGCATGTCCGCGAGGACGCCGAGCTGGTCCGCGAGCGGGACCTGCGGGTCGATCCGGTGGAGCTGGTAGAGGTCGATCCGCTCCACGCCGAGGCGGCGGAGGCTCATCTCCACGCACTGCCGGAGGTACTCCGGGCGGCCGAGGGGCGCCCACACGTCCGGACCGTGGCGGGTGAGGCCGCCCTTGGTGGCGATCGTCAGGCCGTCGTACGGGTGCAGGGCCTCGCGGATGAGGTCCTCGGAGACGAACGGGCCGTACGAGTCGGCGGTGTCGATCAGGTCGACGCCCAGCTCGACGGCCCGGCGGAGGACGCGGACGGACTCGGCCGGGTCGGCGGGCGGGCCCCAGATGCCCTTGCCGGTGATGCGCATGGCGCCGAAGCCGAGCCGGGTGACGGGGAGGTCGCCGCCGAGCGTGAGGGTGCCGCTCGCGGCGGCCGGACGGTCACTGGTCTGAGAGGTCATACCCGTGCCAGCGCGGCCCGGGGACGGTGCATTCCCCGGGCCGCGGGACGTCTCAGGCGCTGGGGTCGGTGCTCGGGGTCGCGCTGGGCTCCGGCGACGGGCTGCTCTGCGTCGGCGTCGGCTTCGGGGAGGGCCTGGGCGCGTCCGCGACGTTCACCGTGACCCAGACCGACTTCTTCTCCAGCGTGTACGTCGTGCAGTCGTACGTGTCGATGGTGAGCTGGACGCGCTGCGGGCCGGACTTCGTCCACTTGTGCGCGAGGCGCTTCTCGCCGCTGCGCTTCGACGGCACCTCGCTGCACCGCTGCATCACGCCGCCGGAGGCGCTCGACCCGTCGTTGCCCCAGACGGCCTCGGTCGCATAGAAGCGGCCGTCGCCGTCCGCCCACGACACCCTGTAGGTGACGATGTCGCCGACCCTCGGGCTCGTGTTGTCCGCGCCGGCGTAGCCGGCGGTCAGCGCCGCGGCGGCGGGGGCGGCGCCGGGGGCGGCGGGTCGTGCGGGCACCACGGCGGGCGCGGCCCCGCGGGGAGCCCCGGGCACGGTGGCACTCGGGGCGGGCCCGGCCGGGGTCGTCGCCTCCGCGAGGACCGAGGGCACGGGGTCCGCCGACTGCGCGGCGGGCGGCGCCGCGGGGTCGGCGGTCACCAGGCGGTCGGTCTTCCCACCGTCGTCCCAGCCGGTCGCCGCCACCGCTGTGCCGGAGAGACCGAGGACCGCGAGGGCGGTCACCGCGGTCACCGCGTACCGCCGGCGCCGGAGCCTCCCGCCCTCGGCGACCGCGGCCTCGAGGACCTCCGCCGGAGGGCTGCCGGCCTCGTCGGCGATCGAGTGGAGGGCCGCGGAGATCGGCGCGCCCAGCACGGCCGGGTGCTCGTCGATCTCGGCGGACAGCGCCGCGAGGCGCGCGGTCACCGTGTCGTCCGCGGGGTCGCCGGCGAACCGGTCGTCGGTCACGTCGGCATCGAACACGTCGGCGCGGGCGCGGTGACCGCCGCCGACCTCACCGTCGACGATCTCTCCGTCGATCACCTCTCCGTCGATCACCGTGTCGTCGGTGAACGTGGGGTCGTCGTCGTGGGGCTGCGTGGTCACGATGTGGGCGTCCTCTGCGCTACGGGCTCGTCCAGGTGGACGACGGTCGGACGGGAAGACAACGATCCGGCCGCCTCCCGGAGACGGGTCACGGCGCCGGAGACCGTGTTCTTGAGCGTGATGAGGCTGATCCCGAGGGCGTCCGCCGCCTCCGGTTCGCTGAGGCCGGCCTGGAACCGCAGGACCACCGCCGCGCGCTCGCGCCGCGACAGCCCCGCCAGGGCGTGCCGGACCGCGTCCCGCTCGTCGCGGAGGGCGAGCGGGCCGAGGTCGTCCGCCGGGAGGTTCCAGCGGCGCCGCCACCAGGCGGTGTACTGCGCGGCCATCACGCGGTACGCGTGCGCCTCCGCGTCGTGGAGGTCGCGGAGGGGCCGCCGGCGGGCGTGCGTCCGGGCGAGCACGCGGCCGAGGAGGTCCTCCGCCAGGGCGTGGTCGCCGGTGAGCAGGTACGCGGTGCGCAGCAGCGCCCCGGACCTCTCCCGGAGCAGGCGGTCGACGGCGTCCGCGCGTGCCTCGTCCCCGGCCGGTGCCTCGGTCACGTCGTCCTCCTCGTCTGCTCCACGGAGCACCGTAAGAGGGGAACGCCCGATTGCAAAGTTGCTGCGCGGCTCGAGGACAAAAGGATGAATCACCCTTTGTGTCGCGCCGATGACGCCCAGTCATAACCGGGGGTCTGAGCCCCGGATCTCCCGCGTGGGAGACGCCAACCTTGCGCAGCGTGGTGAGGAGAACGCGTTGCGTATTTCACTCCTTCGGCTGTCCCCGGTCGCCCGAAAAGACGAGGAGGCGCCGCTGCTCGGAGCAGCGACGCCTCGTCGTGAGTGGGCGGGCCTTACGCGGCCTCGACCCCGTTCTCGGCGGCCATGGCGCGCAGGTGCGCGATGGCCTCCTTCTCGATCTGCTGGATCCGCGCCCGGGACAGGCCCAGGCGGGCGCCGATCTCGGTGAACGTGTGCGGCTCACCGTCCTCCATGCCGTACCGCGCCCGGACCACCAGCGCCGAGCGCTCGTCCAGGTGGTCGATCAGCCTCGCGAGGTCCGCGTCCGCCTGCGCCGCGAGCACCATGGCCTCCGGGCCCGGGATCACCGCGTCACGAACGAAGTTCTCGAGCGCCGACTCCTCGTCGTCGCCGACCGGCGAATTCAGGCTCACCGGGTCCTTCGCGAGACGCGTCAGCTCCGCGATGCGTGCCGACGGCGCACCGACCGCGGTGGCCAGCTCCTCGTCCGACGGCTCGCGGCCGAGCTCCCGGACGAGATCGCGGCGGGCGCGGTTCATCCGGCTGACCTCCTCGCCCAGGTGGACGGGGAGCCGGATCGTCCGGCCGTGCTGCGCGATGGCGCGGCTGATCGCCTGGCGGATCCACCACGTCGCGTACGTGGAGAACTTGAAGCCCTTCCGGTAGTCGAACTTCTCGACCGCCCGGATCAGCCCCAGGTTCCCCTCCTGGATCAGGTCCAGCAGGGACATCGCGGTACGCGGGTACTTGCGCGCCACCGACACGACGAGGCGGAGGTTCGCGCTCAGGAACAGCTGGCGCGCGGCCTCGCCCTCCCGGGCGAGCTGCCGCAGCTCCGCGGTCGTCGCGCTGCCCGAGGACAGCGCCACGGACTCCGCGTCACCCGCCGCGCCGAGCAGGGTCTGCGCGTACACGCCGGCCTCGATCCGCTGGGAGAGGTCGACCTCTTCCGCGGCCGTGAGCAGCGGCGTCGCGGAGATGCCGTCCAGGTACACCCGGACGAGGTCGGCCGTCGCGTCGCTGTCACGGGTGGAGCGGATGTCGCGGCGGTTCTTCACGGTCTTGGTCGTGGTCGTGGTCGTACTGGTCTCCCTGGTGAGGGTCGGCACCGTTCTGGCCTCCGTTGTTCCGTGGCCTGGGTCATCACGCCGCCCTGATGCGGGCAGCACAAGACACAACGGGGAAACGGCCCGGGAGATTCCCGTCAGGCGTGACGCGCCCGCGCGCGCAGCACCCGGTCCAGCAGGCTGTCGAACGCGACGGCCATCTCACGTCCGCCCTGCGTGGGCCACCGCTGGATCGGGACCGCGGCACCCTGCGCCTGGTCGATCGCCGACCGCTCGGGGAGCACCGGGGAGAGCACCAGCGGACCGAAGATACGTCGCAGCTCGTCGACGCGGTACTCGTGCTCGGCCGAGCGGGGCCGGACGCGGTTCACCAGCACGCCGAGCGGCTGGAGGCCGGGGTTGTGCAGGTCGCGCTCGTTCTGCACGGCCTCGAACGCCCGCCGGACGCCGGACACCGCGAAGCGCGACGGCTCGGCGACGAGCATCGCGCGGTCGGCGGCCACGAGCCCGCTGCGGGTGAGCTGCCCCAGCGACGGCGGGCAGTCCATGAGCACGAGGTCGTACGGACCGGGGCTGCCGTTCTCGCCGTCGAGCCGGGACAGCGCGGTGCGGAGGCGGCCGAGCCGGTTCCGCCCGGGCGCCGGGTGGTCGTGACGGCCGGCGTCGCCCGTACCGACGAGGACGTCGAGGCGGCCGCCCGGCGCGTCGTCGGACCAGGAGCTGCGGCCCACGGCCGCGTCGAGAACCGTCCGCCGCGGGTCGTCGAGCACGTCGGCGAGCGTGCACTCGGTCGGCGCGGGCTCGAGCGTCACCGTGGCGTTCATCTGTGGGTCGAGGTCGACGACGAGCGTCGCCAGCCCGCGGTCGAGAGCAGCCCCGGCGAGGCCGAGCACGGTCGTGGTCTTCCCGACGCCACCCTTGAGGCTCAGTACGGCGAGGCTCTGCACGGGGGGAACCGTACCCGAGGGAGTTGCGTACGCCACTCGCCACGCTTGATACAGTCGGCTGCATTGTTATGCGGCGCCAGGAGGACATGTGAGCACACCGCGGGGTTTCCGCGCCCACACCGCCAACCTCGGGATCAAGGACGGGACGACCGACTTCGCGGCCGTCGTGTCCGAGGTGCCGGCCTCCGTGGCGGCGGTGTTCACCCGCTCACGGTTCGCCGGGCCGAGCGTCGTCCTGAGCCGCACCGCGGCGGCGAGCGGCACCGGACGCGGCGTGGTGGTGATCTCGAAGAACGCGAACGTCGCGACCGGCGCCGACGGCGAGGCCGACGCCGCCGAGGTGCGGGCGCGAGTGGCCGCGCGGGCGGGCGTGGCGGAGGACGACCTGCTGATCGCCTCCACCGGCGTGATCGGGCGCCGGTACCCGATGGACCGCATCCGCCCGGGGCTCGACGCGCTCGCATGGCCCTTCGCGGACGCCGATTTCGGCGCGGTGGCCCGGGCCATCATGACCACGGACACCCACCCGAAGACCGTCCGCGTGGCCTGCGGCGACGCGACCGTCGTCGGCGTCGCCAAGGGCGTCGGCATGATCGAACCGAACATGGCCACCCTGCTCACGTTCTTCTTCACCGACGCGGCGGTGACCCCCGCCGACCTCGACGCGGTGTTCCGGCGGGTCGTGGACCGTACGTTCAACGCCCTCTCCATCGACACGGACACGTCGACCAGCGACACCGCGGCCGTGTTCGCGAACGGGCTGGCCGGGCCCGTGGACCTCGCCGCGTTCGAGGCGGCGCTGTACGAGGCCGCCCTGGCCCTGGTCCGGCAGATCGCGAGGGACGGCGAGGGCGCGTCCACGCTCATCGAGGTCCGGGTCACCGGGGCCCGCGACCACGCCCAGGCCAAGCGGGTGGGCAAGGCCGTCGTGAACTCGCCCCTCGTGAAGACCGCCGTCCACGGCGCCGACCCGAACTGGGGCCGGGTCGCGATGGCCGTCGGCAAGTGCGAGGACGACACCGACATCGACCCGGGGCGGGTACGGATCACGTTCGGCGACGTCGCGGTGTACCCCGACGCGGCCGACGACGCGCTCGGGCGCGCGCAGGAGCACCTGAAGGGCGACGAGGTGATCCTGGGCGTGGACCTCGGGATCGGGCCCGGCGTGTTCACCGTGTACGGGTGCGACCTCACCGACGGGTACATCCGGATCAACGCCGACTACACGACGTGACCCCGGCTACCGCGAACCGCCGTCCGCGCGGCATCATCGCTCCGTGGACATCGAGGAGACGAGGCTGCCCGGCATCGGGCTGCGGCACGACTTCGTCACGCGGCAGGGTCGGCGCATCGGCGTGATCTCCCAGAAGAACGGTTCCCGGGAGCTGTTCATGTACGACCCGGAGGACCCCGACACGTGCCGGGCCGTCATCGACCTCACGCCCGAGGAGAGCGAGGTCGTCGCCGAGCTGCTCGGCGCGCCGCGCGTCATCGAGCGGCTGGCCCGCCTCCGCGAGCAGGTGGAGGGCATCGCCACCGAGGGCATCCCGCTGGTCGCCGAGTCGCCCGCCGTCGGGCGCACCCTCGCCGAGGTGGAGATCCGCAGCCGCACCGGGGCGTCCGTCGTGGCCATCGTCCGCGGGGACACGGTGATCCCCTCACCCGGAGCCGAACAGCGCTTCCGCACGAGCGACAAGGTGGTCGTGGTCGGTACCCAGGAGGGCGTCCAGGAGGCGGCGAAGATCCTCACCGGCGGCTGATCCGTGCACACCACGCGCCTCCTGCTCGAACTGGGCGGGGTCATCCTGGCGCTGGGCATCGTGGGCAGGTTCGCCGCGCGGATGGGGCTGTCCCCCATCCCGCTGTACCTCCTCGCCGGGCTCGCGTTCGGGTCCGGCGGCCTGCTGCCGCTGAGCGCGCCCGAGCAGTTCTTCTCGACCGGCGCCCAGGTCGGCGTCGTCCTGCTGCTCCTCCTGCTCGGCCTGGAGTACACCGCGCAGGACCTGGTGACCCAGCTCCGCCAGCAGGCGCCCGTCGGCGCGGCGGACCTGGTGCTCAACGGTCTCCCGGGGGTCGCGTTCGCGCTGATCATGGGCTGGGGACCCGCCGCGGCGCTGGCGATGTTCGGGATCACCGCGGTCAGCTCGTCCGGGATCATCGCGAAGGTCCTGTACGACCTGGGCCGCCTCGGCAACCGCGAGACGCCGTCGGTCCTGTCGATCCTCGTGCTCGAGGACCTCGCGATGGCCGTGTACCTGCCCGTGCTCACCGCCGTGCTCGCCGCCGCCGGGTTCGCGGCCGGGGCCGTGTCCGTCGGCATCGCGCTGTCCGTGCTCGCGGCGGTGCTGGTGATCGCCCTGCGGTACGGGCGCCAGGTCACCCGGGTGGTCGCGGCGGACAGCAGCGGCGAGGTGCTGCTGCTGCGCATCCTCGGGCTGGCGCTGTTCGTCGCCGGTGCGGCGGAAGGGGTACACGTGTCGGCGGCCGTCGGCGCGTTCCTGCTCGGGATCGCGCTGTCCGGCGAGCCCGCCGAGCTGGCGCGCCCGCTCCTCGAGCCGCTCCGGGACCTGTTCGCGGCGGTGTTCTTCGTCTTCTTCGGGCTGTCGATCGACCCGTCGGCGCTGCCGTCCGTGTTCCTGCCCGCGCTGGGCCTGGTGGCCGCCGGG
>DASWRY010000030.1:0-7864 GCA_036402915.1 Mycobacteriales bacterium
CCCGTGCGGTCACCGAACCCGACCCCGGTCCGCGCCCGCTCACCTCATCGGGCGCCGGTCCGCGCCCGGTCACCGTCCGGGACAGGTCCCGCCGCACCCGCTGAGGCCGGCCGCGGGCCTGCGCGGGCCGCCGAGGGGGAGCCCCGGCACGCCCCGCCGTCGCTCAGAGGTCCGCGAGCCCCGGCGGGTCCCCGCCGTCGCTCCGCTCCGCGAAACCCACCGGGTCGTCGAGGTCGTCCGAGGACGGCAGCAGGTCCGGGTGGCCCCACAGCGCGTCGCGGGCCTCGGCGCCCCGGGCCTCCGCGAGCGCGGCCCACAGTGCGGTCGCCTCCCGCAGCCGGCGGGGACGCAGCTCCAGGCCGACCAGCGTGGCGAACGTCTGCTCCGCCGGCCCGCCCGCCGCCCGCCGGCGCCGGAACGCCTCCGCGAGCGCCGGCGCGCCCGGCAGCCGCCCCTCGCCCGCCCGCTCGACCACGTGCGCCACCCAGCCCTCGACGAGCGCCAGGGCCGTCTCGAGCCGGGCGAGGGCGGCCCGCTGCGCCGGGGTGTCCTCGGGCTGGAACAGCCCGCCCGACAGCGCCTCCTGCATGCTGTCCGGGTCCGTCGGGTCGATCCGGGTCATCGCGTTCTCGACGGCCTCGCGGTCCACCGAGATGCCGCGGGCGTACGCGTCGACGGCCGCCAGCAGGTGCGCCCGGAGCCACGGCACGTGCGAGTACAGCCGGTGGTGCGCGGTCTCCCGCAGCGCCACGTACAGGCGCACCTCGTCCTCGGGGCGTTCCAGGCCCGCCGCGAACGCCGCCACCCCCGCCGGCAGCAGCGCCGCCGTCCCGGGGGGACCCAGCGGGATCCCGATGTCGCTCGCGCCGAGGACCTCGCCCGACAGCTGCCCCAGGGCCTGACCCACCTGGCCGCCGAACATCACGCCGCCGAGGCTCCCGAGCATCGACGCCATCGGGCCGAGCTGGGCGCGCATCTCCTCGGGAACGAGGTTCTGCATCGCCCCGACGACCCTCGCGGCGACGGGGTCGCACAGCGCCCGCCAGGTCGGCAGCGTGTGCTCTATCCACTCGAGACGGCTCCAGGCCGCAGGTGCCGTGACCCCGGAGGGCAGACTGGTGGCGGGATCGAGCCACAGGTCCGCGAGCCGGACGGCGTCGGCAACGGCGTCGCGCTCGGCGGCGGTCAGCGAGCGGTCGTCCGCCCGGGCGGTCTGCTCCGCGATCTGGCGGGCGAGGTCCCAGTTGACCGGACCGTCGGACGGGGAGGCGAACACCTGCTGCAACTGGGCCATGAACGCCTGCATCTGGGCCGGGTCCGTCGGATCCGGTCCGCTCCCACCCGGGAGCTGGAAGCCGAAGGGGAAGTCCGTCATGACACCGTCTCCATGTCGCCAGTCGCCATGTCACCCACGGTAGACGCCGGAGGCTCGTCGTGACCCGTCCAGCGCGCGGTGGTCTCGTGGTCGGGGTCACCGGCGCCGCCGGACAGCTCGGCGTCGCCGTCTGCACGGCGCTCGTCGCGACCGAGGGGATCCGCCAGGTCGTCGGGCTCGACACGGTGCGGCCGCCGGTGCAGGGCGTGACCTGGCGCCGGGCGGACCCGGCCGATCCCGCGCTGGCGGCGTCGCTGCGGAAGATCGACGCCCTCGTCCACCTCGCGGTCGACCTCGACCCCACCGCGGACCGCGCGGTCCAGCGGACGGCCAACAACCGTGCCGCGTCGATCGCGCTCACCGCCGCCTCGGCGGCGGCCGTACGGCGGGTGGTGCTGGTGACGAGCGCGCGGGTGTACGGCGCGCACCCGGACAACCCGGTGCCGTTGCCCGACGACGCGCCGCTGCTGGCCCAGCCCGAGAACACGGTGCTCGGCGACCTGCTCGAGATCGAGCAGCTGGCGAGCCGCACGTACCCGGGGCTGTCGGTGGCCGTCCTCCGGCCCGCCCTGCTGGTGGGCGCCGGGTTCGAACACGGTGCCGCGGGGCTCCTCGACGGCCCCCGCCTGCTCGCGGTGCGCGGCGCGCGGCCGCACTGGCAGTTCTGCCACGTCGACGACCTCGCGACGGCGGTCGCGACCACGATCCTCACCGGGCTGGACGGCCCGCTGACGGTGGGATCGGACGGCTGGCTCGAACAGTCCGAAGTGGAGCTGGCCCTCGGCCGGCGCCGGATCGAGCTGCCGGCGCCGGTCGCGTTCGGCACCGCGGCGCGACTGCACGCCATCGGCGTCAGCACGCCCGCGAGTGAACTGTCCTATCTGGTCCACCCGTGGGTCGTCGGCAGCGAGCGGCTCCGCGAGGCCGGCTGGAAGGCCGTGTACAGCAATCTCGAGGCCCTCACCGCGTACGCGTCGGGCCGGCCGGTCGGTCCGCGGCGCCTCCACATCGACGCCAAGGGCGCGACGGCGGCGGCCGGCGCGACGGTGGCGATCGTG
Source organism: Mycobacteriales bacterium (assembly GCA_036402915.1). Taxonomy (GTDB): domain Bacteria; phylum Actinomycetota; class Actinomycetes; order Mycobacteriales; family HKI-0501; genus JAVEDU01. The sequence continues at coordinate 2,434 of DASWRY010000030.1, forward strand.
GGCACCGCCGCACTCGTCCGGCGGGCGCGGCGGCGGCGTCGCAGGGGAGTGTGACCTCGCCGGTACGCTGGCCGTCATGATGCGGCGCGGGTGGACTGTACTCACCGGCGCGGTGCTCCTCCTCGTGCTCGCCGCCGGGCTCACCGCGATGCCGGTGCCGTACGTCGCGCTGGGGCCCGGCCCGACGGTGAACACGCTGGGCACGGCCGACGGCAAGCCCGTCATCCAGGTCATCGGGCACCCGACGTCCACGTCGCGCGGCAACCTGAACCTCACGACGGTGTCCGTCAGCGGTGCCCTGGACCTCGGCAGCGCGGTCCGGCTGTGGATGGACGACGACGTCGCCGTGGTGCCGCGGGAGCTCGTGTACCCGCCGAACCAGTCGCCGAAGCAGACCGACCAGCAGAACGCCGAGGAGTTCAAGCAGTCCCAGTCCTCGGCCGAGACGGCGGCGCTGCGGCGGCTCGGCTTCCCCGTGCTGGTGTCCGTCGCGGAGCTGACGCCGGGCTCGCCGTCGGCCGGGCAGCTCCGCCCGGGCGACGTCATCACGTCGATCGACCGGCAGCCCGTGACGAGCCGCGCGCGGCTCCTGTCCCTGCTGCGGGCGCACGCACCGGGCGAGACGGTGACGGTCGGGTACCGGCGCGGCCGGCAGTCGGGTACCGCGCGCGTCGTCGTCGGCGCGGCGCCCGACGACGCCAGCCGTGCGGTCCTCGGCGTCACGGTGGACCAACGGCAGCCGCACCCGTTCGAGGTGAAGATCGCGCTGGACAGGATCGGTGGCCCGTCCGCCGGGCTGATGTTCGCCCTCGGCATCGTGGACAAGCTCGACCCGGCGGACCTGACGGGCGGGATGTTCGTCGCCGGTACGGGCACGATCGACGACGACGGCACGGTCGGCCCCATCGGCGGCATCCCGCAGAAGCTCGTGGCCGCGCGCCGCGCCGGTGCCACCGTCTTCCTCACCCCGGCCGCGAACTGTGCCGAGGCCGCCGGCGCCACGCCCCGCGGGCTGCGGCTGGTCAAGGTCGAGAGCCTCGACGGGGCCCTCACCGCCCTGGCGGAACTCCGCGACCACGCGGGATCACCCGCGGGCTGCTAGTCCTCCAATGTGGAGCGCAGCGCTGCCGCGACACCCGGGGCGAGGTCCGGCGCGGCGATGACGTCTCCCGCGGCCGGGTCGTCGGCGTCCTCGGCACCGGAGAGAGGGCGGATCCGCATCATCCCCTCGGTACGGCCGTCGCGGAGCACGCCGACCGACATCCGCACCTCCCGACGGGCGGGGTGCGAGGCGGCCCACTCGGCGGGGTCGGTGTCCTCGGGGCGGTCCGCCTCCGCGCTGGGCGGCAGCACCAGGGCCTCGTAGACGAGGGCACATCCGGCGACCGACTCGGGCCATGCCACCCGGGTGAGCGCGTCCTCGAGGTCGTCCTCGCCGAGCGGCTCCTGCTCGATCGGCGTGAGCGCACCCGCCGGCACGGTCGCGGGCTCGACCCCCAGCCGGCCGGCGAGCGCGGGCTCGGCCCGGAGGAGCTCGGCGGTGTCCGCCAGCGCGAACAGCACCGGCGGCCGGTCCCACCCGCCGTCCGCCACGTGGCGCTCCACCTCGGTCACGACCGCGCGGAGGGGCTCCGCGGAGGGATCGGTGGCGGGCGCTCCGTCCGAGGTCATGCGTCCATCCTCGCACTCGCGACCCCGGGGTAGTTTGTGGGTACCGAGCCACACCACCACGTCAGGAGCCGAGCGTGGCGATGCCGTCCCCCCTGCCCACCGTCAGCCGGCGGAGCCGCGTCCTCTTGGCCACGGTCGTGGTACTGCTGGTGCTGTCGCTCGTGGGATCGAGCGCCGTGTCGCTCGTCGCCGACTGGTACTGGTTCGGCGAGGTGGGATTCCGCTCGGTGTTCACCACCGTGCTGTGGACGCGGCTCGGGTTGTTCGCGGGGATCGGGCTGCTCACGGCGCTGGTCGTCGCGGGCAACCTCGCCCTCGCGTACCGGCTGCGGCCCGCCTACCGGCCGATGTCGCTCGAGCAGCAGAACCTCGACCGGTACCGGATGGTCGTCACCCCGCGGATCCGCGCGTTCATCGTGGTGGCCTCCGCGGCGTGCGGGCTCATCGCCGGCCTCACCGCCCAGGGGCAGTGGCGGACGTGGCTGCTGTACTGGAACGCGACGCCGTTCGGGCGCACGGACCCGCAGTTCGGCAAGGACCTCTCGTTCTACGTCTTCTCCTACCCGCTGTACCGGTACGTGCTCGCGGTCGCGTTCGCGGCGATCGTGCTCGCCGGGATGGGGTCGCTGTTCCTGCACTGGCTGTACGGCGGCGTGCGCCTGCAGGGCACCGGCGAGCGGATGACCGACCGCGCGCGGGCGCACCTGTGGGCGCTGCTCGCGGTGTTCCTGCTGCTGAAGTCCGTCGCGTACTACCTCGACCGGTACGGCCTCGTGCTCAGCTCCAGCGGCCTGACCAAGCTGGAGGGTGCGTCCTATTCGGACGTCCACTACCTCCTGCCGGTGAAGAACATCCTGGTGTTCGTGGCGGCGTTCGCGGCCCTGATGTTCGTGGTCGCGATCGCCCGGCGCAGCCTGCTGCTGCCCGGTGTCGCGCTCGCACTCCTCGGCCTGCTGGCCGTGCTGCTCGGCGGGGTGTTCCCCTTCGTCGCCGAGCAGGTGTACGTGAAGCCGAACGCGAAGTCGGCGGAGGCGCCGTACATCAAGCGCAACATCGACGGGACGCGCGGCGCGTACGGGCTCGGGGGCATCGACCGCCAGGTCTACGCCGCACGGACCACCGCGACGAGTGCCCAGCTCCGGGCCGACACGGGCACGATCCCGAATGCCCGGCTCCTCGACCCGACGATCCTGCCGGACACGTTCACACAGACCCAGCAGGTGCGCAGCTTCTACAACTTCAACCGGAAGCTCGACATCGACCGGTACACGGTGGACGGTCAGACGCAGGACTACGTCGTGGGCGTCCGGGAGCTCGACACCAGCCAGCTCTCGCCCGAGCAGAGCAACTGGATCAACCGGCACACCGTCTACACCCACGGGTACGGCTTCGTCGCGGCGCCCGCGAACCGGGTCGACCGGGACGGCCTGCCGTGCTTCGTCTCCGGTGCGCTGGAGGAGGGCCAGAGCGGCCGCGCCTGTGGCGGAGCGTTCGTCGGCGTGAAGCAGCCGCGGGTGTACTACGGCGAGCTGTTCCACGGTGACTACGCGGTCGTCGGCAAGGCGGGCGGTGGCGACCAGGAGTTCGACCGTCCCACCGAGGCCGGCGGCCAGGTCAACACGACCTACACCGGCAAGGGCGGCGTGGGGATCGGCTCCCTGCCGCGGAAGGTCCTCTACGCGCTGTACTTCAAGGAGCGCAACTTCCTGCTGTCCAATGCCGTCAACGCGGACTCGAAGGTCATCTACGTCCGTGACCCGCGGAACCGGGTGGAGAAGGTGGCGCCGTTCCTCACCCTGGACGGCGACCCGTACCCGGCCGTGGTGGACGGGCGGATCGTGTGGATCATCGACGGGTACACGACGTCCAACGCGTACCCGTACTCCCAGCCGTCGACCCTCGGCGAGGCCGCGGCCGACTCCCGCACCGGGAGCGGCACGATCGCCCAGCCGCGCGAGGCCATCAACTACATCAGGAACTCCGTCAAGGCCACAGTGGACGCCTACGACGGGACGGTCTCGCTGTACGAGTGGGACACCACGGACCCGGTCCTGAAGACCTGGAACAAGGCGTTCGGCGGCATCATCAAGCCGCGCTCGTCCATCTCGCCGGAGCTGATGCAGCACTTCCGGTACCCGGAGGACCTGTTCAAGGTCCAGCGGGAGAAGCTCGTCCGGTACCACATCGGCGACCCCGGGGACTTCTTCAGCGGGCAGAACTTCTGGAAGGTGCCGGTCGACCCGACCCGGCCCGGCAACACCCAGGACGCGCAGCCGCCGTACTACCTGCTCGCGCAGTTCCCCGGCCAGCAGCGGTCGACGTTCCAGCTCACCACCGCGCTCACGGCGGCGAAGCGGGAGAACCTCGCGGCCATCATGACGGCGTCCTACGACGACAAGGGCGCCACGAAGCTCCAGGTCCTCGAGCTGCCCGCCAGCTCGCCGATCTTCGGCCCGAACCAGATGCAGAACCGGTTCCTGTCCGACCAGACGATCGCGCAGGCCGTCGCGCTGCTCCGGCAGGGACAGTCCGATCTGGACTTCGGCAACCTGCTGACGCTGCCGGTCGGAGGTGGGTTGCTCTACATCGAGCCGATGTACGTGAAGAGCACCAGCGGCTCGTCGTACCCGACGCTGCAGAACGTCCTCGTGTCGTTCGGTGACCAGATCGCGTACGAGAAGACGCTGCCCGAGGCGCTCAACTCGCTGTTCGGGCGCGGCACCTCGCAGCCGGCGGTGCCCCAGCCCAGCGGTGGCACCGCGTCGCCTGCCGCGCCGCAGAGCGCCGAGGTGCAGTCGTCGATCCGGGCGATCAAGGCGGCGCTCGACGACCTGCGCGTGGCCCAGCAGAAGGGCGACTTCGCCGGGATCGGCAAGGCACAGGCGGACCTGGCGGCCGCGATCAAGCGGTTCGAGGACGCGGAGGCGACGCAGCAACGGGCCGCCGCGCGGACTCCGGCGTCGCCCCAGCCGTCCGCGTCGGCGAGCCCGGCGACCCCGTAGCGGCGGGCCACGTGCCGCGCATGCGCTCGCGGGGCCTCTTCTCCGGCGGCAAGGCCCCACGGAGTGCACAACCGGCCGCCGGCACGGTGTGAACGTCGTGCGACGGGGGTCGGGTCCACAGGGTGACGCGGCCCACGCCGGGCCGCTTTGCACCCGGCTCCCCGCCCGAGGTATGGTTTCTCCAGCGACGCGGGGTGGAGCAGCTCGGTAGCTCGCTGGGCTCATAACCCAGAGGTCGCAGGTTCAAATCCTGCCCCCGCTACCAGGACGGAGCGGCCCTCACAGTCACTGTGAGGGCCGCTCCGGTTCGTGCAACCGCCGGCGCCGGTCCGGGCCGCGGATCGCGCCGCAGTCCCCGCACGGGCCGGCGGGCGCTATCATCGGTTCAGCACCGACAACAGCAACGCCGCTCGTCTCGCGACGATTTCGCTGTGCGGTCGGTGCCCGGCCATCGACTGATGGCCGGAGGTTCCCATCGCGGGCGGGCTGTCGGGCCCGACGCGTCGATCTCTCGCAGATCCGTGGGGCCGACTCGCGTCTCGGAGTAGCCGTCCAGGCCCACTCCGCGGGGCGTCCATTGCCCCGACCGCGGGACCGTGCGGCATCACGCCGCGGCACGCGTGCCGGGCAATCCAGAGGAGGAGTTTGTGGCTCGACGAGGCCAGTGCCAGACGGGCGCTCGCCCCACCGCCCCGCGGAAGCAGCGACGCGTCCGCGACCGCGACAACGGCGACACCATCTCGGTGCTCGCCCGCGCC
>DASWRY010000031.1:0-10506 GCA_036402915.1 Mycobacteriales bacterium
CCCGCCCCGAGCTCCGCACCGCTCCAGCGGGCCAGCTCGGCCAGGTCCGCGTAGTCCCCCAGGCCCCAGCTGGCCTCGCTCCGCACGCTGTACAGCTGCACCATCCAGCCCCACGCCCGCGGGGCGTCCGCCCGCTCGACCCGGCTCGGCGCCACCACGAGGACCGCCTCGGCCTCCTCGTCCCCGGACCGGGCGCGGAGCCGGTGCCACCCGTACGGCAGCTCCGGCAGCCGCACCGTCAGCGCGACCCGGCCGCCCCGCCGCTCCCCCGGCTCGCCCGGTCCCACCGGTACGTCCCCGCCGTCCTCCGTCCGCACCGACAGCTCGACGGGCGCCCCGGCGGGCGCATGGACGACGACCTCCCGCACCTCGGCGTCGCCCCGCACGACCACGGTCGGCGGCAGGAGCCTGCGCCACGGAGCCTCGACCGTCTCCGCCAGCGCCGCCGCGATGCGCTCCGGTGTGGAGGCGTCGACGCCGAGGTGACCCAGCACGGTCACCACCGTCCCGGCCGCCACCGGGACGGGCCGGCCGGCCCAGTCGACATAGGACGTGGCGACGCCGTGGGCGCCGGCGAGCGACGCGAGGTCCTCGGGCACGGTGTCGTGATCGGCTGCGGTCATGGCGCTTCCCTTCCCCGCCCTGTCGTGATCCACACCGCTTGTTCGCCCGTTCGGCTATAGATTCCGGCGTTCTTGGACGGATACCGCAACGGAATGGCATCCTGAAGCTCGACCACGTCTAACTCGGAGTGATTGTGCGCTTTCGTCTTGTCACGCTCGGGGGTGCTGCGACCGTCCTCGGGCTCGCGGCCGGCTCCCTTGTCGTCACCGCACCGGCCACCGCAGCACCCTCGAACGACAGGGCGCGTTCCGTCGCCGAGCTGAAGCGGTCCAGTGACCGCACCCCCACGCTGACCACCGACCAGGGCGTCGTGAGCAGCATGCGGACCGCCCCCGGCCACCCGGTCGACCGCCCAGCGGGCGTGCGGGCCGGCGCGAGCGCCGAGGCCGCGGCACGCGGCTTCGCCAAGGCGCACGGCGCCGCGTTCGGCCTCCGGAACGGTGACGCGACGCTCCGTACCGAGTCCACCACGTCGGCGGGGAAGGGCCTGGAGGTCGTCCGGTTCCGGCAGACCGTCGGCACCCTGCCGATCCTCGGAGCGGACGTGGTGACCACGGTCAACGCCGCGGGCGAGACGGTGGCCGTGAACTCGACCGCCACCACCGCCACCGCCGCGCCCACCACGGCACGGGTCAGCGCCCAGCGCGCCGCGGCCACCGCCCGCTCGGTCACGATCGACCACGAGAAGCTCCCGGCCTCGGCCCACCTCACGGTGGCGGCGCCCGAGCTCGTGATGTTCGACCCGGCCGTGTTCGGCGTGCCGGCGCGCCCCGGGATGCGGCCCGTCTGGCAGGTCCAGGTCAAGGGTGCGACCGCCCGCGGGCCGATCGCCTCGACCGTGCTGGTGGACGCGACCGTCGGCGAGGTGAGCCTCTACACGAACGCCCTGCGCGAGGCCGAGAACCGGCAGGTCTGCGACCACAACAACACGCCGGTCGACCTGAACCAGCCCGGCGGCCTCTGTCCCGAGGGCCTGAACATCGACGCGCCCGTGGCCGGCGGCAACGTCGAGGCCGTCGAGGGCACCGTCAATGCCGGCGCGGCCGACGACGTCCAGAACGCATACGTCTACGCGGGCGACACCTACAACTTCTACGACAAGGTGCTCGGGCGCAATTCGATCGACGGCAACGGCATGCAGATCCGGTCGTCGGTGCGGTACTGCCCGTCCACGAGCACCGGCGGCAGCAACTGCTATGCGAACGCGTTCTGGGACGGCGACCAGATGGTCTACGGCCCCGGCTACGCCTCCGCGGACGACGTGGTGGGCCACGAGCTCACCCACGGTGTCACCGAGCACACCGCCCGCCTCTTCTACTGGTACCAGTCGGGCGCGATCAACGAGTCCATGTCGGACGTGTTCGGCGAGTTCATCGACCTCACGAACGGCCACGACGGCACCGGCGTTCAGACCCCGTGGATGCTCGGCGAGGACCTGCCGGGCGGCGCGATCCGCTCGATGTCCGACCCCGAGTCGACGGGCGACCCGGGCTCGATGACCAGCGCGAAGTACGTCGGCGACACCGGCGCCCTCGCGACGTTCGACAACGGCGGCGTCCACACGAACAGCGGCGTCGGCAACCACGCGGCGTACCTCATCGCCACCGGCCTCGGTGGTGACGACGCGGCGATCTCCAAGGCCGCCCACATCTACTACCAGACCCTGCTCACGCTCCCCTCGGGCGCGGACTACGCCGACCTCGCGGACGCGCTGGAGTCGTCCTGCACGACGCTCGCGAACGGTGTGCCCGTCCCGGCGATCACGGGCCCGGACGTCACGATCACCACCGCGGACTGTGCCGTGGTGACGAACGCGATCGCGACCACCCAGATGCGGGCGCAGCCCACCGCGCCCGGAGCTGCCGCGCCCGAGGCCGCGACCTGCCCCGACGGCTCCGCGTCCACGACGCAGACGCTGTTCTCCGACGACATGGAGAACATCTCCTCGGGCAACTGGGTCGTGCCCCAGTGGGCCGACACGTGGGACGCGATGACGGACTACTTCGGCCCCGCGGCGGACGGCCCGAGCTACGCGCGCTCCGGAAAGATCTCGCTGTTCGGGATCACCGCGGCCTCGGGCACGACCAGCGCGGCCGGGAAGCTGAGCCGGATCACGGCGGCCCAGCCACTGACGATCCCCACCGGCAAGCAGACGTTCCTGTGGTTCGCCCACGCCGACGTCCTCACCGACGGGAGAAACGACGGCGGCCGGGTGAACGCCCTCTACACCGAGGGCGGGGTCACCCACACCGTGGACGTCGGCGTCCCGGACGCGTCGACGCGGCCCGCGGCGAACGGCTACACCACGACGCTCACGAGCGACGGGCGTCCGGCGTTCAGCGGGGACAGCCACGGCTACGTCTCCAGCCGCTTCGAGCTGACCCGCTTCGCCGGCAAGTCGATCAAGCTGGCCTTCGACACCGTGGGCGACGGCAACAACGACACCTACTGGTGGCTCGACGACGTCCGGGTCTACACCTGCACGGGCCCCGCTCCGAGCCTGCCGGAGAACATCGCCGTGACCCCGGCCGGGACGTCGACCGCGACGGTGTCGTGGACGAAGCCCGAGTGGGCCGGCGACAGCGGGATCGACCACTACACGGTCACGGTCGACGGTACGCAGCAGCAGCCTGTTGCCGACGACGGTCGCACGGGCGCGTACACCGTCCCCCTCACGGGCCTGAGCACCTCGCAGCCCGTGAACGTCCAGGTGGCGGCGTACGAGACGGTCGGCGACCAGGCGGATCGTCCTCGCGCTACCGCGGTTCTCGTCCCCACCGTCTCGACGCTGAACTCCTCGGCCGGTGTGGCCACCTACGGCTCCACCGTCACGGTGAGCGGCATCGTGACCCGCAAGGACGTGACGAGCACGCGTCTGGGCAGCGGGCTCGTCACCGTCCGGTACCTGCCCTCGGGCACCTCGGTGTGGACCACGATCGGCACGGTCCGTGCCGACGCGAACGGCGCGTGGAAGTTCGCGTACCGCCCGTCACGGAACGGCACCTACTACGCCGTCGTCCCGACGGCTCCCGGCCGCTGGGCGGGCACGTCGAACCGCACGGTCGCGCAGAGCGTGATGCCGAAGGTGGCGGCCACGTTCAAGGCGTCGACCATCCGGCGGGGCCAGACCGCGTCGATGTCGGTCGCCGTCGCGCCGGCCCGCAAGTACACGGTGGAGCTCCAGCGCCGCAGCGGCAGCAAGTGGGTCGTCGTCCAGCGGCGGACCACCCTGTCCACGGGCAAGGTGATCCTGAGCGACAAGCCGCGGGCCAGCGGCTCGTACTCGTACCGCGTCGTGACCCGCGGTGACACGTACAACCGGGCGACCGCGTCGAGCTCCCGCGCCCTCCGCGTGAGGTAACCGCTCCGAGCACGGACGAGGGCCCCGGGGCGAGCACCGCCCCGGGGCCCTCGTCGTCCGCTCGGCACCCGGTGTCTGCTCAGCCCTCCTCGGCGCGCCGCAGCGGCCGGACCCCCGGTCCCCCCGCCGCGGCCAGGGCGGTCCGGATGGCGGCGGTCGCCTCCGGCACGCTCATCGGGGGGTACAGGTGGAAGCCCTGCGCCGCGTGGCACCCCAGCCGGGTGAGCGCGGCCAGCTGGTCCGCCCTCTCGACGCCCTCCGCGACGACCCGCAGGCCGAGCGCCCTGGCGAGCTCGATGGTCGTCCGGACGATCGCCGCCGCCTCGCGCGACGTGTCCATCTGCCGGACGAACGACTGGTCGATCTTCACCTCGTCCACCGCGACCCGGACGAGGAACGTCAGCGACGAGTACCCCGTCCCGAAGTCGTCCACCGACAGCTGGACGCCGAGCCCGCGCAGCCCGTCGAGCACCTCCTCGACCACCTCGAGCTCGCTCATCACGACGGTCTCGGTGATCTCGAGGACCAGGAGCTCCGGCGGTACGCGGTGCCGGGCCAGCAGCGCGCCCAGGTCGGCGGGCAGGTCCCTGTCGAGCAGGCTGCGCGCCGACAGATTGACCGCGATCGGCAGCCGGAGGCCTTGCGCCACCCACGCGGCGGAGACGGCGAGCGCGCGGTCCACGACGTACCGCGAGAAGGGCCGCACGAGGTCGGTGTGCTCGACCACCGGCACGAACTCGTCCGGCGCGACCGGTCCCCGCCTCGGGTGCTGCCATCGGACGAGCGCCTCCGCTCCGAGCGGTGCGCCGGTGCGGAGGTCGATCGAGGGCTGCAGGTACAGGACCAGCTGGTCGGTGCAGTCGAGGGCGGTCCGCAGCTCCGCGGCGAGCGCGAGCCGGTCGGGGCTGCCCGCGTCCCGGGACGCGGCGTAGCCGGACACCGCCCGGGCGGTGCGCTTCGCCTCGTACATGGCGACCTCGGCACGCCGGAGCAGCTCAGCGGTGTCGCAGTCGCGGCCGTCGGTCTCGGCCACCCCCACGCTCGCCTCGACGGTGAGCGCGACGCCGCCGACCACCACCGGCTCGGCGAGCGTCGCCAGCAGCTCCCGGGCCCGGTCCTCGGCACCGCCGGGCGCCGGCAGCAGGAGGGCGAACTCGTCGCCGCCGAGCCGCGCGAGCATCTCCCCCTTGCGCACCGCCGCGCGGAGCCGGGCCGCGGCGCTGGTCAGCACGAGGTCGCCGGCGTCGTGCCCGAGCGTGTCGTTGACCTCCTTGAAGTGGTCGAAGTCCAGCAGCAACAGTCCCTGCGCCGCAGCGGGGTCACGCGCCCGCAGGTACTCGCCGCGTTGGAGGAGGCAGGTGCGGTTCGGCAGGCCGGTCAGCGGGTCGTGGGTGGCCTCGTGCTCGGTCCGCGTGGCGGCGACGTGGAGCCGGTCGTGGACCCGCGCGTTGCCGAGCGCGGACGCGAGCGCGTCCACGAACGTGGCCATCGCGAACGCCTCCCGCTCCCCGAACGGCGCCGCGGACCGCGAACAGAGCCGGAGCTCCCCCAGCGGCGCCCCCTCGCCGTCCACCAGCGGCGCGGAGTACGCGGTGGGAACCGGCCGGGCCTCCTCACCGGGCGCGCCGTGCCAGAGCCCGCCGTGGGCGGCGCCACGGGTGAGCCGCCGGACCCCGGCGCCGTCGACCGTCTCGATCTCCACGAGGTCGACGTCGAACAGCGACGCGGCCCCGGCGACGGCCACGGCGACGACCTCGTCCTCGTGGAGCCTGTTCAGGCCGTGGATGGCCGTGGCCAGACGCTGCCATGCCGCCTGCTCGCCGCGCGCCCGGAGCCGGGCGGCGTACGCCTGGTGGACCAGCCAGAGGATCGGCGGCGAGAGCAGCAGGAACACCGGGCTCACGTGGGCGAGGGCGAGGACGCCGAACGCGGCGGTGACGTTACCGACCGACGTCAGCGCGAGGCTGCCGAACCCGCCGGTGAACACCCCCAGCGGCGGCACCCGCCGGGCCATCCCCACCGCGATCGCGACGGCGAGGTGGTTGATCAGCGGGTACGCCAGCATCCCGAACAGGATCGCGAGCGCGCCCGGCACGGTGGCCGGATCCAGGTGCGGTCCCCCGACGGACCGGGCGATCCACACGGCCGCGGTCGTCGCCACGACCGTGGACGCCACGTTGAGGACGATCTTGAGCGGCGTCAGGCGCTGCCACACCGTCACGGCGGCGACCGCGACCGCCGCGCCGAGTACGACCGCCGGCGCGTCGACGAGGACGAGGGCGAAGATCAGGGCGGCCTCGGCCCAGTCGAACTGCACGTTCGTCCCGCCGACCCGTACCGGGACGGCGAAGAGCCGGCTGACGACCATCAGGCCCACGGCGAGCCCCACCGTGTCCCACTGCCGCGGCGGCGCCTGGACGAGCAGGACGGCCGCACCCGTGACACAGAGGAGTGCGACGGCGGCCACCGCCGCGACGAACACGCGCAGACCACGGTGCACGCCGACGTCCTGCCTGGCGCGCGTGCCTCTCACCGGCCGCCCTTCCTCGTCGGGTCGGGAAGAGCGTGCCCGAGTCGGTGTACCCCCGTCACCTGTAACCCACGGGTAACCACACATACGCCGGCGAGCGTAGGTCCCCAGGGCCCCGTCGGGACCCCGAAACCCACCGAGCTGCGTGTTTTGCGGCCGAGCCGTTACGGACGGTGCTGACCGTCGTCGGGTGCCGGGGACACCGGGGCGGCGCGGCGCGCCTCCTCACCGGCGTCCGGGAACTCCCGCGGCAGCCTGCGGATCCGCTTGCTCATGTTGCGGATGAGCAGCACGGTCACCAGGAGCAGGACGAGGATCAGGAACAGGCCCATGGGGCCCGCGAAGGCCCCACCGCGCGTGTCACCGAAGTTGTTGACCGCCTGGTCCGCCGCCAGGACGGCGGCCCGGTCGGCCCATGCCAGCGTCATCGTCGTCCTCCGTTCGGGGTGCAGCCCACCGTACGCCCGGATGCCTCACCCGGGTGCCTCCGGAGGGCGTGGAGGTCCGGCCTCACGCGCCGGCCCGCTCGCGCACGCCCACGAACAGGTCGTCCTCCGGGATCTGGTTGCCGACCGTCGACCGCACCAGCTCGTAGTCCTCGGTGGGCCAGACCTCCCGCTGCACGTCGAGCGGCACGTGGAACCACCGGCCGTCCGGGTCGACCTGCGTCGCGTGGGCCCGCAGCGCGTCGTCACGCAGCTCGAAGTACTCCCCGCACGGCACGCGGGTCGTCACCCGGTGCGACATGTCGCGCTCGTCGGACCACTTCTCGAGCCAGTCGGCGTACGGCGACTCGAGGCCTCGTGCCACCAGCGCCTCGTGGATCGCCACGACGCGGGCCTTGGTGAAGCTCATGTGGTAGTAGAGCTTCATCGGCTGCCACGGCTCGCCGAACTCGTGGTACGCGTCGGCGTCGCCCGCGGCGTCGAAGGCCGCCACCGACACCTTGTGGGTCATGATGTGGTCGGGGTGCGGGTAGCCGCCGTCCTCGTCGTACGTCGTCACCACGTGCGGCCGGAACTCCCGCATCAGCCGCACCAGCGGGGCGACGGTGACCTCGAGCGGCTGCAGGGCGAAGCAGTCCTCCGGCAGCGGCGGCAGCGGATCCCCCTCGGGCAGCCCGGAGTCGACGAAGCCGAGCCACGCCTGCCGCACGCCGAGGATCTCCCGGGCGCGCTCCATCTCGTGCCGCCGGATCTCGCTGATGTTCTCCCAGACGTCCGGCCGGTCCATCTTCGGGTTCAGCACACTGCCGCGCTCGCCGCCGGTACAGGTGACCACGAGGACGTCGACCCCCTCGTCGACGTAACGGGCCATCGTGGCCGCGCCCTTGCTGGACTCGTCGTCCGGATGGGCGTGGACCGCCATCAGTCGCAACTGCTCGGACACGATGCTGTACTCCCTGTGTCGACACTGCTCCGCCGACGTGGATTGTCGCGCACCGGTCGGACTGTTCCGCACGCACGCCCCCGACGGCCCGCCGCGACGCTGGTACGTTGGAGTGCTCCATCCCGTGACCGACCGAGGAGCCTCCGTGTCCACGACCGACCACGATGCCCACGTCACCTGGCTGACCCAGGAGGCGTACGACCGGCTCAAGTCCGAGCTGGACGGACTCGTCACGGCCCGGCCTGCCGTCTCGGCGGAGATCAACGAGCGCCGTGAGGAGGGCGACCTCCGCGAGAACGGTGGGTACCACGCCGCCAAGGAGGAACAGGGCAAGCAGGAGTTCCGCATCCGCCAGCTCGAGGAACTGCTGCGCAGGGCCCGGGTGGGCGAGGCGCCCGTCTCGGCGGACGCGGTGGCCCCCGGCATGGTCGTCTCCGTGCACTTCGACGGAGACGCGAGCGACAGCGAGACGTTCCTGCTGGGTTCCCGTGAGATCGCCGCGTCGACCGACATGACGGTGTACTCGCCGGAGTCCGCGATCGGCGAGGCGATCCTCGGCCGCCGCAAGGGCGACGTCGTGTCGTACACCGCGCCCACCGGCGCCGCGATCGAGGTCACGATCGACGACCTGAAGCCCTTCACCGGCTGAGTCCGCGCACGGCCACACCGGCGCCCGCCCCACCGAGGGCGGGCGCCGCCGTATCAGGATCACCAGCCGTGACCCGTCCCCTCCGCGCCGTGTTCCAGGTGTCGTACGCCGGGGGGAGCACCGGCCACACCCGACTTCCCATCAGCTGAGAAGCATCTCGGCACCCCGCCCCGGACGTGGTTTGCTCGTCGCATGTCCGCCACGGCATATCTCGACCCGTTCTGGGTGAGCCGTCGGCTGGACCTCTTCGACGGCCTCTGTCGTTAGGGCTGCGCGGTCCGCGGGACCCGTGTACCCCCACGTCCCGCGCCCGGCCCCGACCGCTGCTCCGCGCAGCCCTCCTCCGGCGTCCCCCGTCCGCTCCCATACCCGGAGTGTGCAGCCATGTCCGTGACCGACGAGCTCCTCGCCAACGCCGAGACCTACGCCGCGAATTTCGACAAGGGGAGCCTCCCGCTCCCGCCCGCCAAGGGCGTCGCCGTGCTGGCGTGCATGGACGCGCGCCTGAACCCGTACGGCCTGCTGGGCCTGTCCGAGGGCGACGCCCACGTGATCCGCAACGCCGGCGGGGTCGTCACCGCCGACGAGCTGCGGAGCCTCGCGATCAGCCAGCGCCTGCTGGGCACGACCGAGATCATCCTGATCCACCACACCGACTGCGGCATGCTGACGTTCACCGACGACGGGTTCAAGGACTCCGTCGAGGCCGAGACCGGCATCCGCCCCCCGTGGGCCGCCGAGGCCTTCGACGACCTCGACCAGGACGTCCGTCAGTCGATCGCCCGGATCAAGGCCGACCCGTTCATCCCGCACACGGAGTCGGTCCGCGGCTTCGTGTACGAGGTGGAGAGCGGCAAGCTCCGCGAAGTGCACTGAGGGTCCCGCCGCACGGGCGCTCAGGCGCTCGTGCGGCGGAACTTCAGCACCGACAGCGGCAGGAACACCGCGATGAGCCCGGCCATCCACGCCGCCATCTGCCAGCCCGCGCTGCCGGCCGGTGTCCCGCCGAACAGCGCGCGCAGCGTGTTGACGGTGACCGTCACGGGGTTCACCTCGACGAACGCCCGCAGCCAGCCGGGCATCGTCTCCGGCGGCACGAACGCCGACGACGCGAACGTCAGTGGGAACAGCCAGATCATCCCCGCCCCCTGGGCCGCCTCGACGCTCCCGACCGACAGCCCGATGAGGACGGCGATCCAGGACAGCGAGAACCCGAAGAGCAGCAGCAGCGCCACGCCCGCGACCGCCTCGAGCGGCGAGCCCAGGAAGCGGAACCCGACCAGGAACCCGACCGCGATCATCACCGCGACCGTGAGCGAGTTGCGGACGGTGTCGGAGAACGTCCGCCCCAGCAGCACCGACGACCGCGACATCGGCAGGGACCGGAAGCGGTCCATCAGCCCCTTCTGCATGTCCTCCGCGGTACCGATCGCCGCCGCGGCCACCGCGCCGAACACCACCGTCTGGACGAACACGCCCGGCAGCAGGAACTGCGCGTACCCGCCCGCGCCGAGCCCCTTCGCGCCGGCCAGCGCGCCGCCGAACAGGTACCGGAACAGCACGATGAACAGGATCGGCTGCACGATCCCGAAGATGATCATCTCGGGCTGCCGCGGGATCCGCCTCAGGTGCCGCAGCGTCACCACCCACGCGTCGGACAGCCACCACCGCACCGCGGTCATCGCCGCACCGTCCGACCCGCGGCCACCGTCCGCCCCGCGGCCACCGGCTCCCCGGCGGCACCCACCCCGGCGGCACCCACCCGGGTGGCACGCTCCTCCGGGGCACCGGCCCCGGCGGGATCGGCCCCGGCGGCACCGGCCCCGGCGGCACCGTCCTCGGCGGTGTGGCCCGTCAGCGTGAGGAACACGTCGTCCAGCGTCGGCCGCCGCACCGCGAGGTCGGCGATCGCGATCCCGGCCCCGTCCAGCTCCCGGACGACGTCCGGCAGGA
>DASWRY010000032.1:0-14245 GCA_036402915.1 Mycobacteriales bacterium
GCTGCTCGGGCTGTACGGGCTGCTGTCGGCCTCCGCCGGGTGGCTGTACTTCGACCTGGGGGCGTTCGAGCGGGCCTGGCCGCACTACCAGGCGGCCCGCGAGGCGGCCCGCGAGGCGGACCGCCCGGACCTCGACGCCTGGGCCCTGTCGGGGCTGAGCTGGATGGCCCGGGACCGCGGCGAGCGCCAGACGGCCCTCGACCTCGCCGCTGCGGCCGGGCGCCGCGCCGCGGAGACCGCGGACCTGCGCCTCCGCGCGTGCCTCGAGGGCCGGGCGGCAGGTGTCCACGCCATGGTCGGCCAGGCCGAGCCGTGCCTGCGTGCCCTCGGCCGGGCGGAAGGGCATCTCTCCCGATCCGAGCACGACGTCGCGCCGGACTCGCTGGTCTACTTCTACGGCACCGAGATGCTCACGTATCAGATGAACGCCTGCCACCTGCTGCTCGGCCGGCCGCAAGGACTCGACACGGCACGGCAGGCGCTCATCGCCACGGAGGGCGTCTTCACCCGTGACCTCGGCCTGACGAAGCTGAAGCTCGGACGGGCATACGTCGCCGCCGGGGAGCCCGACGAGGCGGCCACCGTCACCGCCGAGGTCACCGACCTCACGATGCGGAACCACTCGCCGCGCCTCGCCCGTGAGCTCCGCGCCACCCGCGCCGCGCTGGAACCGTGGAGCCGGCGGCCCGCCGTCAGGGACCTCGACGACCGGCTCGCCGCCTGCGGCCTGGGCTGAGCCGTCCTACCCCTGTACGGGCTCCGGCTGCGCCGAGGACACGACCAGGCCGCCCCGGTCGTCCGCCACGTCGACCCTCACGGTGTCCCCGTCGGTGACCTGCCCGGCGAGGAGCGCCTTCGCGAGCGAGTCGCCGATCGCCGACTGCACGAGCCGCCGGAGCGGCCGGGCGCCGTACACCGGGTCGTAGCCGTTCATCGCGAGCCACTCCCGCGCGGCCGGCGTGACGTCCAGGGTCAGCTGCCGGTCGGCGAGCCGGCGGGCGAGCCGCGTGACGCCGATGTCGACGATCCGCTCGAGCTCCGCCGTCCCGAGCGCGTGGAACACCACCACGTCGTCCAGCCGGTTCAGGAACTCCGGCTTGAAGTGCGCCCGCACCGCCGCCATCACGGCCTCGTGCCGCCCGGCCTCGTCCAGCGCCGGGTCGGTGATCGCCTGCGAGCCGAGGTTGGAGGTGAGGACGAGGATGGCGTTGCGGAAGTCCACCGTCCGGCCCTGGCCGTCCGTGAGCCGCCCGTCGTCCAGCACCTGGAGCAGCACGTCGAACACGTCGGGGTGCGCCTTCTCCACCTCGTCCAGCAGCACGACGCTGTACGGGCGGCGGCGGACCGCCTCGGTGAGCTGGCCGCCCTCCTCGTACCCGACGTAGCCGGGCGGGGCGCCGACGAGCCGGGCGACGGAGTGCTTCTCGCCGTACTCGGTCATGTCGATCCGGACCATCGCCCGCTCGTCGTCGAACAGGAAGTCCGCGAGCGACTTCGCCAGCTCGGTCTTGCCGACACCGGTCGGGCCCAGGAACAGGAACGAGCCCGTCGGCCGATCCGGGTCCGCGATGCCGGTACGTGCGCGGCGGATCGCGTCGGACACCGCCTGCACCGCCTCGGCCTGCCCGACGAGGCGCCTGCCCAGCTCCTCCTCCATGCGCAGCAGCTTCGCGGTCTCGCCCTCGAGCAGCCGGCCCGCGGGAATGCCGGTCCACGCCGCGACGACGTCCGCGACGTCGTCCGCCCCGACCTCCTCCTTGACCATCGCCTCGGCCGTCTCCTGGTGCTCGGCCGCGGCGGCGAGCTCCTTCTCGAGCACCGGGATCCGGCCGTACAGAAGCTCGCTGGCCGTGGTCAGGTCACCCTCCCGCTGGGCGCGCTCCGCCTGGCCGCGGACCTCGTCGAGCTCCTTCTTGAGCTCACCGACGCGGTTCAGGCCGGACTTCTCCTTCTCCCAGCGGTCTGTCAGCGCGGCGAGGTGCTCCTGCCTGTCGGCGAGGTCGCGGCGCAGCTTCTCGAGCCGCGCCACCGACGCGGCGTCGGACTCCTTGTCGAGGGCCAGCTCCTCCATCCGGAGGCGGTCCACGGCCCGCTGCAGCTCGTCCAGCTCCACCGGCCGGGAGTCGATCTCCATGCGCAGCCGGGACGCGGCCTCGTCCACGAGGTCGATGGCCTTGTCCGGGAGGAAGCGCGAGGTGATGTACCGGTCGGACAGCGTCGCCGCGGCCACCAGCGCGGAGTCGGCGATGCGGACGCCGTGGTGCGCCTCGTACCGCTCCTTGAGTCCGCGGAGGATTCCGATCGTGTCCTCGACGCTCGGCTCGCCGACGAGCACCTGCTGGAACCGCCGCTCGAGCGCGGCGTCCTTCTCGATGTGCCGGCGGTACTCGTCCAGCGTCGTCGCGCCGACCATCCGCAGCTCACCCCGCGCGAGCATCGGCTTGAGCATGTTGCCCGCGTCCATCGCGGACTCGCCGGACGCGCCCGCGCCGACGACCGTGTGCAGCTCGTCGATGAACGTGACGATCTGCCCGTTGCTGCCCTTGATCTCCTCGAGGACGGACTTGAGCCGCTCCTCGAACTCACCGCGGTACTTCGCGCCCGCGACCATCGCGCCGAGGTCCAGCGCGACGAGACGCTTGCCGCGCAGGGACTCCGGCACGTCCCCCGCGACGATCCGCTGGGCGAGGCCCTCCACGACGGCGGTCTTGCCGACGCCGGGCTCGCCGATGAGGACGGGGTTGTTCTTGGTACGCCGGGACAGCACCTGCACCACGCGGCGGATCTCCGCGTCCCGGCCGATCACCGGGTCCAGCTTCCCGTCCCGGGCGGCGGCGGTGAGGTCCACGCCGTACTTCTCGAGGGCCTGGTACGTGCCCTCGGGGTCCGGGCTGGTCACCCGCCGGTCACCGCCGCGCACGGTGGCGAACGCGGCCACCAGCGCCTCCTCGGTCGCGGCCACGCTCTTCAGCACGGTGGCGACGTCGCCGCCGGTACGGGCGAGGCCCGCCAGCAGATGCTCGGTGGACAGGTACTCGTCACCACCGGAGCGCATGATCTGCTCGGCGGCGGTGAACACGTTGAGCGTCTCCCGCGCGAGCTGCGGCTGGGCGACGGTGGCGCCGCTCGCGGACGGGAGGCGGTCCAGGGCCGCGAGCGTGCGCGCGCGGACGTCGCCCGGGTCGGCGCCGACCGCACGCAGCAGCGCAGCGGCGGTGGAGCCCTCGGTGTCCAGGAGGGCGAGCAGCAGGTGCGCGGGCTCGACCGTGGCGTGACCCCGCGTGGTCGCGGCGGTCACGGCCTGGCTGAGCACCTCGCGGCTGCGCGTGGTGAAGATGTCGGCGTTCATGCGGCTCCCCGAGGAGAACTGGTCGTCACGCACTGATCAACAGTGCAGAGTTGAGTCTATTCCGCTCAACTCCGGTTCGCGCGAGGTGGTTGCCACCTGTGGGCCCCCGCGACTGCGCGATGGGCATCGTTCGCGCACTCTCGGCGCCGAGCCCGCCCGCCGCGGCCGGGTGACCGAGCCCGCCGCCTGCCGGACCGGTCGGCGCGCGCAGGTGCGGTCTCGTCGCATCGCCGGAAGTGGCCCGCCCGCGGTCGCGGCCCAGGCGCTGTGATGACCGCGTATACGGGGGACGCCCCCCGGAGCATCTCCGGGGGGCGTACGTCACTACAGGGTCGATTCGTTGAGCCGGCCCATGAGACGCGCCAGTTCGGCGACGTCCTCCTCCGGCCAGCTGTGCAGGAACGTGCGCAGGTGCGCGAGACGGTCCCCCCGGGCCCGGGTGAGCCGGTCGTGACCCTCCGCGGTGACGCGGACGAGGCTGGCCCGCCGGTCGGTCGGGTCGGGCAGCCGCTCGGCGAGTCCCAGGTCGGACAGCCCGGACAGCTGGCGGCTCACGGTCGACTTGTCGAGGCCGAGGTAGCCGACGATGTCCGCCGCGCGCACCGGGCCGTGCTCGTCGAGCAGGACGAGCATCCCGTACGCCGTCGAGTCCAGGCCCGGATGGACCTCCGCGGCGATGGAGAGCGACAGCCGACGGGCGCGGCGCAGCAGGAGCGCGAGTTCGCGCTCGACCGACTGGTACGGCTCGTCGGTGGGCGTCGACGACGTCCACACGGCGTCGGTCACAGCGGCCTCCGGGCGGTGGTGGGGGTCGAATGCCCAGGATACCGGCGGGAAGCCAGGCCGCTCCCGGCCAGCGGGTCGCGTGACTCAGCGCCGGGACGGCTTCCACACCACGAGTGCGGACTTCGGGACCGGCACGAGGTCGCGCCGGTACGACGCGTGGACCGCCGCCTCCACCTCGGCGACGCGCCGCTGCGCCGCGTCCAGCTCGGTGAGGAGCTCGGTCACGCGCTCGCGGAGCGCGTCGACGTGGCTCTCCAGCTCGATGATCCGCTTGATTCCGGCGAGGTTCACGCCCTCGTCGTGGGACAGCCGGGCGATCTCACGGAGCCGGGCGACGTCGCGCGCGCTGTACCGCCGACCGCCGCCGCCGGTCCGCCCGGGCCGGACGAGCCCGAGCCGGTCGTACTGACGCAGCGTCTGCGGGTGCATCCCCGCGAGCTGCGCGGCCACCGAGATGACGAACACCTTGACGTCGTCGGTGGGATCAGCCGCCACGGCGGTCCACCTCCCTGTCCAGGTGCGCCCGCGGGTTGCCGGGTGTCGAGGCGGCGTACTTCTCGAGGGCCTCGCGGGCGGCGTCGTCCAGGTCGGACGGCACCAGCACCTCGACCGTGGCGAGCAGGTCGCCGTGCGTGCCGTCCTTGCGGGGGACGCCACGGCCGCGGACCCGCAGCGTCCGCCCGTGCGGGGTCCCGGCGGGCACCCGGAGCGTGATCGCGCCGTCGAGCGTGGGCACGCGGACCGACGTCCCGAGCACGGCCTCCGGGAAGGTCACCGGGATGGTCAGCGTCAGGTCGTCCCCATTGCGCCCGAACAGCTGGTGCTTGCGCACGTGGACGACGACGTACAGGTCCCCGGCGGGACCGCCGCGGCGGCCGGGCTGGCCCTTGCCCTTGAGGCGGATCCGCTGGCCGTCGCTGACGCCCGAGGGGATGCGGACGTTCATCGTGCGGGTCTTCGTGACGCCACCCGTACCGCGGCAGTCGGGGCACTTGTCCTCGACGATCGTGCCCGCACCCTGGCACTCCCGGCAGGGCTCGCTGAAGCTGAACGCGCCCTGGTCCCGGCTCACCAGCCCGGTGCCGCCGCAGGCGGGGCACGTACGCGGACGGGTACCCGGCTTCGCGCCGCTGCCGTGGCACGTGTCGCACACGCCGGGGGCGTGGAGGCGCAGCGGCACGGTCACGCCGCGCGCCGCCTCGTCGAAGTCGAGGGTCACCTCGGTCTCGATGTCGCCGCCGCGGTGCGGCGCGGACGCCCGGGTGCCACCGCCGAAGACGGAGCCGAACAGGTCGCCGAGACCACCCATCCCACCGCCGGTCGTCTGGGCGCCGCCGCCGCCGAACAGGTCCGACACGTCGAACGGCGCGCCGCCCCGCCCTCCGAAGCCACCGAAGCCGCCGCCCGACCCACCGGCCTCCCGGCGGAAGGCGCCCGCCCCGAAGAGCGAGCGCGCCTCGTCGTACTCCCGGCGCTTGCCCTCGTCGGAGAGGACGCCGTACGCCTCGGAGACCTCCTTGAACTTGCGTTCGGCCTCCGCGTTCCCCGGGTTCTTGTCGGGGTGCAGGTCGCGGGCGAGCTTGCGGTACGCCTTCTTGACCTCGTCCGGGGTGGCCGTCTTGGGGACGCCCAGTACCGCGTAGAAGTCCTTCTCCAGCCAGTCCTTCGCGCTCACCGGGCGTCCCCTCCCCTCGTGTCGATGTCGCTGCCTACTCGGCCGGACCGGCCGGCTCGGCCGCGGGGGCCTCCGGATCCGGCTGGGCGGGAGCCGCCGGGTCCGCGACGGCCACCATCGCCGGGCGGATCATGCGCTCGCCCATCGCGTACCCGCGGCGCATCACGTCCACGCACGTCGGCTGGGTCACGTCGGCCGACTCGGTGTGGACGACGGCCTCGTGCCACACCGGGTCGAAGGCATCGCCCGCCTCGCCGAACGCCCGGAGCCCCAGCCGCTGCAGGGCCGAGCCCAGCTGCTCGGCCACCGCGGCGAACGCCCCGGTCAGGTCACCGTGCGTCCGCGCCCGGTCGATGTCGTCGAGCACGGGCAGCAACCCGGTGAGCGCGGCCGCGGTGGCCTGCTCGCCCGCGACCGCGCGGTCGCGGTCCACGCGGCGGCGGTAGTTGGCGTACTCCGCCGTCACGCGCTGCAGGTCGGCGGTCCGCTCGTCGAGCTCGGCACGGAGCTTCTCGACGTCCGGGTCCACCGGCCCGGGCGCCGCGGCGGCGGGGATGTCCCCCGCCGCCGGAGCGTCCGTGTGCCGAGCCTCGCCGGTCTCCGGGTCGATGCGCCGACGGTCGCGGATGACGACCTTCGGCTCCTCGTCGGGGGTCGGCGCGGTCACTTCCGGTCGGTCCCGTCCTCGTCGACGATCTCGGCGTCGACGACGTCGTCGGCCTGCGCGCCCGCGGCACCGGCGCCGGTCGCGCCCGGGTTCGCCCCGGCGTCACCGGCACCCGGGTTCGCGCCCGGACCGGCCTCGCCCTGCTGGGCGTACATCGCGGCGCCGGCCTCCTGCGAGACCTTCGCGAGCCGCTCCTGGGCGGCGGAGATCGCGGCGATGTCCGACCCGCCGAGGGCTCCGCGGAGCTCGGTGAGCGCGTCGTTCATCTCCGACTTCTTGTCGTCGGGGATCTTGTCGCCGTTCTCGGCCAGGAACTTCTCGGTCTGGTACTGCAGGCTCTCGGCCAGGTTGCGGGTCTCCGCCTCCTCGCGCCGGCGCTTGTCCTCGTCCGCGTGGGCCTCGGCGTCCCGCATCATCCGCTCGATGTCGTCCTTCGGCAGCGCGGAACCGCCGGTGATCGTCATCGACTGCTCGCGGCCGGTGCCGAGGTCCTTCGCCGAGACGTGGACGATGCCGTTCGCGTCGATGTCGAACGTGACCTCGATCTGCGGCACGCCCCGCGGCGCCGGCGGGAGCCCGGTCAGCTCGAACATGCCGAGCTTCTTGTTGTACATCGCCATCTCGCGCTCGCCCTGGAACACCTGGATCTGCACGGACGGCTGGTTGTCGTCGGCGGTCGTGAAGACCTCCGAGCGCTTGGTCGGGATCGTCGTGTTCCGCTCGATGAGCTTGGTCATGATGCCGCCCTTGGTCTCGATGCCCAGGGACAACGGGGTGACGTCGAGCAGCAGGACGTCCTTGACCTCACCGCGGAGAACACCGGCCTGCAGAGCGGCACCGACGGCGACGACCTCGTCTGGGTTCACGCCCTTGTTGGGCTCCTTGCCGCCGGTCAGCTCCTTGACGACCTCGGAGACGGCGGGCATGCGGGTCGAGCCACCGACGAGGACGACGTGGTCGATCGCGTCGACCGAGATACCGGCGTCCTTGATCGCCTGCTGGAACGGGCCCTTGGTCCGCTCGAGCAGGTCCTGCGTCATCCGCTGGAACTCGGCGCGCGTGATCGTGATGTCGAGGTGCAGCGGGCCGTCCGGGCCGGCCGTGATGTACGGCAGGTTGATCGACGTCGACTGCGAGCCGGAGAGCTCGATCTTCGCCTTCTCGGCCCCCTCACGGAGCCGCTGCAGCGCCATCTTGTCCTTGGACAGGTCGATGCCGTTCTGCCCGTTGAACGTCTTCACCAGGTGGTCCACGACGCGCTGGTCCCAGTCGTCACCACCGAGGTGATTGTCACCGCTGGTGGCCTTGACCTCGATGACGCCGTCGCCGATCTCCAGCAGCGACACGTCGAACGTGCCGCCGCCGAGGTCGAAGACCAGGATCGTCTGCTCCTTCTCGCCCTTGTCCAGGCCGTACGCGAGGGCCGCGGCGGTGGGCTCGTTGACGATCCGGAGGACGTTGAGGCCGGCGATCTCGCCTGCCTCCTTGGTGGCCTGGCGCTGCGCGTCCTCGAAGTACGCGGGGACGGTGATCACGGCGTCGGTGACGGGCTCACCCAGGTACGCCTCGGCGTCCCGCTTGAGCTTCATCAGCACGCGCGCGGAGATCTCCTGCGCGGTGTACGCCTTGTCCTCGATGTCGACCTTCCAGTCGGCGCCCATGTGGCGCTTGACCGACCGGACCGTGCGGTCGACGTTGGTCACGGCCTGCCGCTTGGCGACCTCGCCGGTGAGAACCTCGCCGTTCTTCGCGAAGGCGACGATCGAGGGGGTCGTCCGCGATCCCTCGGCGTTCGCGATGACGGTGGGCTCGCCGCCGTCGAGGACGGCGACGACGGAGTTCGTGGTGCCGAGGTCGATGCCGACCGCACGAGCCATGGGAGTTCCTCCAGGGAAGTTGAGTTGATCAGGCTCAATGTTGCGTCGCTCCCCTGGTATCTGTCAAACCAGACTTGAGTCCCCTCGACGCAAGTCAGCTCACCCGCAGCGCGCGCGCCGCCGAGGCCGCCACCCGGTGCGCCGGACCGGAGGCCACGAGCGCCCGGTACACGAACGTCCCGCGCGCGCCCGGGCGGACCGCGAACGCCACCTTGCCGGTCGAGGTGGTGCGCGACCGGGAGACGGTCACCCAGCGGTGACCGCTGCGGCGCTGCAGCTCGACCACCGCGTAGGCCCGCACCGGGGCCGTGGCCACTCTGAGCACAGTGCCGTTGCCCCGCCTCACCGCGGTGCTGCGGAACGAGGCCGCGACCGACGGCGCGACCGTCACCCCGGTGACGGCGGACGCCGAGGCTCCGAGCCCCGCACCGCCCCCGAGCACCCGGTACTCGTGCCGCTCCCGCGGCCGGTGGCTGAACGCGTACCGCCCGGCCGACGTGGTCCGTCCGGTGCCGATCGTGGTCCACGCCGTCGTGCCCGCCACCCGGCCCTGCAGGGTCACCGCGGCGGACGGGACCACCGCGCGGGTGTCCGGGCGGGTGACGGTGCCACTCAACGTGAGTGCCGCGGGGTACGCGACGAAGGTGACGGAGCGGGCCACGGTGACCGCGCTCGGCGTGAGCGTCACGGCCGGCGGGGCGCCCGCGGCGGTTCCGCCTGCGGCCACGGCGGTGACGTGGAACGTGTAGGCGGTGGCGGGGTCCAGTCCCGACACGGCGACCGACGTCCCGGTCGCCGCGACCGCGAGGGGCTGGCCGGCGAGCGCGGGCGTCGAGGACACCTCGTACCGCGTGAGGCCGCCGTCGCCCGCCCACTGCGGCGCCGTCCAGGTGAGTCGGACGGTCCCCGGCTCGACACCGGTGGCCGCGACCGAGCGCGGCTGGTCGGGGAGCGGGTCCGAGCAGGTGTAGATCTCGACGTCGTCGAGCAGCCAGAACGTGCTGATGTCCGGGTCACCCGTGACCGTGAACTGGGGGCTGATCGACGTACCGGCGAACTCGGTGAGGTCGAACCGGCTGCTGCCGTAGCCCGCGCTGTACCCGCTGAACACCGCCGCGGGGCCGCCGAGGAGAGGCCCGTCGTAGCCCTGCGCGCTGTGCGGGCGGGCAGGCGCGCCGAGGTCCACGGCCGATCCCGACGCGGGCACCACGGACACCGTCCCGCCGTCGTAGTGGTCGTCGTTCGAGACGTCCGTGTCGAGCTGCTTCACGTGCGCGAAGCGCAGGAACGTGCGCGTGCCGGCCGGGATGGCCACCGGTGCGGTGAGCCGCGCGGTCGCGGTGCGCGCGGTCGCGTCGGCCCCGTCCGCGGTCTGGCCGATGAGGGCCGACCGGCCGGTGTGCGCCCAGCTCTCGTCCCGCTGCGGGGGGTTCGACGGCGTGTACACCGAGAAACCGGCATTGCGCCCGGTGCCGACCGGCGCCGCGGTGGCGAGGGTCCATCGCGAGGGTCCCTCGAACCCGTCCGACAGCACCGTCTCGCCCCGCGTCATCCCGGTGGGGCAGTCGGCGGCCTCGGCCGGGACCGCGTTCGGCGCGGTCGGGGGCGTGGTCATCTGCACGGCGTCGATCGCGGTCCCCACCGCGGCACAGTCGCCGGTGGTCATCGTGACCGTGCCGCCGGGCAGCGCGGGCCGCGCCTGCCCGACCAGCGAGTCGCACGTCGCGGACAGCGTGGCCGCGAGGTCCGCATAGTTGGCGCCGGACGGCAGCGCGAGCAGTGTCCCGTAGTAGAGGTGCGCGGTCTTCGCGATGCCGAGGGACTGCGCGACGAGGTAGGCGGCCCGGTTCCCGACGCCGCTGTTGGTGTGCACGCCACCGCGGTCCACCAGCTGGCCGGCGGCGTCGTACTCGGGTCCCGCGTACAGCGGGTCGGTCATCGACGCGGGCTGGGCGTAGTCGCCCGGGGTCCCGAGGTCGCGCAACGCCCCGGTCGGCAGCGACTCGCCGAGCAGCCACGGCCCGGAGAGATCGGCCGGGGTCGCGGCGCGCTGGACGAGCTCGCCGAAGACATCCGACATCGACTCGTTGATCGCCCCGGACTGGTACGCGTAGTAGAGGTTCGACGTGTACTGGGTGACCCCGTGGGTGAGCTCGTGCGCGACGAGGTCCTTCGCCACCGTGTACCCGGGGGCGTACACCATCTGCGCGCCGTCCCAGAACGCGTCGGCGTGGTAGCACGGCTCTGGCTCGGGCTCGGCGTCGCCGGGCGTCTTGCAGACCCGGGCCGAGCTGACGATCGTGCCGCCCACGCCGTCGATCGAGCTCCGGCCGAACAGCGTGTCGTAGAAGGACGCGGTCTCGGCGGCGTAGTCGTATGCCTGCTTGACGTCGGTGACGGCCGAGCCGGACGGAGCGGCGACCACGGTCGCGCCGCCGGACAGACAGCGGTACCCCGGGGCGTCGGCATCCAGCGACACGTTCGTGTTCGCGAGGTCGCACACGCGCTGCGGTGCCGCCGCGCCCCGCACGCCGTCGGTGGAGAGGACGATCCGGCCGGTGCGGGCGTCGACCAGCACGTCGGCCGCTCCGCCGGACGCGGGCGTGACCGGAACCCGCCACACCGGGACCGCGCCCGGGCGGCCGGGCGCACCGAGCGCGGCGGCGTCGTACAGCCAGCGGACCGCCGGGCCGCTCGGCACCCCGACGCTGCGGGCCGCGCGCACGGCGCGATCGGCCGCGACGGTGGGCCGCGCCCGGGGGACGGCCTCGGAGAGCTTGGCCACCACGCCGAGGGCGCGCCCGTCCCGGCCCAGCGTGACGGTGACCCCGGCGCCGAGGACCGGCACGTCGCCGACCGACTGCGCGAACCGCACGACATGTCCGCCGCCCGCGGTGGCGACCGTCCGCTCGACGCGCAGCGACCGGTCGCCGCCGGCGAGCCGGAGCGTTGCCGCGTACTCGCGCAGCGCGGCCCGGGCGGCCTCCTCCGGGGTTGCCGCCGAGGTCAGCCCCGCCGGCCGCCGGAGCGGGTGACCAGGTGTCGCGGCGAGCGTGCGGGCCCCCGCGACCTCCGGCTGGGCGGTCGCCGGCTGCACCGCGGGTGCGGCCGGGCCCGGCACCGGCGCGGCACCCGCGGGTGCCGCGACCGCGGCGGCCGCCATCGCGGCGGTCAAGGACATCGCTGCTGCGCGGGCGAGGTGGCGCACGTGAGCTCCCGAAAGATCGACTTCTCTTTCCTTCGGCCACCGAACGGCGGAACGTGAGCGTCTGCGGTAACCCAGGTGGCGCAGTTCCCCGAATGGCCGCCGAGACGGCCCTCGGGCAGGCTGGCCGCCGAGCCAGCACACTCGATCGAGGAGGACCAGAGTGAGCAGTGCAAACGAGAAGCTGCTGTGGAAGGTCGCCGGCGGCGTGACGGCCGCGGCGGCGGCAGTGGCGGCGAAGAAGGCGGTCGACCTGGCCTGGCGCGCGATCAGCGGCGGCAAGGAGCCGCCGGCGAACCCGGAGGACCCGGAGACCACGTGGGGCGAGGCCGTGGCGTGGGCCCTGCTGTCCGGAACGGCGATCGGGCTGGCCCGGCTGCTCGCGCAGCGCGGTGCCGCGAAGATGTGGAAGAGGCGGACCGGATCCCTCCCGCCGGGAATCCGCGAGGCGCACTGACCCGCTCGCGGTGCGGGCGGTTACCCGTGAGTAACCCCTGACGGTCACGGGCCCGTCCGCACCCCGTACGCTCACCGCACGACCGGGTGCTCCCGCGGCGCCCGTGGACCAGCAGGAGGATCCCGGGCAATGGGCGCCGTCCAGATCGTCACCGCTTCGATCGCGCTCGCGATCACACTCGTCGCTGTCGTCCTCGTGACGCGCACGGTCCTGAGGATGACCCGGGTCGTACGCCTGGGCGCTCCGGATCCGACGCGCGGCGACGCGAAGGGCACGCGTACCGCGACGATGTTCCGCGAGACGCTCGGTCACACGCGAATGCTGAAGTGGACGCTCGTCGGCGCCGCGCACTGGTTCGTGATGATCGGCTTCATCACGCTCTCGACGCTGGTGCTGCAGGCCTACTTCGAGGTCTTCGACCCGCACGCCCACCTGCCGATCATCGGCGGCTGGACCGTCTTCGGGCTGTTCACCGAGATCATCAGCGTTCTCGGCATCCCGGCGATCGTCATCCTCATCGCGATCCGGCTGAAGAACCGGCCGATGGCCGACCCGGCCCGCAAGTCGCGGTTCGCCGGCTCGACGATGTGGCAGGGCTACTTCGTCGAGTGGATCATCGTCGCCGTCCTCGTCTGCGGCATGCTGATCCGCGGCATCGCGGCCGCCGAGGGCCGGCTCGGCTACCCGGTGTGGGCCGCCCCGGTCAGCCACGCGCTCGGCGCGATCCTGCCGGCGAGCGCCACCCTGCTCAGCATCGTCGCGATGATCAAGATCATCATCTCGATGACCTGGGCGATCGTGATCTCGCAGAACATCACGATGGGTGTCGCGTGGCACCGCTTCACCGCGTTCCCGAACGTCTTCTTCAAGCGGAACCCGACCGGTGAGCCCGCACTCGGCGCGCTCCGCCCGATGATGTCCGACGGCAAGCCGCTGGACTTCGAGCAGGCGGACCCGGAGAAGGACACGTTCGGCGTCAGCCAGGTCGAGAACTTCACCTGGAAGGGGATGCTCGACTTCACCACCTGTACCGAGTGCGGCCGCTGCCAGAGCCAGTGCCCCGCGTGGAACACCGGAAAGCCGCTCTCCCCGAAGCTGCTCATCATGTCGCTCCGCGACCACGCCTACGCCAAGGCGCCGTACCTGCTCGCCGGTGGCGGCAAGGACATGATGGGCGAGGAGAAGGCCACGCCCGAGCAGCTCGCGGGCGTGCCGGCCGAGGCCCTCGCCGAGGCCGGGCGGCCGCTGGTCGGCGACGCGTCGATGAACGGCGTCATCGACCCGGACGTGCTGTGGTCCTGCACCATGTGCGGCGCCTGCGTCGAGCAGTGCCCCGTCGACATCGAGCACATCGACCACATCGTCGACATGCGCCGGTACCAGGTGCTGATCGAGTCCTCGTTCCCGTCCGAGGCCGGCGTGATGCTGCGGAACCTGGAGAACAAGGGCAACCCCTGGGGCCAGAATCCGAACGAGCGCGAGGACTGGACCAAGGGCCTCGACTTCGAGGTCCCGAAGGTCTCCGCGGGCGGCTCGCTCGACCCCGACACGGAGTACCTGTTCTGGGTCGGCTGCGCCGGCGCCCTGGAGGACCGCGCCAAGAAGGTCACCCGCGCCGTCGCCGAGCTCCTGCACACCGCGGGCGTGAAGTACGCGATCCTCGGCAACGGCGAGACCTGCACCGGTGACCCGGCGCGTCGCATCGGCAACGAGTTCGTCTTCCAGATGCTCGCCCAGCAGAACGTCGAGACGATCAACACCGCGTTCGGCGACCGGCCGTCGAAGAAGATCATCAGCACCTGCGCCCACTGCTTCAACACGCTCGGCAACGAGTACGGGCAGCTCGGCGGCGACTACGAGGTCATCCACCACACCCAGCTGCTCAGCCAGCTCGTGGCGGACGGCCAGCTCACGCCGATACAGCCGCTGGACGCGACGATCACCTACCACGACCCGTGCTATCTGGGCCGGCACAACCGGGTGTTCGCCGAGCCGCGCGAGGTGCTCGGCTCGCTGCCCGGCACGCAGTACACCGAGATGCCGCGGTTCGCGGAGCGGTCCTTCTGCTGCGGCGCCGGCGGCGCGCGAATGTACATGGAGGAGCGGATCGGCAAGCGCATCAACGTGGAGCGCACCGAGGAGGCCCTGACGACGAAGCCGGACATCATCGCGATCGGCTGCCCGTTCTGCCTCACGATGCTCTCCGACGGCGTGACGTCGAAGAAGTCC
>DASWRY010000033.1:0-37676 GCA_036402915.1 Mycobacteriales bacterium
GCCGAATGGGTTCGGTCCGAGTGGCGATCGTGGGGGCGGGCAACTGCGCGTCCTCGCTGGTCCAGGGAGTCCACTACTACGCCGATGCATCGCCGGACAGCCGGGTTCCCGGCCTGATGCACGTCCGGTTCGGCGAGTACCACGTGAGCGACGTCGAGTTCGTCGCGGCGTTCGACGTCGACGCCAAGAAGGTCGGCCTCGACCTCGCCGACGCCATCGGCGCCAGCGAGAACAACACCATCAAGATCGCCGACGTCCCGCCGACGGGCGTCACCGTCCAGCGTGGACACACCATGGACGGACTGGGCAAGTACTACCGCGAGACGATCACCGAGTCCGACGAGCAGCCGGTGGACATCGTGGCCGCGCTGAAGGCCGCCGAGGTCGACGTCCTGGTGTCCTACCTGCCGGTGGGCTCCGAGGTCGCGGACAAGTTCTACGCGCAGTGCGCCATCGACGCGAAGGTCGCGTTCGTCAACGCCCTGCCGGTGTTCATCGCGTCCGACCCGGTGTGGGCGCAGAAGTTCACCGACGCGGGCGTCCCGATCGTCGGTGACGACATCAAGAGCCAGGTCGGCGCCACCATCACGCACCGCGTGATGGCGAAGCTGTTCGAGGACCGCGGCGTCGTGCTGGACCGCACGTACCAGCTCAACGTCGGCGGCAACATGGACTTCAAGAACATGCTCGAGCGCGAGCGGCTCGAGTCGAAGAAGATCAGCAAGACCCAGGCCGTCACCAGCAACATCGAGCACGACCTGGGTGCCCGCAACGTCCACATCGGACCGTCGGACTACGTGCAGTGGCTGGACGACCGCAAGTGGGCGTACGTCCGGCTCGAGGGCCGCGCGTTCGGCGACGTCCCGCTGAACCTCGAGTACAAGCTCGAGGTGTGGGACTCCCCGAACTCGGCCGGCATCATCATCGACGCGGTCCGCGCGGCGAAGACGGCCCTCGACCGGGGCATCGGCGGCCCGATCCTGTCCGCGGCGAGCTACTTCATGAAGTCGCCGCCGGAGCAGTACCCGGACGACATCGCCAAGGCGAAGGTCGAGGCCTTCATCCGCGGCGAGGTCGAGCGCTGAGACAGCGCGACCACTCCAGGGCCGGACCCCGCACGGGGTCCGGCCCTGGTCGCGTCCGGGAGCCCTACAGCGGGACGTAGCCGACCGGCGTCCGGCGGACCGCGACGTGGAACGGCGGACCGGCCGGCCCGCGCCGGTGCGGCCACCACCGCTCGACGACGATCCGCGTCACGGGCCCGAGCTCGTCCGGCGAGATCGCGAGCGGGTCCACGTACGCCGCGGCGAGGATCTCGTCCGGCACCTGCGTCCGCGGCTCCGCCCGGGGGTCGGCGGCCTCGGCGAGGAAGAACACGCCGACGCCGGACCGCTGCACCGACGGCCGGTCCAGCAGGTACGTACACACGAGTTCACCGACGGTGACGGTCAGGCCGCACTCCTCGGCGATCTCCCGGGCCGCGACCTCCTCGAACGACTCCGCCGCCTCCTGGTTGCCGCCCGGCACCTCCCACCGCACGCCCCCGGCCCGCGCCTGCCGGACCATGAGCAGCCGGTCGCCCGCAGGGTGCGCGGCGCGGCGCACGACCAGCGCGCCCGCGGCCGGGAACGTGCGCCACGGCCGCTCCGCCGGCCCCCTCGTCGCACCCACGCGGCCATGCTGCCAGAGAACGGCGGCAGGCCGCGGGCTCGTCCACTGTGGACCGGCATACGCCGGTGCGGTGCGTGTGGTCCGGCGGGTCGCCGGCGTCGGCCGCCTGCAGGGGGTCCGTCCCGCGGGCCAGGCCGTGGACGGGGTGCTCCGGGCGACGGCGATCGCCGCCGCGGGCCGGCGGGTGCACGGGGGGTCCGGCCCGGTTGATCACCGTCCGTGCCGTCCTGCCAACTGAAGTCGATCTTGACCTCGGGCGGGCGATATCCCACCCTTGTGCGCCATCCCGGCGCAACGCGCGCCGAGCCGCTGCCGTGAGCCACACGGCCCTCCCGCCGTCCGCGAGACCCGCGGCGGTTCTCACGTGCGGCCGAGATGCCGCACCACACGCAGTGGAGGAACAGCGATGAGCCGATCCCCGTCCGGTGGCCGTACCCGCGCCGCCGTACTCGCCCTCGTCACGGTCGGCGCCCTGCTGGGCGCCGTTCCCGCGCACGCCGCTCCCACCGCCGGCACCGTGCGCACGGCCGCGGGCGCCACCCCGCTCGCGGGGCACTACATCGTCGTACTGCGCCGGCAGCGCGGTCTCTCCGCCGCGGCATACGCCCGGCTCGCCACCGCGCTGGCCCGCAGCCACGACGGCCACATCTCGCGCCGGTACTCCCACGCCCTCGAGGGTTTCGCGGCCGAGCTCACCGCGACGCAGGCGCGCCGCCTCGCCGCGGACCCGGCGGTGGTGTTCGTCGAGCAGGACGCCGTCGTCCACGCCGACGCGACCCAGGGCGGCGCGACGTGGGGCATCGACCGGCTCGACCAGCGGTCACTCCCGCTGTCGGGGACGTACACGTACACGCAGACGGCGTCGAACGTCCACGCGTACATCATCGACACCGGCATCCAGATGGGGCACCAGGAGTTCGGCGGGCGGGCGCAGTACGCCACCGACACCGTCGGGGACGGTCGCCGCGGCGCGGACTGCAACGGGCACGGCACCCACGTGGCGGGCACGGTCGGCGGTGCCACCTACGGCGTCGCGAAGGCGGTGCGCCTGTACGCCGTCCGGGTCCTCGACTGCTCCGGTGGCGGCACCACGTCCGGCGTGATCGCGGGCGTGGACTGGGTCGGGGCCAACGCGGTCAAGCCGGCCGTGGCGAACATGAGCCTCGGCGGATCGGCGTCCAGCGCCCTCGACACCGCGGTGCGCAACGCGATCGCGAACGGCGTGACGTTCGCGCTGGCGGCCGGCAACTCGAACGTGAGCGCCTGTGGCAGCTCCCCGGCCCGGGTGGCGGAGGCCATCACCGTCGGAGCGACGACGTCCGGCGACGCGCGGGCGTCGTTCTCGAACTACGGGTCCTGCGTCGACGTGTTCGCGCCCGGCGTGGACATCACGTCCGCGTGGTACGGCAGCAACACCGCCACGAACACGATCAGCGGCACCTCGATGGCGTCCCCGCACGTCGCGGGCGCGGCGGCGCTGTACCTGTCCGGGCACCCGTCGGCGTCCCCCGCCACCGTCGCCGCCGCGATCACCGGCAACGCGACGACCGGCGTGGTGACGAGCGCGGGCTCGGGCTCGCCGAACCGGCTGCTCTACACGGGCGCCTTCTGACCCGTGCGCGGGGCCCCGTCCGGTGCGGCGGGGTCCCGCGGTCAGGGCGGCTCGGGACTGCTGCGCTCGGCGGCAGCCCAGCGGCGCAGCTCGGTCTCGGCCTCCTCGCGGGAGAGCGGACCGCGGTCGAGCCGGAGCTCCTTGAGGTGCTTCCACGCCCGGCCGACGATCGGGCCCGGCGGCACGCCGAGCAGCTCCATGATCGCGTTGCCGTCGAGGTCGGGGCGGACCCGGTCGAGATCCTCCTGGGCGCGGAGCACCGCGATCCGCTCCTCGAGCGCGTCGTAGTCCGCCGACAGCCGCGCGGCCTTCCGGCGGTTGCGCGTCGTGCTGTCCGAGCGGACCAGCTTGTGCAGCCGCGGCAGCAGGTCGCCCGCGTCGGTGACGTACCGGCGTACCGCCGAGTCGGTCCACTCGCCGCGGCCGAACCCGTGGAACCGGAGGTGCAGGAACACCAGGTCCGCGACCTGCTCGGTCACGTCCTTCGGGAACCGGAGGGCCCGCATGCGCCGGCGCGCCATCTTCGCGCCGACCACCTCGTGGTGGTGGAAGCTCACCTTCCCGCCCGGCTCGGCCCGGCGGGTGCCCGGCTTCCCGATGTCGTGCAGCAGCGCCGCCCACCGCAGCACCGGGTCCGGGCCGTCCTCCTCGAGCGCGACGGCCTGGCGGAGCACCGTGAGGGTGTGCTCGTAGACGTCCTTGTGCTGGGCGTGCTCGTCGATCTCGAGGCGCATGCCCGGCAGCTCGGGCAGCACGTGGTCCGCGAGGCCGGTGTCGACGAGCAGCCGGAGGCCGGCGACCGGGTCCGCGCCGCGGACCAGCTTGTCGAGCTCGTCCCGGACACGCTCGACGGTGATGCGCTCGATCTCACCGGCCATGTCCCGCATCGCGGCGACCACCTCGGGCGCGGGCCGGAAGCCCAGCTGCGAGGCGAACCGCGCCGCCCGCAGCATCCGCAGCGGGTCGTCGCCGAACGACTCCTGCGGGGTACCGGGCGTGCGCAGGATCTTCGAGGCGAGGTCGGCGAGGCCGCCGTACGGGTCGGCGAACCGGTGCTCCGGCAGGCTCACGGCCATCGCGTTCACCGTGAAGTCGCGGCGCACGAGGTCGTCGCCGAGGGAGTCGCCGTAGCGGACGACGGGGTTGCGGGTGACCCGGTCGTACGCCTCGGCGCGGTACGTGGTGATCTCGAGGCGCAGGCCGCCCTTCGCCGCGCCGACCGTGCCGAACTCGATGCCGATGTCCCAGACGGCCTCGGCCCAGGGGCGCACCAGCTCGAGGACCCGCTCGGGGCGCGCGTCCGTGCAGAAGTCGAGATCCTCGCCGAGCCGTCCGAGGAGCGCGTCGCGGACCGAGCCGCCGACGAGGTGCAGCTCGTGGCCCGCGGCGGCGAACAGCCGGCCGAGCTCGTCGGCGACCGGCGAGACGCGCATCAGCTCCGCGACGGCGGCGCGCTGCGCGGTGGTCAGCGAGGCGTCGGCGGGACGGTCGGCGGGACGGTCGGCGGCGGGATCGGCGGGCACGGGAGTCGAGCCTATCGGGTGGGAGGGAGGGGTCCGGCCGGTGCGTCGGGGGCCGGACCGTCAGATCTCCAGGCCGGCCTCGGCGAGCGGGCGGACGACGAGGCCCTTGCCGATCCACGGCTCACGCGGCTCGTCGGCGAGGCGGCGGAGATGTGGGGCCTCCGGGCGCGGGACGAGCTCGTGGTCGGGCGGTCACGGCGCGCTATGGTCGGACCATGGCACGGCGCCCGTCCCCGCGATCGTCCGGACAGCGGTCCGCGCGCTCCGGCCCGCGCGGATCCGACCGGGTGAAGCACGACGCAACCGGGACCGAGCAGGGCCGGACCGGCGCCGACAAGGGCGCCGGGAAGGGTGCCGGGAAGGGCGCCGGACACGGCGCCGGGACACGGCGCCGGAAGCTCACCCGAGTCGAGGAGACGTCCGCGGGGGGACTCGTGGTCGACGGGAAAGGTCCGGGCGCCCGCGCGGCGCTGATCGGCAAGCTCGACCGGCGGGGACGCCTCGTCTGGTCGCTGCCGAAGGGCCACGTCGAGGCCGGCGAGACGCTCGAGCAGACCGCCGCCCGGGAGGTGGCCGAGGAGACCGGCATCTCCGGCGAGGTGGTCCAGCCGCTGGGCACCGTGGACTACTGGTTCGTGGCCGACGGACGGCGCATCCACAAGACCGTGCACCATTACCTCCTCCGTGCAGTCGGCGGTGAACTGTCGGACTGTGACGTGGAGGTGACCGAGGTGGCGTGGGTGCCCCTGACCGAGCTGGGCGACCGGCTCGTGTACCCCGACGAGCGGCGGCTGGTGGCCGCCGTGCCGGAGCTCCTGGCCCGGTCGGCGTGACGCCCCCGAGCCTGGGACGCCCGGGCCGGCCGCACCACCGCCGCGCCGTCGGGACGTCGCGCGTCCGCCGCGCGATCGGTACCGCGCGCGTCGGGCGCACCGTCGGGACCGTGTACCGGTCCGGGTACGCCGAGGCGGGGGAGTGGGCCGGTCCGGCGGACATCCGCGCGGTACCGGTGGTGGAGATCGTCGAGGTCGCCCAGCCGATGCCGGGCATGGACCAGACCGGCCTGCTCGACCTCGGCGGCGCCGTCGCGGCGCAGCCGCGGCGCACGGGCGACGAGGGCACCGGCAGCGTGGCCCGGAACTCCGCCGTCATGGCGATCGGCACGATCGTGTCCCGGGCGACGGGCCTGCTCAGGCAGGTCATCCTCGCGTTCGCGATCGGGCTGGGCCTGTTCGCCGACGCGTACGCGCTGGCGAACACGTTCCCGAACATGGTCTACGAGCTGCTGCTCGGCGGTGTGCTGACGAGCGTCGTCGTCCCGCTGCTCGTCAAGGCGGAGAAGACCGACGCCGACGGGGGCGTCGCGTTCATCCAGCGGCTGTTCACGATCACGCTCGTCGTCTTCACCGCGATCACGGGGCTGGCGGTGCTCACGGCGCCGGTGCTCAGCTGGATCTTCGTGCGGGACCCGCACCAGCGGCCACTCACCACGGCGTTCGCGTACCTGCTGCTGCTGCAGATCGTCTTCTACGCGCTCGCGGCGGTGTTCGGCGCGGTGCTGAACAGCCGCGGACGCTTCGCCGCGCCGATGTGGGCGCCGATCCTCAACAACGGGATCGTCATCCTCACCGCGGGCATCTTCCTCCTCATGCACGGCTTCCACGTGCCCCGGCCCGACGAGGTGAGCGGCCCGGAGATCTTCGTCCTCGGGTTCGGCACCACCCTCGGCATCGCGGTCCAGTCCCTGTCGCTGTGGCTGCCGCTGCGGAAGCTCGGCTTCCGGTGGCGGTGGCGCTTCGACTGGCGCGGGACCTCGCTCGGGGAGGCGCGGGGACTCGCCGGGTGGCTCGTGCTGTACGTGCTGCTGAGCCAGCTCGGGCTCGCCGCCACGATGATCGTCGCCAAGTGGGCCGGCGAGCACGGCGGCCCGTCCACCGCGATCTACAACAATTCGTACCTGCTGTTCATGCTGCCGCACGGGATCGTCGCGGTCAGCGTGATCACCGCGCTCCTGCCGCGGATGAGCCGGGCCGCGGTCGAGGGCCGGTACCGCGCCCTGGCCGACGACCTGTCCCTCGGCACGCGGCTGTCGGCGACCGTGCTGGTGCCCGCGGCCGCGCTCATGGTGCTCCTCGGCAGCTCGGCGGGGCTCGTGCTGTTCGGCTGGGGCAACACCACGCCGGAGCAGGCGCGGGAGACCGGCGCGGTGTTCGCGATCGCGTGCCTCGGGCTGCTGCCGTTCGCGGTGAGCCAGATGCAGACGTTCGTCTTCTACGCGATGCGGGACGCCCGCACGCCGACGCTGGTCAACGCGGCCGCGGTGGCGGTCCGGATCGTCGGAGTGCTCGCGGTCGCGGCCTTCGCGCCGGTCGACTACGTCCTGCACTGGCTGATGTTCGTCAACGCGGTGTCGTACGTCGTCGCGATGGTCTACGGGGGGCTGCTGCTGCAGCGCCGGCTCGGTACGGTCCGGGGCCGGAAGACCCTGCAGAGCGTGACGCGGGTGGCCGTGGCCAGCGTGCCGACGCTGCTCGTGACGTGGGTGGTGATCGCCCTCGTCCGGGCGATGGCGGGCGACGGGCACGTGGCGAGCGCCGTCGGCCTGCTCGCCGGCCTGACGGCGGGCGGGGTCGTGTACGTCCTCGCGGCGCTGGCGCTGCGGGTCCGCGAGGTACACGACGTCGTGGGGATGGTGCAGCGGCGTCTCGGCCGGGCCTAAAGACCGGCGCGTACGGCACCGATCCCTCCGGTGTGAAGCTGCTGCGCGCCGCCGTGCTGCTGCTGGTGTTCGCCACGGCGGCCTACGACGCCGGGTCCGTGGCGTGGACGTCGCTGACCGTGCAGACGGCCGCGGAGGAGTCCGCCGCCGCCGCCGCGACCGAGTGGCAGCAGTCGCACGACGCCGCGGCCGCGTACCGGGCCGCGACCGAGCGGGCCGCCCGCGACCACCTCGTCATCGCCCCGTCGGCGTTCAGCGTGCAGGCCGACGGCACCGTGCGCGTCGAGATCGCCGCCGAGGCCCGCACCCTCGTGGCGCACCGGATCGGGCCGCTCCGCCCGCACCTGCGCGTCACCGGCCACGGCATGGGCCGGGCCC
This sequence comes from Mycobacteriales bacterium, assembly GCA_036402915.1. Classification (GTDB taxonomy): domain Bacteria; phylum Actinomycetota; class Actinomycetes; order Mycobacteriales; family HKI-0501; genus JAVEDU01. The sequence goes on from DASWRY010000033.1 coordinate 7,904, forward strand.
TGCTCTGAGGCGGACATATCGGGACCGAAGTGCCGGTCAGCGGTGACGGGCACCACATCTCGGTAACGATCCGGCTCCGCCGCGCGATTCCCCACCGGTAGTTGTGTGCGCACCGAGCGCACCCACCCTGGCCTCGGCAACGCCGAGTCCTGCCCGACGCGGCCGGGGTGACACGCGATTTCTGCTGGTACGGGCAGGAGCGGGGGACCCAGGTTCCTCGGAGGCCGGGGGCGCGCGAGCGCCGCCGGGAAACACCTCCTCGGGGTGAAGCCGCTCTCCGGAGCGGCCGGGCACCTTCCCGCCCGAACCCGACAGCTCACCTCGCAGGCGTGCAGGAAGGATTGCCTGTGCATGCGGTGAGATCGCATCGTCGACCCACCCAGAGCAAGACCCGGATGAAGTGGGGCCTCGGCGCCCTCGTCGGGATCATGGCCACCGGCGCCCTCGTCGCCCCCGCGGCGTCCGCGGGCGCCACCACGAAGTCGTACCTCGGTCGGGCGCAGTCCGTCGTCGCGGGCGAGAGCACGACCCTCACCGCCAAGGTCACCTCCGGCTCACGGCCGGCGGCGTACGTGCGGGTGCACCTGCAGTCCAGCACCGGCACCGGCTGGGTCGAGCGCAAGACCGCCAAGGTCGGCGGGAGCGGGCAGGTCACCTTCACGGTCGCGCCGAAGACCACGACGTTCTACCGGATCGTGTTCTACGGCCACAGCCGGTACGAGGCCAGCGCCTCTCCCCGGATGCGGCTCCTGGTCGTGAAGAGCTCGGGCGCGTCCGTGGTGAAGACCGCGGCGTCCCTGGCCGGCAGGCCGTACCGGTACGGCGCGGCCGGTCCGAACGCGTTCGACTGCTCCGGTTACACCCTGTTCGTGTTCAAGAAGTACGGACGCTCGCTGCCCCACAGCGCCACTGCGCAGGCCCGGTACGGCAAGGCCGTGTCGAAGTCCGCGAAGCGCGCCGGTGACCTCCTGCTGTTCGGCAGCGGTGGCCGGTACACCCACGCCGCCATCTACGCGGGCGGCAACCAGATGTGGGACGCCTCGACCAGCGGCAAGCCCGTCGCGAGGAAGAAGATCTGGAGCAACACGTACGTCGTCCGCCGGCTCGTCTGAGCCGCCGGACCCCGCAGAGGGGGCACGCACCACACGGTGCGTGCCCCCTTTGTCCTTCCCGGATCTGCGAACATCAGCCCTGCGGCCGACGATGGACAGACGACAGGACACCGCGGGATGTCGCGGCGGGGAAGCGGCCCGCGCAGGGCCTACCCTCTAGTCGGGAACCGGACGAGGCACGGGAGGGCGCGTGAGCACGCGGGTGGGTACGCCCGTCCAAGGCGAGATGCTCGCCGGCCGGTACCGGCTGGACGAGTGCATCGCCGAGTACCCGCGTACCCAGCGGACGCTCTGGCGCGGCACCGACGAGATCCTCAACCGGCAGGTCGCCGTCGAGCTCCGGGTGCCCGGCGGTGCCGGTGCGGCCGAGTTCCTCACCGCGGCCATCACCGTGTCCCGGATCGTCCACCCGGGCGTGATCGGCGTGTACGACGCGGTGGACGAGGGCGAGCGCGCGTACGTCGTCCGGGAGTGGGTCCGCGGCTCGTCGCTCGCCACCCGGCTCCGCGATGCCCCCCTCGCCCCCGACCGCGCGGCGGTCATCGCCCGTGCCGCGGCGGAGGGTGTCGCGGCGCTGCACGCTTCCGGGGTCGCGCACGGGAACATCACCCCGCACTCGGTCCTCGTCGACGCCGACGACAAGGTCACGCTCACCGACCTGCGGCCGTCCGACGAGGGTTCGATACGCGCGGACCTCCGGGCCCTCGGTGCCCTGCTGTACGCCACGCTGACCGGCCGCTGGCCCGCCGAGGTGCCGTCGCCGCAGCCCGGGCTGCCCGACGCGGTCCGCGCCGACGGCAAGGTGTGCAGCCCGCGCCAGATCCGGGCCGGGATCCCGGCGTACCTCGACGCGCTGACGATGGACCTCCTCGACCCGGCGCTGCCGCCCCCGCCTGCGGCGGAGCTCGCCGCCGAGCTGCGGCGGTTCGACGTGGCGGAATCCACCGACGGACTCCTCGGCATCCTGGACACCGAGGAGGAGGAGCGACGCCGCCCGGCATGGTTCCGGATCGGGTTCTCCGTCGTCGGCATCGTCGTCGTCGCGCTGCTGGGCTGGCTGATCGGGACGAGCGGCCTCACCGGCGGCAACGCCGGCCGGTACCCGGTCACGGAGGACCCCACCGTGTCGCACGGCGGCAACGGGAAGGCGATCCCGGTGTCGGCCGTCGACATCCTCGACCCGGCGGGCGATGGGACCGAGCTCGGCGGCGCGAAACTCGCCTCCGACGGCGACCGGTCCACCGCGTGGAAGACCGATGTCTACACGCGGCCGGACTTCGGCAACATCAAGCCGGGCATGGGCGTCCGGCTCGACCTGGGCTCGTCCCAGGATCTACGCCGGGTCACCGTGGACCTCGACGCCCCCGGGGCGACGCTCGAGCTGCGGGTCGGTGACGGCGGATCGGACCCGTCGGCGTACCGGACGATCGCGAGCCGCCGGGACGCGGGCGCGGAGGTCACCTTCGCGGTTCCCGCGGGCACCTCGGCCCGGTACGTGCTGGTGTGGATCACGTCGATGCCGCCGAAGAACGGCGGGTACGGCATCGGCGTCCAAGAGGTCACGCCCACCCGCTGACCGGGCGCTAGGGTGCGGGCGTGGCGGACGACCGCGCCCTCCTCGCGGCCCACGCGGCCGGGGATCCGGACGCGTTCGGCACGCTCGTCCGGCGGCACCGCGACCGGCTGTGGGCCGTGGCCCTGCGGACGCTCGGCGACCGCGAGGAGGCGGCGGACGCGCTGCAGGACGCGCTCATCTCGGCGTACCGGTCCGCCGGCGGATTCCGCGGCGACGCGGCCGTCACGACCTGGCTGCACCGCATCGTCGTGAACGCGTGCCTCGACAGGGTGCGCCGGCGCCGTCCCACCGTGCCGCTGCCCGACGAGCCCGCGGTCGTGGACGACCGCACCGACAGCGTCGCCACGCGGCTCACCGTCCACGCGGCGCTCGCCGGCCTGCCGGCCGAGCAGCGGGCCGCACTGGTCCTGGTCGACCTCGAGGGAATGCCGGTCGCCGAGGCGGCCTCGGTGCTCGGCGTGGCGGAGGGCACCGTGAAGAGCCGCTGTGCGCGCGGACGTGCCCGCCTCGCGGTGCTGCTCGGGCACCTCCGGTACGACGGGAACCCCGGCGCCGCCGCTCCCGTCCCACCTCCGTCACGCCGCCCCGGGGAGGACATGTGAAGCCCGATCTCGGCCTGCTCGCGGAGTACGCCGAGGGCCTCCTCGACGGCACCCCCGCAGGTGACGAGGTGGCGCGGCGGCTCGGGTCCGACCCGGCCTGGGCCCGGGCGTACCGGGCGCTGGCGGTCGCGCTGCCCGCGGTCCGGGCCGACCTCGCCGCGCTCGCCGACCCGGGACCTCTCCCGGCCGAGGTGGCGCGGCGGGTCGAGGCCCGCCTCGCCTCCTCCCCGTCCCGGCGCCGGTGGCGGTGGGCCGCGGGCGCGGCCGCGGCGGTGGCCGTGGTCGCCGGGGTCGGCACGGGCGCCACGTGGCCTTCCGCAACCGTGGATCCGGGCACCTCGGGGCGGGCCACTCCGCCGTCCCGGGTGGGCGGCACGGTCGTGACGCACTCCGGTGCCGACGCCGCGTCCGCCGGGGTCCTCGGCCTCGAGGCGTCCCCCCGGGTGGCCGCCGACGGCGGTGTCCCGCCCGCCTTGTCCCGTCTCGTCGCTCCCACGGCCCTGGTGGCCTGCCTGGATGCCGTCGAGAGGGCCACCTCCACCGGGCCACCTCCCTCCGTGGACTTCGGCCGGTACGAGGGGAGGCCCGCCCTCGTCGTCGTGCTGGCGGGCGGGCCGGGCCGGACGGTCGTCGCGGGCCCCGCCTGCGGCCTCCACGGCGCGGACCTCCGGGCACGGCTCGACAGCCCGCGCTGAGGTCACCGGGAATCGTTCGACCTACGATGACGTTGCCCCGGCAGCGACCGTGCGAGGGAGAGAAACAGTGAGCGGCGATATCCGCAACGTCATCGTGATCGGCTCGGGCCCGTCCGGGTACACCGCGGCCGTCTACGCGGCCCGCGCGAACCTGAACCCCCTCGTGATCGAGGGAGCGCAGTCCGGCGGCGCCCTGATGACGACCACCGAGGTGGAGAACTTCCCGGGCTTCCCGGACGGCGTCATGGGTCCCGACCTGATGGACGACCTCCGCAAGCAGGCCGAGCGGTTCGGTGCCGAGTTCATCACCGACGACGCCACCGCCGTGGACCTGACGGGTGACGTCAAGACGGTGTCGGTCGGCGACACGACGTACCGCGCCCGCGCGGTGGTCGTCGCGACCGGGTCCGCGTGGAAGCCGCTCGGCGTCCCCGGCGAGCAGGAGTACCTCGGGCACGGCGTCTCGTCCTGCGCGACGTGCGACGGCTTCTTCTTCCGGGGCCAGAAGATCGTGGTCGTGGGCGGCGGCGACTCGGCGATGGAGGAGGCCAACTTCCTCACCCGCTTCGCCGACGACGTGACGATCCTGCACCGGCGCGGCGAGTTCCGCGCCAGCAAGATCATGGCGGACCGTGCGCTCGCGAACCCGAAGATCAACGTCCGCTGGAACAGCGCGGTGGAGGAGGTCCTCGGCGAAGACGGCAAGGTCTCCGGCGTCCGGCTGAGCGACACCCGGACCGGCGAGGAGTCGACGCTGGACGCGACCGGCGTGTTCGTCGCGATCGGCCACCACCCGCGCAGCGAGCTGTTCCGCGGCCAGCTCGACCTGGACGACAACGGGTACGTCCTGGTGGACTCGCCGTCGAGCCGGACCAACGTGCCGGGGGTGTTCGCCGCCGGTGACGTCGTCGACCACACCTACCAGCAGGCCATCACCGCCGCCGGCACGGGCTGCGTCGCCGCGCTCGACGCCGAGCGGTACCTGGAGGGGCTCTCCGACGACGAGGAGCCGCTCGGTGCCGTCTGGGGTCCGACCTCCGACGAGGCGCTGAAGGCCAGCGCCGCCGAGGTCGGCGCCCCGACCACCCACTGACCATCCCAGCGCAGCAGACAGCGAGGAGAACGCACGTGGCATCGAACGCCAAGGCCGTGACCGACCAGTCGTGGACCGCCGAGGTCCTCCAGAGCGACAAGCCCGTCCTGGTGGACTTCTGGGCCGAGTGGTGCGGCCCGTGCCGCAAGGTCGCGCCCGTGCTCGACGAGATCGCCGCCTCGGAGCTCGGCGAGAAGGTGCAGATCGTCAAGCTCAACATCGACGAGAACCCGAACACGGCCCGGGACTACGGCATCATGTCGATCCCCACCCTGACGGTGTTCAAGGGCGGCCAGGCCGTCCAGTCGGTCCTCGGCGTCCAGCCCAAGGGCACGATCGTGAAGATGATCGAGTCCGCGCTGTAACGCCCGCGTGGCACACGCGACGGCCGGGTCCCCACGGACCCGGCCGTCGCGGCATCATGTGGGGCGCCGCTCGCCCGCCCCGTCCTCCGCGCCTACGGTGGAGGGTCCGTGCGCCGTCCCAGAGGAGTCCCACCCGCATGCAGACGATCCGGCCGTGCAGCTGATCCGGCGCGGCGACCGGGGGCCCGCCGCCGCCGAGGTGCGCTCCACGCTGGCCGTGCTCGGACTCCTGCGCGGCGGCGCCCGCATTGAGCGCGACGGCATCGAGCGCGACGGGGCCGATCGGGACGGGGCCCTGTTCGACGCGGCGTGCGAGCTGGCGCTGCGCGAGTTCCAGCAGGCGAGGGGACTCACGGCCGACGGGGTCGTCGGACCGGAGACCTGGCGTGCGCTGGTCGCCGCACGCTGGCGGCTCGGCGACCGGGTCCTCACGTGGTCCCTGACCGACCCGATGGTCGGCGACGACGTCCACGCCCTGCAAGAACGCCTGCTCGAGATGGGGTACGACACCGGACGTGTGGACGGCGTGTTCGGCGGCCGGACCTCGGCGGCCCTGTCGGCCTTCCAGCGGGAGGTCGGCGTCCCGGCGGACGGCACGTTCGGGCCGGCCACGATGCGCGCGCTGCGGCAGCTCGGCCGGCGGGTCGTCGGCGGCAGCCCGCAGCTGCTCCGGGAGACGCTGCTGCTCCATCACACCGGCCCGGCCCTGGTCGGCAAGCGGATCGTGATCGACCCCGGACACGGCGGAGCCGAGCGTGGCGTCGTCGTGACCGACGGGCTCCTGCAGTGGTCCGAGGCCGACCTCGTGTACGACCTCGCCGCGCGGCTCGAGGGCCGGCTGGCGGCCCTCGGCGTCCGGGTGGACCTCACCCGTGGCCGGGACACCCGCTCCGGTGACCGCGAGCGCGCCGCGTTCGCCAACTCCACCGACGCCGACCTGCTCATCTCGCTGCACCTCGACGGTCACCGGAACCCGCAGGCGTCGGGCGTGGCCACCTACTTCTACGGCACCGGCTCGGGCGTGAGCTCGTCGGTGGGCGAGCGGCTCGCCCACCTCGTCCAGCGCGAGATCGTGGTCCGGACCGGCCTGCTCGACGACCGCACCCACGGGAAGACGTGGGAGCTGCTCCGCCTCACCCGGATGCCGGCGGTCCGCGTCGAGGCCGGGTACCTCACCTCGCCCGCGGACCGGGCGAGGCTCGTCGACCCGTCGTTCCGGGACGCGGTCGCCGAGGCCGTGCTCGTGGCGGTCCAGCGGGTGTTCCTGCCGCCGGACACCGACGTGACGACCGGGTCCCTGAAGATCTCCGCCCTGCGCGCCGGGCTCCCGTAGACGCCGGGCTCCCGTAGACGCCGGGCTCCCGTCGATACCGGGAGACCCTCCCGTCAGGGGGCCGGGCGGAGCGCGACCTGCGGGCTCATCGAGCCGAGGAGCCTCTCCAGCGCGTACTCGACGTCGGTCTTCCACGAGATCGCGGTCCGGAGCTCGAGGCGCATCCGCGGCCAGCGCGCGTGCGGCCGCACCGTCTTGAACCCCACGGACAGCAGGTAGTCCGCCGGCACGACGCAGTCCGGCTCGGAGTGCTCGAGGTCGGCGAACGCCTCGACGGCCTTCACGCCGCGTTTGACGAGGTCCTTCGCGAGGCCCTGGACGAGCATGCGCCCCAGACCCTGCCCGGCGAACGCCTCCACCACGTGCGCGGTCGTCAACAGCACCGCGTCGGGGCTCACCGGGCTCGTGGGGAACGCGATGCTCCGCGGTACGTACGCGGGGGGAGCGAACAGCACGTACCCCGCCGGGGCGCCGTCCACGTACGCGAGCTTGCCGCACGACCCCCACTCGAGGAGCGTGGAGGAGACCCACGCCTCCTTCTCGAGTCCCGGGTCGCCGCACTTGATGGCGCGGTCCCGGCTCACCGGGTCGAGCTCCCAGAACACGCACTGGCGGCACCGCCGTGGCAGGTCCTCGAGCGTGTCCAGGGTGAGGTTCACGATCCGTCGGGACATCAGGCGGTGCCGTCCTCACTGAGGTTCTCGGTCCGTGCTGCGCCCCGATGGTACGGAGCGTCCGTATATCGCGAAAGGCCGCGCGGGTGCGGCCGGTAGACTGCGGTTTCCACCGGCCGCGGGAGGTTTCGTGTGAGCGGCAGCAATCCCCCCGGAGAACAGCCCCGGGTCCACAGCACCACCCTCGACGACTACGCCGACCGGTATTCGGCGACCGTACGGGGGATGACACCGTCCGAGATCCGTGCGCTGTTCTCGGTCGCCTCCCGCCCCGAGGTGGTGTCCCTCGCCGGGGGCATGCCGTACGTGGAGGCGCTGCCGCTGCAGGCGATCGCCGCGCTGGTGGCGGAGGTCGTGTCGGCCCAGGGCGCAGTCGCGCTCCAGTACGGCTCGGGTCAGGGCCTGCCGGAGCTCCGCGAGCTGATCTGCGAGGTCATGGACCTCGAGGACATCGTCGCCTCCCCGGACGACATCGTCGTGACCACCGGCTCGCAGCAGGCCCTCGACATGGTGTCGCGCGTGTTCCTCGACCCCGGCGACGTGGTGCTGGCCGAGGGCCCGTCCTATGTGGGCGCGCTCGGCACGTTCCAGGCGGCGCGGGCCGAGGTCGTCCACGTACCGATGGACTCCGACGGCCTGATCCCCGGTGAGCTGCGGGCGACGCTCGAGCGCCTGCGCCTCGAGGGGCGCCGGGCGAAGTTCCTGTACACGGTCCCGAACTTCCACAACCCCGCCGGTGTCACGCTGACCGAGTCACGCCGGGACGAGGTGATCGCACTCGCCGAGGAGTACGACCTCCTCGTCGTGGAGGACAACCCGTACGGCCTGCTCGGCTTCGAGGACGCGCCGGGCCGCGCCCTTCGCTCCCGGAACGAGTCGCGGGTCATCTACCTCGGCTCGTTCTCGAAGACGTTCGCCGCCGGGCTCCGCGTCGGCTGGGTGCTCGCCCCGCACGCCGTCCGCGACAAGCTCGTGATGGTCAGCGAGGCGCAGGTGCTGTGCCCGTCCAACCTCACCCAGAAGGTCGTCGCCGAGTACCTGGAGCGGCACCCCTGGCGCGAGCAGATCAAGGTGTACCGCGAGGTCTACCAGGAGCGCCGCGACGCGATGCTGGAGGCCCTCACGGCCCACATGCCGCCCGGCGTGAGCTGGACGCGGCCGAGCGGGGGCTTCTACGTGTGGCTGACGCTGCCGGAGGGCTGGGACGCGAAGGCCATGGTGCCGCGCGCTCTCGCCCACAAGGTCGCGTATGTCCCCGGTGTCGGTTTCTACGCCGACGGGGACGGGGCGCGGCACATGCGCCTGTCGTACTGCTACCCCTCGCCGGACCGGATCCGTGAGGGCGTCCGCCGCCTCGCCGGTGTCCTGGAGGAGGAGGCCGAGCTGCGCGAGACGTTCGGCGCGCTCGACACCCGCCCGCACCGCGCCGGCGGCCGTACCGCGGCCCGCGGCAGCGAGGCACCCGATCCCGGGACGGTCTGACATGTCACTCCAGGTCACGGTTCTCGCCGGTGGTCTCTCGTACGAGCGGGACGTCTCGCTGCGCTCCGGACGGCGCGTCGCCGACGCGCTGCAGCGCGCCGGTGTCGACACGACGCTGCGGGACGCCGACGCCGGGCTGCTCGGCGCCCTGGCGGACCTCGCCCCCGACGCGGTCTACATCGCCCTCCACGGCGCGCCGGGGGAGGACGGGGCGCTGCGTGGTGTCCTCGACGCCGCCGGGGTCCCGTACGTCGGCCCCTCCGCGCCCGCCTCGCGCCTCGCCTGGGACAAGCCGGTGTCGAAGACCGTGCTCCGTGGCGCCGGCGTGACCACGCCGGACTGGCTGGCCCTGCCGCACGACACGTTCCGCGAGCTCGGCGCCGCTGCGGTCCTCGACCGGGTCGTCAAGCACCTGGGGCTTCCCCTCATGGTCAAGCCCGCCAACGGCGGCTCCGGCCTGGGCGCGACGCCGGTGTTCGACGCGGCGGACCTGCCCGCGGCGATGATGAGTTGCTTCGCGTACGGCGGGACGGCGCTCGTCGAGCGCTTCGTCTCGGGCGTCGACGTGGCCGTCACCGTCCTCGAGGGCCCGGCCGGCCTCGAGGCGCTGCCGCCCGTGGAGATCGAGCCCGTCGACGGCGTGTACGACTACACGGCCCGCTACACCGCCGGGACCACGCGGTGGCACGCGCCCGCGCGTCTCACCGACGCGGTCCGGGACCGGGTCACCGAGACGGCCCTGCGGGCGCACGCCGCGCTGGGCCTCCGGGACCTGTCGAGGGTGGACACGATCGTGACGCCGGCCGGGGACGTGTACGTCCTCGAGGTCAACGTGTCGCCGGGGATGACCGAGACCTCACTGGTACCGCTGGCCGTCGCGGCCGCGGAGCGGGACCTCGGCGAGGTGTGCCGGTCGCTGGTGGAGCGCGCGGCCGCACGGGCCTGACGGGGGGAGTCCCCCCGCGGGTGTGCCGTCGCGAGGGGCCCGCGTGGGTGCGAGGCCGCACGGATCCGGCCTCGGGCCGGGATCTGCGCTGCGCCCTACGCCGCGAGGCGCCGCCACATCAGGATCTCGTCCCGGTCGTCGTCGGCGGCGAGCCGGATCGCGTCGGGGACGCGCCCGACCACCTCGTACCCGGATCGGCGGTAGAACTCCTCCGTCCCGGTGCCTCCGCGCACCTGGAGGGCCAGGGCCTCGAGGCCGAGGTCCCGCCGGGCCACCTCGTGAACCGCGTCCATGAGCCGGGTCCCGAGGCGTGCGCCCTGGACGTCCGGGTCCACCATCACACGGACCACCGTCCGCCAGTGCCGGCGCAGCCCGCTCTCCATGTTCTCGAGCACGCACCAGGCGAGGAGCCGGCCGCCCGGGCCGGTGAGTCCGACGAACGTGTCCAGCCCTGCGGAGACCCGCTCCAGTGCCGCCTCGGCCACGGGACGGACCGTCGCGGACCCGGTCGGGGCGATGAAGCCGACCGCGCCACCGGTGTTCGTGACCCGCACCCAGAGGTCCACGACCTCGGCGACGAACTCCGGGTCGACGGGTGGGTCGACGACCACCCGGACCGGCGGTGCCGGGGCGGGCCCGACCGCCGTCACGCCGCGCCGGGACCGTCGGCCCGGCCCCGCACGCCCATGACGCCCGCGATGCGCTCGAGGTCGTCCACGGACGCGAACTCGATCGTGATCTTCCCCTTGCGCCGGCCGAGGTCGACCTTCACCCGGGTGTCGAAGCGGTCGGAGAGCTGACCGGCGAGCTGGTCCAGCGCCGGTGAGTGCGGGCGGTTTCGCCGCGCCGCCGGCTTGGACTTCGCGGGGCCCTCGGTGAGCGCCAGTGCGACGAGCTCCTCCGTGGCGCGCACGGAGAGCCCCTCCGCGACGATCCGCTGCGCGAGCGCGTCCTGCCGCTCGGTGTCGTCCAGGGCGAGCAGGGCACGGGCGTGCCCGGCGGAGAGCACCCCGGCCGCGACACGGCGCTGGACCGCGGCGGGGAGGTTCAGCAGCCGGATGGTGTTCGAGATCTGCGGGCGGCTCCGGCCGATCCGCTGCCCGAGCTCCTCGTGGGTGACGCCGAACTCGGCGAGCAGCTGCTGGTACGCCGCCGCCTCTTCGAGCGGGTTGAGGTCGCTGCGGTGGATGTTCTCGAGGAGTGCGTCACGGAGGAGCTGGTCGTCCGCGGTCTCCCGGATGATCGCGGGGATCGTCTCCCGCTCGATCGCCTGGCTGGCCCGCCACCGGCGCTCGCCCATGATGAGCTCGTACCGGCCGGGCATCGTCTCCCGGACCACGACGGGCTGCAGCACGCCGACCTCGCGGATGGACGCCTTCAGCTCCTCGAGGGCCTCCTCCTCGAAGACCGTGCGGGGCTGCCTCGGGTTCGGGGAGATCGCCGCCAGCGGGATCTCCCGGTACTTGGCGCCGGGAACAGGCTCCAGGGCGGGCTCCGCCTCGTGGGCGACGCCGGGACCGGAGGACGGCGCGACGGCGCCGGGCGCACCGTCCGGTTCGGGTGCGGCCTGCGGGGCCGCGGGCGCGGGGGGACCGCTCGGGATCAGGGCGCCGAGTCCGCGCCCCAGACCACCTCGTCGGTTCTTCATACCTCCGCCGCCTCCTTCGAGCCACGCTCCGCGATCTCCCGAGCCGCCGACAGGTAGCTCGTCGCGCCCCGGGATCCCGGGTCGTACGTCATGACGGACTGACCATAACCCGGCGCCTCGGACACCCGGACGCTGCGGGGGATGACTGTGGACAACACGGTGTCCTGGAAGTGTTCGCGCACTTCGGCGGCCACCTGGTCGGCCAATTTGGTACGGCCGTCGTACATCGTCAGCAGGATCGTAGAGACTCGAACCTCGTTGTTGAGGTGTGCCTTGACGAGCTCCACGTTGCGGAGCAGTTGGCCCAGACCCTCCAGCGCGTAGTACTCGCACTGGATCGGGATGAGCACCTCGCGGGCGGCGACGAGCGCGTTCACCGTGAGCAGGCCGAGAGACGGCGGGCAGTCGATGAGCACGTAGTCGAGCTCCCCGGGGTACGCGTCGATCGCCCGGCGCAGCCGGGACTCACGCGCCACGACCGAGACGAGCTCGATCTCCGCTCCGGCGAGGTCGATGGTGGCGGGCACGCACAGGAGGCCGGGTACGCCCTCGACCTCCGTGGTGACGTCGTCTACCGGCGCACCCTCGATGAGGACGTCGTAGATGCTCGGAACCCCGGCGTGGTGGTCCACGCCGAGGCCGGTGGACGCGTTCCCCTGCGGGTCGAGGTCGATGACGAGGACCCTGCTCCCGTGGAGGGCGAGAGCCACAGCGAGGTTCACGGTCGACGTCGTCTTGCCGACGCCGCCCTTCTGGTTCGCCACGCAGATGATCCGGGTCTCGGGCGGGCGGGGAAACGCCTGACCCGCCGGGTTCAGCACGGCAACCGCCCGACGTGCCTCGATGGCGATGGGCAGGTCGTCCTCTGTTTCACGTGAAACGAGGTCCTGTTCGGCCTCGGCTGTTTCACGTGAAACGGTGGCCGCATCGAGCACCTCGCGGATCCGCCGGTGACTCTCGTCGGTGACCCCTGCACCTGCCGCGTCGGCCATGCGCACATCCTCTGTCTCGGAGTCGGTCTGCGGTGGGACCGCCATCGGCGCGTCACCACCCACATCGTCTGTCGGTGGGTCCGGCAGGGCGCCGGGCCAGCCCAGGGGAGAGGGCCGGCCCTCGTCGCCGGGACGGTGGGCCAGGGGATCACCGGGCCACCCGAGCGGGCTGACCCTGTGACCCTCGACCGCGTCACTCATCGGACCCTCCGTCCACTGGACCGGCCGCGTGCCGCCCGTACCGCCGTGACCACCGTGGTGGGCTGCTCGAGCAGCCCCTGCCCGCACGTGACGACCGAGACCTCGCGGGCGCCCAGTCGCTCGAGGGCGGTCCGGTGCTCGGCGACCTCCTCGGCCGCCGAGGCGCCCTTCATCGCGAGGAGCCGACCTCCCGGCTCGAGGAGCGGCAGGCACCACCGGGCCAGGCGGTCCAGCGGCGCGACCGCGCGGGCCGTGACGGCAGGGAACTGTGTGGTCCCCGCGTACTCCTCCGCACGCCCGCGTACGACCGTCACCCCGGTGAGCCCCAGCTCCTCGACCACCTCGCCGAGGAACGTCGCCCGCCGGGCGAGCGGCTCGAGCAGCGTGACCTCGAGATCGGGCCTCGCCACGGCCAGAACGATACCGGGAAGCCCGGCGCCGCTCCCCACGTCGAGCACCCGCATGCCGTCGGGAAGCAACTCGGCGACGACGGCACAGTTCAGGAGGTGGCGCTCCCACAGCCGGGGCGCCTCCCGGGGACCGATCAGGCCACGCTCGACGCCGGCCCCGGCGAGGACCTCCGCGTACCGAGCCGCCGCACTGAGCCGGTCGCCGAACACCCCGGACGCCACAGCAGCGAGCCCCGCCGGAAGTTCGACGGGGCTCGACAGCAGCCCGTCACCGGGCGTGGGAGCGGGCATCAGACCTCGGGGTGCACGACGACGAACCGCTCGGGCTCCTCGCCCTCGGAGTCGCTGCGGACCCCCTCCAGGTCGGCGATCGCGTCGTGCACGACCTTGCGCTCGAAGGGGTTCATCGGCTCGAGGCGGACCTCGGCCGCGGTCTCGCGGGCGCGCTCGGCCGCGTTGCGGGCGACCGTGACGAGCTCGGTGCGACGGTGCTCGCGGTACCCGCCGATGTCCAGCATCAGCCGGCTGCGGACGCCGGTCTGCTGCACGACCGCGAGACGGGTCAGCTCCTGGAGCGCGTCCAGCGTCGCGCCGCGCGGGCCGACGAGCGCCTGGAGGCGGTCACCGACAACCGCGACGACGGCACGGTCGCCCTCCACGTCCATGTCGATGTCGCCGTCGTAGTCGACGATGTCGAGCAGGCGCTCGAGGTAGTCGCCGGCGATGTCGCCCTCGCGCACGAGCAGATCGTCGTCGTCGCGCTGCGCCGGGCCGGCGGTGGGGGTTTCGGTCACGTGGTCGTCTCCGGATCGGGGTGCACCTGTCGTGCGGGTGCGGGTGGTCGGGGGATGGGGGGCTCTCAGCGCCGTCCGCCCTTGCGCTTCCTGGGCTGCGCCTTCGCCGGTCGCCGGGTAGCGGCGGGTGCGCGCGTGCCGGCGGACGCCGTGGACGCGGACGCCGTGGACGCGGCCGCCGTGTCGGCGTCGGGCTCCTCGGTGGCCGTCGCCGTCGTCGCGGGTGCCGCGGCCGGCGCCGCGGGGCGGGCGCCCTTCTTCGGGTTCTGCGGCTTCACGCCGGGCTTCGGCGCCAGCGCCTTCGCGTCGTCGGCGGAGGCCGCCTCCTTCTTCGCCTGCTGCTGCGCCCCGGGCGGCGGCATCTTCTTGAGCACGTAGAACTGCTGGCCCATCGAGAAGAGGTTGGTCGTCACCCAGTACACGACGACGCCGATGGGGAAGATCGAGCCGGAGACGAGGAGCGAGGCCGGGACGCCGTACAGCATCAGCTTCTGGACCATCGCCTGCTGCGGGTCCGCCACCGGGCCGGTCCGCGCGATCATCTGGCGCTGCGTGACGTACGTGGTGATGACCATCGTCGCGATGAGCGCCGCGGCGACGACCTTCACCGCCGTGGGTGACGAGGCGCCGAGCGCGTGGAGGCGTACCACGTTGTCGCCGAACTTCGCGGCGATCGGTGCGCCGAAGATCTTCGCGCCCGCCGCGCCGAGGTACTCGGCCTTCGACCAGAAGTACTCGCCGGTCATCGCGGAGAAGTACGTGCCGTTGGTCGGGTCGATCAGCCGCAGGACGTGGAACAGCCCGATGAACACGGGGATCTGCAGGAAGATCGGGAGGCAGCCCATCAGCGGGTTGGCCTTCTCCCGCCGGTACAGCTCCATCATCTCGCGCTGCAGGGTCTCGCGGTCGCCCTTGTGCTTCTCCTGGAGCGCCTTCACCTGCGGCTGCAGGACCTGCATCGAACGCTGGGACTTGATCTGCTTCACGAAGACCGGGAACAGGATCACCCGGACCGTGATCACCAGGAACACGATCGAGAGCACCCAGCCGAGCCCCGACGTCGGTCCGAGGAGCAGCGCCCACAGGTCGTGCCAGCGGAGCAGGATCCACGAGATCGCGATGTAGATCCAGTTCAGGTTGAAGTCACTCACCGGACGGCTCCTGGGGCGGGGGTCGAGGTCGGATCTGTGGAACGCACCGGCGGTACGGGGTCGTACCCACCGGGATGGAACGGATGGCACCGCAGTACCCGCCACGCGGCGAGCGCACCACCCCGGCCGGCGCCGTGCGTACGGATCGCCTCGAGCGCGTACGCACTGCAGGTGGGATGGAAACGGCAGCGCGGCGGCAACGCCGGGCTCACCCACCGACGGTACGCGCCGACGCCCGCGAGCATCAGCCGGGCCACCGGGCCCGGGCCGCGCGAGGAGTCCGCGGCGGACGGTCCCCGCGTCACGGGACCTGCGCCGCCGTCCGGCGGAGCACCGTGCCGAGCGCCGCATCCAGGTCGACGGCGAGGCCGTCGTACGAGCGGGTCGCCGCGGCCGGCAGCGCCCGGATCACCAGGTCCGCGCCGTCGGGCAGCAGCGGCAACCGCTCGCGGACGAGGTGCCGGAGCCGCCGGGTGACGAGGTTGCGCGTCACCGCGGGGCCGACAGCCCGAGACACGACAAAGCCCGCCCGGGCCGGGTGGCCCGAGGCGGGTTCGTCGATCGCGTCGGCGGCTGCCGGGCGCCGTCCGAGGCCCGCGCCCGCGACGTGGACCACCAGGGCCTCCCGACCGGCGCGGCGGCCGTTTCGGACGACGCGGGTGAAGTCGTCGCGGCGCCGCAGGCGAGCCGACGCCGGCAGCACGGACTCCCCGCCTCAGGCGGAGAGGGTCGCGCGGCCCTTGAGACGGCGAGCGGCGAGGATCGCGCGGCCGGCACGGGTGCGCATGCGCAGCCGGAAACCGTGGGTCTTCGCGCGACGGCGGTTGTTCGGCTGGAAGGTGCGCTTGCTCACGTCGGGATCTCCGTAACGGCAGTGGTGGGGCTCGGTGGGGCCGCACAGCGGCGTCTGTGGACAGCTAGTGTCTCAGACGACCGCGGCCCCCGGGGAAGCGCGTAGCAGGGACGAGCCCCGCACACGGCCATAGGCCGTACCAGCGTACGTGGGGGTCAGACCCTGGTCAAACACGTCCGGGGGGACACGCCGGGTGTTCCCCACGGGGCCTGTGGACAACGCCTTGTCTCCCCACTCCGGCCGCTGTTAGCGTCATGTGGCCGGTCTTTCCCCACCGACGTGCGCCGAACACGCCTCGTTCCAGCGAGGGAGCTGTTCGTGAGCGCGTGCAGGCGCCCCGGCAGTACGTCGGAGTCCGGGCCCGGCGGCGTCGTCTCTCGACGCCCCACACTCGTGACGCTGTGCGTACACAGGTTGTGGACATCAGTGTGGACAAAAGCGTCTGCGCGACAGTTGACCGGTTATTTGGTGACTGTGCGTCATCATGCAAGTGCGCACAGCGTCGTGTCGAGTAGAACAATGATGACGAGGAGGACGCTGGTGCCCGAGGACACGCCTGATCTCGAGGTGATCTGGGCGGCGACCACGGAAGGGCTGGGCGAGGACGCCCTGAGCCCCCAGCAGCGAGCGTGGATGCGCCTGACGCGGCCACTCGCCATCGTCGAGGACACGGCCGTCCTCGCTGCGCCGAACCAGTTCGCGAAGGAGGCGTTCGACTCCCGTCTCCGGCCTGTGATCACGCAGGCGCTCTCGGAGCGGATCGGGCGCCCTGTCACGGTCGCCGTCACGGTCCGCCCCGCGGACGAGGAGATCGGGTTCGACGGTGCGGCGCGTACCCGCGAGGAGCCGCGCACGCCGCTCGACCCCGGGCCCGGCGCCGCGGGTGGGTACGGCATCGACCCGGGACGCCGGTACGGCGCCGAGGGCACGACCGGCTTCGCGGCCGGCCCGCTGGCGGAGGCAACCCGGGTCTTCGACCTCTCCGGGCGGGGCACCGGCCGCGACGACCGGCGCACGGCCGGCCAGGCGGAGCCCGCGCGGCTGAATCCCAAGTACACCTTCGAGACGTTCGTCATCGGCTCGAGCAACCGATTCGCCCACGCGGCCGCGGTCGCGGTCGCCGAGGCACCGGCGAAGGCCTACAACCCGCTCTTCGTCTACGGCGGTTCGGGGCTCGGCAAGACGCACCTGCTCCACGCGATCGGCCACTACGCGCAGAGCATCGGCACGGCGCGCACGGTGCGGTACGTGTCGACCGAGGAGTTCACGAACGACTTCATCAACTCGCTGCGGGACGACAAGACACAGGCGTTCCAGCGGCGGTACCGCGACGTCGACATCCTCCTCGTGGACGACATCCAGTTCCTCGAGAACCGGGAGCGGACACAGGAGGAGTTCTTCCACACGTTCAACACACTCCACAACGCCAACAAGCAGATCGTCATCAGCTCCGACCGGTCGCCCAAGCAGTTGTCCACACTGGAGGACCGGCTGCGCACGCGGTTCGAGTGGGGCCTGCTCACCGACATCCAGCCGCCGGACCTCGAGACGCGGATCGCGATCCTCCGCAAGAAGGCCGCCCAGGAGAAGCTGGCCGCGCCCCCGGACGTCCTCGAGTTCATCGCCAGCAAGATCCAGAGCAACATCCGGGAGCTCGAGGGCGCGCTGATCCGCGTCACGGCGTTCGCGAGCCTCAACCGCCAGCCCGTCGACATGGGCCTGGCCGAGATCGTCCTCAAGGACCTCATCCCGGCCGGCGGCGGACCGGAGATCACCGCCGCGCAGATCATGGGCGCGACGGCGGACTACTTCGGCGTCTCGCTCGACGACCTGCGGGGGCAGTCCCGCAGCCGGGTCCTGGTGAACGCACGCCAGGTCGCGATGTACCTGTGCCGTGAGCTCACCGACCTGTCGCTGCCGAAGATCGGCCAGGAGTTCGGCGGCCGCGACCACACGACGGTCATGCACGCCGACCGCAAGATCCGGCAGCAGATGGCCGAGCGCCGCAGCCTCTACAACCAGATCGCCGAGCTCACGAACCGGATCAAGCAGCGGGCCCACCAGTGACCCTGCCACGGACCGCCCACACCCTGTGTGCACAGGCTGGGGAAATCGCTGTGGACAGGCGTGGACGGCCGGGACAACCTCCGTTCGGGCAATCCTCTGTCGACAGGCTCTCCTGGTGCGGGGCTGCTGGGCCCACAGCCCGTCCACACCCCTCCTGCCCCGCTGACCAGCAAGAACGCCACTTGTCCACAGGATTCACAGAGGCGAAGACGACGACTATGCGTTCTCTGAGAAGAAACACCAACGACAGTCACCCCGGGACGAGCTGGGGACGAAGGTGGGATGGCACCCTGGTGCACGCACCGGGCAAGGTTTCCCGTGGAACCATCTCCGCCGTCACGTCAGCTCCAGGAGGCACCGCATGAAGTTCCGGGTCGAGCGTGAGGCGCTCGCCGATGCCGTGGCGTGGACGGCGAAGAGCCTGCCTGCCCGTCCGCCGGTACCCGTGCTGGCCGGTGTGCTCCTCGAGGTGGACAACCACCGGCTGACGGTCTCGGGCTTCGACTACGAGGTCTCGGGTCAGGTGGGCATCGACGTCGACGCGGAGACCGCCGGTCGCGTCCTCGTCTCCGGGCGCCTGCTCGCCGAGATCACCCGCGCCCTGCCGGCCCAGAAGCCGGTCCAGGTCAGCGTCGACGGGCCGCGCGCGGAGATCACCTGCGGGACCGCCCGGTTCACACTGCCGACGATGCCGGTCGAGGACTACCCGACGCTGCCCGCCATGCCGACCGTCGCGGGGACGATCACGGCCGACGTCTTCTCGCACGCCGTCGCCCAGGTCGCGATCGCAGCCGGACGTGACGACACGCTCCCCGTCCTCACCGGTGTCCGCCTCGAGATGGACGGCGAGCGGCTCACGCTCGCGGCGACCGACCGGTACCGCCTCGCCGTCCGCGAGGTGACCTGGCGGCCGAACGCCGCCGATGCCGCCATCCAGGCGCTCGTCCCGGCCCGCACCCTGTCCGACACGGCCAAGGCGATGGCGGGCGGCGACGACGTGGTCGTCGCGCTGAGCCAGCCCGGTGCCGGCGAGGGGATCATCGGGTTCTCCGGGTCCGGGCGCCGCACGACGACGCGGCTGCTCGACGGCGAGTTCCCGAAGTACCGGTCGCTCCTCCCCGAGAGCCACGCCGCCCAGGCCGAGGTGCCGACCGGCGCGCTGGTCGAGGTGGTCAAGCGCGTGGCCCTGGTCGCCGACCGCAACACGCCGGTCCGGCTGCGGTTCGCGGACGGTGAGCTCACCCTCGAGGCGGGCGGCACCGACGACGCCCGCGCGTCGGAGTCGATGGAGGCCGCGTACAGCGGCGACGACATGACGATCGCGTTCAACCCGCAGTTCCTGCTCGACGGGCTCGGCGCGATCGACGCCGACACCGCGATCCTGTCGTTCACCTCGCCGCAGAAGCCGGCCGTGATCACCGGGCGCAGCGGGGACGAGGCGGCGGACAAGCTCTCGGACTACCGCTACCTGCTGATGCCGGTCCGCCTGTCCGGCTGACCCGCGGCCTCGAGGCGGCGGGTCCCGACCGGGGATACCGTCGAGCGGAACACGACCGGAGCACACCGCGACGGCTAGGGAGACGACCATGGAACTCGGCCTCGTCGGGCTCGGCAAGATGGGCGGCAACATGCGGGACCGCCTCCGCGCCGCAGGACACACCGTGATCGGGTACGACCACCATCCCGACCTCACCGACGCCTCGAGCCTCGAGGACCTGGTCGGCAAGCTCGCGATGCCGCGGGTGATCTGGCTGATGCTCCCGTCCGGTCCGATCACCCACGGGGCGGTCGAGGAACTTGCCGAGCTGCTCGCCCCGGGCGACCTCGTCGTCGAGGGCGGCAACTCCCGGTACACCGACGACCGGCAGCACGCCGCGCTGCTCGGCGTGAACGAGATCCACTACGTCGACTGCGGTGTGTCCGGCGGAGTGTGGGGCCGCGACAACGGCTACGGGCTGATGGTCGGCGGCGACGAGGTCGACGTGGAGCGGCTGATGCCGGTCTTCGACGCGCTCCGCCCGGAGGGGCCGCGCGACGAGGGGTTCGTCCACGCGGGCGGTGTCGGCGCCGGGCACTACGCGAAGATGGTCCACAACGGCATCGAGTACGGGCTGATGCAGGCGTACGCCGAGGGGTACGAGCTCCTCGAGGCGTCCGACGTCACGACCAACGTGCCTGCGATCTTCAAGGCGTGGTCGCGCGGCACGGTCGTCCGCTCGTGGCTGCTGGACCTGATGGTCCGTGCCCTCGAGGACGACGCCGACCTCACGAAGGTCCGCGGCTACGCGCAGGACTCCGGCGAGGGCCGGTGGACCGTGCACGAGGCGATCGAGCGCGCGGTGCCGCTGCCGGTGATCACGGCGGCCCTCTTCGCCCGCTTCTCCTCGAGGCAGGACGACTCGCCCGCGATGAAGGCGGTCGCGTCGCTGCGCACCCAGTTCGGCGGCCACGCGGTGGAGGCGATCCTCGCCGACGCCGCAGCCGGGCCCTCCTCCGGTACGGGTGACACGCGGACGGACGTCGTTCCCGACGAGACGGGCGCGTCCACGGCCGGTCCGACCTCGGGTACGGGCGACACCCGCTGATGCACGTCCGGCACGTGTCGCTGGTCGACTTCCGGAGCTATCCCACCGCGGAGGTCGCGCTCGAGCCGGGACCCAGCGTGTTCGTCGGCCCCAACGGCCAGGGCAAGACCAATCTCGTCGAGGCGATCGGGTACGCGGCGACCCTCGGCAGCCACCGCGTCGCGCTCGACGCGCCGCTGGTCCGCGCGGGCGCCGCGCGCGCCATCGTCCGGACGGCGATCGTGCAGGACGGGCGCGAGCTCGTGGTGGAGCTCGAGATCGTGCCGGGGCGGGCCAACCGCGCCCGCCTCAACCGGGCGCCCGTCGCCCGGCCCCGCGAGGTGCTCGGGGCGTTGCGGACCGTGTTGTTCGCGCCGGAGGACCTCGCGATCGTCCGCGGCGACCCCGGGGAGCGGCGCCGGTTCCTCGACGAGCTGCTCGTCGCGCGGCATCCGCGGTACGCCGGGGTGCGCGCCGACTACGACCGGGTGCTCAAGCAGCGCAACGCCCTGCTCAAGACCGCCGGGTCCGCGCGCCGCGCCGGGGCGTCCGGCGACCTGCGGACGCTCGACGTGTGGGACAACCACCTCGCCGAGCACGGTGCCGCGCTGCTCGCCGGCCGCCTCGAGCTGGTGGCGGCGCTGAGCCCGTACGTCACCAAGGCGTACGACGCGGTGAGCCGGGGCAAGGGGTCGGCCGTGGTGTCGTACCGCCCGTCGTGGGCCGAGTCCGACGCCGACGTGCCGGACGCCGACGTGCCCGTGCCGGACCGGGAGCTCCTTGGCGCGCAACTCCTCGCCGCGCTCGCCCGGAGCCGCCAGCACGAGGTCGAGCGCGGCACGACGCTCGTCGGCCCGCATCGCGACGACCTGCTGCTGACGCTCGGCGACCTGCCCGCGAAGGGGTACGCGAGCCACGGCGAGTCGTGGTCGTACGCCCTCGCGCTGCGCCTCGCGTCGTACGACCTGCTCACCGCGGACGGCGGCGAGCCGGTGCTGATCCTGGACGACGTGTTCGCCGAGCTGGACGTCCAGCGACGGGACCGCCTCGCCGAGCTCGTGGCGCACGCCGAGCAGGTGCTCGTCACGGCCGCCGTGGCCGGCGACGTGCCGGAGGTGCTGTCGGGCGCCCGGTACGACGTGGCCGCCGGGGAGGTACGCCGTGTCCTCTGACGAGGAGCCCGCCCGGATGAAGGGGCCCGACCTGGCCCGCGCCGCCCTGGAGGCCGCGCGCGCCGCCGGCCGGACGCCCTCGACGCGCACGCGCGCCCCGGCCGGGACGGGAAGGCGCCGGCGCCGGGGGTACAGCGCGGCGGGCCCCGACGAGCGTGACCCGCAGCCCTTCGGCGGGCTGATCCGGCGAATGGTCGCGGAGCGGGGCTGGGAGCGGCCGACCGCCGAGGCGACCGTGCTCGGGTCGTGGGACACCGTGGTCGGGGCCGACGTCGCCGCGCACTGCAGCCCGGTCGGGCTGCGGGACGGCGAGCTGACGCTGCAGGCCGAGTCGACCGCCTGGGCGACCCAGCTCCGCCTCCTCACGCCGGCGATCCTCGGCAAGATCGCCGACCAGCTCGGTGCGGGGGTGGTCACGAAGCTCCGGGTCCACGGACCGGCCACGCCGAACTGGAAGCGGGGGTTGCGCTCGGTCCCCGGCCGGGGCCCTCGCGACACGTACGGCTGACGGGGCACGGGGGCACGTATGGGAACTCGTCCCCACCCCTCCCAGCGCGGCTGTGCGCCCGGCAGGGGGTGGCAATCCCCGGTTTCGGTCGCCGGTCGAGCTAGACTCGACAGGTAACCCGCGCGTACGGGCGTCTGACGGCCTCGCTGCCCCAGGACCGAGACCGTCCGCCCGAGTCGCACGCACGCCCGATCTGCCCTGACAGCGATCTGCCCCGACAGAGCGTCCGCGATCCCGCGCGGCGCGGCACAAGAGAAGGCCGAGGCCCCTCACCCGTGGCTGGTAAGCAGAAGAACGACGGCTACGACGCCAGTTCGATCACCGTCCTCGAAGGTCTCGAGGCGGTCCGGAAGCGTCCTGGCATGTACATCGGCTCCACCGGTGAGCGCGGCCTGCACCACATGGTGTGGGAGGTCGTGGACAACGCGGTCGACGAGGCCCTCGCGGGGTACTGCGACCGCGTCGAGGTCACGCTCCTGCCCGACGGCGGCGTCCGCGTCGGCGACAACGGCCGCGGCATGCCCGTCGACATGCACCCCACCCAGAAGAAGCCCGCGGTCGAGGTCATCCTCACCGTCCTGCACGCGGGCGGGAAGTTCGACGGCAAGGCGTACGCCGTCTCCGGTGGTCTGCACGGCGTCGGCGTCTCCGTCGTCAACGCGCTGTCGCACCGCCTCGAGGTGCTGATCCACAAGGACGGGTACACCTGGTTCCAGCCGTACGTGGACCAGAAGCCTGCCGCGAAGATCGCCAGGGGCGAGCCGACGCGGGAGCACGGCACCCAGGTCACGTTCTGGGCCGACACCACGATCTTCGAGACCACCGACTACAGCTTCGAGACGATCTCCCGTCGCATGCAGGAGATGGCCTTCCTGAACCGCAACCTCACGATGGTGCTGCGGGACGAGCGCCCCACCGCGCAGGTCGACGGTGTGCCGAAGGAGGTCACCTACTGCTACCCGGGTGGCATCGAGGACTTCGTCAAGCACCTCAACGCCTCGAAGGAGGCGATCCACCGCTCCGTCATCGCGTACGCCGGCAAGGGCGACGGGATCGACGTCGAGGTCGCGATGCAGTGGAACGCCGGCTACACCGAGAGCGTCTACACGTTCGCCAACACGATCAACACCCACGAGGGCGGTACCCACGAGGAGGGCTTTCGTGCGGCGCTGACCTCCGTGGTCAACCGGTACGCGCGCGACAAGAAGCTCCTCAGGGAGAAGGACGACAACCTCACGGGTGACGACATCCGCGAGGGCCTGGCGGCGATCGTGTCCGTCAAGATCGCCGAGCCGCAGTTCGAGGGTCAGACGAAGACGAAACTCGGCAACACCGAGGCGAAGTCGTTCGTGCAGAAGGCCACCAACGAGTGGCTGTCCGACTGGCTCGAGCGCAACCCGCAGGAGGCGCGGGTCATCATCTCCAAGGCGGTGTCCAGCTCGCAGGCCCGGATGGCGGCCCGCAAGGCCCGCGAGCTCGTGCGGCGCAAGGGCGCGCTCGAGATCGGCGGCCTGCCCGGCAAGCTCGCGGACTGCCGCTCGACCGACCCCAGCCGCAGCGAGGTCTACATCGTCGAGGGTGACTCCGCGGGTGGTTCCGCGAAGTCCGGCCGCGACTCGATGTTCCAGGCGATCCTCCCGATCCGCGGCAAGATCATCAACGTCGAGAAGGCCCGGATCGACCGCGTCCTCAAGAACACCGAGGTCCAGTCGATCATCACCGCGCTCGGCTGCGGCATCCACGACGACTTCGACCTGTCCAAGCTGCGGTACCACAAGATCGTGCTGATGGCCGACGCCGACGTGGACGGCCAGCACATCCGGACGCTGCTGCTGACGCTGCTGTTCCGCTTCATGAAGCCGCTGGTCGAGGCCGGGCACGTGTTCCTCGCGCAGCCGCCGCTGTACAAGATCAAGTGGCCGCGGGTCGAGGCGGAGTTCGCGTACTCGGACCGGGAGCGCGACGCGCTGATCCGGGCGGGCGTCGAGGCCGGCAAGAAGCTGCCGAAGGACGACGCGATCCAGCGCTACAAGGGCCTCGGCGAGATGAACGCCAAGGAACTGTGGGAGACCACGATGGACCCGGCCCACCGCGTGCTGCTCCAGGTCACGCTGGACGACGCCGCCACCGCGGACGAGCTGTTCAGCGTCCTGATGGGCGAGGACGTCGAGTCGCGGCGGAACTTCATCACCCGAAACGCCAAGGATGTCCGCTTCCTCGACGTGTAGTGACGCAATCTGTACGAGACGTCACTATCCACAGACATTCGTCCACAGTCTCCACAGATCCATCCACACCGGAAGGTAGTTAGTGACCGACACCCTGGTCCCGCCGCCGGCCGACCGCATCGAGCCGGTCGACATCCAGCAGGAGATGCAGCGCAGCTACATCGACTACGCGATGTCGGTCATCGTCGGTCGCGCACTTCCCGAGGTCCGCGACGGGCTCAAGCCCGTCCACCGTCGCGTCCTGTACGCGATGTACGACTCCGGGTTCCGCCCCGACCGCGGCTACGTGAAGTGCTCTCGCGTCGTCGGTGACGTGATGGGTAACTACCACCCGCACGGCGACACCTCGATCTACGACACCCTCGTGCGTCTCGCCCAGCCGTGGTCGATGCGGTACCCGCTGGTCGACGGCCAGGGCAACTTCGGGTCGCCCGGCAACGACCCGGCAGCCGCCATGCGGTACACCGAGGCGCGCCTCGACCCGCTGGCGATGGAGATGCTGCGGGACATCGACGAGGACACCGTCGAGTTCGTCGACAACTACGACGGCCGGACCCGCGAGCCCACCGTCCTCCCGTCGCGGATCCCGAACCTCATCGTCAACGGCAGCGGCGGCATCGCCGTCGGCATGGCGACGAACATGGCGCCGCACAACCTCCGCGAGGTCGCGGACGGCGTGCACTGGTGCCTCGAGAACCCGACCGTCTCCGAGGAGGAGACCCTCGCGGCGCTGATGCTGCGGATCAAGGGTCCCGACTTCCCGACCGGCGCGCTGATCGTCGGCACCGACGGGTTCGCCGAGGCGTACCGCACCGGCCGGGGCTCGGTCCGGATGCGCTCGGTGGTCGAGGTCGAGGAGGACGCGAAGGGCCGCACGACCCTCGTCATCACCGAGCTGCCGTACCAGGTCAACATCGACAACCTGATCGAGGCCATCGCGGCCGGCGTGAAGGACGGCAAGCTCGCGGGCATCACCGACATCCAGAACGAGTCGAGCGACCGCATCGGCATGCGCATCGTGATCACGCTCCGGCGGGACGCGGTCGCGAAGGTCGTCCTCAACAACCTGTACAAGCACACCCAGCTGCAGACCACGTTCGGCATCAACGCACTGGCCATCGTGGACGGTGTGCCGCGGACGCTGCGTCTCGACCAGCTCGTGCGGTACTGGATCGCGCACCAGGTCGAGGTCATCGTCCGCCGGACGCGGTTCCGCCTGCGGAAGAAGGAGGAGCGCGCCCACATCCTGCGTGGCTACCTCAAGGCGCTCGACGCGCTCGACGAGGTCATCGCGCTCATCCGGGCGTCCGAGACCGTCGACACCGCGCGCACCGGCCTGATGGGCCTCCTCGACATCGACGAGATCCAGGCCACCGCGATCCTCGACATGCAGCTGCGCCGCCTCGCCGCCCTCGAGCGGCAGCGGATCACCGACGAGTACGAGCAGATCATGACCGAGATCGCGGAGCTCGAGGCGATCCTCGCGAGCGAGGAGCGGCAGCGGCAGATCATCGGCGAGGAGCTGGCCGAGGTCGTCGAGAAGTACGGCGACGACCGCCGCACCAGGGTGATCCCGTTCGACGGCGACGTGTCCGTCGAGGACCTGATCCCCGAAGAGGACGTCGTCGTCACGATCACGCGGACCGGCTACGCCAAGCGGACCAAGGTGGACCTGTACCGGTCCCAGCGCCGGGGCGGCAAGGGCGTCCAGGGCGCGGCGCTCAAGCAGGACGACATCGTCAGCCACTTCTTCGTCGGCTCGACGCACCACTGGATCCTGTTCTTCACGAACAAGGGCCGGGTGTACCGCGCGAAGGCGTACGAGCTGCCGGAGGCGAACCGCAACGCGCGTGGCCAGCACGTCGCGAACATGCTCGCGTTCCAGCCGGACGAGAAGATCGCCCAGGTCATCCAGATCCCGGACTACGAGGTGGCGCCGCACCTGGTGCTCGCCACGAAGCGCGGCCTGGTGAAGAAGAGCGAACTGCGGCTGTTCGACTCGGCGCGGCAGGGCGGCGTCATCGCGATCAACCTCAAGGACGACGACGAGCTCGTCGCGGCGGCGCTGATCAGCTCCGAGGAAGACCTCCTCATGACGAGCCGCCAGGGCCAGTCGAACCGGTTCCGTGCCTCGGACGAGTCGCTCCGGCCGATGGGCCGCGCGACGTCCGGCGTCATCGGCATGCGGTTCGGGATGGACGACGAGCTGCTGTCCATGGAGGTTGTCCGAGATGGACTCGAGCTGCTGATCGCCACCGCGTACGGGTACGCGAAGCGGACCTCCGTCGACGAGTACCCGACGCACAACCGGGGCGGCAAGGGCGTGCGGACGTTCGAGTACGACCCGCGGCGCGGACAGCTGGTCGCGGCGCTCGCCGTCCACCCGGGAGACGAACTCTTCGCAATCACGTCCTCCGGTGGAGTGATCAGGACTCCGGTGAAGCCTGTACGGTCGACCAAGCGGCAGACCAAGGGCGTCAAGCTCATGGACTTGCCGGACGGGGTGACCCTGCTGGCGGTGGCTCGTAACGCCGACGAGCCGGACGGACAGGACGAGTAGACATGAGCGACGGCACTTCGACGCCCGGTAACACCTCCGCGGTCGGCCGTGCGGTCGTCCCGCCGGTGACGCCCGAGGCCGCCGGCGCGGCGGCCGCCGCGCCGGCGTCCGACGCAGCGGGGAACTCCGGCGGCACGGGACGTGCGGACTCCGGAACCGGGTCTGCGTCTGCGTCTGCGGCGAGGTCGTCGTCGGCCGCGACGGCGTCCGGACCGGCATCGGCGCGAGCGGGGGCGACGGCGGGTTCCACGACCCGCCAGCGCCCCGACGGTGGCGGCAAGGGCCCGGCGCGCCCGGCCACGCCCGGGTCGGCGGCCGATGCCGCGCCGGCGCAGGGGTCCGCGCAGGGGTCCGCTCCGGCATCTGGTCTGGGATCCGCCCAGGCATCCGGCCCGGGTTCGGTTCCGGGCGGTTCGGTTCCGGGTGGTTCGGCTGCGGGCCGTACGCGGCCGCCGGTGAGCCGGGGCAGCGCCAGCGTGCCACCGGCACGGGGCGCGTCCGGGCGTCCGGCCGGCGCGGCGAACGGTGCCGCGGGTGCCGCTGTCGGTGCTGCGGGTGCCACCGCGGCCGGCGCGGCATCGGGTGCCGCTCGGGTGCGTCCGGCCTCCGCGCCCCCGCGCGGTGGGCCCGGGAGCGTGTCGTCCCCGCCCGGGGGAGCGCGTCCCGTGTCGAGCTCACCGCTCGGTGCCCGGCCCGCCTCCGGTCCGCCCGGTACGGCGCGAGCCCAGGTCGGCGAGGCGGTCCGCAACGCGCGCGCCACCGTCGCCGCCGCGGCCGCGCGCAGCCCGCGGCGGGCGCGGCTGCAGCTTCGCCGGATCGACCCGTGGTCGGTCATGAAGTTCTCGTTCGCGGTGTCGCTGGTGCTGTTCGTCGTCCTCGTCGTGGCGACCAGCGTGCTGTACGTCGTCCTCGACGGCATGGGCGTGTTCTCGAGCATCAACGACACGGTCCGGCAGTTCACCGCCGGCGGCGACGGCAGCGGGGGAAGTGGGCTCACCATCGACGCCAAGGGCGTCATCGGTGGCGCGGCGGCCCTCGGCATCCTGAACACGGTGCTGTTCACCGCCGTGACGACGCTCGCAGCGTTCATCTACAACGTCTGTGCGGACCTGGTCGGTGGCATCGAGGTGACGCTGGCCGAGCGGGACTGACCCCGCTCCGGCGCGGCCCCTCGGGTGGGGGGCCGGATCGGCCATGGGGTAGTCTCGGGTCTCGCACGCGGGGCTATAGCTCAGTCGGTTAGAGCGCATCGCTGATAACGATGAGGTCGCTGGTTCGATTCCAGCTAGCCCCACCGAACCGCCGCGACGAGGGGAGACGCGCATGAAGAAGATCCTTTTCGTACTGGGTGCGCTGGGCCTCGCCGGCCTGGTGGCGAAGAAGATGAAGACCGCCAGCGACGAGCGCGAGCTCTGGCACGAGGCGACCACCGCGCCCGATCTGCGCTGACCACCCGCTCCACCAGGTAGCACCGCCCGCGGGCGGTGCTACTGCCGTTTCCGGGCCTCGAGTTCTGCGTCCTCGGTGCCGATGTACTCGGCATGCGCCGTCTCGTCTCCGCCGCCGTCGCCGCGGCCGCCCTCACCCTGTCCGGCCTCCTCCCCGCCGGCCAGGCCGTCGCCGCGACGACGTACCACGTGTCGCTGCGTGCCGCCGTCGACGGCCTGAAGGTCGCGTCCGAGCACCGGACCGGGTACGCCCGGTCCAAGTTCACCCACTGGGTGGACGCCGACGGCGACGGCTGCGACACCCGCAGCGAGGTGCTCCTCGCCGAGGCGGTGACGAAGCCGAAGGTCGGCTCCCGGTGCACGCTGACGGGTGGCGCGTGGGTGTCGTACTACGACCGGAAGAGGTGGACCGACCGCGGCCGCATCGACATCGACCACCTCGTGCCGCTCGCC
This sequence comes from Mycobacteriales bacterium, assembly GCA_036402915.1. Lineage (GTDB taxonomy): Bacteria > Actinomycetota > Actinomycetes > Mycobacteriales > HKI-0501 > JAVEDU01. Next base: position 36,831 of record DASWRY010000033.1, read on the forward strand.
GAGGCGTGGGACTCCGGCGCGTGGCGGTGGACGGCCTCGCAGCGCACCGCGTACGCGAACGACCTCGGGGATCCGCGCACGCTCGTCGGCGTCACGGACTCCGTGAACCAGTCGAAGGCCGACCGCGACATCGCCGAGTGGCGCCCGGCGTACGACGGCTGCCGGTACGTGCGCGAGTGGACCGCCGTGAAGCTCCGCTGGCAGCTCACCGTGGACAGCACCGAGAAGGCGGCGATGAAGAAGCTCGCCGGATCGTGCAGCAACGTCACGCTGACCGTGACGCGCGCGATCTGAGCGGCGGCCGGGCCGGCACACGCCCGGCGGCACGAACGGCTGTCCGCGCCGTGCCGGTATGCTGGGCGGCCGAGGGGACGTAGCTCAATTGGCAGAGCACCGCCTTTGCAAGGCGGGGGTTAGGGGTTCGATTCCCCTCGTCTCCACCAGGACCTGACCAGCGGCAACGCTGGTCAGTGTCGTTTCCGGGAGTGCTCGTTGGGCCCACCGGTGTAGCCATCGGTGTAGCCGAGCGGTCCGTCAGGAGCCGCCGAGCAGCCGGTCGATGACCTTGGACGCCTCCCGGGCCCTCGTCGCGATCGCGTTCGGCGTCGTGTTCGCGGTGTGGGCGGGCGGGGACTACGGCACGCAGTACTTCGCCGGGTACCTCGTCGAGAAGAGCCTGTACCGGCACCGCGACGAGGACCCGGACGTCGAGGACAACGGCATGGTCCGGATGGCGCGCCGTGTCCTCCCGGTCGCCACCGACTACGTCGACGGGGGGCTCGTCACCCGGCGGGGCGGTCGCCTCGCGGTGACCCCGCTGGTCATCGTCCTGCTGGCGATCGGCAG
>DASWRY010000034.1:0-57345 GCA_036402915.1 Mycobacteriales bacterium
TCGGCCGCGATCGTGTCCGGCACCGTCGCGCTGATCCGCTCCCGGTTCCCGCGGCTCGACGCGGCGAATGTCGTCAACCGGCTGATCCGCACCGCAAAGGACCAGGGCGCCCCGGGACGGGATCCGCTGTTCGGCTTCGGCACGGTGCGCCCATACCGGGCGCTGGTGGACGACGTGGCCCCCGTGACGGCGAACCCGCTGGGTCAGGTCCGGGTCGACGAGGGGCAGGGGAGTGGGGGACTGCCCGGCGCGCCGGTCCCCACCGGCGTGCGGTGGGACCGCATCGGGCTTGTCGGAGGCGTGCTCGCCCTGCTGCTGATCGTGGCCCTCGTCGTCGGCGTCCTGGTGCTGCGGTCCCGTCGGCGCGACCGGGATCTCGCGCGGCAGTCTCCGGCCCCGCCGCCGTATCCCCACGGCACCCCGCCCCGGCAGGCCTTCGGGCAGGGTGCCGGACCGCCGGGGCCGCCGTAGGCCGGGTCCTCGAGGAACCGACCGGCCGCCGCATGTCCCCGGTGCGGTCGCGGCAGGGCGAGATCGCGCACAGGCGGCGAGGCTCGGGTGTGAACCTGCGGGGCCTGCGAAGGCCGGGGAGGCCCGAGACGGGCGCATGGTGAGGGCCGGGGAGGCCGAGACGGGCGCATGGTGAGGGTCGGGGCGGTCAGGCATGGGCAGGGGCAGCGGGCAGCGGGGTGGCCACCGTGGCGACCCGCCCACCGCCGGCGGGCCGTCGGGGTTTGCGCCCCGATCCGCCGGGCAACGTCCCGGCACGACCAGGCGATGGTCGGGGAGGCACGGTGACCGGACCCGAACGGATCGACGACAGCGCGGGTGCCGCGGCAGGTCGTGAGGCGGACCCGACGGAGGGACAGGGGCTGGCGCGGGCGGGCTCGCACCCGCGGGGGTTCGGCGCGGACGGCGACTCCGACAACGCGCCGGCGCCACGGGAGGGCGGGATCGAGGACGCGGCCGACATCGACGCGGACACCGAGGGAGAGCACAGCGTCCAGCGCGCGGAGCAGGTTGCCGAGGAGAGTCCCGAGCTCCGGCCCTGATCGATCGGGAGGACAGCGTCCCGAACGCCGACCACGGGAGAGCCCCGGAGTCTGCCCCTGATCGTTTGCGGAGGCGATCGGCGGGGCAGCACATCTGCATGGGTGAACAGCAGCGGCTCGTGGCCGACCTCGTCGTGGAGCGCCTCGGCGCCTGGGGCGTGCACCGCGTCTTCGGGTACTCCGGGGACGGCATCAACCCCGTCATGGGCGCACTCCGCCGCGCCGGCGGGGACCCCGAGTTCGTGCAGGCGCGGCACGAGGAGGCGGCCGCGTTCATGGCCGTCGGCCACGCGAAGTACACGGGCGGCGTCGGCGTCGTCATCTCGACGCAGGGTCCCGGCGCGGTGCACCTGCTCAACGGCCTGTACGACGCGAAGCTCGACAGCCAGCCCGTCGTCGCCATCATGGGCCAGCAGGCGCAGACCGTGCTCGGTTCGGAGTACCAGCAGGAGGTCGACCTCCTCGGCCTCGTCAAGGACGTGTCCGCGGAGTTCGCCCAGCGGATCTCCGACCCGATGCAGGCGCAGATGGTGCTCGACCGCGCCTTCCGCACCGCGCTCGCGACGAAGTCACCGACCGTCGTCATCCTGCCCCACGACGTCCAGCAGGAACCCGCGCCGGAGGCGCTGCCGCACGAGCACGGCGTCATGGTGACGGCGCCTGGCTTCCGCCCCCCGCGGGTGTTGCCCCACGACGAGGACCTGGCCCGCGCGGCCGAGGTGCTGTCGGCCGGCCGCAAGGTCGCCCTCCTGGTCGGGCAGGGCGCGAAGCACGCGCAGGACCAGGTGGTGGCCGTCGCCGAACGGCTCGGCGCGGGCATCGCGACCAGTCTCCTCGGCAAGCCGTATGTGGACGAGTCCCTCCCGGTGGCGACCGGCGTGATGGGGCACCTCGGCACGACGGCCAGCGCACACCTCCTCGGCAACTGCGACACCCTGCTGATCGTCGGCAGCAACGACCCGTGGACCGAGTTCTACCCTCAGCCGGGACAGGCGCGGGCCGTGCAGATCGACCTCGACGGCCGGCACGTGGGCAACCGGTACCCGGTCGAGGTCGGCCTGGTGGGGGACGCCGCCGAGACGCTGGAGACGCTGCTCCACCTGCTGCCGGAGGCCGAGGACCTGTCCTGGCGGGCCGAGGTGGAGCAGGCGGTCCGGTCCTGGCACGCGCTGGCCGAGGAGCGGGCCCAGCTGCCCGCGCAGCCGCTGAACCCCGAGCTGGTGGTCAGGACCCTGTCGTGGCGACTCCCCGAGAACGCGATGGTGAGTGTCGACGTGGGCTCGGTGACGTACTGGTACGCCCGGCACCTCCGGCTGCCCCGCGGCGTCCCCGCGCACCTGTCCTCGACGCTCGCGTCGATGGGGTCGGCGCTGCCGTACGGGCTCGCGGCGAAACTCGACCAGCCCCACCGCCCACTGGTCGCCCTCGCGGGTGACGGTGCGATGCAGATGAACGGCATCGCGGAGCTCATCACGGTGGCGCGGCGCTGGCCGCAGTGGGAGGACCCGCGGTTCGTCGTCTGCGTGCTGCACAACCGGGATCTCGCCGAGGTGAGCTGGGAGCAGCGGGAGACCGAGGGTGACCCGCGGTACCCGGAGAGCCAGGATCTGCCGGAGTTCCCGTACGCGCGGTACGGCGAGTTGCTCGGCCTGCGCGGCATCCGCGTGGACGACCCCGCCGTCCTCGGGGGCGCCTGGGACGCGGCGCTCGCCGCGGATCGCCCGGTGGTGCTCGAGGCGGTAGTGGACGCCGAGGTGCCGTTGCTGCCGCCGTTCCCGGCGGGTGAGCAGACCCTGGCGAGCTTCCGGCGCGGGCTCGAGCAGGAGGGCGCGACGCGCGCGATCGACCTGCTCGACGCGCAGGCGGACCAGGAGCGTGCCCTCCGCTCCTGACCGGCCCGCGGAAGGTCAGCCGGTGAACAGCGCGGCCACCGTGCGCAGGGTCTGCTCGATCCCGTACAGCAGGCCGGCGACGACGACGATCCAGAGGAACACCGCGAGCCCCACCGGGCCCTTGCTGTGCTGCACGTCTACCCCTCCAGGGCGATGAGCGGCCGTACCGTCTGGGCCGGCTCGTGGAACCACTCGCTGACCGGGCGGACCGCCAGGTTGGCGAGGAGCCCGACCGCGAGGACGCCGACCATGATGTAGAGCGAGAGCGTGTACAACTGGGCCCCGGCCCGGCCGGCCGCGCGCTGCGAGTCCGCGACCGCGTTGATGATCAACGGCCCGGCGACCCCGGCGGCGGACCAGGCGGTGAGCAGGCGGCCGTGGATCGCGCCGACCTGCAGGGAGCCGTACAGGTCACGGATGTACGCCGGGATGGTCGCGAACCCGCCGCCGTAGAAGCTGAGGATCGCGCCGGTCAGCCCCACGAACAGCGCGACGGACCACGTACCGGCGACGGCGACGAGCAGGTACAGCAGCATCCCGCCGCCGAGGTAGGCGAGGTAGGTCTGCTTCCGGCCGATGAGGTCGGACGTCGAGGACCACACGATCCGGCCGGCCATGTTGCACAGCGAGAGCACACCGACGTACCCGGCGGCCTCCTCGGGGCCGACGCCGGGGAAGAAGTCCTGGATCATCGGCGAGGCCTGCTCGAGGATCCCGATGCCCGCGGTGACGTTGCAGAACAGCGCAATCCAGAGGAGCCAGAACTGCGGTGTCCGGACCGCGTTGGCCGCCGTGACGTCCCCGCCCGCGTACAGGTGCCGCGGCCGGCGGCGGGGCGTCCAGCCGGCGGGGCGCCAGCCCTCCGGCGGCAGCCGGACGGCGAACGCCCCGAGCATCATCACCACGAGGTACGCGGCGCCGAGCACGAGGAACGTCTCCACGATCCCGTTCCGGTGCCCGTTCCGGAAGTGGTCGAGCAGGGCCGTCGACAGGGGCGACGCGACGAGTGCGCCGCCGCCGAAGCCCATGATCGCGAGTCCGGCGGCGAGGCCGGGCCGGTCCGGGAACCACCGGATCAGCATCGAGACGGGGGAGATGTACGCGATGCCGAGGCCGATGCCGCCGAGCACGCCGTATCCGAGGTAGACCAGCCAGAGCTGGTGGGTGGCCACGCCCACTGCGGCGACGGCGAACCCACCGGGCCAGCACAGCGCCGCGACGAACATCGCCTTGCGCGGACCCACCGACTCGATCCACGTCCCGGCGATGGCCGCGGAGAGCCCCAGCATGACCATCGCGAGGCTGAACACGATCGCGATGGGGGTCAGCCGCGTGTGGAAGTGCGCCACCAGAGGCAGCTTGAAGACGCTGAACGCGTACACCTGACCGATCGACAGGTGGACGGCCAGCGCGGCGGGCGGGATGAGCCACCGGTTGTACGTCCATCGCGCGACGGTCCGCCGACGGTCCAGCATCGACAGCGCGGTCATCAGCGAAACCTTTCGGGACGGGACCGGCAGAGTATCGGCCCCAGGCCAGCGCTCGTAAAGGTCGGCGTGGGGCGTGGCGGGCAGGAATTCCTTGCCGTATCAGGCGTTCCGGGCCCGGTCGGCTGCAGAGCGTGTCGTCCTGGACACTCATCGTCCACAGTGGATCGGAACGCGCGGTCAGGAGGTGGTCGCACACCGTGCGGAGGACCCGCTGGAGCGAACGGTGACGGGCATTGGCAAGATCTCGCGGGTCGACGATGCGGAGGTGTACGCGGTGACGGACGAGTCTGTACGGCGGGTCGCAGCGGTCCAGTTGCAGGCGGTGCTGGGGGACGTGGACGCCAACCTCGAGCGCGCCGAGCGGGGGGTGGCCGAGGGCGCGCGCGAGGGGGCGCGCTGGATCGTGCTGCCCGAGTTCTTCACGAGCGGAGTGGCGTTCCTGCCCGAGGTCGCCGCGGCGGCACAGCCGATCGAGGGTCCTGCGGTGTGCGCCATGCGGGACTGGGCGACCGAGCGCGATGTCGTGGTCACCGGCAGCCTGCTCCTCCGCGGCCCGGACGGGGAGGTACGCAACGCCCAGCTCGTGGTCGACGCGAGCGGGATCGTCGCGCGCCACGACAAGGACCTCCCGACGATGTGGGAGAACTCGCTCTACATCGGAGGGTCCGACGACGGGGTCGCGGACGTCGAGGGTGTCCCCGTCGGCCTCGCGATGTGCTGGGAACTCACCCGGCGACGCACGGTGGCACGGATGGCGGGCCGCGTCGACATCGTGCTGGCCGGTAGCGGCTGGTGGAGCGTGCCGCGGTGGTGGCCGCGCCCGCTGTTCGACCGCTGGGAGCGCGAGAACGCGGCCCGGGCGGCGCACACGCCCGCGGCGTTCGCCCGCTACATCGGCGCGCCGGTCGTGCACGCGGCACACAGCGGCACGTTGTCGTGCCCGCTGCCGTGGCTACCCGTGGGCTATCGGGGCCGGTACGAGCCGACGACCGGCATCTGGGCGGCGAACGGCGCCCCACTCGCACGGTCGGTCAGCCCAGACGCACAGGTCGTGGTCGCCGATGTGCCCCTCGGCCGCGTGCCACCCGTCCCCGCTCCGGACCGGTACTGGCTCACCAGGCCCGGCCCGATGCCGGCGTTCGCGTGGCACCAGCAGCGGTGGCACGGCCGGCGCTGGTACGCCAGGCACCAGAGCCAGGCGCACGGGCACCAGGGCCGCGCGCCCGCACACGGGCACGGGCACCAGGCGCACGGGCACGAGGGCCACACGCTCGGGCGCTGAGTGCCGCCCCGTGCGCGCTCGTCCCGCGCTCGGGGCCGCACTGGGCCGTGGTCGTCACGCTGCGCGACGCGGTGACCGCGAAGGCGGTCCACGACGTCGAGTCGGAGCTGCCGCGCGAGTACGCGGTGCTCACGACGCCGTGACCGGTCCTCGCCACGCCTGACCGGCTCACACGTCGATGGACAACCGGCCGATCGGCCCGAGGAGCTGCTCCTCCTCGTCGTCGAGGTGGGCGAGCAGGACGGCGGCGAACCGCTCGATGGTCTGCCGGGCGGCGTCGAGTCCCCGCTCGTCCTCCATCGTCGCGACGAGCGCCGCGTCCACCTCGGTGAGCAGCCCCGCGATGACCTCGTGCTCCTGCCCGAGCCGGTCCAGGACCGGGCCGAGAGCCGGGTCGGCATCGCGGAGGTCGCGGAACATCCGCTGGTCCTCGATCGCGTGGTGGACGCTCACGACCCGGCAGTAGGCCGCGCAGAACGCGCCGAACGTCCAGTAGTTCTGCCGCATCGTCATCTGGTTGACGTGTGAACGCGCGGCCGCGGGCGAGGTCCGTCCGCGGGCGACGTCCTCGCCGACCGCGCGGAGCCGGGCGAGCTCCTCCCGGAGGTGGGCGTGGACGGCGAGGAGGGTCTGCTGACCCGCGCCGAGCGGTTCCTCGGTCACGACGAGGCGCTCGGTCTCTGCCGCCGCCTGCCGGGCGGCCGCATCACTGACGGCCGCGACGGGTGCGCTCCGTTCCCGTCCGACGGCCTCCCGGACGGCGGGCGCCACCTCCTCCGCGAACCGCCGCAGGTCGCCGACGGTGTCCGCGCCCGGCCCCAGCACGAAGCCGCTGACCCCGTACCGCAGCGTCAGCTCCGCCAGCTGCTCGGCCCACACGGTGGGAGGCCCGGACAGGAACTCGGCGCCGGTCCCGGCGAAGGAGCCGGTCACGTTGTACACGCGGCGGATCCCGGCGGGATCCCGGCCCGCGGCCTCCGCGGCCGCGTCGAGCGTGCTGGTCATCGCACGGAGCTGCTCCGGGGACGCGTACGCGGAGGAGGGCAGCCAGCCGTCGGCGAGGCGGGCCGTGAGCTCGAGCATCCGGCGCTTGTACGCGCCGATCCAGATGCCGATCGGGTGCGGGGGGAGCGGACCGGGCCGGGCGTCCTCGAGCCGGTGGTACCGGCCGTCGATGGACACGGGCGGACCGGGCTGCCACAGGTGCTTGATCACGGTGACGGCCTCGGCGAGGGCGTCGACCGCCTCGGCGGCGGTCAGCCGCGGGCCTCCCATCGAGGAGACGGCGTCGAGGAAGTACCCCGCGCCGAGCCCCAGCTCCACCCGGCCTCGGGTGAGGATGTCCAGCGTGGCCGCGCTGCGGGCGAGGACGGCGGGCGGTCGTAGCGGCACGTTGACGACGTCCGGTACGAGCCGGATGCGGGTGGTGCGCGCCCCGACGTGGGACAGCAGGGTCCACATGTCGAGGGAGTCCGGCTGGTACGGGTGGTCCTGGAACGCCAGCACGTCCAGGCCGAGGTCCTCGGACAGGTCGCACAGCGCGAGCACCGCCTCGGGGTGCCCGGCGTCCGGGGTCAGGAACGCGCCGAAGAGCAGGTCATGGCCGAAGTCCGTCATGCCCCTCTTCCCACCGCCCCCGCCCTGACGCCGTGCCGAGCGTCACCCTCCCACGACTCCCGGCCGACCGGCAGGCGGCGCCGACCGCTGCGCCTGCTGGACCAGCGCGCCGAAGCCGGTCGGCAGCTGCGCCATGACGTCGTCGAACTCGTCGTCGCTGACCGCGTCCCGCAGCGTGGCGAGGACTGCGCCGACGCCGTGGGTGGTCTCGTCGAGGGTCAGCCCGGTGTGCTCGCTCACCTTGCGGACGAACTCGTCCACGCCGAAGCGATCCGCCTGCTTGTTCGGCGTACCGGTCGCCACGTACTCGCGCAGCCCGTCGGGCAGCTGCATCGCCAGCTGCACCGCCTCGCCGCCGCTCAGCCGCGCCGCGAGGCACCCGAGGGTGGCGCGGGTGAGGTCGGCCGCCTCCTGGCGCGAGAGGCCCGTCCGCTCGTGCACGGTCTGGATGAACTCCTTGTACTCCACGTCGGTACCTCCAGGTCTCCGAAGTCAGCGGGCGGACCAGCCGGACCATCGCTCGACGTCCACCGCCAGCACGGGACCGGTCGGCGGCTGCGCCCGGTGCTGCGGGTAACGGCCCGCGAGCAGCCCGACCGCGTGCCGCGCCTCGCCGTCGGCCGGATCCAGCACGCGTCCGGTCCCCTCGGCGCGTACCCACCAGAGCGCGTCCCAGTCGGCGTCGTCGTAGTGGTCCACGAGCAGGGCGACCCGAGGGTTGGCGGTGACGTTCGCGAGCCGGCGCAGCGCCGTCGTCCGCTTGGGCTTCGCGTCCACCGCGCTGTAGCAGGTGTCCCCCTCGACCGCGAACACCAGCGGTACGACGTGCGGACGTCCCGACGCATCGGCGGTCGCGAGGCGGGCGACCCGCGCGGCGGCGAAGCGCCGGCGGGCCTCCTCGGCGGTCATTCGCCGTGCAGCTCGGCGATGGCCGCCTCGAAGCGGTCGCAGGCTCGCTCGACCTGGCCGCGTCCGGCCGAGGGAAGCCAGTGCAGGGCGCGGCGGAAGCCGGCCTTCTGGAACTGTTCCAGCACGCGGGCATCCGCCGGCACGCCGATCACGGCCAGGTCGATCGGCCGGTCGGCGCGTTCCCGCAGCTCGGCGGCGCGGTCGAGGATCCCCTCGGGGGCGTAGTTCGGCATCCACGCGTCGCCGAAGGCGAGCACGCGGTCGAGCACGGTGGGCCCGTTCCCGCCGACGATCACCGGCGGATACGGGCGCTGGGCAGGCTTCGGCCAGGACATGATCCGGTCGAACCGCACGAACTCCCCGGCGTAACTCGCCTCGTCCTGCGTCCAGATGGCCTTCATGGCCTCGATCCGCTCGGCCATCAGCGCCATCCGGCGGCGCGGGTCGGTGCCGTGGTTGGCCATCTCCTCGCGGTTCCACCCCGCGCCGACGCCGAACTCGAAGCGGCCGCCGGAGAGCACGTCGACGCTCGCGACCTCCTTGGCGGTGATGATCGGATCGCGCTGTACGACCAGGCAGATGCCGCTGCCCACCCGCAGCTTCGTGGTCGCCACCGCGGCCGCGGTGAGGTTCACGAACAGGTCGAGGGTGTGCGCGTACTTGCGCGGCAGCTCGCCGCCCTCGGGACGTGTGCTGCCGCCGACGGCGGGGATGTGGGTGTGCTCGGCGAAGAAGAGCGACTCGAAGCCGCGTTGCTCCACGAGGCGGGCGAGCGTGCCCGGGTCGACGGCGTCGTGTGTCGCGAAGTACCCCACACCGGTGTCCATGGGGCGAGCGTACGCGCGCGCCCGGACCCCACCACCCGGCCGGAACGCCCGGGCCGCGGTCGGCTCCGCCGCCGCCCGGGGTACTCCGGGCGGCGGCCCGGGTTCCTCAGTCGAACTGGAACGAGCGCTTGGACAGGCCGTACCAGTACCCGTCGATGACGGAACGCTCGCCGGCGAGCGTCTCGACGCTCGCGCCCAGCGACACGAACAGCGGCGCGAAGTGCTCGGTCCGCGGGTGGGCCAGACGCACGGCCGGGGCCTTGCGCTCGAAGTCGATCAGCGTGTCGACGTCCCGGGCCGCGATCGCGCGGGCGGCCCAGTCGTCGAACTCCGCCGACCACGTCGGCGGCTCCTGGTCCGCCGGCCGGCTCATCGACAGGCCGCGGAGGTTGTGGGTCGTGAAGCCGCTGCCGAGGATCAGCACGCCCTCGTCGCGGAGCGGGGCGAGCGCGCGGCCGACCTCGAACAGCACCCGCGGGTCGAGCGAGGGCATCGAGATCTGCAGGGTCGGGATGTCGGCGTCCGGGTACATCTCGACGAGCGGCACGTACGCGCCGTGGTCCAGGCCGCGGGCCGGGTCCTCGTGGACCGGGTGGTCGGCGGAGTGCAGCAGACCGCGCACCTGGCGGGCGAGGTCCGGGGCGCCGGGTGCCGCGTACCGCACCTGGTAGTACCGCTCGGGGAAGCCCCAGAAGTCGTAGGTGAGCGGCACGGTGGTGGTGGCGCCGAGGGTGAGCGGCGCCTCCTCCCAGTGGGCGGACACGACGAGGATCGCCGTCGGGCGGGGGAGGTCGGCGGACCAGTCCGCGAGCTCGCGCGTCCAGCGGGCGTCGTCCGCGAGCGGCGGGGCGCCGTGGCTGAGGTACAGGGCGGGCATGCGGGTGGTCACGAAAGCGCCTCCGGTGAAGCTGGTTGAGAGTTCAACCATACAGCATCACCGACGTCTTGTTGAGGTCTCAACCGTCGAGCGCGAGGGTGAACGGCATCACCGGCCCCGCACCGGCCCGCCGGAGCTCGCGCGCCGCGACCGTCACCGTCCAGCGGCTGTCGGCCCGGTCGTCGACCAGGAGGAGCGGCTGCCCGTGGAGCTGCTCCGCGAGGCCCGGCGGCACCGTGAACGCGCCGTGCAGCGCGGCGAGCCGCCGGGCGCTGTTGGTGGCGGGGCCGGTCGCGGGATGCGCCCGGTGCAGGGTGCCGAGGTGCGGCAGCCGGCCGATGCGGGCGATGCCCTCGGCGAGGCTCCCGACCAGCCGGGGCCGGGTCGCCGACGGCACCGCGACGACACCTGCCGGACGCTGCTCCCAGTCCCAGGTCTTCAGCACCTCGACGACCGCGTCCAGGAGGTCGGCGGGGACGTCCGTGTCGTCGTCGGCGAACAGCGCGCGCAGGCGGGCACCCCAGCCGAGGTCCGAGAGGCGGGCGAGGGCGCGGCCGGGCTCGGCGCGTTCGCCGGCCGCGATGCGCCCGGACAGGTCCACGCCCACCGCCGCCATCCCGCTCGGCCACTGGGCACGCGGCTCGAGCTCGACGCCGGGGCGGCGGAGCGAGGTGTGGGCCTGGTCGGTGTACGCGGGGGAGACCTCGCCGGGATACGCGGGCCCGGCGCAGTTGTCGCACCGGCCGCACGGCTCGGCGCCGGGGTCGTCCAGCTGGCGGCGGAGGTACTGCATCCGGCACGCGGCGGTGGAGACGTAGTCGCGCATGGCCTGCTGCTCCTCGCCGCGCAGCTTCGCGACGCGCGCGTACCGGTCGCCGTCGTACGTCCACGGCGCCCCCGTCGACTCCCAGCCGCCGCGGACCCGGCGTACCGCCCCGTCGACGTCGAGGACCTTGAGCAGCATCTCCAGGCGGGACCGGCTCAGCTCCACGCGGGTCTCCAGGGCCGCCGTGGAGAGCGCCTTCGCGGCCTGGCCGAGGGCGGCCAGCACCTCACGGACACGCTCCTCGGGCGGGAACGCGAGCGAGGCGAAGTACCGCCAGATCTCCTCGTCCTCACGGCCCGGCAGCAGGACGACGTCGGCGCGCTCGACGCCACGCCCGGCACGGCCGACCTGCTGGTAGTACGCGACGGGGGACTGCGGCGCGCCGAGGTGGACGACGAAGCCGAGGTCCGGCTTGTCGAAGCCCATGCCGAGGGCGGACGTGGCGACGAGCGCCTTCACCTCGTTGCGCTGGAGCGCCTGCTCGGCGGCGACCCGCGTGTCGGTGTCGTCCTGGCCCGAGTACGCGCGCACCTCGAGGCCACTCGCCCGCAGGTGTGCCGTCACGTCCTGGGCCTGCGCCACGGTGAGCGTGTACACGATGCCGGACCCCGGCATCCGGGGTAGCTGCTCGGCGAGCCAGCCCAGGCGGTGGTCCGCGCTCGGCAGGCGGACGACGGACAGCCGGAGGCTCTCGCGCTCGAGGCTGCCCCGGAACACCCGCGCCTCGCCGAGGGTGGCTGTCACGTCGTCCACGACCCGGCTGTTGGCGGTCGCGGTGGTGGCGAGGACCGGGACGCCGGGCCGCAGCTCTGCGAGCAGCTGGCGGATCCGGCGGTAGTCCGGCCGGAAGTCGTGCCCCCAGTCCGAGATGCAGTGGGCCTCGTCCACGACCAGCAGGCCGGTCGTCGCGGCGAGCCGGGGGAGGACCTCGTCGCGGAAGCCGGGGTTGTTCAGGCGTTCGGGACTGACCAGGAGGACGTCGACCGCCCCGGCGGCGACCGCGGCCTCGACCTCGGCCCAGTCGTCGGTGTTGGCGGAGTTGATGGTGGCCGCGCGGATCCCGGCGCGCTCCGCGGCCTCGATCTGGTTGCGCATGAGTGCGAGGAGGGGGGAGACGAGCACCGTCGGGCCCGCGCCCGCCCCGCGGAGCAGGGCCGTGGCGACGAAGTACACCGCCGACTTGCCCCACCCGGTGCGCTGGACGACCAGCACGCGCTCCCCGCCCCCGACCAGTGCCTCGATGGCGTGCCACTGGTCGTCGCGGAGGCGGGCGTGATCGCCGGCGAGGGCCCGGAGGATCCGTTCGGCGTCGTCCCGGAGGTCTGTGCTCACGGGGACCGACGGTAGCCGGTCGGTCCGACGGTCACCGGCGGCTGCTGTGCGGTGTACCCGCCCGCCAGGTCGCCTCTCGGGCGGTGGTCGCTCGTAGCGACAAGGTTGGGTCCGGGGGCCATGGGTCGGGCGGGTACACCGGGGTCAACGGTACGTGACGGTCGCCTGTTCCCGGCATCCACCGTTCGTATGGGGTGAATGGGGCATCCCGGGCTCACCACACGGCGCCGTCCCCGGCGTCCTACGCTGGTCGGGTGAACGCCCCGGACCCGTCCTCCCCACGCCATGCCCGCCCGGTCCTGGCGGCCGACGTCGAGCGGCTCGCCCACGGCTCCGCGGCCGGTGACCCGTACGCCCGGATCGAGCTCGCGCACGCGACCGCCGCCGCGGTCGTCGGTGCCGGGCGGACCGATGCGTCGACGGGACACCTGATCGCGCTCGCCGACACCGTGGGCCTCGACACGCTGGCCGAGCTGTGGCGCGACGCCGAGCCGGACTCGCTGCCGGGCGCCCTGTGGTCGCTGTACCTGCTGCGGACCTGGTGCATGCGCCACGCGGACGAGGTGGCCCGGCTGTACCGCGCCGGCCGTGGGGTCGCGCCCGTGGACGAGGTGGTGGCGGGCGTCGGCGCCGAGGCCGACCCGGACGCCGTCCGGCAGGTCGCCGACGACGTGCTCCGCGGCCTGTACGACGGCGAGCTCGACGTGGCCCTCGAACGTGCCGCCGCCCTGTTCCGGGTCGTGGGCGCGGGCCGGGAGTGGCACGCTGCGGAGGATGCGAGCGGCGACGCCGAACGCGAGCGCGCCGGCCGCAATCGCGATGCCGCCGCAGCCCTGGCGCGCGCCGCGGAGGCGTGGCGCGCGGGCACCCTGCACTGAGAGGACCGTTCGTGACACGTACGCACCGGGAGATCCACCTCGCCTCGCGGCCGGAGGGCTGGCCGACCCCGGAGAACTTCCGGCTCGTCGAGGGTCCCGTGCCCGAACCGGCCGACGGCGAGGTGCTCGTCCGGAACCTCGTGATGAGCGTCGACCCGTACATGCGGGGACGGATGCGGGACGTGGAGTCGTACGTGCCGCCGTTCGCGCTCGACGCCCCGCTCGAGGGCGGCGCGGTCGGCGAGGTGGTGGAGTCGCGCAGTCCGGACCTCGCGCCGGGCGACCTGGTGCTGCACGGCCTCGGATGGCGGGACTACGCCGTGGGGCCCGCGCGGTCGTTCCGGCGGCTGGACCCGGGACTCGGCGTGCAGCCGTCCGCGTTCCTCGGGGTGCTCGGGATGCCGGGGTTCACCGCGTGGGTGGGGCTGCACGAGATCGCGAAGATGCGCGAGGGTGACGCGGTGTTCGTGTCCGGCGCGGCCGGCGCGGTCGGGAGCATCGCGGGGCAGATCGCGCGGCTGCGTGGCGCCTCGCGGGTGGTCGGCAGCGCGGGCTCGCCCGAGAAGGTCGCGTACCTGGTCGAGGACCTCGGGTTCGACGCGGCGTTCGACTACCACTCGGCGCCGGTGGCCGACCAGCTCGCGGCGGCGGCCCCGGACGGGATCGACGTGTACTTCGACAACGTCGGGGGCGAGCACCTGGAGGCGGCGATCGGGGCGTTCAGGACGTTCGGGCGGGCGGCGCTGTGCGGGGCGATCTCGCAGTACAACGCCGAGGAGCCGGAGCCGGGACCCCGCAACCTGTGGTTCGTGATCTCGAAGCGGCTCACGTTGCGCGGGTTCATCGTGTGGGACCACAGCACGTTGATGCCGGAGTTCCTGGCGGAGATGTCGGGGTGGCTGGCCGAGGGCAAGGTCCGGTTCTCGGAGACCGTGGTCGAGGGGCTGGAGAACGCGCCCGACGCCTTCATCGGCCTCCTCCGCGGGCAGAACACGGGGAAGATGGTCGTGCGGGTGGGGGACCGGTCGTAGGGCTGCTCGTCTCCGGGTCCTCTGCGCGCTCTGCGGTCGCTGCGGGCGCGGGCTGTGGGCGCTCTGGGGGCGCGGGGGCTCGGGGGCGCTGCGGGCTCGCGGGGCGCGGCGGGCTCGCGGGGCCCGGCGGGTTGTGGGGCGCGGCGGGCTCGCGGGGCGCGGCGGGTTGTGGGGCGCGGCGCGCTCTGGGGGCGCGGCGGTGTGCGGCCGTACCACATCCCGCCGGCCCGCGGCGGTTGTCCACAGTGCCTCAGTTCGTCCACAGATCTCCGCCGTTCGCGCCGCCGCCTCCCCGCCCGCGGCACCGTGGGGACATGGCCGACACCCCCACCCGCATCCGGCTCGGTGATCCCGGCGCGCTCGTCGCCGCGATCCCGCACCTGCTCGGTTTCACGCCGCTCGACAGTGTCGTGGCGGTGGGCCTGCGCCGCCCGCGGTCACGTGTGTGCCTGACGCTCCGGCTGGACCTCGCCGCGGCGCTGGACCACGCCCTCCTGGCGACCGTGGCCGCGCACCTCCGTCGCGCGAACGCCACCGAGTTCGTCGTCGTGGTCGCCGGATCTCCGGCGTGGACCACGGGGCCGCCGGGCTCCGGCCCCGTGCCGCCGTCACCGCCGGGCTCCGGCGCCGTGCCCCCGTCACCGCCGGGCTCCGGCCCCGTGCCGGCGTCACCGCCGGGCTCCGGCCCCGTGCCGCCGTCACCGCCGGGTTCCTGCGCCGCGCCGCCGTCGCTGGCCGGCCCCCTCCCGTACCGGGCGGAGGTCCAGGCGATGCGCGAGATCTGCGAGCGCAGGCGTCTCGTGCTGCGCGACGCCCTGTGGGTGCACCAGGGGCGCTGGCGGTCGTACCTGTGCCCGGACCCGTCGTGCTGTCCGCCCGGCGGGACACCCGTCGACGCGTCCGCGGCCGGGGAGCTCGCGGCCGAGCTGGCGCTGTCCGGACGGTGCGCCCTCCCGGACCGGGCGGCCCTGGAACGGTCCGTCGCCGGCGACTTCCCCCTCGGCGAGGCGGTGGCGGCGCGGCTCTTCGCCGCCGCCTCGGCGCGGGACGGCGAGTCGCCGCCGGACGGCCGCTCGGTCGCGCGCGGCGAGCCCGCACCGGAGGACCCCGACGCGGTCCTGTCCGCGGCCGTGCAGCGGTGCGTCCCCGGTGGCCCGGGCGTCGTGGCCGGCGACCGCGCCCGGCTGTGCGTCCTGCTCTCTCGCCCGGCGGTCCGGGACCGTGCGCTCCGGTGGCTCGGCGGGCCGCTGCACGACGCCGCGCAGACGCTGTGGCAGGACCTGACCAGGGCCGCGCCGCCTCCGTGGGCAGCGGCGCCCGCCGCGCTGCTCGCTCTGTACGTGTACGCGCGCGGCGACGGCGCCTTCGCCCGCGTCTGTGCCGACCGCGCGCTGGCCGACGACCCGGACCACCGGCTCGCCGGACTGGTGCACGAGATGCTCGACCACGCCGTCGGGCCGGCCGAGGTCGCCGCCGCCGCCCGGCTGATGGCGCGCCGGAGAGGCTCTCCGTGAAGAGCCGCGCGGGCTCGGCGATGATGGACGTCCACCGTCGAGAGGATCGCCGTGCTCCGCAGCCGTATCGCCGCGCCGACCGGCACGCGTGTCGTCGCTGCCCCTGCTCTCGTCCGTCCCGGTCTCGTGATCACCGCCGGACCGGTCCGCGCCCGACTGGCGGGTGTACGACTGGTTCTCGCGGTGTTCGTCCTGGCCCTCGGTGGGACGGCGTGCGGAGGGCGCGCCGGACCGGCCGCGTCATCGGCGGGGTCGGCCTCGCCGTCGTCCTCCGTCGTCTCTGCGCCCTCGCCGGACGCCTCGCCGGACGCCTCGGCGGCGCCGCCCTCCGCGCCGTCTGCCGGGTCCTCGCCGGGGGCCGGTGCCGGGACGCCTGTCGCCCGGCGGCCGGCTGCGGCGGCCGGGGGCGCGTGCGGCCTGCTGACGTTCGAGTCGGTGGCACGCGCGGTGGGTACCGCCTTCGACGTGGCGGCGGGGAGCGGCCGCACGGGCGAGAGTCAGACCTGTGTGCTGCAGGCCGTCGGCAGCACGGCGCCGGACCTCGTCCTGACCGTGACGCCGGCGCCCGGGGTGACGGCGGCGACGTACCGGGAGAGCTACGTGCCGGCCGGCGGCACCGCGCTGAGCGGGATCGGCGAGGCGGCGTACCGCCGGATCGTCGGCACGGGCACCGCCGGTGGCCCCCGCGTGGAGATCGGGTGGCTGAGCCGGTCGGGGCGGGTGCTGACGCTCGCGTACACGATGGGGCGCCAGGAGGAGCCGCACCACACCACGCAGGTGGCCGAGAGGCTGGTGCTGCTGGGCACTCAGGTCGATCGGGCTGGGTGACGTGGTGGCCGGGTCGGCCCGGGTGCGTTCCTGTCCGCGCGGGATCAGGCCCGGCGAGTGCAGTGCCGGGGCTGCGGGTCACAGGAGTCACGTGCGCCGCAAGGGTCGCGCTGGTCGCCCAGGTCGCGCGGGGTCGCGCGAGTCGCTCCGAACGGTCCCGCGGCGACGAACCGCGGTCCGGCTCAGTTCGCGGTGACGAACCGCGGTCCGGCTCAGTTCGCGGTGACGAACCGCGGTCCGGTTCAGTTCGCGGTGACGAACCGCGGTCCGGCTCAGTTCGCGGTGACGAACACCAGTCCCGCGAGGTCACCCGGGATGCTCACCGCATGGCCGTCGCGCACCACCTGCACCGCGGTGCCGTTCCGGGAGATGGTCACCTCGGCGCCGGGCTCCACGCCCGCACCGTGGAGACGCTCCATGACGTCGGTCTCGCCCTGGAGCTTCTCCGAGATCCTGCGTACGACGACGGACGAGGCGTCCTGGACCGACGCGAGGGTGACCATCGACTCCGACACCGTGTCCTGCGGCGCGGCGGCGTCGAGCGCGTCGAGTCCGGGGATCGCGTTGCCGTACGGCGAGACGGTGGGCTTGCCGAGCAGCTCGTACAGCTTGACCTCGACCTCGTCGCTGATGACGTGCTCCCAGCGGCAGGCCTCCACGTGGGCGACCTCGTATTCGAGCCCGATCACGTTGACGAGCAGGAGCTCGGCCAGCCGGTGCTTGCGCATCACCGCGACCGCGCGGTGCCGACCCGCCTCGCTGAGCTGAAGCTGCCGGTCACCCGAGACGTGCAGCAGCCCGTCGCGCTCCATCCGTGCGACCGTCTGGCTCACCGTGGGACCGCTCTGGTGCAGCCGCTCCGCGATGCGCGCACGCAGCGGCACCACGCCCTCCTCCTCGAGCTCGAGGATCGTGCGCAGGTACATCTCGGTGGTGTCGATCAGGTCGCTCACGCGGTGGCTCCTCCCGTGCGGAATGGTACCCGCCGCGAAGTGCGCCAGACTGTTCCACGTGATCGCGCCACCGGAATTGGTCTCCGTGGACGCGCTGGTCGCCGCGCTGGCGTCGGCACGCCCTCCCGTGGTGCTCGACGTGCGCTGGCGGCTCGGCGGTCCGTCGTCTGTGGACGCGCACCGCCGGTCGCACATACCCGGCTCGGTATTCGTCCCGCTCGACGCCGAACTGTCCGGTACGCCCGGCGAGGGCGGCCGGCACCCCTTGCCTGCGCCGGCGGCGCTGGAGGGCGCGCTGCGCCGGGCCGGGATCCGTGCGGGCGATCGCGTCGTGGTCCACGACCTCGGCGACGGTGCCGCGGCCGCGCGCGCCTGGTGGCTCCTGCGGTGGGCGGGGGTGTCCGCAGTCGCGGTGCTCGACGGGGGCTGGGCGGCGTGGACGGCCGCCGGCGCCCCCGTCACGGCGGAGCCCACCGAGCCGGAGCCGGGCGACGTCGTGGTGCGGCCCGGGGGCATGCCGGTGCTGGACGCAGAGGCCGCGGCGCGGATCGCCCGTGAGGGCGTCCTGCTCGACGCGCGGGCACCGGAGCGGTATCGCGGGGAGCTCGAGCCCGTCGATCCCGTCGCGGGACACATCCCCGGGGCGGTCAACGCCCCGACCACCGGCAACACCGGCCCGGACGGCCGGCTGCTCCCGCCCGAGGTCCTGCGCGAGCGGTTCGCGGCACTCGGCGCGGACGGTGCCGTGCCCGTGGGCGCGTACTGCGGCTCGGGGATCACGGCGGCACACACCGTGCTGGCGCTCGCGGTGGCCGGGGTCCCCGCGGCCCTGTACGTCGGGTCGTGGAGTCAGTGGGTCACCGACCCGGAACGCCCGATGGCCGTGGGCCCGGAGCCCGGCTGACACCCCGGCACCTCCGGCCCGGAGCCCGGCTGACACCCCGGGACCGCCGGCCCGGAGCCCCGAGACCTCGGTGTCCGGGGAGCGGCCCGGAGTCCCGGGGCCTCGATACCCGCGGAGCCGCCCACCGTCGACCCGGGCCCCCGGTGTCCGCGGAGCCGCCCCACCGAGCTGACTCCACCGCCGCGGCGTGATGGGATGCCCCCATGACGAGTGAGGGGGATCCCCGCATGACGGACCCTGCCGTGCCGGTGACGGTGGTGTGGGACCCGGCGATGCTCGCGTACGACCTCGGCGACCACCCGATGGACCCTGTCCGCGTGGAGCTGACCATCGAGCTCGCCCGCGGCCTCGGGATCCTCGACCGCGACAACGTCACCGTCGTCCCACCCACCGCCGCCGACGACGCCACGCTCATGCGCGTCCACAGCCCCGAGTACCTCGCCGCGGTACGGGCGGCGCCGCACGACCCGTTCTGGCGCGGGTTCGGCCTCAACACCCCCGACAACCCCGTCTTCCCGGAGATGCACGAGTCGAGCGCGCTGGTGGCCGGCGGCAGCGTGACCGCCGCCGAGGCCGTCTGGAAGGGCGACTCGACCCGGGCTGTCAACATCTCCGGCGGTCTCCACCACGCGATGCGCAACCGGGCGTCGGGCTTCTGCGTGTACAACGACGTCGCCGTCGGCATCCAGCGGCTGCTGGACCTCGGCGCGGAGCGGGTGGCGTACGTGGACGTCGACGTCCACCACGGTGACGGCGTGCAGACCGCGTTCTGGGACGACCCGCGGGTGCTGACCGTGAGCATCCACGAGTCGCCGCTGACGCTGTTCCCGGGCACCGGCTTCTCCGCCGAGACCGGGGGAAAGGGTGCCGAGGGGACCGCCGTCAACATCCCGGTACCGGCGGGAACGGGTGACGAGGGGTGGCTGCGGGCGTTCCACGCCGTGGTGCCGGGGGTCGTCCGGGCGTTCCGGCCGCAGGTGCTGGTGACCCAGTGCGGCTGCGACAGCCACCGGGCCGACCCGCTCGCGGACCTGCTCCTGACCGTGGACGGCCAGCGGGAGTCGTACCTGACGCTCCGCGATCTCGCCGACGAGCTGTGCGGGGGGCGCTGGATCGCCTTCGGTGGCGGCGGGTACGGGCTGGTGGACGTCGTCCCGCGCGCCTGGACCCACCTGCTCGCGATCCTGTCCGGCGTACCGCTCGACCCGAGGACCGCGACGCCGAACGCGTGGCGCGCGCTCGCCGCCGAGCGCCGGCGCGGGTCGTGCCCGCCCGCGATCATGTCCGACGACGTCACGCCCGCATGGCGTCCGTGGCAGCCCGGCGGGGAGGACCGCCTGGACATGGCCGTGGCGGCCGCCCGCCGCGCCGTGTACCCGCTGCACGGCCTCGACCCCGACGACCCGAGGGACTGACGTGTCGCAGGACCCCACCACGGCGTATCCGGCCCACCGAGCCGCCGACGTGCTGCTGTCGGACGGCGGCACCGTGCACCTCCGGCCGATCACGCCGGAGGACGCCCCGGCCGTCCTGGAGCTGCACGGCCGGTTCAGCGAGCGCACCCGGTACCTGCGGTACTTCTCGCCGTACCCCCGGATCCCGCAGCGTGACCTGACCCGCTTCACCACGGTGGACCATGCGGACCGGGAGGCGTTCGTCGTGGTGCTCGGCTCCCGGCTCGTCGCGATCGGCCGGTACGACCGGATCTCCGCCGACGAGGCCGAGGTGGCGTTCGTCGTCGAGGACGCCCACCAGGGCCGCGGCATCGGCTCGGTGCTGCTGGAGCACCTCGCCGCCGCGGCGGCGGAGCACCGGATCCGGCGGTTCGTCGCCGAGGTGCTGCCGGAGAACGGCGCGATGATGCGGATCTTCACCGACGCCGGGTACGTACCGCAGCGGACGTACGAGGACGGCGTCGTGCACCTCGTGTTCGACATCGACCCGACCGAGGCGTCGATCGAGGTGTCGCGCCGGCGCGAGCAGCGGTCCGAGGCCCGCTCGATCGCCCGGTTGCTGCACCCCGGGTCTGTCGCGGTGATCGGCGCGGGGTCGCAGCCGGGCGGCATCGGCCGCACCGTGCTGGACAACGTGCGCCGGAGCGGGTTCACCGGGCAGCTGTACGCGGTGAACGCCCGCCGCGACGAGGTCGACGGCCTGCCCGCGTACGACTCGGTGCTCGACATCGAGCACCGCGTGGACCTCGCGGTGGTCGCGGTGCCCGCAGGGGACGTGCCGGCCGTCGTGGAGCAGTGCGCCGCGAAGGGCGTGCACGGGCTGGTCGTGGTGTCGAGCGGCTTCGGGGAGACGGGACCGGAGGGCGTGCAGGCGGAGCGGCGCCTCGTGGAGACCGCCCGCGCGGGCGGCATGCGGGTCGTCGGGCCGAACTGCCTCGGCGTTCTCAACACCGACCCGGAGGTCCGGCTCAACGCCACGCTCGCCCCGGCGATGCCGGAGCGGGGCCGCGTCGGGTTCTTCTCGCAGTCGGGCGCGCTCGGAATCGCGGTTCTCGACCAGGCCCGGACGCGGTCGCTCGGGCTGTCGTCGTTCGTGTCGGCAGGCAACCGCGCCGACGTGTCGGGCAACGACGTCATGCAGTACTGGATGGACGACCCGGCGACCGATGTCGTGCTGCTGTACCTGGAGACGTTCGGCAACCCGCGGAAGTTCGCCCGGGTGGCCCGTGCCCTCGGCCGCCGGAAGCCCGTCGTCGCCGTGAAGAGCACGACCGCGCCCCCCGGCCTCGACGGCACCGCGCCGGCGCTGAGCCAGGGCGGCACGGAGGCCCTGTTCGCGCAGTCCGGCGTGATCCGGGTGGACACGCTGACCCAGCTGTTCGACGTCGCGCAGATCCTCGCGTACCAGCCGCTCCCAGCCGGGCACCGCGTCGCGATCGTCGGCAACTCCTCGGCGCTCGGGGTCCTCGCCGCGGACGCTGCCGTCGCCGCCGGGCTCGAGGTGGTCCCCGGCTGTACCCGCGACATCGGGCCGGAGGGCGGGCCGGAGGAGTTCGCGACGGCGGTCCGTGACGCGGTCGGCGACCCGCAGGTGGATGCGCTGGTGGCCGTGTTCATCCCCGCCCTCTCGACGCCCGGCACGGCGTTCGCCGACGTGCTGCTCGCCGGGGCGGCGGAGTCCGGCAAGCCGGTCGTGTCCACGTTCCTGGCGACCGACGGCGTGCCCGCGCGGCTGCGCCGGGTCACCGCCGACGGGATGACCGGCCCGGGGTCGGTGCCGTCGTTCGCCTCACCGGAGGCCGCCGTCCAGGCCCTCGGCCGGGTGGCCGCGTATGCGGAGTGGCGGCGTCGGCCGTCCGGCCGGGTCCCGGCGCCCGTGGTGGACGCCGCCGGCGCGCGGGAGGTCGTCGCCGGGGCCCTCGCCGCGCACCCGGGCGGGGGAGTGCTGCCCGACACGGCCGCGGCCGCGCTGCTCCACGCGTACGGCATCGACGTCGTGCCGTCGATGCGCTGTGCCGACGCGGTGGAGGCCGTGGCGGCAGCCGAGGCCCTCGGCTACCCGGTCACGCTCAAGGTCGCCGAGGGATACCTGCGTCACCGCGTGGACCTCGGCGGCGTCCGACTCGACCTCTCCGGGCCGGACGACGTGCGTGCCGCCTACGCCGGGGTCGTCGCCCTCTCCCCGGACGGGCCCGTCGACGTCCTGGTACAGCCGATGTGCCCACCGGGCGTCGCGTGCCTGGTCGAGGTGGCGGAGGACCCCTCGTTCGGGGCGGTGGTGGGCTTCGGGCTGTCCGGCGTCGCCACCGAGCTCCTCGGGGACGTCGCGTGGCGTGCGGCGCCCCTGACCGACGCCGACGCGCACGCGCTGGTCCGGGCCCCGCTGGCGGCGCCGATGCTGTTCGGCCACCGCGGTGCGGTCCCGGTCGACACCGAGGCGCTCGCGGACCTGCTGCTGCGCATCGGGCTGCTCGCGGACGAGATCCCGGAGGTGCGCTCGCTCGAGCTGCGCCCGGTGCTCGTGGGCGGCCGGGGGCTGACCGTCCTCCACGCGGACGTCACGGTGGGACCCGCGGGCGGCCGGCCCGACGCGGGCCCGCGGCGCCTGCGCACCGCGGGCCGCGCCCTGTACACCGGCTGAGGGGGCGTCAGCAGGCGTACTCCCGCAGCCGGGCCGCGCGGTCCGGCTCGCGGAGCTTGTTGAGGGACGACTTCTCGATCTGCCGGATCCGCTCCCGGGAGAGGCCGAACTCGTGGCCGATCTCCTCGAGGGTGCGGACCCGGCCGTCGTCGAGACCGAACCGGAGCCGCACGACCTCCCGCTCCCGTTCGGTCAGGGTCGCGAGGACGGTGCCGACCTCGCGGACCAGCAGGCCGTACGACACCGGGTCCCCCTGATGCGCGGACGCGTCCGCGACGAAGTCCGCGAGGACGCTCTCCCCGTCCTCGCCGACCGTCTGGTCGAGGCTCACCGGGTCACGGTCGTAGCCGAGCAGCTCGACGACCTTGTACACGTCCACGTCCAGGGCGTCCGCGATCTCGGCCGCGAGCGGTTCCCGGCCGAGCTTCACCGACAGCTCACGCCGGCACCGGACCAGCTTGTTGATCTGCTCGACGAGGTGGACGGGCAGGCGGATCGTGCGGGACTGGTCGGCCATCGCCCGGGTCACGGCCTGCCGGATCCACCAGGTCGCGTACGTCGAGAACTTGAAGCCCTTGGTGTAGTCGAACTTCTCCACGGCCCGGATCAGCCCGATGTTGCCCTCCTGGATGAGGTCGAGCATCGGCATGCCTCGGCCGGTGTAGCGCTTGGCGACGCTGACGACCAGGCGGAGGTTCGCCTCCAGCAGGTGGGTCTTGGCGGCGCGGCCGTCCGCCGCGATCGCGCGCAGGTCGGCGCGCAGGTCCGGGTCGGTGGGCGGAGGGCCGTCGTGCCCGTCGAGCCGTGCCTGTGCGAACAGCCCGGCCTCGATCCGCTGCGCCAGGTCCACCTCCTGCGCGGCCGTCAGCAGTTTGGTCCGGCCGATACCGTTGAGGTACGTGCGGACGAGATCCATCGAGACGGAGCGGGCGTCGTCCGCGTCGTCGTCGTGGACGGCCTGACTGTGGTCCTCGAGCGGAAGGGACACTGCTCGCCTCCTGGAATTGCCGGTCTGACCTCTGCACCTTCCCGGACCGACCGTGAAGCCACCGTGAGGATCGTGTGAGATCCCCGTGAAGTGCCGAGGGAGCCGGGGCCGGTGCCGCGTTCTACCTCCCGTAGAATCCCGTGTGATCAGGTGAGGGGACCGGAATGCTGCGGTTGGGTGAGCTCGAACGTGCCGTGATGGACGTCCTGTGGTCTTCCCCACAGGCCCTCACGGCCCGCCAGGTGGCGGGTGGCCTCGCGAGCCGCGACCTCGCGCTGACGACGGTGCTCACCGTCCTGTCGCGACTCGAGGTGAAGGGCCATGTCCGCCGTACGCGGGACGGCCGGGCCCACCACTACGAGGCCACGTCGTCCCGCGAGGACCACGTGGCGGGGCTCATGCACGAGGTCCTCGGCGCGGCGTCGGACCGCACGGCGGCCCTCGCGCGGTTCGCCGGGCAGGTGACCGTCGAGGAGGCAGAGGCGCTGCAGTCCGCGCTGGCCGAGGCACTCCGGCGCAAGGGCGCGGCCACGCCGTGACCGCGACCGCCGTCACGCTGGCCGTCCTCACCATCGTGCTGGTGGGGCCGGTCGCGGGCCGGCTGGCCCCGGCCGCGTGGGTACGCCGGGAGCCCCGCGCCGCCCTGGTGCTGTGGCAGGCGCTCGGGCTGTCCGCGGGGCTCGCGGCCGTGGGCGCCTGCCTCGCCGTGGGCGTGGCTCCGCTCGGTCCGTCCCTCCCGGGTGCGGTCGGGGAGTGGCTGGTCCGTGGGGCGGCGGGGGACCCGACCGGCGGGATCGCTCCGGTGCGGCTCGCGGTCCTCGGTGTCGGCCTGGTGCTCCTCGGGCGCCTGCTGGGCGTACTCGCCCTCGCCGCGTGGCGCACTGCACGGTCGCGGGCCCGTCACCGCGCGGTGGTCGACCTGGTGGGCCGGCCGTGGGATCGCGGCGGCGGCGCGACCGTGCTCGACCACCCGGGCGTGGCGGCGTACTGCCTCCCCGGGCCCAGGCCGCGGGTCGTGCTGACCGCCGGCGCACTCGCGCTGCTCGACGACGACGAGCTCGACGCCGTGCTCGCCCACGAGCGCGCGCACGTCGCCGAGCGCCACGACCTCGTCGTGCTGCCGTTCTCGGCCTGGGTCTCGGCGCTGCCGTGGATCCCCGGTGTCCGCGCCGCCCGCCGCTCGGTCGCCCGCCTCGTGGAGATGGTCGCGGACGACCGCGCCTGTGTCGGCCGGGACCGGACGGTGCTCGCCGCTGCGCTCGCCCGGGTCGGCAGCGCGGGCGCGCACGCCCCGGCGGGAGCGCTCGGCGCGGGCGACGACGCCGTCCTGGACCGGGTCCGCCGCCTGCTGGACCCGCCGCCGCCCTCACCTCGTGCGCGGCGGCTCGCGCTGGCCGGCGCGGTCCTCCTCGTGCTCCTGCCTGCCGCCGCCGTCGCGCTGTAGGGCGTGCCCTACAGCCGTCGTGCTGTAGGGACGTGCCCTACACCTCGAGCAGGATGGTCCGCGGGCCGTCGTTGACCGACTCCACCAGCATGTGGGTGCGGAACCGGCCCGTCTCCACGGTCGCGCCCCGCGACCGGAGCTCGGCGACGAGCGCGTTCACCAGCGGCTCGGCCGCCTCCGCGGGGGCCGCGGCCAGCCAGGACGGGCGCCGGCCCCTGCGGGTGTCGGCGTACAGCGTGAACTGGCTGACCACGAGCAGCGGCGCCCCGGTGTCCGCCGCGGAGCGGTCGCCGTCGAGGATCCGCAGCTCGTGGACCTTCCGGGCCATCGCCTGCACCTGCGCGGCGCCGTCGTCGTGCGTGACCCCGACCAGGACCAGGAGGCCCGGGCCGATCGCGCCGACCACCTCGCCGTCCACCGTCACCGCGGCACGGGAGACGGTCTGGACCACCGCCCGCATCAGCCGGATCCGACCGGCGTCAGCAGGCCCCGCTCGACCAGCGGCCCCACCACCAGGGGAGCGGCGACGAGGAGCTGCTCGACCGGCGTGTCGTACGCGGCGGCCAGCACGGTGAGCTGGTCCCGGAGGGTCGTGGTGCCGTCGCAGCCGCCGACCAGGGCGACCACGACCGGGTCCACCTCCTGGGACCACCGGAGCCCGCCGTCGGCGGCGAGCAGTTGCCGGGTGACCTCCCAGCCGTCCTCCGCGCGGGTCGCGTCCTGGGTCAGCCGCAGGGCCGGGTGCGCCCGCAGCCGGGCGTCGAGCAACCCGGTCTCGCGGACGGCGTCCTGCCGCGCGAACCAGGCGACGACCTCCCGGCCGAGCGGCTGGTCCACGACCTGCCGGAGGTCCTCGAGCCGCTGTACCGGGTCGTCGCGGTCGGACGCCCGCACGGTGATCAGCCCGAAGCCCACCGCCTCGATCTCCTCCGCGTCGAACCAGTCCAGCCACGCGCTCGCCCGTCCGGTGTCCTGCTCACCCGCATCACGGAGCCACATCGCCACGTACTCCGCGGGATCGAGCACCTCGCGCTGGACCACCCACGCGTCGCACCGCGGCGGCAGCCACCCCGCCACCCGGTCGGTCCAGGGCTCGCCCTCCCGGTGCAGCCAGTTGGCGAGGAGCTGGAGGGTGCCGCCCGGTTCGAGCAGGCGCGGAGCCGCCGCGACGAGCTCGGCGCCCATGCCGTCGCCCGCACGGCCGGAGTCGCGGTACGTGTGCGTGGTCGTGCCGGGACCCACCACGAACGGCGGGTTGCTCACCACGAGGTCGAACCGCCGGCCCGCCACGGGCGCGGTCATGTCCCCGCGGAGCAGCTCCCAGTCCATGCCGTTCAGGGCCGCGGTCGTGGCCGCCATCCGCAGCGCGCGGGTGCTGACATCGGTCGCCGTGACGCGGCCGGCGTGCCGGGACAGGTGCAGCGCCTGGACCCCGCAGCCCGTTCCGAGGTCGAGCGCCGTCGCCGCGGGGCTGCGCACGGTCGCCTGCGCGAGCGTGACGGACGCGCCGCCGACGCCCAGCACGTGGTCGGGCCGCAGCGGCCCGGGCCGGACGTCGGAACCGAGATCGGAGAACACCCACCACGTGCCCAGGTCGTCGCCGTACGGGCGGAGGTCCAGCCCCGCGCGCAGACCGCCCGGGCCCCGCTCCACCAGGCCCGCGGCGAGCGCGGACTCCAGCGAGAGCGGCGCGAGGGCCGACGACACCAGCACCTCGCACTCGGTGCCGCCGCACACGAACAGCCGGACCAGCGTCTCGAGCGGGCTCCCGCCGCGCGTGGCGCGCAGCGCCGGGACGACGTCCCCCCGGCCGAGCGCGCCGGAGGCGGCGGTACCGAGCAGCGCCGCGACCCCCTCCGGGGTGAAGTCCGCGGCGACCACGGCACCCCGCAGCCGGGTCAGGTCCTCGGGGCTGAAGAGAGGTTCCACGCCCCAATCCTGCCGGGGCGGCCCTACCGGCGTCCGGCGGCCCCACCCCGGCGGCGCGCGGAACCGCCCCGTCCGCGGGCGACGCGCTGTGACTCTCGGTAGCGCGGGGGCCTACACTCGCCGCGTGAGCGCTGCGACATCCCTCTGTACCGTCAGCGCCCGATCCGTCGCGACGCGGCGCGGAACGGGCTCGGCCGAGCGGGCAGCGTGGTGACGGCGCACGCACTCGCCGAGCCGCAGTCGACTCCGGAGCTCGACGTCGAGCCTCCTGCCCCGTCCCGGCAGACGCACGTCGTGGCGGCCGTCGCCGGCGTGGTGGCCATGGTCGTCGCGGGGCTGATCGTCCGCGGCTCCCTGGTCGACCACCTGAAGTCGGACTTCCGGTCCCACATGGTGTTCACGGACATCGGGATCCGCACCGGGAACTTCCCCGGCAACGGGCTGTTCTACTGGGTGAACGCCCTCCTCGCGGGCTGGTCCCCGGATCGCGGTCTCCTGCTCCGCAGCCTGTACGTCGTGCTCGCCGTCGCGACGGGCGTCAAGGTGTGGCTGTCGGTGATGTTCGCCGACTGGGCGTACCGGCGCCGCATGTTCGGGCAGCTCCCGGTCTGGGGCGGGGTCGCCGCCGCGCTGTGCTCGATCGCCATGTCCCTGCCGGTGCCGACGTGGCGTTTCCCGGAGCACAGCCGCAACTACCTCGGCCAGGTGTCGCCGAACGTGTGGCACAACTCCACCACGATGTTCCTCATGCCGCTCGCGCTGGCGTTGTTCTGGGTGTCGCTCGAGTGGCTCCGGTCGGGACAGCGCCGGCTGCTGTGGATCATGGTGCCGCTGGTCCTGCTCAACGCCCTGGCGAAACCGAGCTTCCTGTTCTGCTTCGTCGTGGTGTTCCCGGTCGCGGCGCTCATCCGGTACCGAGTGTCGTGGCGGACGTTCGGCGCGTGGGTGGTCACCGGCCTCGCGGGGCTGTCCGTGCTGGCGCTCTACCTCTACATCTACTTCTCGCCGGAGGGGGACGCCGCCGCGCTCGCGGGCACCAAGAGCGCGTCGGGCGCCGACCACGTGGTCGTCGACCCGTTCTGGGTGTGGCATCAGTTCAGCGAGAACATCCCTCTGTCGTTCCTCGCGAGCTACCTCTTCCCGATCGTGGCCCTCGCCGTCGGCGGTGCGGCGATCTACCGGCGCACCTCGGTCCGCTACGCGGCGGCGCTGGCGGTCGTGGGGCTCCTGTGGTTCGTCCTGGTACGCGAGCAGGGCCCGCGTGAGCTCCACGGGAACTTCCTCTGGCAGGCGATCGTCGCGAACTTCCTGTTGTTCCTGGCGCTCGTGTCCGCGATCGTCCCGTGGCTCCGGGAGAACGCGTTCCGGTGGCGGCAGGCGGTGGTGGTGCTCGCGTTCGGTGTCCACGTCCTTGCGGGGTTCCGGTACATCGAGATGTGGTACACGTTCGGCTCGTTCTTCTAGGGCGAGCGGGGGCCGGGCGGCGTGCCTGATCGCGGGTCGGGCATGATGCCGGAACTGCGAGGACGGGACCACGAATGCCTGAAGTGAGGATCACGGGCCACGCCGAGGCGGACGCCCTGCTGTCGGACGACCCCCTGGCGCTGCTCCTCGGGATGCTGCTCGATCAGCAGTTCCAGATGGAACGGGCGTTCGCCGCGCCCCGCGCACTCGCGGACCGGCTGGGTGTCGAGCGGCTGTCCGCCGAGACGCTCGCCGGGTACGACCCCGACGCGCTGGCGGCGATCTTCAGCGCGCCGCCGGCCCTGCACCGCTTCCCGGGCTCGATGGCGGCCCGCGTCCAGCAGGTCTGCCGGGCGCTGGTGGACCGCTACGGCGGGGACCCGGAGCTCCTCTGGCAGGAGGCCGAGACCGGGGCCGAGCTGCTGCGGCGGCTGCGGAACCTCCCCGGCTTCGGCGCCCAGAAGTCCGCGATCCTCCTCGCGCTGCTCGGCAAGCAGTACGACGTCCAGCCCCCGGGCTGGCGCGAGGCCGCGGGTCCGTACGGGGAGGACGGGGTCTTCCGCTCGGTCGCCGACGTGACGGGGCCGGAGAGCCTCGCGGCGGTCCGCGAGTACAAGAAGCAGGCCAAGGCGGCGGCGAAGGCGGGCACGGCATGAGCGCGGCGGCGACCGACCACACCGGCTGTTGCCCCGGCGTCGCGCTCTGGCCGCCCGCGGGCCTGCGGATCAGCGCCACCGCGCGCGGCGTGCCCCTGGTGCTGCGCACGGTCGGGGACGAGGACCTGGCCGGCCTCGTGTCGATCTTCCCGCCGGACGTGCCCCACGACCCGGACCTCGCCGTCGGCGGCGACCCCGAGCAGGTGGCGGCCCAGGCCGTGCTGCGCCACGTGTGGCGGGCCCGCGCGGAGCTCGCCCCGCAGAACTGGCGCCTCACGTTCGCCGTCGAGGCCGCCGGCGAGCTGGCCGGCCAGCAGGACCTGAAGGCAGAGCACTTCCCGCTGCGCCGCATCGTGGAGACGTCGTCCTGGCTGGGGGAGGCGTTCCGCGGCCGTGGGATCGCCAAGGCGATGCGGGCGATGGTGCTCCAGCTGGCCTTCACGTGCTTCGACGCGGTCGCGGCGGAGGCGGACTCGGCCGAGGGGAACGACGCCGCGCTCGGCGTCAGCCGGTCGCTCGGGTACTCGCCGTGCGGCGACACCTACGCACTGCACCAGGGGCGTGTCGAGCACGTGCTCTGGTCACGGCTGACCCGCGACCGGTGGGCGCTGCTCCGACAGGGGTACGGCCTGGCGGACGTCGAGATCACCGGCGCGGCGGCGTGCCGCCCTCTGCTCGGGCTCGCCCCGGTGGCGGCTGACACGGTGGCGGCTGACACGGTGGGCGGCTGACACTGTGGCGGCTGACACGGTGGGCGGCTGAACCGGTTGGTGCGCCGGCCGCGAACGGATGGGAGGATGGGAATCTCTCCCGAGGAGGCGCCGTGAGGAAATCCCGCGTGCGACGGGAGCCGGTGCGCGCCGTCATCACCGAGGCCGAGGAGAGCATTCCCGACCAGCTCCGGCGCCGGGAGATCCGGTACGCCTGGATGATGGGCCTTCGTGCGGTCTGCGTGATCGCCGCCGTGCTGATCACGGCGGCCAAGGTGCCGTACTCGATGGTCTGGGTCGGCCTCTGCATCGCCGGCATGGTGCTGCTGCCGTGGATCGCGGTGCTCGTCGCGAACGACCGGCTCCCGAAGAAGGAGAGCCGCTTCTCGGCGCACTTCGGAGGGCACCCGGCGCGGGGACGGGCGCTGCCGCCCGCGGACCCGTTGGTGGACGCCGAGCCGCCCCGCGTCCTGGACCAGCGCCCGGACGCCTGACGTCAGGGCCGTGCGCCCGCCCGCGCGGCGACCTCCGAGCCGAGCCGTACCCCCGCGTACAGCGCCTCCACCGGGCCCTCGCCCGTGGCGAGCGCCGCCAGCAGCCCGGCCGCGAACGCGTCGCCCGCCCCCGTCGTGTCCACGATGGCCACCGCGGGCGCGGGCACCGCGACCACCTCGCCGTGCTCGGCCCAGACCGCGCCGTCCGCGCCGCGCTTCACGACGGCCGCGCGATCGGCTCCGGCGAGCGCCAGCGCCGCGGCGTACGGGTCCGTGTGTCCGGTGAGGACGGCGGCCTCGTCCGCGTTCGCGAGGACGAGGTCGACCGTGCCGGCGAGCCAGCCGAGCACCCGCTCGGTCCCGGCGTCGGCGAGCAGCGCGCCCGACGCCACGTCGACCGAGGTGCGGAGCCCACGGCCACGCGCGGTGGCCAGCGCGTGCCGCGCCGCGGCGCGCGAGCCGGCGCCGAGCAGCGTGTACGCGGACAGGTGCAGATGGCCCGCCCCGTCGAGCGCCGCCTCGACGTCGGCCTCCGTGAGCCTGTCGTTCGCGCCGCGGTCCGGCAGCATCGTGCGCTCGCCGCCCGGGTCGGCCAGCACGACCACCGTGCCGGTCGGCGCGTCCGGGTCGACGGTCGCCGCCAGGCGGACCCCGCCGTCGCGGAGCTCCGCGAGCAGACCCTGCCCGGCGGGGTCGTCGCCGACGCGGCAGGCGAACGTGACGTCCGCGCCCACGGTGGCGAGCCAGGCCGCCGTGTTCGCCGCCTGACCGCCGCCGGTGAGGCGGATCTCCGCGTTCGTGTCGGAGCCGCGCCGGAGTGGGCCCGACGGGACCACCAGCACGTCGGTGACGAGGTCACCGACGACGAGGATCGCCGTCACGCCGACAGGGTCGGCTGCCGCGCGGAGGCGACCGCGATGCGCGCCGCGAGGTCCGCGTTGCGCAGGACGAGCCGCACGTTCACGTCGAGGCTCTCGCCGTGCGTCGCCTCGTGGAAGTGCGCCAGCAGGTACGGCGTGACGTCCTTGCCCGTGACGCCCTCGCGCTCCAGCCCGGCGAGCCCCTCGGCGAGGACGCGGTCGTGCAGCGCCGGGTCGAGCTGCTCGGCGACCGGGAGCGGGTTCGCCACCACGAGCGCGCCGGGCAGGCCGAGCGCGTCCCGGGCCGCCACGACGGCGGCGACCTCGGCGGGGGAGTCGACCCGCCAGTCGAGCCCGTACCCGGAGTCACCGAGGTAGAAGCCGGGGAACCGGTCGGTGCGGTACCCCACCACCCCCACCGAGAGGGTCTCGAGCCGCTCGAGGGTGGCGGCGACGTCGAGGATGGACTTCACCCCGGCACAGACCACGGTGATCGGCGTCGCGGCGAGTGCACCGAGGTCCGCGGACTCGTCGTGGGTCTCGGCGAAGCCGCGGTGCACACCGCCGAGACCACCGGTCGCGAAGACGCCGATGCCCACCCGGGCGGCGAGCGCCGAGGTGCTGGCGACGGTCGTCGCACCGTCCACGCCCCGCGCGACGGCGAGCGGCAGGTCACGGATGCTCACCTTCTGGACGTCGTCCCCGGTGCACAGCCGCTCGACCTGGGCGTCGTCGAGACCGACGACGACCCGGCCGCCGACGAGGCCGATCGTCGCCGGGACCGCCCCGGCCGCGCGCACGGTCTCCTCGATCTGCCGCCCCACCTCGAGGTTGCGGGGCCGGGGGAGGCCGTGCGACAGGATCGTGCTCTCCAGCGCCACCACGGGCGCACCGCGGCGCAGGGCGTCCGCCACCTCCTCCCCGAGGTCGAGACCGGTGGTGGGGGAAGGCAGCTGAAGGCTCACCGACACACGGTAACGGGCCCGCCCCGCGATACCGCCGGGGGTGACGACCCGTGCGAGACTGGGTGTACAGCCGAGGAGGGATGTGCGTGAGCACCCAGACCGACGTCCGCCCGGACACCCGTGATGCCGACACCGGCCCGGAGATGTTCCACTACGTGCGCAAGGAGAAGATCGCGGAGAGCGCGGTCATGGGCACGTACGTGGTTGCGCTCTGCGGCGAGAAGTTCCCGGTGACGAAGTCCGCCAAGCCGGGGTCGCCCGTGTGCCCGGACTGCAAGGAGATCTACGAGTCGCTCCCGCGCGGCGGCGGCGGCGACGACGGCGACTGACGGGCCGGCGCCCCGCCGTTGCGGCGGATCCCGAGCCGCTCCAGCGTCCCGGGCGGGGCGTCCCGTGGCCAGCGCTGCTCGAGCGCGGCGTTGAGCTCCGCGCCGAGCAGGATCGCGAAGGCGAGCACGTAGAAGTACAGCAGCGCGAGGATCGGGGCAGCCAGCGCGCTGAACACCATGACGCGCGTGGCGACGGTCTCGAGGTACAGCCGCAGCCCGAACGACAGCACCGTGAAGAGCCCCAGGGCCAGGACGGCGCCCGGGAACGCCCGGCGCCACCGCAGCCGCACCGGGGTGGCCACGTGGTAGAGCGTGGCCAGGGCGAGCAGGGTGAGCACGCCCGTCACCGGCCAGTACGCGAGGTGCACGATCGTCGTCGCGGGCCCGTGCCAGCCGTCCGGCACGGCGTGCAGCAACAGGTCGGGGCCGATCACGAGCAGGGTCAGCAGCGCCGCCCCGAACGTGAGGAACGCGACGTACGCGCCCAGCGCCAGCAGGCGTGACGGCACGGCCCCGCGGAGCTCGCGCTGGCCGTACGCGATCGTGATCGTGTTGACGAACGTCGCCGTCGCGCTGGACCCGGCCCACAGGCCGAGGACGAACCCGATGCTGACGACGTCCGGGCGCCCGCGGGCGAACACCTCGGTCACCACCGGACGGACGACCGCGGCGACGACCTCCGGCGCCGCGACCTCGGACGCGCCCCGGAGGACCCACCGCTGCACGGACACGACCGCGTCCGTGCCGAACAGGGACCCGAGGTAGCCGAGCGCACCGAGGCCCGCGAGCAGCAGCGGCGGTAGGGAGAGCAGCTGCCAGAAGGCGGCCTCCGCGGACAGGCCCAGGATCCGGTCCTGCCAGGCCTTGGCCAGCGTCGCGCGGGCGAGCGCCACCGCGGCCCGGAGCGCGCGGCAGGCGGTCCGCGCCGCGCGGGGGACGGCACCCGCCGCCACGTGCGGCGGCGCGCCGGCCCGGACAGAAGTCACCGGGCCCACGGTACGTGCCGCCGCGCACGGTCGTCGCCCGGCCCCTTAGCCTGGCGGCGTGTCGGCGACGTTGCTCCTCGTGTTCGACCTGGTCGGCGTGTTCGTGTTCGCGCTGTCCGGCGCGACGGCCGGGGTGGCGAAGAAGCTCGACGTCTTCGGCGTGGTCGTCGTCGGGGTGGTGTCCGCGATCGGCGGCGGGGTGCTGCGTGACCTGCTGATCGGGGACACGCCGCCGTTCGTGCTGCGGGACTGGCGCTACCTGGCGGTACCGACCCTGGCGTCCGTCGTGGTCTTCGTCTTCCACCCCCAGGTGTCCCGCCTCCGCCCGGTGGTGCTGCTCTCGGATGCCGCCGGGCTGGGGCTGTTCGTGGTGAGCGGCACCGTGAAGGCCCTCGACGCCGGCGTCCCGGCTTCCGGGGCCTGCGCGGTCGGCCTGCTGACCGGCATCGGCGGTGGCGTGTTGCGCGACGTGCTGACCGGCGAGATCCCGGTCGTGCTGCGCCGGGAGATCTACGCTCTCGCGGCGCTCGTCGGAGCCGTCACGGTCGTGGTGGCGGAGAGCCTGGGCGTCGAGGGGCTGGCCTCCGGCGCGGTGGGCGCCGCGCTGGTGTGCGGGCTCCGCGTGCTCGCGCTCGTCCGCCGCTGGTCGGCCCCGGTACCGCGAGACGTCCCCGCCCCTGACCCCGGTCCCTGACCCGGGTCCCTGACCCCGGTCCGTGACCCCGGTCCGTGACCCCGGTCCCTGACCCCGGAACCCGCCCCACGCCGTCCCGCCGGGGTGTCCGGCCCTCCCTCGGCCGCGGAGGCGGGTTACCCTGGGAGCAGCCCTCGCCGGTGTGCTGCCGGGAGGGCATCACCGTGCCAGCAGACCGTCCGCCCGAAGGGAGCGCACCGTCTCCGCGCCCGCCCAGGACCCCACGTCCAGCAGTCAGACGAGCGGCCCCCCGCTGCGCGCGTGGCAGCGCCGCGCCCTCGTCCAGTACCTGCGCAGCAGCCCGCAGGACTACCTCGCCGTCGCGACGCCCGGCGCGGGCAAGACGACGTTCGCCCTGCGGCTCGCCGCCGAGCTCCTCGCCGACGGCACCGTCGAGCAGGTCACCGTGGTGGCACCGACCGAGCATCTCAAGGCCCAGTGGGCCCAGGCCGCGGCGCGGGTCGGTATCCAGCTCGACCCGACGTTCAAGAACACGGTCGGCGCCACGTCCGGCGACTTCCACGGCGTGGTGATCACGTACGCGCAGGTCGGGCTCGCCCCGCACGTGCACAGGCGGCGCACGACGGCCCGCCGCACGCTGGTGGTCCTCGACGAGATCCACCACGCCGGCGACGCGAAGACGTGGGGTGACGGGGTGCGGGTGGCATTCGAGCCCGCGGTCCGCCGCCTGGCGCTCACCGGAACGCCGTTCCGCAGCGACGACAGCCCGATCCCGTTCGTGCGGTACGAGAAGGACCTCGGCGGCTTCACCCGCTCCGCCGCCGACTCGACCTACGGGTACGCCGACGCGCTGCGCGA
Organism: Mycobacteriales bacterium; assembly: GCA_036402915.1. Lineage (GTDB taxonomy): Bacteria > Actinomycetota > Actinomycetes > Mycobacteriales > HKI-0501 > JAVEDU01. Next base: position 34,646 of record DASWRY010000034.1, read on the forward strand.
CGGTGTCGTCCGGCCGGTGCTGTTCCTCGCGTACTCCGGGGAGACGCGCTGGCGCACGTCCGCGGGCGAGGAGCTCTCGGCGCGCCTGGGGGAGCCGCTGACCCAGGAGCAGACAGCACAGGCCTGGCGTACCGCCCTGGACCCGAACGGCCAGTGGATGCCGGCCGTCCTGCGGGCCGCGGACAGCAGGCTGTCCGCGGTCCGGCGCGGCATGCCCGACGCCGGGGCGCTCGTCATCGCGTCCGACCACACCGCCGCCCGGGCGTACGCCCGGATGCTCAGCGCGATCACCGGCACCGAGCCGGTCGTCGTACTGTCCGACGACAAGACGGCGAGCGACAAGATCAGCGCGTTCGGCCGGTCGCAGGACCGGTGGATGGTCGCGGTCCGGATGGTCAGCGAGGGCGTCGACATCCCGCGGCTCGCCGTCGGCGTGTACGCGACGAGCGTCAACACGCCGCTCTTCTTCGCACAAGCCATCGGACGATTCGTCCGGGCGCGGCGCACGGGGGAGACGGCGAGCGTCTTCGTGCCGAGCGTGCCGGTGCTGCTGGACCTCGCGAGCCAGATGGAGGCCGAGCGGAACCACGTGCTCGAGCGCCCGGACCGTCCGGATCAGCTCGACGACGACCTCCTCGCCGCCGCCAACCGCAGCCGGGACGAGAAGACCGACGACCAGCCGCGGTTCGAGGCCCTCGAGGCCTCCGCGCAGCTGGACCAGGTCATCTACGACGGCACGTCGTTCGGGACGGGGGCGGAGCTCGGCACGGCCGAGGAGGAGGACTACCTGGGGCTGCCCGGCCTGCTGGCCCCCGACCAGGTCGCCACGCTGCTGCAGACGCGCCAGGCGAAGCAGCTGGCGGCCCAGCGCAGCCGGTCCGGCGCATCCGGCCCGGCGATGCCGCCGCCGCTCGAGGAGGTGCGGACGACGTACCAGCGGCGGGCGGAGCTCCGGCGTCAGCTGAACGCACTCGTCGGCGCGCACCACCACCGGACGAACCTGCCGCACGGGAAGATCCACGCCGAGCTCCGGCGGATCTGCGGGGGCCCGCCGAGCGCCCAGGCCAGCGTGGAGCAGCTCGAGGAGCGGATCGCGGCCATCCGGACCTGGTGAGCGCGCCGCCGCGGTGGAGGCCCCAGACGCCACGACGGCGGCCCGGAGGGATCCGGGCCGCCGTCGTCTGCGTGCCGCGCCGGGCGCGGCGGGTGGTCAGTGGTCGTCGGGTTCGGCCGCCATGCTGACGGCGACCTTCTCGAGCGACTCGCGATAGCGGTTGGCGTGGTGCCGGCAGAAGACGAGATCTCCGCCCCCGGGGAGGACAGCTCGTACCTTTGCCTCCGCGCTGCAGCGGTCGCACCGCTCACCGGCCGCGGGTGCGGCGGTGTTGGGCGGCGTGAGGGTCGGGGTCATTCCGGCCTCCTCGGGTCGTTCGCGGGTCCCACTCGGTTACCCACATCGTGCAACACGGTTACCACCGGTGACATTCCGGCCCCCGGGGGCGACTTGCCTCACATCGGTCACGCACCGGAGAGATCCGATCCCTCCGGCCCCTCCAGACTGCCATGCCCTCGTCACGCTGCCACATCGGGAGGCCCCGTGATGGCGTGTCAGCGACAGCATTCGTCCGCTAGAAGCGAAACGGTTTGGGCGGCGGCTTCAGATCGGCACGCGGGCAGCTCGCCAGCGTGTACCCGCCGTATCCCAGCGCCTCGTCGCAGAGCGCCTCGACCGTCCAGCCTGCCGTGGTGCCCACGCGGGTGATCGTCGCCCGGTAGATCGTGATCTCGTACCGCGTCGGCGTGCCGTAGGCGACCTGCATCGTGCCCACCAGCTGCGCCGCGCCGGGGTCGCCGGGAGCGGCCCAGGGGCGGTCGTAGCGGCGCCACTGCGTCGGCTCGGCGTGCCACAGGCCGCGCGCACCGACGTCCAGCAGCGCGAGCTCGACGAGCACACGCCGCGCGGCCTCCTCCGGGAGGACGGCGGCGGGCCGGATCACCTCGGTGACGGCGCCCTCGTCGTTCGCCTCGGCGACGAGCCGTTCGAACTCGTCCACGATCGCCTCCCGCAACTCCGCCATCCGACATGTCTCTTGTCGGCAGGGAGGCGGCAAACCTGGAGGGGCCCGGCGCGGGACGTCGTCCCGGGCCGGGCCCCTCCGTGGCCTGCCGTCAGTCCAGGTAGTCCCGGAGGACCTGGGACCGGGACGGGTGGCGCAGCTTGCTCATCGTCTTCGACTCGATCTGGCGGATCCGCTCGCGCGTCACGCCGTAGACCTGGCCGATCTCGTCGAGCGTCCGCGGCTGGCCGTCGGTGAGACCGAACCGCAGGCGCACGACGCCGGCCTCGCGCTCCGACAGCGTCTGGAGCACCGAGGTGAGCTGGTCCTGCAGCAGGGTGAACGACACCGCGTCCACGGCCACGACGGCCTCGGAGTCCTCGATGAAGTCGCCGAGCTGGCTGTCGCCCTCGTCACCGATCGTCTGGTCGAGGCTGATGGGCTCCCGGGCGTACTGCTGGATCTCCAGCACCTTCTCCGGGGTGATGTCCATCTCCTTGGCGAGCTCCTCCGGGGTGGGCTCGCGCCCGAGGTCCTGGAGCAGCTCGCGCTGGATGCGACCGAGCTTGTTGATCACCTCGACCATGTGCACCGGGATGCGGATCGTGCGGGCCTGGTCGGCCATGGCGCGGGTGATCGCCTGCCGGATCCACCAGGTGGCGTACGTCGAGAACTTGTAGCCCTTGGTGTAGTCGAACTTCTCGACCGCGCGGATGAGCCCGAGGTTGCCCTCCTGGATGAGGTCCAGGAACGCCATGCCGCGGCCGGTGTAGCGCTTGGCGAGGGAGACGACGAGGCGGAGGTTCGCCTCCAGCAGGTGGTTCTTGGCGCGCTCGCCGTCCCGGACGATCCAGTTCAGGTCGCGGCGCATCTGCGGGGAGAGCTTCTGCCCGCCGTCCTCGGCCTGGCGCAGGCGCTCGGAGGCGTACAGCCCGGCCTCGATGCGCTTCGCGAGGTCGACCTCCTCCTCGGCGTTGAGGAGGGCCACCTTGCCGATCTGCTTGAGGTACGCGCGGACCGAGTCGGCGGACGCGGTGAGCTCCGCGTCGCGGCGGGCCTGCTTGAGGGCCTCGGACTCCTCTTCCTCCTCGTCGAAGGCGAAGTCCTCGTCCTCCTCGCCCTCCTTGCCGCCCAGGGTGATCGCCTCGTCGACCGCGAGGCCCTTGCCGTCGCCCTCGGCGGCCGGGGTGGCCTTCTTGGCGCGACCGCGGGTGGCCTTCGCCGCCGCCGCCGCCGCCGCGGGGGCTGCCCCACCGGCGAGCTCCGCCTCGAGCTCCGGGCCCAGCTCGAGGTCGACCTCCACCTCGGCGGCCACGGCGTCCGCGGGGGGCTCCGCCGCCGTGACGGCGGGCGCCTTCTTCGCGGCGGCCTTCTTCGCCGGCGCTGCCTTGGCCGTCGCGGCCTTGGAGGCGGCGGTGGCCGCCCGGGCGGCGGCGACGCGCGGACGGGGGGACGTACTTGCCGAACCGTCGACGACCACGGTGACTCCCGCGCTGCTGAGGCCCTGGAGGATCTTCTTCCCCTGAGCCGTCGTGACGTCGGCCTCTCCCAGTACCCGGGCCACCTCCGCGGACGACACCGAGCCGGTGGCCTCGGCGCGCCGGGCCAGGTCGTCGACGAGCGTACGGATCACGTCGGTGGGGGCGGGGATGCGGTCAGCGGCTGTCACGAACGACCTCTCACGTGCCGGTGCGGCAAGGCGCACCGGGGGGCGACCGGTGACCCGGCCGGGTGACTGTCGGGGATGTCCCGCGCTCCGGGGGGTCGGCGCACAGGCTTGGCTCTGAATTGTAACCCGCTCCGGCGCGCCACTCGCCCCACCAGCGCAGGATCAGGTCAGGGAGTCGTCCGGAGACGCCGCGGAGGCCGCCTCGGCACATGCGAGGGCCGCACCGACGATGCCCGCGGCGTTACGCAGCGTCGCCACCGCGAGCGCGGGCCGGACGTCGAGCCGGGGGAGCCACTGCTCGGCCTTCTTGCTGCCACCGCCGCCGAAGATCACCAGGTCCGGCCACAGCAGGGCGTCCAACCGGCGGACGTAGCGCTCCAGCCGCCGGGTCCACTCGGCCCGGTCGAGGCCCTCCCGCTCGCGCGCCGACTCCGACACCCGCGACTCCGCGTCGTACCCGTCGATCTCGAGGTGCCCGAACTCGGTGTTCGGGACCAGCCGGCCGTCGGCGAACAACCCGCTGCCGATGCCCGTGCCGAGCGTGAGCGTCACCACCACGCCCGGGACGCCGCGGCCCGCGCCGTGGCGTACCTCGGCGAGCCCGGCGGCGTCCGCGTCGTTGAGGACGGTCGTGGGCGTCCCCGTGACCGCCGACACCGCCGCCGCCACGTCGGTCCCGATCCAGCGGCGGTCGATGTTGGCCGCGGTCAGCGCGACCCCGCGCTGCACCACGGCCGGGAACGCGACGCCCACCGGGCCCTTCCAGCCCGCGTCCGCGACGAGTCGCCCGACCACCGCGCAGACGGCCGCCGGCTCCGCCCCGTGCGGGGTGGGCACGCGGACCCGTTCCGCGGCCGGTGTGCCGGTGTCGAGGTCGACCGGAGCCGCCTTGATGCCGGTACCGCCGATGTCCACACCGAAGCCGAGTCGCACGGGCCCACCCTAGGCTGGGGCGCATGGCCGATCCCCAGCAGTTGCTCCTGCTCGCCCGCGACGTCGTCGAGAAGGCCGCCGACCTGGTGGCCGGGGCGCGCGCGGAGGCGCTCGGCCGGGTGCAGACCAAGTCGAGCCCCACCGACCCGGTGACGGCGGCCGACCGCGCCGCGGAGCAGTTCGTCGTCGAGGCGCTCCTCGCGGCACGCCCGGACGACGGGGTGCTGGGCGAGGAGGGGGGCGCCCGTGCGGGCACCAGCGGGGTGCGCTGGGTGCTCGACCCGATCGACGGCACCGTGAACTACCTGTACGGCATCCCCGCGTACGCCGTGTCGCTCGCGGCCCAGGTCGACGGCGCGACGGTGGCGGGCGTGGTCCGCAACGTCGCGACGGGGGAGGAGTGGACCGCGCTGACCGGCGGCGGGGCGTACCGGGACGGCGTGCGGCTCGGCGGCTCGGGCGAGACCCGGCTCGACCGCGCGCTCGTCGGGACCGGCTTCGCGTACGACGCGGCGCGGCGCCGCCACCAGGCCGGCGTGCTCGTCGAGGTGCTCCCGCGCGTGCGGGACATCCGCCGGTTCGGGTCCGCGGCGCTGGACCTGTGCGCCGCCGCCGAGGGACGCCTCGACGCGTACTACGAGTGGGGCCTGTCCCCGTGGGATCTCGCCGCGGGCGAGCTCGTCGCCCGTGAGGCGGGGCTCGTCGTGAGCGGCCTGCGGGGCCGCCCGGCGGGGGAGCCGCTCACGGTCGCGGCGCCGCCGGCGCTGCACGGGGACCTGCACGACCTGCTCGCCGCGATGGACGCCGACGGGGAGCCGTCCGCCCGGTGACTCAGCAGAGCTGGGGCGGCCGGACCGGCCGGCCGAGGCGCCTCAGCTCCTGCTGGTACTCCGCCTCCGTGGCCACGTGGTCGTAGAGCATGCCGAGCACCACGTCGACCCGCGCGTCCGGCCGCGACACGAGGTGGCCCTCCGACCCCGGGAACTGTGCCCGGAGCATCTGCGCCGCGCCGGCGCCCCGCGGGCCGTACCGGATCTGGGCGGTCGCCGAGACGGTGGCCTGGAGGGGGTCGTTGCCGACCTGCCGGACGTCGAAGCCGAGGCGCCGCAGCTGGTCGGCCACCTCGCCGGCGAGGCCGATCCGGGTGGTCGCGTTGTAGACGTTCACCCGCACGGTGGACTGGTCGGTCGGCACGGTCGCGACGAAGGGGACCGTGCTGTGGACGCACGGCGTGTGGTCCGCGATCCGCGTGGAACCCGAGGAGTCGCGGGCGATCGCCCACCCCGCGGTGACCACGGCGAGCAGGACGAGCACGCCGAGGACGATCACCGCCCGCATCCGTGTGAGGCTCACCGCCCCGTCCCCCGGCCCGCCATGCAGGCAGCGTATCCCGGGTGATCGAGCCCGGGGTGGCCGGTCTTCAGGCCCGGTCGAGCGTCGTGTGGCCGAGGCGGACGAGCGGCGCGAACGCCGCGCCGACGTCCGCGAACCCCTCGCCGACCATGGCTCCCGCGCGGTGCCGGGCGACGATCCCGGCCACCACGACCGCGAGCTTGAAGGACCCGAACGCCACGTACCACGGCAGCGCGCCGAGGTCCCGGCCGCTGCGCTCGGCGTAGCGCCGCACGACGTCGTCCCGGGTGCCGAACCCGGGGAGCGTGGTGACGGACCGGACCGGCGACACGGCGCGGCGCTCGGGCGGGTCGTCCTCCTCGGCCCAGTAGACGAGCAGCAGGCCGAGGTCTGCCAGCGGGTCGCCGAGCGTGGACATCTCCCAGTCGAGCACCGCGGCGATCCGGCCCGGCTCGCGGGGGTCGAGCACCGTGTTGTCGATGCGGAAGTCGCCGTGCACGATCGCGCCGCTCGGGCTGTCCGGTATCGAGGCGCCGAGGGCCGCCGCGAGCGAGTCCAGCCCTGCCACGGCGTCCGGATCGGTGACCGCGTCGGCGGTCGCGCGCCACTGCCCGGTCCAGCGGGACACCTGCCGGGCGAGGAAGCCCTCCGGCCGCCCGAACCCGGCCAGCCCCACCCCGGCGGGATCCACCGCGTGCAGCGTCGCCAACGTGTCGACGAGGCCGTGGGTGATCGCGGTCCGCTCGGCCGGCGTGCCGGCGTACCCCGCCGGCAGGGCCTCGCGCACGACCGGCCCCTCGACGTGGTCCATGACGTAGAACGGCGCCCCGAGGACCGCCGTGTCCGTGCACAGGTGCCGCGGGGTGGGGACCGGGACGTCGGTGCCGGCGAGCGCGGCCAGCACGGTGTGCTCCCGGACCATGTCGTGGGCGGTGGGGAGCACGTTCCCGAGGGGCGGTCTCCGGAGCACGACGTCACCCGCGGGGCTGGTGACGCGATAGGTGAGGTTCGACTTGCCGCCGCTGATCAGCGCGACGGCGGCCCCGGACCAGCGCGCGTCGCCGAGCGCGCGGGCCAGGTACGGGCCGACAATGGACGGGTCTGCACCGGTGGACACGCTGTTCACCGGCGTGACCGTAGTGCACACCGCGGGTCCGCGCGGCGGCGCGCTCCGGACCCGGACAGCCGATGACGATCGGGCCGTTTGTCGCCTCCGTCACACCGGAGTGTCGGATCGGGAACACACAGCCACCCTCGCGCGTCTTGGTGGTGGCGGAGACGGTAAGGTCCACCGCTCGCCCGACGAACGGCTTTCGTTGCGGAGTGGCGATCACCGGACCGGTCGTCCAGCGGCGTAACCGGGCATGACAGAGCACTAGGAGTGACACCGAGATGGCGACCGACTACGACGCGCCGCGCCGTACCGATGACTCTGATCTGGGCGAGGACAGCCTGGAGGAGCTGAAGGCGCGTCGCACCGAGGCGCAGTCCGGCAGCGTCGACGTCGACGAGGCCGAGGTGGCCGAGGGCTTCGAGCTCCCGGGCGCAGACCTGTCGGGCGAAGAGCTGACGGTGCGGGTGCTGCCGATGCAGACCGACGAGTTCCGTTGCTCCCGCTGCTTCCTGGTGCACCACCGCAGCCAGCTCGCGGAGGAGCGAGACGGGCAGCCGGTGTGCCGGGAGTGCGCGGCCTGATCGCCGGCCCGCCGGGCCGCCCCGCGCGGTCCGCGGGCGCGGCACGGCGTCGTGCGGGCCGTCCGGTCGTGCACCGCGCCTCCGGCGGGTGATCACGCCGCCGGTAGCGTCCGGTCCGCCCACGCGCGATCCGGAGGACCGATGACCGACCACCCCGACGAGGTGCCCGTCCTGCTGCGGCTGCTCGATCCCGGGCTGCCCGCGCCCTCGTACGCCCACCCCGGCGACGCGGGCGCCGACCTGCACGCGGCCGCCGACACCGAGCTCGCACCCGGCGAGCGTGCCCTGGTGGGTACCGGCGTCGCCATCGCGCTGCCCCTCGGGTACGCGGCCTTCGTGCACCCACGGTCCGGCCTGGCCGCGAAGCTCGGCGTGACCACGCTCAACGCGCCCGGTACGGTCGATTCCGGTTATCGCGGCGAGATCAGGGTCAACCTGGTCAACCACGGGCGGGACTCCGTCGTCGTCCGCCGCGGTGACCGGATCGCCCAGCTCGTGGTCCAGCGCGTCGCCCGTGCGGCGTTCACCGTCGTGGACACGCTCCCCGAGTCCGTCCGCGGCAGCGGGGGTCACGGGTCCACCGGCGGCCACGACGCGCTCGCAGCCAGAGGAGGGGAGTGACGGTGTTCCGACGCCGGAACCACAACCAGCCCGACGCCCCCGCGGAGGACACCGCGGCGGTCCCCGCGGAGGCGGAGGGGACCGCCGAGCCGCTGGCGCGTGAACTCGGCCCCTGGGACGTCGAGGACGTCCCCGACGACGGCGTCGACCGGATCGACCTCGGCGCGCTGCGGGTGCCCACGATCGAGGGCACGGAGATCCGCCTCGAGGCCGACGCGGACGGCCAGATCACCTCGGTCCTCCTCGTCGCCGAGGGCAGCGCTCTGCAGATCGGCGCGTTCGCCGCGCCGCGCACCGAGGGAATCTGGGACGAGATCCGCGGCGAGATCCGCGACGGCATCGCCGGGGAGGGCGGTTCCCCCCGCGAGGCCGACGGCCCGTACGGGGCGGAGCTGCACGCGGAGCTCGAGACGCCCGACGGCCGGCAGGTCGTGCGGTTCGTGGGCTTCGACGGTCCGCGCTGGTTCCTGCGGGCCGTCTTCAGCGGCCGTGCGGGGTCGGACACCGCCGCCGCGCCCGCGCTCGACCGTGCCCTGACCGGCACCGTCGTGGTCCGCGGCGGTGACCCGATGCCGGTCCGCGACCCCCTGGCCCTGCACCTGCCCCGCGAGGTGGTCGAGGCGCAGCGGGCGGCCGAGGAAGAGGAGGAGAGCCGGCGACTCCGGCTGCCCGAGCGCGGGCCGGAGATCACCGAGACCCGATAGCGGCGAGCGCCCGCAGCGCCGCGCCGCCGAGGGCGGCCCGGTCGGCCGCCACGGAGGCGTGACCGACCGTCTCCAGCGCCGCGTCCGGGAGCACCGACCTCCAGTGGCGCGCGACGGCCTCCGGGTGCAGCGGGTCGTCCCGCAGCGCCACGAGCCCCGCCGGGACGTCGATCCGGGCCAGCTCGTCGTCCGTCGGCCCCGGCGACGCGGCCACACCCCGCAGCTCCGCGACGAGGGTCGTGCGCCCGCGGTGCCGCCAGGCGCGGTCGAGCTCGGCGACCACCCAGGCGGCGTCGCCGGCCGGGATGGCGCGGAGCCGGGCGAGCACCGCCTCCGGTCCGTCCGCGTCGAGCTCGTCGGCCGTGGCGCCGGAGACGGCTGCCACCCGGTCGGCCGCGCCGGTCCAGGCCGGCATCACGAGGAGCAGGCCGTCGGCCCCGCCCGGGCGCTGTGCGGCCCACCGCGCGACGGCGTGCGCCCCCAGCGACACGCCGCCCGCCACGGCGGGGCGGGAGGGGAGCGCGTCGAGCGCCTCCGCCCAGGCGTCGGCCGGGTCCCCGGCGGCGTCCGGCGGGTCGGCGGTGACCAGCGCGTACCCCGCGGCCCGCACCGGCCCCGCGAACGCGCGCGCCACGAACTCCGCCGTCGATCCCGACCCCGGCAGCACCACCGCGGTGGGCTCGGCGGCATTCCCGTATCGGATCCACATGCCGGTCATCGTGCCGTGCGCCGTCCGCCGTACGCTGGAGGGACCGCACACACGGGAGTGACACGATGGCCGTACGCGAGAGCGGCATGAAGGCTCTCTTCCGCCGCTTCACCGCCTCCGCGGAGGAGCTGGACGCGGAGGATCTCCAGCGCGCCAGTGAGGAGTCCGGAGCCACGTCGGTCTGTGACTGCTCCAAGGGCCGGACCGTGACCGTGACGGGCCGGCTGCGCTCGGTCGTGTACACGCCGAAGACGAACCTGCCGACCCTCGAGGCCGAGCTGTTCGACGGCTCGGGCACGGTGACGCTCGTCTGGCTGGGCCGGCGGCGGATCCTCGGCATCGAGCCCGGGCGGTGTGTGCGCGCCACCGGGCGGCTCGCCGTCGACGGGGACCGGAAGCTGATCTACAACCCGTTCTACGAGCTCGAGGCGACGAGCGGGTGAGCGCCCCACACGGCCCGGACCACGGCACCGCGCGCGACCGGCTGGGTGCCGACGCCGGGGGCGATCCCGCGGACCCGGCCGAGGTCGCCGCCGTCGCCGTCGAGGCCGCGGGCCGCGAGCCCACCTTCCGCGAGCTGATGGGCTCCGACGCGTTCCGGCAGGACGTCATCGGCCAGATCGGCGGCTGGCGGGGGATGGCGGAGAGTGCCGTCCCGGTCGTCGTCTTCATCGTCGCGAACATGACCGCCGGGCTACGGCCCGCGATCTGGGCCTCGGTCGGCTCGGCGCTCCTCATCGGGGCCTGGCGGCTGCTCCGCCGGCAGTCCCCGCGTCAGGCGCTGAACGGCCTGTTCGGTGTCGCGATCGCGGCGTTCCTCGCGGCCCGCACCGGGAAGGCCCAGGACTTCTACCTGCCCGGCATCCTGCTCGGACTGGTGTACGCGGTGGTGTTCCTCGCCTCGGCCGTGGTCCGGTGGCCGCTGGTCGGCGTGGCCTGGGGCTTCCTCACCGGTCACGGCACCGGCTGGCGGGACGAGCGCCGGCTGCTGCGGCTGTTCACCTGGCTCACCGTCGTGTGGGGCGTCGTGTGGGCGGCCCGCATCGGGATCCAGGCCGCCATGTACCTCGGCGGGGCGTCCGCGACCGCACTGGGCGTCGCGCGCCTCGTGCTCGGGTACCCGGTGATGATCGTGCTCGTCCTGGTGACGCTGTGGATGGTCCGCCGCGGGACCGCGGCCTCAGACGTCGCCTGACACGAGCTGCTGGATCTCGTCCTCCACGTCGGAGGTGCACAGGATCATCAGCTCGTCGCCGGCCTCGAGCGGGTCGTCCTCCGAGGGGACCAGCACACGCCCCCCGCGCAGGACCGCGACCAGTGCCGAGTCGCGGGGCAGCTTCAGCTCGCGCGTCGGCCGGCCCACCAGCGCGGCACCGCCGGCGAGGGTGATCTCGACGAGGTTCGCCTGACCTTGACGGAACGTCATCAGCCGGACCAGCTCGCCCACCGAGACGGCCTCCTCGACGAGGGCCGCGATGAGCCGCGGCTTGCTGACGGACACGTCGACGCCCCACTGCTCGGTGAACAGCCACTCGTTCTCGGCCCGGTTCACCCGGGCGACCACGCGGGCCACGGCGAACTCCGTCTTCGCGAGCAGCGAGACGACGAGGTTCGCCTTGTCGTCCCCGGTCGCCGCCACGACCACGTCGCAGCCCGCGAGGCCGGCCTCCTCGAGGCTCGACAGCTCGCATGCGTCGGCGAGGATCCACTCGGCGTCGGGGACGAGGTGCGTCCGCATCGCGCCGGGCGTGCGCTCGATGATGATGACCTGGTGACCGTTCCCGATGAGCTCGAGGGCGATGGAGCGGCCGACATTCCCCGCCCCGGCGATCGCGACGCGCATCACTCGCTCCCCTCGGGCGCGGCCCCGGCGATCCGGGTCACCTGCTCGGAGACGTCGTCGGTGATCATCATGAAGACCTGGTCCCCGTCCTGGAAGGCCAGTGACGGTGTCGGTAGCGTGCCGAGCCCGAACCGCATCAGGTACGCGACCCGCGCGCCGGTCGCCTCCTCCAGATCCCGGACGCGCCGGCCGATCCATGCCGGGTGCAGGACGACCTCCGCCATCGCGACGCAGCTGGTCGGGTCCCGCCAGATCTCGGCGCTGCCGTGCGGGTCCACCGCGCGCAGCATCCGGTCGGCGGTCCAGCGCACCGTGGCCACGGTGGGGATGCCGAGACGCTCGTACACCTCCGCCCGGCCCGGGTCGTAGATCCGGGCGACGACCTTGCCCACTCCGAAGGTCTCGCGGGCCACCCGGGCCGCGATGATGTTCGAGTTGTCGCCGCTGCTCACGGCCGCGAACGCGTCCGCGCGCTCGATGCCCGCCTCGAGCAGCGTGTCGCGGTCGAAGCCCACGCCGGCGACGGTCAGCCCGGCGAAGTCGGCGGGGAGGCGGCGGAATGCCTCCGCGTTCTGGTCGATCACCGCGACCGAGTGGCCCCGGGTCTCGAGCCCGTGCGCGAGGGTGGCGCCCACACGGCCGCAGCCCATGATCACGATGTGCACCAGCTGTGCCTCCGTCACGCCTCCCGGTGCCGCGTCACCAGGGCACCGGGGCGACCGTACACGCCACGGGGGGCTCCCCCCACCGCAACCCGCCGCCGCGCCGTGACGGGCCGTACGCTGGCCCGGTGCCGTCGCCGTCGTCGTCCTTCAAGCGCCTCCTGCTGGGCCGCCCCTTCCGCAGCGACAAGCTCGGGGAGACCCTGCTGCCGAAGCGCATCGCGCTGCCGGTGTTCGCCTCCGACGCCCTCTCGTCGGTGGCGTACGCCCCCGACGAGGTGCTGCTGACCCTGTCGGTCGCCGGGCTGTCCGCGTACGCGTTCTCGCCGTGGATCGGCCTCGTGGTCGCCATCGTGATGCTGACCGTGGTCGCGTCGTACCGGCAGAACGTCCGCGCGTACCCGTCCGGGGGCGGTGACTACGAGGTGGTGACGAAGAACCTCGGCCGCTCCTTCGGCCTCGTGGTCGCGAGCGCGCTGCTGGTGGACTACGTGCTCACGGTCGCCGTGTCCATCTCGTCCGGCGTCGCGAACATCGGGTCGGCCGTCCCGTTCTTCGCCCAGCACAAGCTGCCGCTCGCGGTGCTGCTCGTCGCCGTGCTCACCGCGATGAACCTCCGCGGCGTGCGGGAGTCGGGCACGACGTTCGCGATCCCGACCTACGGCTTCATGGCCGCGATCCTCGGCATGGTCGGCTACGGCGTCTTCCGGATCTACGTGGCCGGCGACCGCGTCCAGGCGGAGAGCGCGGGCTTCCACCTCCGGGCCGAGCACTCGCTCACCGGACTGGCGATGGCGTTCCTGCTGCTGCGGGCGTTCTCGTCCGGCTGCGCCGCGCTGACCGGCGTCGAGGCGATCAGCAACGGCGTACCGGCCTTCCGCAAGCCGAAGAGCCGCAACGCGGCCACCACGCTGCTCCTGATGGGGACGATCGCGGTCACCATGCTGCTGGGCATCATCCTGCTGGCCCGCAAGACCGGGCTGAAGTACGCCGAGAACCCGGACCAGCTCGTCGGCGCGCCGCCGGGATACCAGCAGAAGACGGTGGTCACCCAGCTCGCGCACGCGGTGTTCGACCACTTCCCGCTCGGCTTCTATCTGGTCGCCACCGTCACCGCGCTGATCCTCGTCCTCGCGGCGAACACCGCGTTCAACGGGTTCCCCGTGCTCGGCTCGATCCTGGCGCAGGACCGGTACCTCCCGCGGCAGCTCCACACCCGCGGTGACCGGCTCGCGTTCAGCAACGGCATCTTCTTCCTCGCGGGCTTCGCGATCGTGCTGATCGTCGCGTTCGACGCCGAGGTCACCCGGCTGATCCAGCTGTACATCGTGGGCGTGTTCGTCTCGTTCACGCTGAGCCAGACCGGCATGGTGCGGCACTGGAACCGCCTGCTGCGGGTGGAGCGCGACCCGAAGGAGCGCGGGCGGATGCACCGCAGCCGGGCGATCAACGCGTTCGGCGCGACGATGACCGGCGCGGTGCTCGTGGTGGTGCTGGCCACGAAGTTCACCCACGGCGCGTGGATCGCGATCCTCTCGATGGCCGTCATCTTCGTGGTGATGCAGGCGATCCGGCGGCACTACGACGCGGTGGCGCGGGAACTGCAGCCCGAGGAGGTACGGCCGGTCCTCCCGGCGCGGAACCACGCCGTCGTGCTGGTCTCCAGGCTGCACCAGCCGACGCTCCGCGCGCTCGCGTACGCCCGGGCGACCCGCCCGGACACGCTCACCGGGGTCACCGTGAACGTCGACGACGAGGACACCCGAGCGCTCCAGGCAGACTGGGACCACCGGGAGATCCCGATCCCGCTCGCCGTCATCGACTCGCCGTACCGGGAGATCACCGGCCCGATCCTCGACTTCGTGAAGGGCATCCGCCGGGACAGCCCGCGGGACGTCGTCACGGTGTTCATCCCGGAGTACGTCGTGGGCCACTGGTGGGAGCACCTGCTGCACAACCAGAGCGCCCTGCGCCTCAAGGGCCGCCTGCTGTTCGAGCCGGGGGTCATGGTCACCAGCGTCCCGTGGCAGCTCGCCTCCACCGAGGGCCGCGACCTCGACCGGGCCGACCGCGGGCTCGTCGAGGTCCGGATGGGTGTCCGCGGCCCCGACGGAGCGCTGGGCCGGGACGGTCGCCCGCCGTCCGAGCCGCGGTCGCCTGAGCCGGTGGCGTCCGACACGCTGAGCCGGTGACCGCGGCCCCGTCGCTCGCCGGCGCCGAACTGGAGCTCGAGATCGGGTCGGTCGCGCACGGCGGGCACTGCGTGGCACGGCACGAGGGCCGGGTCGTGTTCGTCCGGCACACGCTGCCGGGGGAGCGGGTCCGCGCGGTCGTCACCGAGGACAGCGGCGGGCCGTTCGTCCGCGCCGACGCGGTCGAGATCCTCTCCGCCGCCCCGGGGCGCGTCACACCGCCCTGCCCGTACGCGCGGCCGGGCCTGTGCGGCGGATGCGACTTCCAGCACGCCTCGTGGGAGGTCCAGCGCGGTCTGAAGGCGACGGTCGTCCGGGAGCAGCTCCAGCGCCTCGGGGGCCTGTCCGCCGCCGAGCTGGACGAGCTGGGCCTCACGGCGGACGCCGTGGCGGAGGAGCCGGCGGGCGGGCCGCTCGGCTGGCGCACCAGGGTCCGGTTCGCGGTGGACGAGACGGGCCGTGCCGGGCTGCACCCGCACCGGTCCGCGGAGGTGCTGCCCGTCGACCGGTGCCTGATCGCGTCGGAGGGCGTGGACTCCCTCGGCGTGCTGTCGACGCCGTGGCCCGGGGGGTCCTCGGTCGAGGCCGTGGCGTCGTCGGTGGGGGACCGGGCCGTCGTGGTGTCCGGGTCGGTCACGGCTCCCGCCGGGGACTTCGCGGTGCTCGACGGCAACGGCCGGGGTGCCGCCAAGCCCGTGCGCGGGCACGCCCGGGTCCGCGAGCGGGTGGGGGACCGCACGTACCTGGTCCACGCGGGCGGCTTCTGGCAGGTCCATCCCGCCGCGGCCGAGACGCTGTCGGCCGCAGTCGCCGCGATGCTGGAGCCGCGCCCGGACGACCACCTCTGGGACCTGTACGGCGGGGTGGGGCTGTTCGCCGGCGCGCTCGGCCCGTCGGTGGCCCGGGTCACGGTGGTGGAGTCCGGGGCGGCCGCCGCGGCCGACGCGAGCCGGAACCTCCGGGACCTCCCCGGCGCCACCGTGCACCGCGCGAAGGTCGACGCCTGGTTGCGGCGCCCGTCCCCGGCCGCGGACGTCGTCGTGCTGGACCCGCCCCGCGTCGGCGCGGGCGCGGCGGTGATGCGGAACCTCCTCACCGGCGCGGGCGGGCGGCGGCACGCGCCGCGCCGGGTGGCGTACGTGGCCTGTGACCCGTCGGCGCTCGCGCGGGACGTCGCGACCGCGCGCGGCCTGGGGTGGCGGCTCTCGGCGCTGCGGGTGTTCGACCTCTTCCCGATGACCCACCACGTGGAGTGCGTGGCGCTGCTCGAGCCGTGAGGCGGCCGGCGCCCCGCCACCGTCCCCTCCCCGGTACCGGTTCGAGCTGCCGGACGATCACCGAGCGGCGGGTGACCGGGGTCGCTCCCGTTCGGACGAGCCGCCGTGCGGGGCGGCACTACACTGGGGTGTCGCGGTCCGGCACCGGCTCCGCGGAGACGACGACGTCGAGGAGGGCCTGTGCGCGCGCGCCCCGAAGGTCCGGTGACCCAGCCCCCGAGCCTGCTGTCGCACATCACCGGACCCGACGACGTCAAGGCGCTCCCGGCCTCGGCCCTCCCGGTCCTCGCCGCGGAGATCCGCGACTTCCTGGTGGAGAAGGTCTCCCGCACCGGCGGCCACCTCGGCCCGAACCTCGGCGCCGTCGAGCTCACGATCGCGATCCACCGGGTCTTCTCGTCGCCGCACGACCGCGTGCTCTTCGACACCGGCCACCAGGCGTACGTCCACAAGATCCTCACCGGCCGCCAGGCCGGGTTCGACACTCTCCGCCAGCGGAACGGCCTGTCCGGTTACCCGAGCCGCGCGGAGAGCGAGCACGACAACATCGAGAACTCGCACGCCTCCACGGCACTGTCGTACGCCGACGGGCTCGCGAAGGCCTTCGGCCTCCGGAAGGAGCGGCGGCACGTCGTCGCCGTCGTCGGGGACGGCGCGCTCACCGGCGGCATGTGCTGGGAGGCGATCAACAACATCGCCGCGGGCAAGAACCGCCCGGTGGTGATCGTCGTCAACGACAACGGCCGCTCGTACGCGCCCACCATCGGCGGGCTCGCCGACCACCTCGCCAGCCTCCGGCTCAACCCCGGGTACGAGAAGGCGCTCGACGTCGTCAAGGAGCTCCTCGGCCGCGCGCCGGTCGTCGGGGAGCCGCTGTACGAGGCGCTGCACGGCATCAAGAAGGGCCTCAAGGACATCGCGTCGCCCCAGGGCATGTTCGAGGACCTGGGGCTCAAGTACGTCGGCCCGGTGGACGGGCACGACACCGAGGCGATGGAGTCCGCGCTGCGCCGCGCCAAGGCGTTCGGCGGTCCGGTGCTGGTGCACGCGGTGACGCGGAAGGGCTTCGGCTACGCGCCCGCGGAGGACGACGAGGCGGACTGCCTGCACGGCCCCGGGGCGTTCGACCCGGCGACCGGGACGCCCCTCGCGAAGCCGTCCACCAAATGGACCTCCGTCTTCGCGGACGAGCTCGTGCGGCAGGCGGAGACCCGGGCCGACGTCGTCGGCATCACCGCCGCGATGGCGGAGCCGACGGGGATCTCCAAGCTGCAGCGTCGCTTCCCGGACCGGGTCTTCGACGTCGGCATCGCCGAGCAGCACGCGGTGACGTCCGCGGCGGGGCTCGCCATGGGCGGGATGCACCCGGTCGTCGCGGTGTACGCCACGTTCCTCAACCGGGCGTTCGACCAGACGCTGCTCGACGTGGCGCTGCACGGTCTGCCGGTGACGTTCGTGCTGGACCGTGCGGGCATCACCGGACCGGACGGGCCGAGCCACTACGGCATCTGGGACCTGTCGATCCTCGGCGTGGTGCCGGGCATGCGGGTCGCCGCGCCCCGCGATTCCGCCACGCTGCGGGAGGAGCTGGCCGAGGCGCTCGCCGTCCCGGACGGGCCGACCGCGCTCCGGTTCCCGACCGGGTCCGTGCCCCGGGACATCCCCGCCGAGGAGCGGATCGGCGGCGTCGACGTGCTGTACCGGTCCGACCGGCGGGACGTGTTGTTCGTGGCCGTGGGGTCGTTCGCGCCGACCGCGCTCGAGGTGGCCCGGCGGGCCGCCGAGCAGGGCATCGGCGTGACGGTCGTCGACCCGCGGTGGGTCAAGCCGGTACCGGCCGCGGTCGTGGACCTCGCCCGCGACCACCGGCTGGTGATCACGCTCGAGGACGGCGTGCGGTCGGGGGGAATCGGCAGCGCGGTGACGCGGGAGCTGACCGACGCGGAGGTCGACACGCCGAGCCGCTCGCTCGGCGTACCGGAGGGCTTCCACCCGCACGGGACGCGCGCCGAGATCCTCGCGGACCTCGGCCTCACGGCGCAGGACGTGGCGCGCCGGCTCATCGAGTGGGTGTCGCGACTGGACGACGAGGGGCCGGCCGGTCCGGTGCCGAGCGTGGAGACCGAGGGACGGGACGCGTCGGGCTCCTGACGGGGGTGGGGCTCCCTCAGCGGTACGACGTGCGCGCCGGCCAGTGCGGGTCCACCTCGGCGTCGCGCAGCGCGATCTCGGTCGGCCTGCCACCGCCCGCCGCCAGCCCCACCTCGTCGGCGGTGACCAGCAGTGGCCGGTCGAACCCCCGCTGCTCGTCGGCCGTGGCCGCCACCGCCGCGACCGCGAACGCCGGGTCCACCCGGCGCAGCTCGGTCCACCCGCGCGTGCGCATCGGCACGACGCAGGGGCACATGCCGCCCTGCGGCGCGGCGAGCGCGGAGCGCAGCACCGGCGAGCCCAGCAGCGTCACGACGTCGCAGTCGCCGACGGGCCGCAACGGCTCCGCCGGGTCGCGGCGCCACCGCTGCGCGGCGACCGCCGCCATGGCGTCGAGGTACGCCGTCGCGGCGTCCCAGCAGCGCGTGTCGTCGAGCGAGGCCGCGCGCAGCAGCTCGCGGGAGACCGGCAGGACGTCGTCGGGCCGCGCCGCGTCCAGCCCGCGGACCCCGAGTCCGAGCTCCACGGCATCGCCGAGCACGCGGGTGATCGTCCAGCCCGGGCCGGGGTGGTGCGGGTGCCCCACCGGGAACCCGAGCGGGCGGACCCGGTCCGCCAGGCCCGACTCCGCGGGGTCGACCGGGACGGCGGATCCCTCCGCGGTCGGGACGAGGTCCGCGAGACGGCGCCGGCCGGTCAGCCAGCCCGCGAGGCGCCGCCGGCCGGTCTCGGAGCCGACCCGGGCGCCGTCCAGCGCGCGCTCGCACTCGTCCCAGCCCACCGCGACGGCGGGGACCCCGTCCAGCACGAGTCCGTCGTCCGCGGGGCTCAGGTCGAGGTCGCGGAGCACCGAGACGGCGAGTACGTCGCGCCGGAGATGGGTGAGGGAGGGCGCGACATCGATCACGGCCTCACCGTACGGTCCCTACGGACGGTGAGCGATCAGCATTCGGGTGAATGACCACCGGTGCGGGGCATGTAACGCACAGCACTCTTCCGGGGGGCCGTGCACGGGGGCTCCACACTGGGAGCCGAGCGTGGGTCCGACGGAGGGAGCGTCACGGTGCGTGTACTGGTGGTGGAGGACGAGCGGGCACTGGCCGACGCGGTCACGCGCGGGCTCCGTCGCGAGGGGATGGCCGTGGACGTGGCCTACGACGGCGGCGTCGGGCACGAGATGGCGCTCGTGACCCGGTACGACGTGGTCGTGCTCGACCGCGACCTCCCGGGCGTCCACGGTGACACGATCTGCGCCGACCTGGTCGCGTCCGGCGCGCTCACCCGGGTGCTCATGCTCACCGCCAGCGGGACGGTCGCCGACCGGGTGGAGGGGCTGGACCTCGGGGCGGACGACTATCTGTCGAAGCCCTTCGCGTTCGACGAGCTCGTGGCCCGGGTACGGGCGCTCGGCCGCCGCGCGACGCCCGTCGCCCCACCGGTCCTCGCGGTGGGCGACGTCGAGCTCGACCCGTACCGCCGCGTGGTGACACGGGCGGGCCGCACGGTCGATCTGACCCGCAAGGAGTTCGGCGTGCTCGAGGTCCTGCTCGGCGCGCGCGGGGGCGTGGTGTCCAGCGAGGAGCTGCTCGAGCGGGTGTGGGACGCGAACGCCGACCCGTTCACGACGACGGTCCGGGTGACGATGATGACGCTGCGCAAGAAGCTGGGCGACCCCACGTTCATCGAGACCGTGGTCGGCTCCGGATACCGGGTGGCGACCCGGTGACCGTCTACACGGCCGGTACCGGGACCCGCCGGGCCCTGCGCGGCCCCCGCCCGACCCTCCGGCTGCGGCTGACCCTCCTCAACGGCCTCCTGCTCGTCGGCACCGGGATGTTGCTGGTGTTCCTGTCCTGGCTCATCGCGACGCCGTCGGTCCGGGTGCTGGACCACGTCCCGCCCGGTACGACCATCACGCTCGAGGAGAACGGGAAGTACCGGACCGTCGACTTCGCCCGGTGGCAGTCGGACCGGGCCGCGCGCCTCGAGCGGGAGCTGCTGCTCAAGGGCCTGCTCGCACTGCTCGTGGTCGGCGGGTCCGGGGTCCTCGGCGCGTACCTCGTGAGCGCCCGCGCCCTGCGCCCGCTGCACCAGGTGACGGCGACCGCGCGGCGGCTGTCCACCGAGACCCTCGACCAGCGCATCTCCCACACCGGTCCGGACGACGAGGTGAAGGAGCTCGCCGACACGTTCGACGCCATGCTCGACCGCCTCTCGGCGGCGTTCGGGTCCCAGCAGCGGTTCGTCGCCAACGCGAGCCACGAGCTCCGGACCCCGCTCGCGGTGATGCGGACCGAGATCGACGTGACCCTGGCCGACCCGGACGCGTCCTCCGCCGAGCTCCGCCGGATGGCCGGTGTCGTCCGGCGCGCCTCGGACCGCGCCAACGACCTCATCGACGCCCTGTTGCTGCTCGCCCGGACCGAGGGGCAGGGCGGCAGGCTGTCCCGCCAGGTGCCGGTGGACCTCGCCGTCGGCGTCCCCGCGAGCCTCGCGGCGGTCCGTGCCGACATCGAGGCGCTGCAGCTGCGCGTCGAGACCGACTTCCGGCCGGCCGTCGTGACGGGGGATCCGAACCTGCTGGAGCGGCTCGCCGGGAACCTGGTCGAGAACGCCGTCCGCTACAACGTGCGCGGCGGCCGGATCAGCCTCATGACCGGGACCCACGGCGGCGACGTGTACCTGACCGTCGCGAACAGCGGCCCCGAGGTCGCGGCCGCCGAGGTACCCGGGCTGTTCGAGCCCTTCCGGCGCGGCGGCCGGGAACGCACGGGTACGCGCGGAGCCGGCCTGGGTCTGTCCATCGTCGGGGCGGTCGTGGGCGCGCACGGCGGCACGGTGTCGGCGGTCCCGCTCGACGGGGGAGGGCTGCAGGTGACCGTCGTGCTCCCGGCGGCCGACGCGCTGACGGCGGCCGGACTGTCCTGACACACGCGAGAGGCCCGGTGGAGCGCCTGCTCCACCGGGCCTTCGGTCTCCGCGGGGTTACCGCGGCAGGCTCGCCACACCCGGGGCGAGGAACCGCTTCCCGGCGACCTTCTCGGACACGCCGGTCCGGTCGAGGTACGGCGTGATGCCGCCCAGGTGGAACGGCCACCCGGCGCCGAGGAGCATGCACAGGTCGATGTCCTGCGCCTCCGCCACCACGCCCTCGTCGAGCATGATCCGGATCTCCTCGGCGATCGCGGACAGGGCCCGCTCCCGCACCTGCTCCTCGGTGAGCGGGGCGTCGCCCTGCTCGAAGAGCGCCGCGACCTCGGGGTCCACCTGCTGCGTCCCGGTGTCCCAGGTGAAGATCGCCGTCTTGCCCGCGGCCACCAGGCGGCCGAGGTTCTCGGAGACCGCGAACCGGTCCGGGAACGCCTCGTGCAGCGTCTCGGCCACGTGCAGCGCGACGGCCGGGCCGACGAGCTGGAGCAGCAGGAACGGGCTCATCGGCAGGCCGAGCGGTTCGAGGGCCCGGTCGGCCACCGAGAAGTCGGTGCCCTCGTCGACGGCCGAGGTCACCGCGCCCATGAACCGGGTGAGGATCCGGTTCACCACGAACGCCGGGCGGTCCTTGACGAGCACGCACGACTTCTTGAGCTTCTTGCCGACCGCGAACGCCGTCGACAGGGTGGCGTCGTCGGTCTCGGAGGCCCGGACGATCTCGAGCAGGGGCAGCACCGCGACCGGGTTGAAGAAGTGGAAGCCGACGACCCGCTCCGGGTGCCGCAGCTGCGACGCCATCGCCGTGATCGACAGCGAGGACGTGTTCGTCGCGAGCACGCACGTGTCGGATACGACGGCCTCGACCTCGGCGAGGACCTGCTGCTTGACCTTCAGGTCCTCGAACACGGCCTCGATGACGAAGTCCGCGTCCGCGAACGCGTCCTTGGTCAGCGAACCCGTGATGAGCGCCTTGAGCCGGTTTGCCTTGTCGGGGGAGACCCGGCGCCGCTGGAGGAGCTTGTCGATCTCGGCGTGGGCGTACCCGACACCCTTGTCGAGGCGGCCCTGGTCCAGGTCCGTCATCACGACGGGGACCTGCAGCCGCTGCGCGAACAGCAGCGCGAGCTGGCTCGCCATCAGGCCGGCGCCGACGACGCCCACCTTGGTGACGGGGCGCGCGAGGCTCTTGTCCGGCACGCCGACGGGACGCTTGGCCCGCTTCTGCACCAGGTCGAACGAGTACAGCCCGGCCCGCAGCTCGTCGCTCATGATCAGGTCCGCGAGCGCCTCGTCCTCGGCGGCGGTGCCGGAGCTGAGATCGGCATCCCGGGCGAGCGCGATGAGGTCCAGCGCGCGGTACGGGGCGGGCGCGGCGCCGTGCAGCTTGGCGTCGAGGAAGGCCCGGCCCCGGGCGAGCGCGTCGTCCCACGCCCGGCCGCGGTCGACCTCGGGACGCTCGACCGTGATGTCACCGCGGAGTACGCCCGCCGCCCACTCCAGTGACCGCTCCAGGAAGTCGGCCGGCTCGAACATCGCGTCCGCGATGCCGAGCTCGAGGGCCTGCTTCGGCTTGAGCATCTTGTTCTGGTTCAGCGCGTTCTCGATGATGACCGTGACGGCCTTGTCGGCGCCGATCAGGTTCGGCAGCAGCTGGGTGCCGCCCCACGCGGGGACCAGCCCGAGGAAGCACTCCGGGAACGCGATCGCGGCCGCGCCCGAGGACAGCGTCCGGTGGTGCGCGTGCAGCGCGAGCTCGAGGCCGCCGCCCATGACCGCGCCGTTGACGAAGGCGAACGTCGGGACCGCCGAGTCCGCCAGCCGCCGGAACACCCGGTGGCCGGTCCGGCCGAGCTCCAGCGCCTGGTCGCGGTTCTGGATGACCGGCACGCCGGACAGGTCCGCG
>DASWRY010000035.1:0-13522 GCA_036402915.1 Mycobacteriales bacterium
CTCGAACGTCAGCTGCCCGCGCCACATCGTGCCGATCCAGTTGAAGAACTTGATCCCGGTCGGCACCGCGATGAGGAAGGACAGGAACGAGAAGAACGGCAGCAGCACCTTGCCGGTCGCGAACATGTGGTGCGCCCACACCGTCATCGACAGCCCGGCGATCCCCAGCGTGGCGAAGATCAGCGTCTTGTACCCGAACAGCGGCTTCCGGCTGAACACCGGCAGCACCTCCGTGACGATGCCGAAGAACGGCAGCGCCACGATGTACACCTCCGGGTGCCCGAAGAACCAGAACAGGTGCTGCCAGAGGATCGGCCCCCCGGACGAGGTCTCGAAGACCTTGGCGCCGAGGTGCCGGTCGGCCATCAGCACGGCGAGGGCCGCCGCGAGGATCGGGAAGACGAGCAGGGCGAGCAGCGCCGTCACGAGGATGTTCCAGGTGAAGATCGGCAGGCGGAACATCGTCATCCCCGGCGCACGGAGCGTGAGGATCGTCGTCACCATGTTGACCGACCCGAGGATCGTGCCGAGGCCGGAGAGGAGGAGCCCGATGACCCACATGTCCACGCCGATGCCCGGCGCGTGCGCGGCCGAGTTCAGCGGGGCGTACGCCGTCCAGCCGAAGTCGGCGGCCCCACCCGGCGTGACGAAGCCCAGCACCACGATCGTCCCGCCGAACAGGTACAGCCAGTACGCGAAGGCGTTGAGCCGCGGGAACGCCACGTCCGGGGCGCCGATCTGCAGCGGCACGATGTAGTTCGCGAACGCGAACACGAGCGGCGTCGCGAACAGCAGCAGCATGATCGTGCCGTGCATCGTGAAGAGCTGGTTGTACTGCTCGTTCGACAGGAACTGCAGCCCCGGCCGCGCCAGCTCCGCCCGCATGAGCAGGGCCATCAGGCCGGCGAGCAGGAAGAACCCGAAGGACGTCGTGAGGTACAGCAGCCCGATCGTCTTCGCGTCGGTGGTGCGGACGAGACGCACCAGGGCATTGCCCTTGACCCGGGGCCGTACCGAATACGGGCGCGTCACGATGGGCTGGGGCTGTTCCGGAGCAATGGCCACAAGGCTCTCCCGCGGTGTCCGCTGTCCACCCGCACAGCACCCTAGCGGCGCGCCGCAACCGGCGGAACCGTCCCGGGAGACCCCGCGGGTAGGCTCAGCGGGCCGGACAGCCGGTCCGGTGGGAGGAGGGGCGCGATGCCACGGCCGCGCGAGCCCCTGCTGTCCAAGCAGCGCATCGTGGACGCGGCCACGGCGATCGTCGACGCGGAGGGCATGGACGCCCTGTCGACGCGCCGGATCGCCCGTGAGCTCGCCGTCCGGGCCCCGTCGCTCTACAACCACTTCGCCACGAAGGACGCGATCCTCGACGCGATCGGCGACGCGATCATCGCACGGGTGGACATCTCGATGCTCGGCACGCAGCCGTGGGACACGGCCCTCGAGCTGTGGGCGCGGGCGTACCGGGCGGCGTTCGCGGCCCACCCGAACCTGGTCCCGTTCCTCGTGCACGGCCCCGCCCGCCGGCCCGCGGCACTGCGGATGGCCGACGCCGTCTACGGCGCGTTGGTCGATGCCGGGTGGCCACGGGGGCACGCCACCCGGATCGCGGCGAGCATCCGGTACTTCGTGGCCGGGTCGGCGCTGAGCTCGTTCGCGCTGGGCTTCCCGGACGACCCGGCCCTGTACGCGGCGGAGTACCCGCACCTCTCGGGCGCACACCGGCTGCGCGAGCACCGGCACCAGGTGGACGAGGGTGCCTTCGAGCTGGGTCTCACCACGCTGGTCGACGGGTACCGGGCGCTCTTCGCGGAGCTGGCCGGGGGGCGTACCCGGACGGGCACGCCCCCCGAGCGGCAGCCTCAGTCCTTCGGGCCACCCGCCACGTAGATCACCTGGCCGGACACGAACCCGGCCCCCTCGCTCACGAGGAACGACACCGTGTGCGCGATGTCCTCGGGCCGCCCGGTGCGGCCGACGGGGATCTGCGACGCCGCGTGCTTCTTGAAGTCCTCGAACGGCACCCCGACCCGCTCCGCCGTCGCCGCGGTCATCTCGGTCTCGATGAAGCCCGGCGCGATCGCGTTGGCGGTGACCCCGAACTTGCCCAGCTCGATCGCCAGGGTCTTCGTGAAGCCCTGGAGGCCGGCCTTCGCGGCGGAGTAGTTCACCTGGCCGCGGTTGCCGAGCGCGGAGGTGCTGGACATGTTCACGATCCGCCCGTACCCGGCCTCGGTCATGTACCGCTGGACGGCGCGGCTCATCAGGAACGCGCCCCGCAGGTGCACCTGCATGACGGTGTCCCAGTCGCTGTCGGACATCTTGAACAGCAGGTTGTCGCGGAGGACGCCCGCGTTGTTCACCAGCACGGCGGGCGGGCCGAGCTCGGCCGCGATGCGCTCGACCGCCGCCTGCACCTGCTCCGAGTCCGAGACGTCGGCACCGACGGCCAGGGCGCGGCCACCGGCCGCGGTGATCTTGCCGACGACGTCGGCGCAGTTCGCCTCGTCGAGGTCGACCACGGCGACCGCGAAACCGTCGGCGGCGAGCCGCCGGGCCGTCGCCGCGCCGATCCCCCGCGCACCGCCGGTGACGACGGCGACGCGACCCTGGTTGTCCGACATGTGTGTTCCCTTCGGTCCGGTCACGGGTGTGCGACCTGTTGTGTACCGCACACCGGTGCCGCGTCCCGCAGCCGGGGCGTCCCGCCGCGCCCCCACCGTGCCGAACGGCCGCGCCGCGCGCATGCTTGCGGGCATAATGCTGTCCCCCGCCGCACGGAGGAGGCGACGGGGGTCGGTTCCGCGGCGGAGGTGCTCCCGTGGAGTACGTCGACGCGCCGGACAGCGCACTGCTGTCGGTGCTGCTCGGTCATCCCCGCCTCGGCGTGGTCGTGACACGGGCGGTGTACGACGCGGACGGCAAGATCACCGACTTCGTGATCCAGCGCAGCAACAGCGCCGCGGACCGCTTCGTCCCCTCCGGCCTCACCGCGGGACGGCACCTCGGTGACCTGCCCGGAGGTACGGGCGCGCGGCTCATCTCGCAGCTGGCCGGCCTCGTGTCGAGCGGCGGGTACGCCTGCCTGGACGTTCCCGCCCCCACCCGCGGTCCGGTCGACGGCGGCGTGCCGTGGGCCGTCGACGCGGGCGCTGTCGGGGACCGCGTGGTGCTGCTGTTCGACGACCGGGTGGACACCGGCGGGGGCCGCGAGAGGTGGTTCCGCGCGCTCGTCGAGTCCGCGGTGGACGTGGTCCAGGTCCTCGACGGCGAGGGGGTCACGCGGTACGTGAGCCCCGGTGCCAGCTCCGTGCTCGGGTACCCGGCGGAGCAGCTCGTCGGCCGCCACGCCCTCGAGAGCCTCGACCCGCGCGACCACGCCGTGCTCGAGGACGTCCTGCACCGGGTGACCACCGCCCCGCCCGGCACCGTGATCGAGGCCGAGGCGCGGATCCGGCACGGCGAGGGCGGCACCCGCTGGGTCCACGGCCGGATCGCGAACCACCTGGCCACGCCGGGCGTCGAGGGCATCGTGGTGAACTGGCGCGACATCACGGTCCCGCGCGAGCTGCGGTCGAAGCTCGAGTACGCCGCGACCCACGACGCCCTCACACGGCTCCCGAACCGCTCGCTGTTCACCGACCACCTCGAGCTCGCGCTGGCGGGTGCCCAGCGGCGTCCCCACTCCCGGGTCGGCGTGCTGTTCTGCGACCTGGACCAGTTCAAGATGGTCAACGACACGCTCGGGCACGCGGCCGGGGACGACCTGCTCCGCCAGGTGGCGCACCGTCTCCGGCAGGTCGTCCGCCCCGGCGACACGGTGGCGCGCTTCGGGGGCGACGAGTTCGCCGTGCTGTGCGCCGACCTCTCCAGCGAACGGACCGCCGCCGGGCTCGCGTGGCGGGTCCAGCGCGCCGTCGCCGGCACCTACGCGCTCGCCGGGGCCGAGCAGGAGGTGTTCGTCGGCGCGTCGCTCGGCGTCAGCGTCTCGACCGGCCAGCGCCCCAGCGCCGAGGAGATGTTGCGGGAGGCGGACACCGCGCTGTACGAGGCGAAGCGGCGCGGCCGCGGCCGGGTGCAGCTGTTCAGCAAGCAGCTCCGCGACTGGGTCACCGACCGCGTGCAGCTCGAGGCGGACCTGCGGCGGGCGCTCGAGGCGGGCGAGTTCACCGTGCACTACCAGCCCAAGCTGGACCTCCGCCACGACGAGGTGACCGAGGCGGAGGCGCTGCTGCGATGGCGGCACCCCGTGCGCGGGCTGCTGCCGCCGAGCGCGTTCCTCCCGCTGGCCGAGGAGACCGGGCTCATCGTCCCGATCGGCGCGTGGGTGCTGCGGACGGCCGTCGCGCAGGTGGCCCGGTGGCGCCGCGAGGGCCTGGACCTCGGCGTGTGCATCAACTTCTCCGCCCGGGAACTGACCCACCCGGCCCTGCTCGAGAAACTGGACGACGCGGTGTCGGAGTGCGGCGTGGACACCGGGAAGCTGAACCTCGAGATCACGGAGAGCGCCGCGGCCAGCAACCTCGACGCGACGATCACCAGCGTCACGGCCATCCGTGACCGGGGCGGCCACGTCTCGCTGGACGACTTCGGCACCGGGTACTCGTCGCTGACCTGGCTCCAGAAGATCCCGATCGACACCCTCAAGCTCGACCAGTCGTTCGTCCGGCGCCTCGGGCAGCACCCGACGACGACCGCGATCGTCGAGGGCGTCCTGCACCTCGGGCACGCGCTGGGGCTGGCCACGATCGGTGAGGGCGTCGAGTCCGCGATGCAGCTCGGCCAGCTGAACGAGCTCGGCTGCGACTACGCCCAGGGGTACTTCATCGGGCATCCCGACGCGGAACCGGTCGTCGCCGGCGGTCCGTGGCCGCCGCGGCGCCGGGTCGAGGACACCCGCGCCGAGGACGACCGCGCCGGGGACAAGCGCGCCGGGGACGACAAGGACGAGCTCGGCTGAGGGGCGTCGGAAAACGGCGCCGCCGGACGACGGAGGGACGTGAGCACGCAACCGGACCCTGCGCTCGGCCTGCTCACGCTGTACGACGAGGCGCTGCCCCAGGTGTACGGGTACCTGCTCGCGCGCTGTGGCAACGCGACGCTCGCCGAGGACCTCACCGCGGAGTGCTTCCTCGCGGCAGTCTCGGCGGCCCGCCGCGCCGAGGCCCCGCCGGTCGGCATCCCGTGGCTGATCGGCGTCGCGCGGCACAAGCTCGTGGACCACTGGCGCGCGGTGGAACGGGAGGAACGCGGCCTCCGGCTCGTCTCCGACTCCACGGCGACCACCGAGGACCGGTGGGACACCGAGCTGGACGTGCTGCGGGCACGGGAGGCGCTCGGGCGGCTCGGCGCACACCACCGCGCGGCGTTGACCCTCCGGTACCTGGACGGCCTCGGTGTCGCCGAGGTCGCCGCGCACCTCGGCCGGACGCTGCACGCGACCGAGGCGCTGCTGGTCCGCGCACGGGGCGCGTTCCGCCGCGTGTACGACGGAGAGGAGGGCCTCCGGTGACCGACCCCCTCGACGCCCTCCGCACCCCCGCGGACCCCGTCGACCCCGATCCGACGTTCGCCGCGCAGCTCCGGGAACGGCTCCGCGCGGCCCTGCTCGCAGGAGGAGACATGACCGAGACCCAGCACGAGACAGACCTCGCGTGGGGCCCCACGCTCACCCCGTACCTGATCGTCGCCGACGGCCGGCGTGCGCTCGACTGGTACGCCGACGTGTTCGGGGCGCGCCGCCGCGGCGAGCCGTACGTCATGCCCGGCGGGTCGATCGGCCACGCCGAGCTGGCGATCGGGGACGCCGTGCTGATGCTCGCCGAGCCGTCCGCCGGCGCACCGGTACAGGCACCGGAGGGCGGGCTGCCGAGCACGTCCGTCCACGTCCAGGTGCCCGACGTCGACCGCACCGTGCGGCACGCGGCCGAGGCCGGGGCGACGATCCAACGCCGGCCCGAGGACCAGCCGTACGGGCGGGTCGCGGTGCTGGTCGACCCGTTCGGGCACCGGTGGATGCTCAACCAGCCGCCGCCCACCGCGACGCGGTTGCGGCAGGGCGACGTGGCGTACGTGTCCGTGCTGGTGCCCGACGACGCGACCGCCCGCGAGTTCTACGGGGCGGTGCTGGGCTGGCGGTTCTCGCCGGGCTCCGTGGAGCACGGCTGGCAGGTGGAGGACGTCACCCCCCACGTCGGCATCGCGCGCGGGAAGCCGGAGGTGCAGCTCTGCTACCACGTGACCGACGTCCTGGCGGGCACGGCGCGGGTGCGGGAGCACGGTGGCACCGCCGGCGAGATCGCCCGGCGCCCGTACGGCCTGCTGGTGGACTGCACCGACCCCTCCGGCGCACACTTCCAGCTGTGGCAGCCGGGCGGCTGAGCCGCGTTCCGGGGGCCGCCCCGGTGCCGGCGTCACGGGATGGCGGCCGTCGGGGACGTCGCGCGCCTGCCGGCCGGGTCCCGCGGCCGCGCCGGGACGTGAACGCGGGAGGCGCACGACGCTGGGCGCCTCCCGCCGTCCCCCCGGGCTACCGGCCGAGCCGATCCAGCCGTGCCGTGATCCGCGGGTCCGTGGAGGCGGTCGGGGCCTCCGTCCGGACCCACGGGTCACCGGCGAAGTACCGGCCGAACAGCGTCTCCGCGGTCCGCGTGGCCAGAGCCTGGGTGGTCAGGGTGGGGTTGGGTCCGCCGAGCGCGTTGGCGAGCGCGGAATTGTCGGCCACGTACAGCCGCTTCACCCAGCGCGCCTCCCCGCTCGGGTCGAGCACGGAGTCCCGGTCGGACTCCCCCATCCGCATGGTGGACTGGACGTGCAGGATCAGCGGCGCCCAGTCGATCCGGTACACCGTCGTCGCGCCCGCCCCGCGCAGCAGCTCGGCCGCGCGGTGGGCCATGAACTCGCGGTTGCGCAGCGTCCGCGCGGTGCGTTGCCGCTGCCGGAACTGCACCTTGGCCACCGGGCCGTTCTCGTCGGCGGGAAACGCCGACGGCACCACCCGGTTCTGCGCCTCGACGTCGTCGTCGGTGATGACGAGGACGTTCAGCACGCGGTCGATCCCGTCGCCGAGCAGCTCCTTGATCTCCGGCCCGAGCACGCGGCCCGCGGGCCCGTCCCACGGACCGGTCGCGCCGCGGCCGTTGTCGTACCTTCCACGGATCCCGCTGTCCGACAACGTGGCCGAGAACGCCTCCAGCGCCGGCGGCAGGCCCACGTTCTCGAGCCCGCCGTGGCCCGGGAACTCCGTCCGGGCCGCGGAGGCCGCCCCGACGTCGTTTCCCGTGTCGTGGTCGAACTTCCCGATCACCCAGTCGAAGAAGTGGTCGGTGTACCCGCGGCCGACCCAGTCGTTCGGGTTCGGGAGGCCGCTGTTCAGCCACAGCCGCGGCGTCTCGGTGCACCCACCGGCCAGCACGACGACCCGGCCGTCCTCGCGGTGCGTCTCGCCGGTGCCGTTGTCCCGCCAGGTGACGCCGGTGGCCACCGTCTCCCCGCCGCGCTCCTCCGTGTGCACCCGCGTCACGAAGCTGTCCGTGAGCAGCGTCACCGGCCTGCCGCCGCTGCGCCACGCGTCGGCGGTGAGCGCCATCGGCACGTAGCTGTTGTCGGTGGACCGCTTGGCGAACTGGTTCCGGGGCGCCCTCGGCGGCTGCATGCAGCCCTGGAAGCAGTGGCCGCAGAACGTACAGCCCGTCGCCCGCGGGTAGGCGAGCAGCTCGGTCCGGTCGGTGCGGCCCGCGGTGCCGCCGGGCTGGAGGATCGCGTTCTCCTGCGGCCGGAACGCCGGGCGCGTGGTGGTCTTCGTCGTCTGCACCGGCAGGCCCAGGGCCTCGCAGCCCCGGAAGTACAGCGCCTCCTTGGTACCCATCGCCGCCGTCTGCACCGGCAGGGTCGCCTCGACCCACTCGTAGTACGGGATCAGCTCGTCGTAGCGGAACGGGAACCGGTGGGCGACGTCGTAGTTCGCGGCGTCGGCGCCGTCGTACCCCGCGAACACGCCCGGGTACGCCCGCGGCGAGTTGCCGAAGTAGTGCTGGGTCGTCCCGCCGACGCCGGACAGTTGCCAGACGAAGGAGTTCTGCGGCAGCTCGCGGAACCACGCGGGCTTGCTCCGGTCCTCCGGCCCGAACCGGAGGAACCCGGTGAGCGGGTTGTTGGCGTCGTTCTCGTAGTGCGTCCACTCCCGGCGGGGGTCGGCGTGCCGCGGGCCCGCCTCGAGCAGCAGCACGTCGAGCCCGCGCCCGGCGAGCTCCGCGGCGACCACCGGGCCGCCGCCGCCCGCACCGACGACGATCACGTCCCTCATCGGTCCGCCACCCTCGTCCGGCCCTGGTAGTACCCCCGGAAGTCGGCGGCCCCCTCGACGATCCCGTGCGGTCGGTAGCCGGTGAGCTGCCACCCGACCGGCCGGTCCGTGAGGGCCTTCGTGCGCGGCTCGAAGACCGCCCACTCGGTGTAGCTGCCGAACATCGCGAACTCCAGCAGCGCGCCGCCCACGAACCGCAGCAGCCCGGACACCGACGCCGTCAGCGGCTGTGACAGCGCGGTGTCCAGCGTCGCGACGAGGCCGGCGTCGGGGCCCTCGATCAGGCGGAACACCTCGGCCTTCCGCGCGAACGAGAGGCGCGCGAACGGCGAGACGAACGGCCCGCTCAGCGACGCCGGGTCGACCTGCGTCGCGAGGAGGTTGAGCGCCGACGCCAGCGCGAGGGACAGCGGGATCGTCTCGTCGTTCCGCAGGAGCACGCCCAGGGCCTCGTCCAGCGGTGTCACGTCCACGTCGGCCAGCGGCGCCGGCAGGGCGAGGCCGGTGGCGGCGAGGCCCGTCGCGAACGCGGCGGCCACCGGGCGCGCGATCTCGTCCGGGAACGGGACGTAGTCGTCCAGCGCCGTCATCAGGAAGTCCGGCGTCCGCGCCTCCATCGCGCCCGGCTCGGTGCGTGGCGTGCCCTGCGCCCGGGAGTACGCGTCCGGGCCCGGCACGACGAACACCGCCAGGCCGTTCATCGTGTCGCGCGCGAGCTCGGCGAGGACCGGCCTCAGCTCGGCGACACCGGGGACCGGGCGCGGGGCGGCCGACGCCGTCCGGGGCAGCAGGCCGCCGACCGCGACCGCGGCCCCCAGCACGCCGGCCCGGGCGAGGAACGCCCGCCGGCTGCCTGTGAGGTCCGTCACATCGTGGTCAACGAGCGGGGGTTCGCACGGATACGCGCTGATTCGGTTCCGTCCGGGTGGGGTACGACATGGGGGTACCCGAATGCGAGGAGCTCCCAGTGCGCGCGACAGTCCTGTACGGCCCCGGCGACGTCCGGCTCGACGACGTTCCGGACCCCTCGGTCCTGCGCCCCACCGACGCGCTCGTGCAGGTCACGGCCGCGTGCGTGTGCGGGTCGGACCTCTGGCCGTACCGCGGGGTGAACACCCCCGCCACCCCGAAGCGGATCGGGCACGAGTTCGTCGGCGTGGTCACCGACGTGGGCGGTGAGGTACGGACGGTGAGCCCGGGCGACTTCGTCATCGCGCCGTTCGCCGTGAGCGACGGCACGTGCGTGCACTGCCGGCACGGCGTGCAGACCTCGTGCGAGCACGGCGCATGGTGGGGGTCCGACGACGAGTACGGGCTGCCCGTGGACGGCGGTCAGGGCGAGGCGGTCCGCGTCCCGATGGCCGACGGCACGCTCGTCGCGACCCCCGGGCAGCCGGACGACGCGCTGGTCCCGGACCTCCTCACGCTCTCGGACGTGATGGGCACCGGGCACCACGCGGCCCTCGCCGGGGGCGTCGGCCCCGGCAGCACGGTCGTGGTCGTGGGAGACGGGGCCGTCGGGCTCTGCGCCGTACTCGCCTCCCGGCGGCTCGGCGCGGAGCGGATCATCGCGATGTCCCGCCACGCGGACCGCGCCGCCCTCGCGACCGAGTTCGGGGCCACCGACATCGTGGCGGAGCGCGGCGCCGAGGGCGTCGCCCGGGTGATGGACCTGCTGGACGGCGTCGGCGCGGACGCGGTCCTCGAGTGCGTGGGCACGAAGGAGTCCATGCAGCAGTCGCTCGACTCCACCCGCCCCGGCGGCCGCGTCGGCTACGTCGGCGTGCCGAACGGCGGCCCGGAGCTGCCCCTCCGGCAGCTGTTCGGCAACAACATCAACGTGGGCGGCGGCGTGGCCCCCGTCCGGGCGTACCTCCCCGAACTGCTCGCCGACGTGCTCGCCGGCACGATCTCGCCCGGGCGGGTCTTCGACCTCCAGCTGCCGCTGGACAAGGTCACGGAGGCGTACGCGGCGATGGACGAGCGCCGGTCCGTCAAGGCGCTGCTGCGTCCGTGACCGCTACACCGCGAGCTGGTGCATCCGCACCACGGTGCCCGCACCGGACGAGCGGACCTGCACGAGGTCACAGAGCTGGTTGATGATCCACAGGCCGCGTCCGCTCCCCGCGTTCGGGTGCGGGCGGACGCGGCCGATCAGCGGGTCGGTGATGTGGCCGCGATCGGCGACCTCGCAGACGAGCGCCCTCCCCTCGCCCCAGATCCGCAGGACGCCACGGCCGCCGCCGTGGCGGACGCTGTTCGCGGCGGCCTCGTGGACCGCGAGGACGAGGTGCCGGATGCGGGCGCCGTCGAGGCCACCGCGCTCGGCGTGCGCGCGGACCGTGTGCCGGACGGCGGGCAGCGTGCCGACGTCGTACTCCAGGCGCTCCGCCACGTCGGCGGGTTCCGGTAGCCGGCCGGCGAGGGTCGCGTGGCTGCTGTCGTCCGGTACGGGGTGGCTGTGCTGCACGGCCGAGATCACCTCAGGGGGCAGGGTGGTGAGGTCGTAGGGACAGCGGAGCCAGAAACCGGGCCTCCCGGCGAACGCCCTGTTCAGCAGGGCCTCGTGGAGTTGCGCCTCGGCCAGCTCGGCCGGGGTGCGCTCCGCCCACACCGGCTCGCCGATCCCGCGTACCGGCCGGTCGGAGCCCGCGACGAAGTCCGCCCACGCGGGGATGATGCACGCGGGGTTGCGGCCGACCGCCAGCATGTCCGCGAACTGCACGTGGGCGCCGTCGGTGCCCAGCGCGTCGCGTACCGCGTCGAGCTTGCCCTGGGCGAGGACGACCAGAACCTGCTCACCGGCCTCCAGACCGTCCCGGATGAACGGCACGGTGCCGGCGAGGTAGTCGTCGAGGGAGGAGTAGAGGAGTGCGTCGTGTCGGAATGGAGCCGCGGGCGTGTTCGCCTCCGTCACGGCTGGTCACCTCGGCTCCCTGTCGGCGTCTGCTTCACCGGATACCGAGAGTAAGCCGGAACCGCCACGCGGGCCACTTGTACTACGGAGCGTGACGAATGGTGGTCAATCCGGCATGTCAGCGGCCTGCCAACGGCGGAACAGGTCGATCTGCTCTTCTGGCCAGGCACCGTAGCAGGGCATCCGGCCGGCCTCGAGGACCTCGAGGATGAGATCGGCGTGGTCGCGGACCTCGTCGGCGTCGTGGAGGTCGAACATGATCAGCATCGCCTCCTGGTCGCGCTGGGAGAACAGGGGCTTGATCTCGAGTTCGAAGCTCGGTCCGTGGGCTGGCTCGGCCATGGCGGGCTCCTCGGCGGGGGTCCTGGGCTGGGTTCCGCGGGCTGAGGAGGTTAGCACCGATCCGGGACGTTCCGGGCGGTTGCCATGGGGCCACGAGCAGCCCGACACCCCTCGGCGTCCGGATCAACCGGCCGAGGGTCACGTCTGACGACGTGGCGCTCGCGTTCCACGACAGCACCGAGGCCGCTGCCGTGATGGACGAGCGTTGCGATGCCTACGCCGAGGCGTACGGCTCGGTACGTTCCCACGGCGCCAGGGCCCCGCGGAGACCGTCGAGCCGCTACAGAATCCGCTCGGTGCCGTTGACGGTGGTGAGGCGCGCAACCTCGCCGAGTGTGTCGGCCGCCTCGTCGATCCCACACGTACTGGATGTCGAATCAAGGCTATGGCTCAACCGGCGTTTCGACTCGGCGAGGTCAAGCGAACAACCGTCCGAGATATGGGGCTGTCGACGGCCCCTTGGTGGTAATAGTGTCTGCGCTACCGTGGGATCATGGTCCCGCCCGCGACGGTGCGCCTCGGAGGCGCGCCTCTGGCTGAGGCGCTGTTCGACCCCATCCGCAATCTCTACGATGAGGTCTTCTCCCAGCCGCCGTTCGCTTGGGAAGAGTCGACGCCGGCGCCCCGATCGCGGCCATGGCGTACTCCGAGCCCGGCGGAAGCGCCAACTTCGACGCCTCCGCACCGTCGGAGGGCACGCGGACCACTGCCGTCCCCGACGGCAACCACTACGTCATCAACGGAGGCGGTCAGGGGCCCCGGCGGTGGAGCCGTGGGGGCACTGTGGCCGTGGCCCCCTGGCCTTCGCCCTCCGTTCGATCGCAGTCGCACTCAGCTCGGCATGGCGGCGCGAGTCGCGGCATGAGCGGAAAGCGCGGTTCTGAATATGGTTGGCGCATGTCCGGCGACGGGAGCCGGCCCGCTCGGGTCGAAGACGTGCACGAGTTGGCTTTGGTCATGCCACATGTCACCGTCGAGTACGGGACGGGCGAGAATCCGGTCTACCAGGTGGGCGGGAGGTCGTTCATCTTCTTCCGCAACCCGCGTCCGGACGCGGTCGATTCCGCCACCGGGGAGCGCTATGCGGATGTGATGGTCTTCTGGGTGGCATCCGACGCCGACAAGCAGGCTCTGGTTCAGGACAAGGCGTGGCCGTTCTTCACCACCGCGCACTTCGACGGCCACCCCTCCGTCTTGCTCCGCGGGAGTCGGATCGGCGAGCTGACCCGCAATGACCTGGCCGAGGTAATTCAGGACGCGTGGCTGTCCCGTGCGTCGGCGCGCCGAGCGGCAGCCTGGCTGAGCGCACACCCGCCCATGTGATCGCACTCAGCCGGGCTTTGCGTCACGGACGGGCGAGGGGCTCACCCCGCGCTCGCGATGGAGATCCGGCGTGTGGGTTTTCAGCGGCAGGGTGAAAGGCCACGAGGCGAGCGTCGTGGCCCCCGACGGGACGGTCACCGACGGCCCGTACCCGGAGAGCAAGGAGCACCTCGGCGGGTTCGCGGTCGTCGACGTGCCCTCCCGCGCGGAGGCGCTGGAGTGGGCTGCCAAGATCGCGGTCGCCTGCCGCTGTGCGCAAGAGGTACGGGAGCTGCTGCCCGATCCGGCCGTCTGATGACGCAGAGGAGCAGCTCCGGTGTCGCGGAGCCGTGACCTCGAACGTGACGCGAAAAGGCGTTGGGGGAGGCGGCCACCGGCGGCTCGGTGACTCTCATCTGGGCCGCGCGGGGAACGCCCAGGCCACAGGAGGCCGTGTGACGTCCGAGGGCAGCGGGCCACGTCCATCGCACCGGGGCGCGCCCGTCGATGGCGCCGACGGCTGACGGCTGCGTGCCCGGGCCGGAGCGACCGCTTGCGCTCACGAGCCGGGGCTCTGCTCGCGCACCTCCTTCACGGCGACGCTGATCTCGTCGACGTCGAGGACGTCGACCATCAGACCGACCTGCTCCTCG